>CAKPGM010000023.1 GCA_934154805.1 uncultured Clostridia bacterium | reverse complement strand
ACCAAGACGCTAAAGCCTTGAAATATCAATAATATTATAAATATTATAAGTATTATAAATATGGGAGTTCCTACAACTTGTGGAAGTGGCAAAAAGTACAAAAACTGTTGCGGTAAATAGTAGTAAAATCAAGGGTTTACGAAGATTTGTGAAAACAAAAAAATCGTAAAATAAGGCAAATGTTTGCAATTTGTTTGCAAACAATTTATGCAAACAAATAAAAGTCAGCATTCGTGCTGGCTTTTTCATTATAGAAAAAAATAATAAGATTTTATTATATTAAAAAAAAAAAGAGATGATGCTTTTGTAACTCCTAAAAAAGTGAGAGAGGAAAGATGGATTTCAAAATATAAATTAGATGCTAAGGATTCATCGAGAATTAAGTATTGGCATAATTCAAATGGAGTATCAAAATGTTTAATTTCAGATGTGGATTGGGTATTTAATGGTGTATTACCAAATGAGTTGAATTTATTGTGTTTTGAAGAATTTATCAGTTTTTCATTTCAAATAGTTCAAAATATAAGGATTTAGATATTGAAAAAGATGATATTTATGATAGAATATTAATGATGAAAGGGTTAAGAAAATGAAAGTGGAAAAGGCAGGATGTATATTAATTAATAAAGAAAATAATAAGATAGGACTAATATATAGGCAAAAACAAAAAGATTATTCTTTTCCGAAGGGGCATAGAGAATCAGAGGAGTCTTTGATAGAATGTGCAATAAGAGAAACAGCAGAAGAAACAAAAAGAGATTGTATTTTGTATAGTAATGAGCCTGTGGCTCAAGAACACTATTATGATTCAAAAAATGATGAAGTTGATATGTATTATTATATTACAATTGATAATGGTAAAAGTAATAATGATTCTTTAGACACTCATGATTTAATATGGACATCATATGATGATGTTTATAAAACTTTATCATATGATAGTTTAAAAAAAATTTGGTTAGAAGTTAAAAAATTAGTTTTAAAAATTATAGAAGATGAAAAGTAAATTTTATGAAATAAAAAATAAAGTAGTTACTAATATTAACATAATACCTTTTAATAACTATTTGAAAAAACATAATTTTCAAGCCCCTCCAATTCCTTTTGGAGTTAAGACAATTAAACGAAATATTTTTAACAAAATAGAAAAAATAGAAAAAGTATTTTTACCTAGTTTAGATTTTACTGAATATCAATAATATTGATAATACTATATATAACATACAACCAAGTCCATGTGGAAGTAGAAAGAAATATAAAAATTGCTGTGGTAAGAACCAGTAATAGTAATAACTGAGTAGTTAATAAGAGAGTTAGCATTTTATAATGTTAACTCTCTTTGTTTACTAAGTAAAATGTTTTATTGTAAGATAAACTGTGCTAAATATACCAACAAGAAGAGAATTTTAGTATAAAACTAATAAACAAAGTGTATAGAAAGACAGCATTGACATTAAATAACATTTTTTATATAATTATAACAACTGGAGAAGCTAGGTTAGATTTATAATATGGAAGGAGATAAATTTATGACAAAAACAAGTATTCAATATCAATTATCGAATAATGTTTTATTTAATGAGGTTTTTGGACATTGGAGTGAATTTAGTAACGTATTACGACAGGGCCCAGATGAAATGAAAAAATACTTATACGAAAAATGGAATTACGTAAAAGACGAATTGAAGAAAAATACAGAAATAGAAATCCAAGATTTGGATAAGATAGTTACTGCTGACGACTTTAATGTCACATACAATAAAACTGTAAATGGAACAAGTGTATTCTTTTTCACTTTTCCTGATTATGATTACAGAGATGCTGCATCAAAATATGTTGCATTAGCTTTAACGAAACAAAGACCTAGATATTTTACACTCGAATATGCGGATGATTTCATTACCCACGAACCATATTGGGTTGTTGGAGAATTTGTCATTGAAGGAAATGGAAAAGCACACAGAAACTTAGCTCACGCTGACAATCAAAAACTTACATGGTTTGCTGGCCATATAATAGGATTTCTAGAAGCCGAAGGTTTATAGTAACGAGGAGGAAAATTATGAAAATTATATTTGGAACAACAAATAAAAGAAAAATTGAGGATTTAAAAAATATAATCCAGCAAGCTAAATTAGAACTTGAAGTATTAACTTTAGATGATATCGGATATACTGAAGAGATTGAAGAAAATGGTCAAACTCTTGAAGAAAATTCATTAATAAAAGCAAGTGCAATATATGATTTTTGCAAGAAAAAAGGTATAAATATTCCTGTATTAACAGATGATGCGGGATTATTTGTAAATAGTTTAAATGGTGAGCCTGGAATATTTACAGCAAGATATGCAGATGCTGAAAGAAAACAAGACCCAACTTTGCCTAAATATGAATGTGTAAACAAATTACTTAGAAATCTAGAAGGTCAAGAAGATAGAACTGCAGAATATAGATGTGCAGTAACTTATATGTATCCTAACGGAAATTACTTCCAAAAGTTAGCTGCAAGCAAAGGAAGAATAATTGACAATCTTGAAGAAGAACCTGTAAAGAAGCCATACTTTTATTATGTATTTGCCTTAGATGGAACAGATAAACCATTTATTCAATTAACAGAACAAGAATTACAACAAACATACAGATATAAAGCTCTTGAAGCAACAATTGGACAAGTAAAAGAAACACGAAAAAGAGCAGATAGAGATGACTTTGAAAGATAATTAACGGCTAAACAAGAGGTCACAATATGTATGAAAACAAAATAATTCCAGGAACGAATATACAATATTTGTTGAACAAAGATAGACGAAAAAATAGTTATATACAAATAAAAGATGGAAAAGTTATTGTAAAAGTACCAAAATCAGCAACACAAGAATATATAAATAATCTTTTAATTGAAAAATTAAACTGGATACAAAGAAAATTAAATCAAAGTAAGAATTCAGAGCATAAATTAAAATATGAAAACGGAACCGATATTTTTGTGTTAGGAAAAAAACTTATACTACTAATAAATTTTTCAGATAAAATTAAAAGAACTAGATTAGAAAATACCGGAAAAGAGTTAATAATATATTTTCCAAATGATGCAAAATCCTTACCTAAAGATGAATTAAAACTAAAAACTAAAAAAATAATTGATAATTATTATAAATCTATTGCAAAGGAAGAAGTTACTTCTGCAATGGAAGATTTAAAACAAAGAACAGGTTTATTTCCCTTAGAATGGAATATAAAAAACTTAAAAGCAACGTGGGGAATATGTTCATCTAAGAAGAAAATAAGCATAAATCAAAATCTGATGGCATACAGCAGGCATTCAATTGAATATGTATGTTTACACGAGCTATGTCATTTGAAATATATGAATCATTCAAAAGAATTTTGGAATTTAGTAGAATATTATATGCCGGATTATAAAAAAGCAAAGAAAGAACTACGTGATTAATTGAAAGGAGAATATGATGATTAGTTTAGATGAGAATAAAAAGAATATAGAGAAACTAAAAAGTAGATTAATAGAAATTGGAGGTTCTCTTTGACATTGCTGGTTTAGAAAATAAACTAAAAGATTTAGAAAATCAAACTTCATCAACAGAATTTTGGAATGACTCTAATAATTCAGAAAAGGTATTAAAAGAAATAACCTCATTAAAAAAGAAAACAGAAAGTTATAAAAAAATAAAGTCTAATTTAGAAGATATTGAAGCTTTAAATACTTTGATATTTGAAGAAAGTTCTATCTCTGAAATTGAAGAAGGTTCTGATTATTTTGAAGAAGCAAAAGAAATCATTTCAAATATAAACCAGCTAGAAAAAGACATTGAAAAGCTAGAGATAAATACTTTGTTATCAGGCAAATATGATTCAAACAATGCTATTCTAACGCTTCATCCAGGTGCAGGAGGAACTGAAGCACAAGACTGGGTAGAAATGTTATATAGAATGTATACCAGATGGGCTACAAACAATGGATATGAAGTAAAAGAATTAGACTATCTAGAAGGCGATGAAGCCGGTATAAAGAGTGTAACTTTCTTAGTATCAGGAGAATATGCATATGGATACCTAAAAGGAGAAATGGGGGTTCATAGACTAGTTCGAATATCTCCATTTGATGCAGGAGGGAGAAGACATACTTCTTTTGCATCATTAGAAGTACTTCCTGAAATAACAGAGGACGTAGAAATAGACATTAATCCTGAAGATTTAAGAGTGGATACATACAGAGCATCTGGAGCAGGAGGACAGCATATAAATAAAACTTCATCTGCTGTAAGAATCACTCATATTCCAACCAATATAGTAGTTTCGTGTCAATCTGAAAGATCGCAAATTCAAAACAGAGAAACAGCTATGAAAATGTTAAAATCTAAATTATTAAATTTAAAAGAAAAAGAAAACAAAGATAAAATAGAAGAATTAAAAGGAATCCAAATGGATATAGCTTGGGGAAGCCAAATTCGTTCTTATGTATTTTGCCCATATACACTTGTAAAAGATCATAGAACAAATTATGAAGTTGGTAATGTTCAAGCTGTAATGGATGGAGATTTAGATGGATTCATTGATAGTTACCTAAAAAGACAAAAGTAAGTCACTTAAGTGGCTTATTTTTTGTTCTAAAATAGACAAGACCTGAATATAATAGAATATATGAGAAACAAAGGGAAGAGGGGCTTGAAATGGAAGATAGAAAAAATACTGTTCAAAATAATAATATAATTCAAAATATAATATTAGAAAATAGGGAAAAGCTCACTGTAACAGGAGTAGTAGATGTTTTAAGTTTTGACGATCAAATTGTAATTGTGGAAACTCAACTTGGACTACTTACAATAAAGGGAGAAGAATTAAGAATAAATAAGCTAAGCATTGATAGTCTTGAAGTAATAATTGAAGGTGAAATTTTCAATTTAGGATATAGTGATGCAAATGTAAATAAGAAAAACAGTGGAAGTTTATTAGGCAAGATTTTTAAATAAATTTCATAAGAGATGAGGAACATATGGATAATAATCAAATTTACCTATTTGCAATATATACTATTTGTGGTGTAATAATAGGACTATGGTTTGACATATTTAGAATATTAAGGAAATCCTTTAAAACATCTGATATTGCAACCTACATCGAAGACATAATATTCGGAACACTTACAGGAATATTTTTAATAGCAATGTTATTTATATTTAATAATGGACAATTGAGATTCTTTATATTTGTTGCAATTGCAGTTCGGTCTGACTTTGTATTTACTTACACTAAGCAAATATTTTATAAAAATAAATGTAAAAATTATATTATTATTAAAAAGAGTAATAATAAAAGCGATTTCCATTATAATATTTCCTATTAAGAAATTATATAAATTGTTATCGAAACCATTTTACGTACTAATAATTAATTTAAAAAGATTACATTTAAAGAAAAATAAAAAAATTGTCAAATAAATAAAGGATTTTAATTTTTTATGTAGAATAATATATTATATGGAAAGATAAAATGTTTTTTTGGAGATAATCGTATGAAAAAAATTTACAGAAATGTTATAATAGCAATATTCTTAACATATTTTGTTGTAACTCTTATTTCACAACAAAAAATGCTAAATCAATATAGTTCTGAAGCTTCTGTATATGCAAAACAACTAGAAACTGCTACAGAAGAAAATGAAGAACTAAATAAAACAAAATCAAATGTTAATTCAACAGAATATATAGAGCAAATGGCAAGAGAAAAATTAGATATGTACTTACCTAATGAGAGAGTTTATATAGATATTAGTAGATAAGAGGGATTTTTCTCTCTTTTTTCTTGCTTTTTTTCCAGAAATACTATATAATACATATAGATTTTTATATCAATAAAATTTATTAATCTTAAACTTTCCAATAAACGAACTAAATAGATTAAAATAAAAAACAATGGAGGAATTTTATATGGATTTATCAAATTGTACCTTGGTTGAATTACGTCAATTAGCCAAAGAAAAGGGCGTAAAAAATGTAACAAAATTAAAGAAAGATGAGTTAATAGAATTACTTACTCAAACAGACTCTGATAAAGTAGTAGAACAAAAAGAAAATACTACTATTGATAATGACGCTAGATATCAAATAGATAAAAATGCTAGAGATGATTCTGATTTAGAATATAAACTTACAAATCCGGATGATTTTATTGCAGAAGGTGTTTTAGAAATATTACCAGATGGTTATGGATTCTTAAGAGGAGAAAATTATTTATCAAGCCCTAAAGACGTATACATATCACCTATACAAATTAAAAGATTTAGATTAGACAAAGGAGATAAAATCAAAGGAATCGCCAGATTTCCTAAAGAAGATGCTAAATTTCCAGGACTTATTTATGTTGGTGCGGTTAACGGAGAAGCTCCTGAAAAAGCTTATAAAAGAAGAAAGTTCGATGACTTAACTCCTATATACCCAGAAGAAAGAATAAAACTAGAAACAGTTCCAAACGAATATGCAATGAGAATGATAGATTTAGTTTGCCCAATAGGAAAAGGACAAAGAGGAATGATAGTTGCTCCCCCAAAAGTTGGAAAAACTACATTATTGAAGAAGATAGCTAATAGTATAACTGCAAATCATCCTGAAATAGAGCTAATTGTGCTACTTATTGATGAAAGACCTGAAGAAGTTACAGATATGAAAAGATCTATAAAAGGAGAAGTAATTTATTCTACTTTTGATGAGTTACCAGAACATCATGTAAAGGTAGCTGAAATGGTATTAGAAAGAGCAAAAAGACTTGTAGAACATGGAAAAGATGTTGCTATATTATTAGATAGTATAACTAGACTTGCAAGAGCTTATAACTTAGTAATACCAGCATCTGGAAGAACCTTATCTGGAGGACTAGACCCTGCAGCACTACATAAACCAAAGAAATTCTTTGGAGCTGCTAGAAACATAGAATTTGGAGGAAGCTTAACTATTTTAGCAACAGCGTTAGTAGATACAGGAAGCAGAATGGATGAAGTAATATTTGAAGAGTTTAAAGGTACAGGAAATATGGAAGTACATTTAGACAGATCACTTTCAGAAAAAAGAGTATTCCCTGCTATTGATATTAATAAATCAGGAACAAGAAGAGAAGAGAAGCTACTTTCACAAGAAGAACTTGCTGCAATATTTGCTTTGCGAAAAGCTTTATCAAGTATGCAAGTTACAGAGGTCACTGAACAATTTATAAATCAAATGATTTCTACTAAAACTAATGAAGAATTCATTACAAAACTTAGAAAAATATTACCAGGACTGAAATAACTGTTGAATATTACATAAAATATGATATAATAATATATGCAGGATTTATTCTTGTATTAGAAAACATTCCCGATATTACGTTGTAAAAAGGGAGGAGAGGGTATATGTTAGACAAGATATTTCCAAAAAGAGAACGGTTGTATAAGAAAAACATTTCGACAGTTATGGTAGTAGAAGACATTATGTATGAGCAAGGAATTAGCCTTGAAAAACTATCAGAAGTAATCGGAATTCCCGTCGAAAAACTAGAGAAATGGTTTGCTTATAAAAAAATGTTTTCAGAAGATCAGCTAATAAAGATAACTGATGCATTGGATAAATTTTGACTGACTGACTCGAAAAAAACAGATAGAGAGATGAATAAATTTCTTTATCTGTTTTTATTTAAAAAATATTCTATTGACAAAGTAATTTTTTTGGTATATATATTTGTAGGGTAGTATAGGAGATTACCTTTTATAATCGATACTCAACATTGCGCAAAATCAAAGTTTTGTGCAAAAAAAGAGTAGGAACAAATATAAAACCATACATATATGATCCTACCCGCAAAATCTTGCAATTCCTTGCTATTACTAGTATTTAAGCTATTTATTCTAACAACAAACTATATTACT
>CAKPGM010000022.1 GCA_934154805.1 uncultured Clostridia bacterium | reverse complement strand
AATAGAAAAATTTAAATTTACAGAAGACGAAAAAGAAAGAATAAGCATATATATAACCAATATAATAAGAGAAATAGATAAAAACTTAGCAGAAGAACTGCTAGAAAAAATAAATAAAGATGAGGAGGAAAGTGGTATGAGATTTGGACAAGCATTAGTAGATTATTGGTACGAGGGAGTAGCAAAGGGAGAAGAAAAACGGAAGAAAAGAAGGTAAAAAAGAAGGAGCAAAAGAAACGAAAATGGAAGTTGTTAAAAAAATGTTAAAGGAAAATTTTAACATAAATATAATAAAGAAAATCACAAATGCGACTGACGAAGAAATAGAACAGGCAAGAACAGCAAAATAAGTATGAAAAAAATAATGAGAGTTATAAATGGATGAAATTTATTGAAAAATACTGCTATTTGTGATACTATAATACAAGTTAAAATAAATTAGAATAGAGGAATAAAGTTGCAAATAGAAGGTCAAATAGTAGATATTATATATAAAAATGAAGTAAATAGCTACACAGTAGCAACCTTTGAAACCACAGAAAAAGAGGAGGTTACTGTTGTAGGCTATTTGCCGTTTATAAATAATGGAGATAATTTGAAATTAACAGGAGACTTAGTAACTCATCCGGAGTATGGAGAACAACTAAAAATAGCTACATTTGAAAAGATGATACCATCAACACCAGAAGCACTAGAAAAATATTTAGCTAATGGTAACTTCAAAGGAATAGGACCAGCAACTGCAAAAAAAATAGTAAATGCTTTTGGAGCAGATACAATAAATATAATAAAATTAGAACCAAAAAAATTAACCCAAATAAAAGGAATAAATGAAGAAAAAGCTTTAGAAATAGCCCAACAATTCTTAGAAAATTGGGAATTATGGCAGATAGTTGGATTTTTAGACAAGTTTGGAATAGGTCCACAAAGTGCTGAAAATGTATATAAAAAATTAGGCGGAAATGCACTAGAGAAAATAGAAGAAAATCCATATATATTAATAGATGTAGCTAGTAAGGTTAACTTTGAAAAAATAGATAAAATCGCACTAGATTTAGGTTTTGAACAAGATAACTATAAAAGAATACGAAGTGGAATAAAATACGGATTAGAAAAGATAGGACTAAATGGTCATTCAACTGTTATATATGAAAATTTAATACAATTCGAGCAGGATTTATTAAGAATAGATGCAAATGCAATAGAAGAAACTCTTATAGAAATGAAAGCGAAAGAAGAAATAATAATAGAAGATAGAGATGATAATAAAGAATGGGTGTATGCAAAACCATTTTATGTAGCGGAAAGAAATATAGCAGAAAAAATAATAACACTAAGGGATTCAGAAAACACTAAAAAAATAAAGAATATCAAAAAAGAATTAGAAAAAACAGAAAAAGATATAGGACTTACTTTATCGGATAAACAAAAAGAGGCAATATTTAGTATAAATGACAATAACGTGTGTATCATTACTGGAGGTCCTGGAACAGGTAAAACAACTATTATAAAGGCGATAATAGAATTATATAAGAAACATAAAATGAAGCCGGTATTATGTGCTCCAACAGGAAGAGCTGCAAAAAGAATGACAGAAACAACAGGAGAAGAGGCAAAAACATTACATAGGTTATTAGAGTTAATGGGAGGAACAAGTGATACAGATGCATTTAGTGTAGATTTACTAGTAACTCCAATTGATGCAGATATAATAATAGTTGATGAAGCTTCTATGATAGATATGTTTTTAATGAACTACTTGCTGAAAGGAGTTTATAATGGAACTAAACTTGTATTAGTTGGTGACATAGATCAATTACAATCTGTTGGACCAGGAAGCGTATTAAAAGACATAATAGAATCTGGTCAGATAGAAACAATAGAACTTAACCAAATATTCAGACAGGCTGCTAAAAGTAAAATTATAGTAAATGCCCATAAGGTAAATAGTGGAGAAAATTTTATAAGTGGCAATATAAAAGAAACTATGGTTGACGAAGAAAATGTGGAATTATTGGATGATTTCTTTTTTATAAATGAAGTAAATCAAGAAAAAATACAAGAAACCATAGTAAGCCTTTGTAAAGGTAGATTAAAAAAGTTTGGAGATTATGATTTTTTTAGTAATATACAAATCATAACACCGACCAAGAAAGGAAAGTTAGGAACAAAAGAACTTAATATATTATTACAAAATGAAATAAATCCATTAGATATAGACAAAGAAGAACGAACATATGGAGAAATAAAATATAGAGAACAAGACAGGGTTATGCAAGTGAAAAATAATTATAATATATTATGGGAAAAAGAAAACGACAGAGAATTCAAGAAAGAGCTTGGAAATGGTGTGTTTAACGGAGAGCTTGGAATCATAGAGAAAATTAATAAAGAAGACAAAACAATAAGAGTAAAATTTGATGATGGAAAGGTTGCAACATATGACAATGCAGACCTAGAACAATTAGAGCATGCATATGCTATAACGGTACACAAGTCACAAGGAAGTGAATTTGATGTAGTACTATTTATAGCATCACAAACCACTCCTCTATTGCTAACCAGAAACTTACTATATACAGCTATTACAAGAGCAAAGAAATTATTAATAGTAATAGGCCCACAGAGTGTAGTAAATTATATGATTACAAATAACACAACAAAGAAAAGAAATACAGGATTAAAATACAAATTAGAAAACATAAATGTTTAATAAAATAAAAGAGCTAAATTGCAGGTAAAAACTGAAATTCAGTTCTTTTTTTAGATGATTAATTAAAGTATATTTATTATTTTTCATAAAGACATTACTTTTAATAATAAAACTTTATATTTTTTTTACTTTATGTAATTGAATTGTACTGGAAAATAGTGTATAATAAATAATCAGTAAAAGAGGAGAAAAAAGTTCAAATGGAAAATAAAAATGGTAGTTTGGAATACACAAATCCAGGGGATTATAAAGTATTTAATCAACTTGTAAAAGAATTCTATTATCTAGATGAGGAAAATACTGATTCTAATGAAAATTCAGAGAAAAAAGGTTATATACACATAGAGCCAAAAATCATATATAACAAATTTAATAATGTGTTAAAACTAGAAATAAGAATTGGAGAAAAACAATTTTATAAAATAAAATCATTACCAGAATTTTATGATAGATTTCTAAAAAAAGAAACATATAGATATGGTGCAAAACTTGAGTTTGAACATACTAGAGATATGTTTCTTGAAGAAGATAGAAATCTTTTAGACTTTGTGCTTAAATATGCTGAAATAATAAAGTATGCGAACGAAGCATCAACAGGATATGATTACTATACAAAAAGATTAGGAGAAGATTCTATTGTGCTTTCTAATAGTGGAATAGATGAATTATTTAACTGCTTAGAAAATAAAGCAGTTATAATGGAGTGCCAATATAACACGAAAAGCATAGTATTTGTACCAAATGAACCAGATATAAAATTTTCATTTAAAAAGATAGATGACAATAATTATAAAATATCAACAGATTTAGATATATACGAATATACAATTTACAATGGCAAAGATTACGTGTATATATTAATAGAAAATAATTTATATAAATGTTCTAAGAAATATAGTGAAACAGTCCTAAAAATTCTAGAAATATATAGAAAGAATTTTACTAGAACGATAAAAATGCCAGCAGACCAGTTATCAAAATTCTTTTCTATAGTTGAACCAAACATAAAAAATAACTTAGAAATTGATAAAGATGACTATAAAGAAATAAAAAAATATATTCCTGCTCCACTATATGCAAAATTATATTTAGACTACAATGAAAAGAATTATGTGTTAGCAGATATAAAATTTGTATATGACAATATAGAAATAAACCCATTAGATAACCAACCTCACAGTGAACTTTTATCAAGAGAAACAATAAAAGAAGCAAAATTGATAAATATGTTTGTAAAAAGTGGATTTATGTTGGATCAAAAAAATAACAGGTTAATTTTAGCTGATGAAGAGAAAATATATAAATTCTTAACAAATGATATTAATTCATATATGAAGAATTTTGAAATACTTGCAACAGACAACTTCAGGGAAAAGGAAGTTAAGGGAACAACAAGTGTAAATTTAGGAGTTAGAATAGAAAATAACTTATTGGATGTAGATTTGTCAAACTTAGAATTTAACGCAGACGAACTACAAGCAATAATGGAAGGATACAAATTAAAGAAAAAGTATTACAGATTAAAAAATGGAAGCTTTGTTGTATTAGAAGATAATGAAACTATAAAATTTATAGACAGCATAACAAAGGATATTGATATAGATTATAGCAAGATAAAGAATAACACCTTGAAATTACCAATGTATAGAGCCTTATATTTGGAAAAAATATTAGAACAAAATCAATTTATAAAAGCAACAAGAGACGATAAATATAAGGATTTAGTAGAAAATATAGACATCAAAGAAATAAATGCAGAAATGCAAATGCCTAAGAATTTAAATGCAAATTTAAGAGAATATCAAAAAATAGGAGTAAAATGGTTAGAAACATTAGACTATTATGGCTTGGGTGGAATATTAGCTGATGATATGGGACTCGGAAAAACTGTACAAATATTAGCGGTTATCTGCCAATATCTAGAGAGTGAGAAAAATGCAAAACCAACATTGATTGTGTGTCCAAGTTCATTGTGTTTAAATTGGCAGAACGAAGCGGAAAAGTTTACTAAAAATGTTAGTTCGATAGTAATACACGGAAGCTTAGAAGAAAGACAAAAACAGATAAAGTCAATTCCTAAATTTAATATAGTAATAACTTCATATGAATTATTAAAAAGAGATATAGAAGAATACAAAAAATATGATTATGAATTTAGATATTTAATTGCAGATGAAGCGCAATACATAAAAAATAACAATACACAAAATGCAAAGGCGATAAAATATGTTACAGCCAAAACAAGATTTGCTTTGACAGGAACTCCAATAGAAAATGCATTATCAGAGTTATGGTCAATATTTGACTTTATAATGCCAGGATACTTATTTAATTATAGGAAATTTAAGGAGTTATATGAAACTCCAATAGTAAAAGAAAATGATACTCAAGCAATGGAAAAACTTAAACAATTAATAGAACCATTTGTGTTAAGAAGGATAAAAAAAGAGGTTCTAAAAGAATTACCAGATAAAACAATAACAGTGCTAACGAGCCAAATGGTAGATGAGCAACAAGATATATATTTATCATATTTGGCACAAGCTAAAAAAGATGCATTTGCTGAAATAAAAGAAAATGGAATAGAAAAGAGTCAAATAAAGATATTAGCATTACTTACAAGACTAAGACAGATATGTTGCCATCCAAGCTTATTTATAGAGAATTATAAAGGAGAAAGTGGAAAATTAAATCAATGTATAGAAATTGTAAAAGATGCAATTCAATCTGGACATAAAATATTACTATTTTCAGGATATGCTACCATGTTTGAGATTATAGAAAAAGAATTAAAGAAAGAAAACATAGAATATTTAAAACTAACAGGTCAAACAAAAGTGTCTGACAGAATTGATTTAGTAAATGAATTTAACAACAATCCAGACAAAAAGTTATTCTTAATTTCATTAAAGGCTGGAGGAACAGGACTAAATTTAATTGGTGCAGATATGGTAATACACTATGATCCTTGGTGGAATTTGTCTGCTGAAAATCAAGCAACAGATAGAACATATAGAATTGGACAAAAGAAAAATGTGCAAGTCTATAAGCTAATAACAAAAAATTCAATAGAAGAAAAAATTTACGAATTACAAAAAAGAAAAGAAACATTAATTGACAGTATGCTTTCAGTAAATCAAACATTTATTAGCAAACTATCAAAAGAAGATATAATGAATTTATTTGAGTAAGGAGCGAGAAATGAACAACGAAATTATTGTAATTGGTGGAGGTTTAGCAGGCTGCGAAGCTACTTACCAAATAGCCAAAAGAGGAATAAAAGTAAAATTATATGAAATGAAACCAGATAGATTTTCTCCTGCACATACAAATAAAAACCTAGCAGAGATAGTTTGTAGTAATTCGTTTAAATCGAATTTACATACGAATGCTTGTGGATTATTAAAAGAAGAATTAAGAAAATTAGATTCATTATTGATAAAAATAGCAGATGAAACAAGTGTGCCGGCGGGACAAGCGTTAGCGGTTGATAGAGAAGAGTTTGCTAAAAAGGTAACCGAAAAATTAGAGCAGATGGAGAACGTAACAATAGAAAGAACAGAGGTTGGAGAAGGACTTATATCATTAAAAGAACTTGCAAAAGATTCAATAGTAATTATAGCAACAGGCCCACTAACATCAGACAATCTATCAAAAGAAATATTGGAAATAACAGGACAAGAAGATATGCATTTCTATGATGCAGCAGCTCCAATAATTTCAAAAGATAGTATAGATATGAACATAGCTTTTTATGGTAATAGATATGAACAAGAAAGACCAAAGGACATGGATGTAGAAGAATGGAAGAATAGTGCAAAAGATGTGGACAAGAGCTATATAAATTTACCTATGAACAAAGAAGAATATGAGAATTCCTATAATGAGCTAGTAAATGCACAAGTAGTAGAGTTGCATCAATTTGAAAAAAGAGAAATATTTGAAGGGTGTATGCCTGTTGAAGTGATGGCAAAAAGAGGAATAGATACACTAAGATATGGCCCACTAAAACCAATGGGTTTTACAGATCCAAGAACTGGATATAGACCATATGCACTAGTACAACTTAGACAAGACAACAAAGAAGCTAGTATATATAACATTGTTGGATTTCAAACAAATTTAAAATTTGGAGAACAAAAAAGAGTATTTAGTATGATACCAGGTCTTGAAAATGCAGAATTTATGAAATATGGAGTAATGCACAGAAATACATTTATAAATTCTACAAAGCTATTAGATAAGACGTATAATTTAAAAAATAACAATAATATCTACTTTGCAGGACAAATAACAGGAGTTGAAGGATATGTAGAATCAATATCTTCTGGACTAGTGGCAGGAATCAATGCTTTTAGAAAATTAGAAAACCAAGAAAAAGCTGAATTTTCTGAATATACAATGATAGGAGCATTAGCAAATTACATATCAACTCCAAACGATAAATTCCAACCAATGAATGCAAACTTTGGGATACTTCCTGAATTAGAAGGAAAAAAGATATCTGACAAAAAACTAAAATATGGCAAATTATCGGATAGAGCAATAGAAAATCTGACAATATTTCAATAATGTTAAATTTTTATTACAATTGAATTAAATGTATAAAAAACATAAAATTATATGTTATACTCAAATAGAATAGTATGAATCATATTAAATTAACATAAAGTATTGCAAAAATATACAAAATATGGTAAAATAGAAACAGAGTGAAAAAGTTTTTTATTTGGAAAGGGGAACTCATATGGAAGAAAATATGTTAAACATATCAAAAGAACAATTAGAAAAATTATCAATAGAGGAATTAGTAGACTTAAAAGTTGAAGTAGATGACTTAATGAATAAAATAAATGATACATTAAAAGAGTGCGATGAAGCACTAAATTCGTAATAAAAGGAGAGTAAAATTATGGAAGGAATAGACGAGTTAAAGGGATTAAACAAAGGCTATGCAAATGCAAAGAAAATCATAGCAGATAAAACTAAAGAGTATAATAAACTAAGTAAACAATTGGAAATACTTATGGCTAACTTAGAAGCAGCACAAGCAGTAAAAAAGGCTGCAAAACTAGAAAATGATAATGCAACTGTTATTGCAGAAGACGGCGTAATAAAAATAGTACAACAACAGATTGCTGCATTAAGGAGACCACTAGAGGAGTTAAAAGAAACTATAGCACAAGAACAATATAATATAGACTCTAGAGTAAATGATTTAAGAGCAAATCCAGAAGTACAAAAACAAATAGATGAAGTATTAGCAAAAAAATACAAAGAAGCTTTAACAAAGAAAAAAGAAGGAGTAACTAAACTTACTGAAAGAAAAGCAAGAATAGAGGAAATTAAAAAAGTAATAAAAGAAGATCCACTTGTAGAGAGAGCTTTAGGCGGAATACTAGAAATACAAAGTGAAATAAAAGACTTAAATAAACAATTGGAAGCAATATCATCAAAGGATAAGGACGGAAAAATCACTTATACAGATGATGCAAAAGCAGATGATTTAAATAGGAAAATAGAAGCTGCTGAAGAGAAGAATACAGCAGAGAAGGATGTTTTTATAAAATCAGTTGCAACAAAAGGTTTGAAAATAGAAGGAAAAGATATTGATGAACTTATATCTGGAAAAATAGCAAGAGATAAAGATGGAAATGTGCTTGTAGATAAAACATTAAGTAATGAAGAAAAAATGATAGATAGACAAGCTAAAAAAGATAATAAAGCAATATCTGATTATGAAAGTATGTTAACAAAAATGGGAGTACAATTACCAGCAGAAAAAGGTGGACAAGGAAAGCCAGAAGATCCAAACAACAAAGGTGAAGGAGGCTTACCTGCAGAAAGAAAGGAAAAATGGTATCAAAAAATAAAGAATGCAATTAACCGTTTATTCTTTAAAGGAAGAGAAGAGGAGCCTGAAACAAAAGGTGGCAATAATGAAAAAGGTGGAAATAATCAACCTGATCCAGCACAATCAGCAGATCAAGGAAAAGAAAATAAATTTATAGAGCAATTACAAAGATCTGCAGTATTTAAAGAGGCTGTAAGTAGAAGAGAACAAGAATTACAACCTAAACAACCAGAAAAAGATCCAGAAGAAAGATAAAATAAATTTCAAATCAACTGTACTAAAATCAAAAGTACAGTTGATTTTTTGTGCCTTTTTATTATATAATTGCACATATGAATAAAATAAATAAGGAAGAATAGAAATGAAAAAAATATTGTTTGTAATAGCAATGCAAAAAGAAGCTACAAAAATAGCAGAAGAGCTGAAATTAACAAAAATAACAGAAAATCAATATTCAAGAGATAATATAGCATTAATAATAACAGGAGTTGGAAAACAGCAAACTGCAATAGGTTTAGTAAGTTATCTTGAAAACAATAAAGAAAATAAACCGGATATAATAATTAATATGGGATATGTTGGCTCAACAAATTCGAAAATAGGCCAATGGGTAAATGTAAATAAATCATATAACTATGAATGGAATATACCAGGAGAAGAAAGATATACAATTATAGGTTATGATAGAGAGAAAATATCAACACTTGATAATGCAAATATAAAAGCATTGCCTTGTTATAGTGCAGAATGTTTTGTAACAAGCACAGATATAAAAGAAGATGTAGTATTTGATATGGAGTTACATTCTATATATATGATATGTTGCAAATATGATATTGAATTAATATCATTAAAAAAAGTAAGCGATAATTTAAGCTTAGAAAATTATTACGAAAATATAAAAATGGAAGATGTAATGGAACTAACAAGTGGGCTAAGTTACTTAAAAGAAATTATAATGTAATCAAAGGGGAAAGAAATGTATTTAAAAAGACTAGAATTACAAGGATTTAAATCCTTTGCAGATAAAACAGTATTAGAATTCAAACCAGGAATAACATCTGTAATTGGACCAAATGGTTC
The DNA here is from genome assembly GCA_934154805.1 of uncultured Clostridia bacterium. Lineage (GTDB taxonomy): Bacteria > Bacillota > Clostridia > TANB77 > CAG-508 > CAG-245. The sequence continues at coordinate 6,468 of CAKPGM010000022.1, read as the reverse complement.
TGGAAAGAGTAATATATCTGATAGTATAAGATGGGTTTTAGGAGAACAAAGTATGAAATCTCTAAGAGGCTCAAAAGCTGAAGATATAATATTTGCAGGAACTCAAAACAGAAAATCATTAGGATTTGCAGAGGCTTCAATAATTATAGACAACTCTGACGGAAAATTGCCAATAGAGTATAATGAAGTTACAGTAACAAGAAAAATATACAGAAGTGGCGAAACAGGATACTTTATAAACAAAGTACCTTGCAGATTAAAAGATATACTAGAGCTATTTATGGATACTGGAATAGGAAAAGATGGCTATTCTATAATAGGACAAGGAAAAATCGACGAGATATTAAGCAATAAATCAGAAGACAGAAGACATATCTTTGAAGAAGCTGCCGGAATTGTAAAATATAGAACAAGAAAAATGGAATCTGAGAAAAAGCTAGAACAGACTAAACTAAACTTACTTCGTATAAATGACATACTAGCAGAGATAGAAGGACAATTAGATCCGTTAAAAATGCAATCAGAAAAAGCTAAAAAGTTTTTAAGTTTAAGAGAAGAATTAAAAGACATAGAAATTGGATTATTTGTATTTAAAATAAATGAATATAAAGAAAAAATCAGTAAAGTTGCAGAAGATTTAAAAACATTAGAAGACCAAGAATTAGCAGAAAATACAAAGTTAGAAGAAGGACAATCTCAAAAAGAAGAGTTAAAAAACAAAATAGATGAATTAACACAAGCTATTGAAGATATGCAAAACATAGGATTTGAGAGTAAAACAAAGATAGAGCAAATTAATTCTCAAATAGGTATATCGAAAGAAAGAATATCAAATAATTCTACAAATATAGAAAGATTGCAAAAAGAAATAGAAGAGCTAAAAGTAAGAATTCAAGAGTTCAACGAAGAGAAAGAAAACAAATTATCAAAGAGAGAAAATCTTTCTAAAAACAAAGAAAAATTTGAAAATGAATTAAAAGAAAAAGAAGAAGAGCTTGCAAAGTTGTCAGAAAAGTTATCTACAAAAGAATTAGAAATAGAAGATAAAAAGAAGAAAGTAGAATTAGATACAGATGCAAGATATGAAAGATTATCTGAAATTAATACATATGATGTAAACTTCGAAAACTTAGAAAAGACAAAGAAAAATGTAAAACAAGAATTGCAAATTACAGTGTCAGAACTAGATTCAAACAGAATAAAGAAACAGGATATAGCAAAAAACTTCTTAGAAATTGATAACACTAGAAATAAAGCTATAAAGAAACTAGAAGAAATAAAAGATAAAAAAGAAAAAGCAATAAATGCAATTAAAGAATATGATAACAAGATTAACAATTTAACAGCAGAATACAGAATGAAAGAATCAAGATGCAAATTCTTGCAAGAAACAGAAAAAGATAAAGATGGATATATAAAAAGTGTCAAATCCTTGCTATTAGCTTGCGAAAAAGACGCTAGCTTAAATAAAGGTGTAGAAGGAGTTTTAGCAAGTTTAATTTCAGTAGATAAGAAGTACGAAACAGCAATAGAAATGTGCTTGGGACAAGCAATGCAAAACATTGTTACAGAGAATGAAAATGATGCTAAGAAGCTAATAGAATACCTAAGAAACAACAATTTAGGTAGAGCAAGTTTCTTACCAATAACTTCTGTAAAAGGCAAAAAATTAGAAAAATTTAAAAAAGTGGATGGAGTTGTTGGAGTAGCATCAGACTTAATAAGCTATAACAAAAAATATCAAGACATAATATTAAGTCTGTTAGGAAGAACTATAATAGTAGAGAAGATGGATAATGCAATATCTCTTGCAAAAGCAAATGATTATTCATTTAGAATAGTAACATTGGAAGGAGATGTAATAAATCCATCAGGAGCAATTAGCGGTGGTTCTGTTGCACAAAAAACTGTAAATATTCTAGGAAGAAGCAGAGAAATAGAAGAAATAAAAGCAAAACTAGAAGAAATAAATAAACAGATAGAAAAAATAACAAAAGAAAAAGAAGAATTTTCAGCAAGCATAACAGATACAATAGAAGAATCTGCAAAGCTAGAAAAAGAGTTACAAGAAATAGAAATAACATATGCAACAAGACATCAAGAGCTAGAAATGATAGAGGCTCAAATTGTGAAATTAGAAGAAAAAGTTACAAAATTAAAGAAACAATTAGATGATATAGAAACAGAAAAAGCTAATATTCAAACTTCTAAAGAGGGAACAAAGCAAGTAATTGAAAACTTAGATAAAGAAATAGCAGAACTAAATCAAGAAATATCTAAATTTGCAGAGCTTAATAAAGATGACCAGACATATATAGACAACTTAAATACAGACATAACAGACTTAAAAATATCCGTATCATCATTTGATGAAAGTGATGCTTCAATTAATGAAATGTTAGAAAGAATTGATGCTGACATTAAAAATGCAAACACAAGTATTGATACAAAATTGCAGGAAATTGAATATAAAAAACAAGATACTGAAAAACTAGAAGAAGATATAGAAAACTTTGGTAAAGAAATAGAAAAAATAAAGGCAGAAGTATCAAATAGCTCAGAAAAAATAGAAAACTTGAAACAAGAAAAAACAGAGGCAAATGCTAAATTAGAAAAGGCAGAAGCAAGAATAGAAGAGCAATATGAGGTAATAAATTCATTAAAAGCACAAATTGTAAAAATTGGAACAAACAAGCAAAAACAAGAACAAGATTTAGAAGAACTAATTAACAAACTATGGAATGAATATGAAATTACACCAAATAATGCAACTGAATATAAAAAACCTGACAATGTACAATTAGCTCAGAAAAAGACTAATGAATTAAGAAAAGAAATTGCAGACTTAGGAAGCATAAACATAGATTCAATAGAAGCTTATAAAAAAATGCAAGAAAGATACGACTTTATGAATGAACAAAGATTTGACTTAGAAGAATCTATAACAAAACTAAGAAATGTAATATCAGAAATGATAAACACAATGCAAAAACAATTTGCCGAAAAATTCAAAGAAATAAACAAAAACTTCAACGAAGTATTTTGTGAATTGTTTGGAGGAGGAAAGGCCGAGCTAATACTAGAAAATGAAGCGGATATATTAGAGTGTGGAATAGACATAAGGGTACAACCACCAGGAAAGAAACTTCAAAATATGATGCTTCTATCAGGAGGAGAAAAAGCATTAACAGCAATAGCGATATTATTTGCAATATTAAAAATAAACCCTGCTCCATTCTGTATATTAGACGAAATCGAAGCAGCATTAGATGACGTAAATGTTGGAAGATATGCTATGTATCTAAAGAAATTTAGTAAAGATACACAATTCTTAGTTATAACACATAGAAAGGGAACAATGGAAATTGCAGACACTGTTTATGGTGTAACAATGGAAGAAAAGGGAATAAGCAAATTACTTTCAATGAAATTAAAATAAGAGTTCTAATAATAGGACAAGTAGAATACTATGTATAAAAACATAGTATTTTATTTTTGGGAGGAAAAATTTATGTGGTACACTAAAGAATTAAATAGAGTATTTAATGAACTAAACGCGAGAAAAGGTGGATTAACTGAAGAAGAGGCAAGTAAAAGATTAGAAAAATATGGAGCAAACAATCTAAAGGAAAAGAAGAAAGAAAGTTTATTTATAAAATTTATCAAACAATTTAATGACTTTATGATTATAGTACTAATTATAGCAGCAATAATATCTGCGATAGTTGCCAAAACTAATGGAAGTGGAGATTACATAGACTCAATTATAATAATTGCAATAGTAATATTTAATGCAATAATGGGATTAATACAGGAAGAAAAAGCAGAAAAATCGTTAGAAGCACTAAAGAAAATGTCAGCACCAAATGCAAAAGTAAGAAGAAATGGAAAAATACGAGAAATAGAAGCATCACAAGTAGTACCAGGAGATGTTGTAATGCTGGAAGCAGGAAACTATGTGCCGGCAGACTGTAGACTTATAGACTCATACAATTTGCAAATAGAAGAGTCGAGCTTAACAGGTGAAACACTGCCAACTTCAAAACAAGCAGATGTTATATTAAATGCAAATACAGCTATTGGCGATTTAAAAAATATGGCATTTGCAACAACAATAGTAGTAAATGGCCACGCAGAAGCAGTAGTTGTAGAAACTGGAATGAATACAAAAGTTGGTCAAATTGCAGGAATGATAATAGAAAACGAATCGCCAGAAACACCACTGCAAAAGAAACTAGGAGAAGTAGGAAAAACGCTTGCAATAACTTGTATGATAATATGTGGATTGATTTTCTTAATAGGAATATGGAAGCAAATTCCTATTACAGAAATGTTTATGACATCAGTAGGATTAGCAGTTGCAGCAATTCCAGAAGGATTACCAGCTATAGTAACAATAATGTTATCGATAGGTGTTACAAAAATGGCGAAGAAGAACAGTATAATAAGAAAATTGCCGGCAGTTGAAACTTTAGGATGCAGTAGTGTAATATGTTCAGATAAAACTGGAACATTAACACAAAACAAAATGACAGTAACTCAAATAAGAAATGCAGTTGGACTTGTAAAAAACGATGATAGAAGATTTATATTAGAACTTGGAACAATGTGTACAGACACAATTGAATCACAAGAGATAATTGGAGAGGCAACAGAAGTTGCAATAACAAATGCAGCTGTGGAGATTAACTTAAGAAAAAGAGATTTATATGACCAAATGCAAAGAATAAATGAAATATCCTTTGATTCAAAAAGAAAGATGATGACAACGATACACAAAATCGGTTCAAAATATAGAATAATAACAAAAGGAGCACCTGATGTATTAATAAAGAGATGTAATCAGTATTATCAAAGTGGAAGAATAGAACCGATATTTAGCAAAAGAGATGCCTTACAAGAACAGAATCAAATGATGGCAGAAGATGCATTAAGAGTAATTGCAATAGCATATAAAGATGTAGAGAAATTGCCAATAGAAATTAATTCAGAAACAATTGAAAATGAGCTAACATTTGTTGGACTAATAGGAATGATAGATCCACCAAGAGAAGGCGTAAAAGAAGCAGTAAAAACTTGCAGAAAAGCAGGAATAAAAACAGTAATGATAACAGGTGATCATCTACAAACAGCAAAGGCAATAGCAAAAGAATTAGGAATATTAAGAAAAGGAGATTTAGCCATAAACGGAGAAACACTAGAGAAAATGAGTCAACAGGAATTAGAAAGAAATATAATGAGATATAGTGTATTTGCAAGAGTTTCGCCAGAACACAAGGTAAGAATTGTAAAAGCATTTCAAAGTACAGGAGCAGTTGTTGCAATGACAGGAGATGGAGTAAATGACGCACCAGCATTAAAGAATGCAGATATAGGAATTGCAATGGGAAAAGGCGGAACAGATGTGGCAAAAAACGCATCAGATATGGTTTTAACGGATGATAATTTTGTGACAATAGTAGAAGCAGTAAAACAAGGAAGAAATATATATGATAACATAAAAAAAGCAGTACATTTCTTACTAGCGACAAACATAGGAGAAATAGTAGCAATATTTGTTGGCTTACTATTAGGAATAAAATCACCATTATTAGCAATACAGCTATTGTGGGTAAATTTAGTAACAGACTCACTTCCAGCAATAGCATTAGGGTTAGAAAAAGCAGAAAACAATATAATGAACAGACTACCGAGAAATCCAAGAAAAAGTCTATTTGCAGATGGACTTTGGGGAAAGATTACAACAGAAGGTGTAATGATAGGAATGTTAACACTTGTAGCTTTTAGTATAGGAAACAATTTGTATTCGATAGAAGTAGGGAGAACAATGGCGTTCTTATCACTTGGAATACTAGAACTTGTACACAGCTTTAACATAAAAGGTGAAGAAAGCATATTTAAAACAGGATTATTTGAAAATAGATATCTAGTAGGTGCGTTTGTTCTAGGAACCTTGCTACAAGTGGTGGTTGTTGTAATAAGTCCACTTGCACAAATATTTGATGTAGTCCCACTAAATTCAGTGCAATGGCTAATGACAGCAATAATATCAATTTTACCAGTAGTAATAGTAGAGTTACAAAAGAAATTTAATGCATATAAATTTGGAAAAGTAGTATATGCGAGATCTGTGTAAATAAACAAATTTAAATTTTATCCTTGTTAGAAAGAAAATTTAGCAAGGATAAAATTTTAATACAAAAAATTGAAAATTAAGAATATGTCGAATATTGGAATGCGATTTTGCTGGACAAATCAGTATCTAGGCGCTATAATAAGGTTGTTATATAACAATTGATTCATACGAATTTAAATTTTAATCTAAAAAATTGGATCTGAAATAAAATCCCAAAAAAGAATGTAATATTACTTACTAAGAATATCTAAAGGAGGTCGAGATTATATTCAAAGCAAATGCAAAGAGGAGAAGAATATACAAAAGCCAAAAGAGTAGTGATAATAGCAATA
>CAKPGM010000021.1 GCA_934154805.1 uncultured Clostridia bacterium | reverse complement strand
TCTTATTTTTTAGTATTGATTTTTCATTACAGCTATGCTATAAATAAAGAAAGTAAAATTTTATTAAATTGTATATTTTATAAAAAAAATTTGAGGAGCTCCTAGTTTGGAGCTCCTCTTTGCGGGACATATCAACTGTTCAGATAGATTACATACTTGCAAGGTTTATACGGAACTTGAAATTGTCTCAACGTTTTCAGTTCGTCAGGTGTGAACTTGCCAACAATTTGGAGCTTTCCCCTTTTGTTTGCATAGTGAATTCTCTTAATTAAGCTATTCTTCACGTTGTAAATATTCCTGAATCTGCGGGTATTCACCACATAAAGCAATGGCCTAATCTCGAAGTATTTGCTCAAAAACTCCAACTGTTCCTGCTTTAGTTTCCACTGAACAGATTTCACTTTTTTACTCTGCAAATCTTTCAGCTGGTACAATATCTTGCGCAACCGATAGTCTTTGCCTTTCAAAATGTTCCCTCCTCTGCATTTGATACTTATATCTTATCACATTTTGCTTTATTTTTAAAGCTTTTCTTTGATTTTTCTATAATATTATACAAATTAATCCTCCGCTTCCCTCATTTATGATTCTTTCTAGTGTTTCTTGTAACTTTTCTTGTGCATCTTCTGGCATTTTTAATAGTTTTGTTTGTAATCCTTCGTTTACTAATTCGTGTAGACTTTTTCCAAATATATTTGACTCCCATATTTTCTTTGGATCGCTTTCAAATTCTGAAAGTAAATATTCTACAAGTTCCTGTGACTGCTTTTCACTTCCAACAATTGGAGATACTTCTGTTTCTATATCTGCTCTTATCATATGTATTGATGGAGCTTTCGCTCTTAATTTAACACCATAACGTGAACCTTGTTTTACCATTTCTGGTTCTTCTAGTAATAATTCATCAATTGACGGACTTACTATTCCGTATCCTTTTGTATTTACTTCTTGTAAAGCTACTGCTATTTTGTCATATTCCTTCTTTACATTTGCAAAAGAGATCATTGTCGAGAATAGCTCTCCTTCATTTGTAATTGGAACTTTTGATATTTCGGTTAACACTTTATAGAATAAATTATCTAGCAAGTTTATTGTGATGTTAATGCTTCCTGTTCCAAGTTGTATCTCGTTTATTATGCTATTTGATATTACATCCGTATCTTGAAGATTTGTAATTCTATTATCTATTTGTTTTAATATTGACACATCTTTAAATGCAGTTTTTATTTCATCATATAATTCTTCTTTTAGCCAATGATCCTCTGGAAGTCCATCAACCCATCTTGGGAAACTGATGTTGACTCTGTCTATTGGGAATTCATATAACACTCTGCCAAATATCTCATCTATTTTATCTCTTGATAAGTTTTCACAATCTGTTGGTACTACTTGTGCATCATATTTTTCTTGTAATTTCTCTGCCAAACTTCTTGTATAATCTGATTCTGGCTCGCTCGAGTTAAGAACTATTATAAATGGTTTATTTAATTCTTTTAGTTCCTTTACAACTCTTTCTTCTGCACCAATATAATCTTCTCTTGGAATGTCTGTTACACTTCCATCTGTTGTTACTAACACTCCTATTGTTGAATGTTCTTTTATTACTTTCCTTGTTCCGATTTCAGCCGCTTCCTCAAATGGAATTTCTTCTGTATTCCACGGAGTTTTTACCATTCTTGGCATATCATCTTCTAAATAGCCTATAGCATTATTTACTAGGTATCCTACACAATCCACTAATCTGACATTTAATTTTATATTATCTCCAACTGTTATTCCAACTGCTTCATTTGGTACAAATTTAGGCTCTGTTGTCATTATTGTTCTTCCACCAGCACTTTGTGGTAGTTCATCTTGCGCTCTTTCTCTTTTATATTCATTATCAATATTTGGAATTACCAACAAATCCATAAATCTTTTTATAAATGTAGACTTTCCAGTTCTTACAGGTCCAACAACACCAACATAAATATCTCCATCTGTTCTTTGTGCTATATCTTGGTATAACATATTATCTTTCATTGATTTATTTACCTCCTTAAAATTTTCAATTGTTTAATCTGTTTGTACAATTAACTTTATTTAATGTATATTAAGCAGTCTAAAAGTTATGCATAATTTTTTTACATATTTTTATATTTTTAGTAAAAACTATTATAAATATTTTTTATGGAGGCTTATTTTGAAAGAAAATAAAATTAGCGCAAAACCAAATAACCAAAAGAGTATTTCATCTATTGTCGACTCTGTTAAACAATATCTTCATAAAATCTTCTATGAAGACAATCCAACAGATTATGATTTTACTATTGGAGAAACTACAAATTCTGTTGTAATTGATAAGAGTACAACCTTTCCTTCTAGTAATGAGAACTTAGAACTTAGAAATGAAAGTTTACAGTGTTTTGATACTAGCAAGGATACTGTTTTTCAGTCTTTGGATGTTAATTTAGAGTATATTAAAGTTAGATTTAATAGTATGGTCAATTCCGATATTATTATTCGCGAATTCACTTTAAATGCCAGAGGTAAGCAATACAAGGCTTTTCTTGTTTTCATTGATGGTATGATTAATTCTGATATGATTAATAATTTTATTTTAAAACCTTTGATGTTAAAGAATACTGCCAATTCTTTTGACGGCTCTCAGAATAGAGTCTTGTCTGAAGTTAAGACTAATAATATTACTGTTAGAAAAGTAAAAAAATTCGACATTTTAGAATACATTTCTACTTGTTTGCTTCCTCAGAATGCTGTAAATAAATTTACTAAGTTTGATGATATTATAGCTGGTATTAATGCTGGTAATTGTGCATTGTTTTTAGATACTATAAATTTTGCTTTTGATATAGAGGTCAAAGGTTTTAGTCAACGTGGTCTTGGAAATCCCGAGAACGAGATTGTTATTAGAGGTGCTCAAGTTGGTTTTACAGAAAATTTGCGTACTAATACTTCTTTGCTAAGACGCTATGTTAATAACGAGAATTTAATTATTGAGTCTACCAATGTTGGTAAGATTAGCAAAACTCCTTGTGCTGTTTGTTATTTAAAAAATGTTGCTAATTCCGATTTAGTTGCTGAAGTTAAATATCGTATTAATAATCTTGGTGTTGATTATTTAATTTCTTCTGGACAATTAGAACAGCTTATTCAAGATGATGATAATTCGAGTATTCCTCAAATGGTTTCTACGGAAAGACCTGATAGGGCCTGTAATCTACTCTTTGTTGGTAGAGTTGTAGTTTTAGTAAACGGAAGTCCTTATGCACTGGTTGTACCTGCTATATTTTCAGACTTTCTTGATTCGTCCGAGGATTTAAATTTAAAACATCAATATTCAAATTTCATAAGAGTATTAAGGATTATCGCATTTGTAATTTCATTGTTTTTGCCAGGTCTTTACATTGCTATTACTAACTTTCATCAAGAGGTTATTCCAACAGAATTACTGTTTGCAATTGTTGCTTCAAGAGAGAGTGTTCCTTTTCCTATTCTATTTGAAATTCTCGTCATGGAATTTTCTTTTGAGCTTATCCGAGAAGCTAGTATTAGAGTTCCCTCCCCTATTGGTCCAACAATTGGTATTGTTGGTGCTTTAATCTTGGGGCAGGCAGCAGTTGAGGCAAATGTGGTAAGTCCAATACTTATCATTATAGTGTCTATTACTGCTATATGTTCTTTTGCCGTTCCTGATTTCTCTCTGGGATTTCATTTTAGAATTATGCGATTCTTTTATATCATTTTAGGTGCCATTGCAGGTTTCTTGGGACTTGCTGCAGGTTTCTGTATTCACCTAATTATTTTATGCAATCTAAAATCCTTTGGAGTTCATTTCTTTGAAATTAATATGTTCCAAAAACCTAGAACAGGCAATGGTACTATTTTAGCTCCTACTTGGAAAAGAGAAAATCGTCCTAGTTTCCTTAAGTCTAAGAGGCCAAAGATTCAAGATGATATAAGTATGAAATGGAGATATAATAAAAGATAAGGTTATGGATCCTTTTAAAATTCAAATTTTTGTATAAAGGAGTATTTACATTGAGTGTCAATAAAGTTAGTACAGTTGAAGCTATTGCTTTAGTTTTAATAGTTGTAATTAATAGATTAACTATCAGTCTTCCTCAAACAATTATTATGTCTTGTGGATCTGCTGCACTTTTAAATGTTATTTATATATGTATTATTACTCTGCTTTTTGTTTTTCTTATTACGAAATTGTTTAGAAGATTTGCGGGTAAAGATATTATTGATATTTCTGAGTTTTTAGGAGGGAAATTTCTAAAAAATCTTGTTGGGGTTGTTTTGATTTGCTATTTTATATTTTTCACTTTCACACTTTTAAGAGATTTTTCTGAGATTTTGAGAATTTTATATTTCCCTGATGTACCAATAACATATATTCTTGCATTCTTTATTGTAGTATGTGTTGTGGCAAATTGGATTGGTTCTAAGAGTATAATAAATTCTAATGTATTGCTATGTTTTTCCATTATTGCTGGAATTATATTGGTTTGTATATTTGTCTTTCCTTCTATAACTATACAAAGAATTTTTCCTATACTTGGCTATGGAGCTTATCAAACTTTTGTTGTTGGGCTTTCTGATATTTTTGCATTTAATGGATTAATTATTTTGTATTTAATGCCTCCTATGTTGGAGAATAAGACAGATTTCAAGAAGATTAGTATTATATCGACTGTTATTGCTGGACTTCTTCTTGTTCTTTCTATCGTAACCTTGCTACTTCCATTTTCTTTTAGTACAAAAATTAGAAAGATAACGCCTTTATATTTATTGCTTTCTAATAATGAATTTGGAAAGTATGTACAGCATCCTGAATCTATGTTTGTGTTTACTTGGATTATTTCGATTATGTCTTATTTAAATGTTGCTTGTATGTTCCTTTTACAAATTGTAAAAAAACTTTTAAAAGTAAGACATGTAAAGCCTTTAATAATACCTATTGGAATTCTGCTTTTCTTTACAAGTTTAATTCCACAAAGTATTATACAGGCTCGTGATTGGTGGCTTTTTGCTTACAAATATATTTCTGGTCCTTTACTTTTTATATTGCTACCTCTTATATTGATCTTTGCAAATATAAAGTATAAAAAGATTCACAAAAATGATTATGATGTTCTTAAAGAATAGGAGTTTTAAATATGAAGATTTTAAAAAGTTTTAGAACTATATTTATTATATGTATTATAATTGCCGTGTTTGCTATCGCCTTTTCTGGAATTTACAGTACTAATAATATTGATAAACTTTCTTATGTTCTTGCCTTAGGAATTGATGTTGGTACAAATAATAACATTGAACTTAGTGTTCAAATTGCCAAGCCTGGCGGAAGTTCAGAAAAGTCTGGTAGTTCAAGTCAGTCTTCTAATAACATTGTAAATTCGATAGAGTGTTCGTCCATAGAATCTGGTATAAACTTATTTAATAGTTATATTAGTAAAAAGCTTAATATGGGACATTGTAAAGTTATTGTTTTTTCTGAAGAGATAGCTTCTAAGGGAGTAGCAACATATTTATATACTTTATTAAATAGTGTTGAGGTAAGTTCTCAGGCTAACATTGTTGTTAGTAAATGTTCTGCAAAAGATTTTTTAGAACACTCTAGCCCTTTGCTTGAATCTCTTTCTTCCAGATATTATGATGTTGCATCAGCCTCAAGTGAATATACAGGTTATACTCAAAATATTTCTTTGCTTAATTTCTTCTCTAATCAAGTAGATTATTTTATGCAACCTGTTGCAATTCTTGGCTCTATTAATACTGGTGATATAACTAATTCATCTGTTGGCGAAAGTTCTAGTAATAAGAGTTCTACAGATTTAACAAATAAAGACAGTTCTTATAAGGCCGGTGAATCTCCAATAAATTCTTCTGGTAATCTTGAGAATATGGGACTTGCAGTTTTTAGATATGATACTCTTGTGGGCGAACTAACTGGTCTGGAGTCTATTTGCCATCTGATTATCTCTAATGATTTGAAATCTTGCAATATTAGTATTCCAAATCCGATTGGTGATTCCGAGAATTTAGATATTAATGTTAGACTTGCTCACAAGACCAAGAATAGGGTCCAATTTGTAAATGGTACACCTTATATCTCTTCTAATATAAAATTAAAGGTAAAGATTATTTCTACAACTGAAGATGCCGCACTTGACAAAGCCAATTACTTCACTTCCGAGCATATCAATCTTATAGAAGAAGCTTGCAACAATTATCTGCAAAAGGTCATTTCTGAATATCTGTACAAAACCGCTAAAGAATACAATGCGGATATAGATGGTTTTGGAAAATATGCTGTAAAATATTTTGTCACATTACAGGATTGGAATGATTATAATTGGTTAGATAATTATCAGAATAGCACTTTTAATGTAAAAGTCGATTCTAAAGTTAAGTCCGGTTATACTTTCCTATAATTAATATATAAAAAATACACCTCCAAACGTTAGATTTTTGTCTAACATTTGGGGTGCACTTCATTCTCCCTCTTTAGCGATTTTATCTTTTAAATTACGATATCTCTTTTTAGTTTATTATTTTCAACTATTCCAAGTCCTATAAAGATATTATCCATATTATATATTTTATAAATTCCATCTTCTTTTTCCGTGTCTATTTTAACACCATTCATATATTGTTCTAGTTGTTTTTGCGTTAATTTAATTTGAGATTTATCTTTAAATATCTCTTCTATTGTTATTATATTTTCTAAATTGCCCGCTTCTATTTCTTCTTTCATTTCAGATATTGTCACTGCATCTTTTATATAAAACTCTCCTACTTGTAGTCTATTTAGTTCTTTCATATATCCTACAGTTCCAAGTTTTTTACTAATGTCCTCACAAAGGCTTCTTATATATGTACCTTTTGAACATTTTACTTTAAATGATATTTGTTTTTCTTTTTCATTTATGCCTACTAACTGAATACTATAAATTTCGATTTGTCTTGGTTTTAGTTCTACTTCTTGCCCTTTTCTTGCATATTCATATAGTTTTTTTCCATTTACTTTAATTGCAGAATATATTGGCGGGATTTGTTCCTGCTTACCAATAAATTGTTGCAATTTTTCTTCTATATTATCTTTATTTAGCATTTCTGCAGTAACTTCTTTTTCTTCAATTATTTTTCCTTCTACATCTGCTGTTTCTGTTCTAATTCCTAATTGCAATACTACTTCATATTCTTTATCGTGGTTTATTAGATATTTTGATATTTTTGTAGCATTTCCAATTAATAGAGGTAACACACCAGTAGCATTAGGGTCTAATGTACCAGTGTGTCCTACTTTAGATTTTGTTATTTTTTTCACAATGCTTACAACATCATTAGAAGTATAGTTTTTTTCTTTATTTATTATAATTATACCATCCATTTTATTTCTCGCTTATTTTAAATAACATTTTACTCCGTTTAATATTTGATTCTTTGCTTGCTCAATAGTTCCTTGTATTGTGCATCCAGCAGCACGAATATGTCCGCCTCCGCCAAACATCATAGCAACTTGTGATACATTAACATAGTTTTTAGAACGTAATGATACTTTTATTCCTTTATCAGTTTCTCTTAAGAATACTGAAACTTCTACGTTTTCTACATCTCTGCCATTTTCTACTATTCCATCATAATCTCCATTAGATGCTCCAACCAAAGCTTCATCTTCTTTAGTAACATATGTAAATGTAACTTTGTCGTCATACAAAAATTCTAATCTATTTAGCGCTATTCTATGTAATTCAAATTTTGCTCTTGTTTTACTTGCAAATACTTGTTGATATACTTTAGATACTTTTACGCCTTTTTCACAAAGTTCTGCAACAAAGTGAAAAGTTTCAGCTGTTACTCCGTCATATCTAAATCCGCCTGTATCTGTAATTATTCCTGTTAATATGCAAGTTCCAATTTCTTTTGTAACCTCAATTTTAAAGTAGCTAAATACTACTAATAAAAGTTGGGCACAAGCTGGTGCATCTTGATCTACATAGTTGAAATCTGCATACATTGTATTACTGCTATGATGATCTATTAACACTCTTGTTTCTGCATTGTCAAAGTATTTTGCACAACCATTTAATAATTTTGTACTTGCACAATCTAGTGATATAGCTAAATCATATTTTTCAACTTCTGATTCTTTTATTATTTTGTCTGCTCCTGGAAGGAACTCAAAAACTTTAGGAAATTCAGGTATTATAACATTTGCATTTTTTCCTAATTGCTCTAATGCTAATTTCATAGCAAGAGCACTTCCAATTGCATCTCCATCTGGATTTTCATGTACGACTATAGCTATTTTATCTGCTTTCTTTATTTCTTCTAAAATATTATCTAATGTCATTTTATATTTCCTTTCGTTTAGTTTTCAAGGAGTAACTATTCAAATTAAATTCGAATAGTTACTTGTTAAATTTTTCTTTTAACGCCTTGTCTTGTATACTAATCTGCTTTAAAATATTGTCTATTTTTTCTCCATTTTCTATTGAGTCATCATATTCAAATACTAGTTCTGGTGTAATTCTTAAATTAACTGTTTTTGCTACTTGTGATCTTATAAAACCAGCAGATTCTTTTAATCCTTTCATTGTTTCTTCTACACTCTTAGGATTTAATATGCTTACATATACTTTTGCATATTTTAGGTCAGGTGTAACTTTAACTCTTGTTACACTAATCATCCCTGTTACATCTGGATTTTTTAGTTCATAAGTAATTATATGACTTATAGCCTTCATTAATTCCTCATTAACTCTGCCTAGTCTTGCTTCATTTTTACTCATATTTTGACCTCATTTCTCTTTTATTTACAAGCCTAGTTGAGAAAAATATATTTTCTCAACTTATTCTTGTGTTGAACCATGTTCTAGTTCAACTTGTTTAGCTTTAGATTTTTTTGTTCTTTTTACTTCTTCCATTACAAATACTTCTATAATGTCGCCTTCTTTTATGTCATTATATCCTTCTATTTGTAATCCACATTCAAATCCTTTTGCTACTTCTTTAACATCGTCTTTAAATCTCTTTAAAGATGCAAGTTTTCCTGTATGAATTACAACATCTTCTCTTATAACTCTTACACCGGCATTTCTTTCTACTTTTCCGTCTTTTACATATCCACCTGCAATTGTACCAACATTTGATACCTTGAATGTTTGTCTTACTTCTACATTTCCAATTACTTTCTCTTCGTATACTGGGTCTAATAGTCCATTCATAGCAGCTTCTACATCTTCTAATGCTTGGTAAATTACAGAATATAGCTTTATTTCTACTCCTTGTTTTTCTGCTGCAGCTTTTGCTATTGCATTTGGTCTTACGTTGAATCCTATTATTATTGCTTTTGCTGCTTTTGCAAGGTTTACATCTGATTCATTTATTGCTCCAGCATTTGAATGTATTACTTTTACTTCTACATCTTCATCAGAAAGTTTTTGTAAAGATTGTTTTAATGCTTCTGCAGTTCCTTGTACATCGGCTTTTACAATGATGTTTAATTGTTTTAGGTTTTCATGTTCCATTTGCTCGAATAGATTATTTAGAGTGACTTTGTTGTAAGCATCCATTGCTTTTTCTCTTTCTTGTCTCTCTCTTCTCTCGATTAAATGTTTAGCCATTTTTTCGTCTTTAACTTCATAGAAAGTTTCTCCTGCTTCAGGAACTTTTGTAAGTCCCATTATCTCTACTGGTGTAGAAGGTCCAGCTTCTTTAACTTTCTTACCTTTGTCATCTTTCATAGCTCTAATTCTACCTATTGTAGTTCCAACAACGATTGTATCTCCTACATCTAGAGTTCCTCTTTGAACTAATACTGATGCGATTGGGCCTTTTGCTTTGTCTAGTCTTGCTTCTATAACAACACCTTTTGCTTGTTTCTTTGGATTTACCTTTAAGTCTTTTACATCTGTAACTAATAGTACCATTTCTAGTAATTGGTCAATGTTAATATTTTTCTTAGCAGAGATTTCTACAAATATTGTATCTCCACCCCATTCTTCTGGTACTAACTCGTATTTCATTAATTCTTGTTTTACTTTATCTGGATTTGCTCCTGGTAAATCTATTTTATTTACAGCAACTACTATTGGAATTCCAGCTGCTTTAGCATGATTTATTGCTTCAACAGTCTGTGGCATGACACCGTCGTCTGCTGCTACAACTAGTATTGCAACATCTGTAATTTGAGCTCCTCTAGCACGCATACTTGTAAATGCTTCGTGTCCTGGTGTATCTAAGAAAGTAATTTCTCTGTCATTTATAGAAACTTTGTAAGCTCCTATATGTTGTGTTATTCCTCCAGCTTCTCCTTCTATTACATTTGTCTTTCTAATTGCATCTAGAAGAGATGTTTTACCATGGTCAACGTGTCCCATAACAACAACTACTGGTGGTCTTTGAACTAAGTCTTCTTCTTTATCTTCTGACTCGTCAAATAATATATCTTCTTCTTTTACTTCTTCTTTTTTATTTGCTGTTACACCAAATTCTTCTGCTACTAAGAAAGCTGTATCGAAATCTAATACTTGATTTATTGTTGCCATTATTCCAAGTTCTAATAGCTTTTTAATTACCTCTGAGCTTGTTTTCTTTAAATCTGTTGCTAAATCTTTTACACTGATTTCTTCTGGTATTGTTATTTCTGTTAATTTGAATATTTTTTGTTTATTTCTTTCTTCGTTATTTTTTTGGTTTTTACGTTTTCCTTTTTTACCACGAGCTGTTGATAAATCATAATAATCTAACATTCCGCCATCTTGATCTTCAAACATATTTGATAATCTGTCAACTTGTTTTAGATTCTTTAATTTACCTTCATCATATTCTTCGTGTCCATTAAATCTCTTTGATTTTGCAGATTTATTTTGTTTTAGTTCATCATTTTTGCTATTCTTTGCTTTGTAGTTTACTCTTGTAGAATAATCTCTTTGATTTTCTTTTTCCACAATTTCTGTTTCTAAAATATCATTAATTTTCTTGTCTATTCTCTTATCATCTAATGGTCTAGAACCTTTGTTGAAATTATTGTTTCTAAAATTATTATTTCTGTTTTCATAATTTTCGTTTTTATTATTTCTATAATTGTTATTATAACCATTGTTTGAATTATTATTATATCTGTTATTTTGTTTGAAACCATCTCTTTGTTGGTTGTTATTTTGATATCTATTATTATTGTTGTAGTTATTTCTTTGTTGATA
The DNA here is from genome assembly GCA_934154805.1 of uncultured Clostridia bacterium. GTDB lineage: Bacteria > Bacillota > Clostridia > TANB77 > CAG-508 > CAG-245. The sequence goes on along the minus strand of CAKPGM010000021.1, from coordinate 5,225 downwards.
TTGATTATTTCTTTGAGAATGTTCGTCTCTATTTGGTCTATCATTTCTTCTAGCATTGTTATTAGAAGTATCTTTTTGAGTATTAACTGGTTTTGTTTCTTTTACTTCTGATACTTTTGGTTCTTCTACTTTTACTTCCACTGGTTTCTTTACTTCTTCCTTTTTCTCCTCGACAACAACCTGTGGTTTCTCTTCTTTTACAGGTTCTTTCTTTGGCTTTTCTTCCTTTTTGCCTAACCCAAATAATTCATTTACTGTAAGAGGTTTATTAGGTTTGTTTCTATAAACAATATTGTAATCATTATTGTTTCTTCTTTTTACAAATCCTATATCTTTTCTTTCATTAACTTTTTTAGTTTCCTCTTGTTTTGTTTCTTCTTCATCATTTAGTATTACTTGTCTTCTAATTATTACTGGTCCAGCTTTTTTATTTTCCACCTTGCTTTCCTTGCTTGGTTTCTTGCTGTTATCCTTAACTTTTTCACTATTAGAATATGATTTTTTTATTTTCGATACTTGATCATCTTCTAAGCTACTTAAATGACTTGATAATTCTATTCCAAGTTTTTTTGCTCTTTCTATTAAGTCTTTACTTGTTATTTTTAATTCTTTAGCAAGTTCATATGCTTTCATTTTACCCAACAATTACACCCCCTATATTTATGTTTTTTATTGTTCCCTTTTTGTTTTCTTTATTTATCAATAATTACACCTCTTAAGCTTTCATAAATTTCATTATCTATCTTAGTTTCAAAGTTATTTTCTAACCTCTTTGACTTTATAGCCTTTTCCAAACATTCTATATTATTACATATATATGCGCCTCTACCATTAGCTTTTCCTGTTTTGTCTATAAATATTTTGCCATCATTCTGTTTAACTATTCTTATAAGTTCTTTTTTGTCTTTAGACTCTTTACATCCTAGACAAGTTCTTTGTGGTTCTTTTTTCAATTACTCCACTTCCTTTTTAGTAGTTTTTCTTGTTCTTTTTGCTTTTGGCTTTTCTTCTTGTACAACTTCTTCTTCAACAGGTTCTGCTACTGGCTCTTCTACAACTTCGTTAACTTCTTCACTTTCTTCTACTTCTGGATTTTCTTCTTGTAATTGTGCTAGCATTTCTTGGAATTGAGATTTACTCTTTATATCTATTTTCCAGTTTGTAAGTTTTGCTGCAAGTCTTGCGTTTTGTCCTGATTTTCCTATTGCTAATGATAATTGATCATCTGGAACTATTACTTGTGCAAATTTCTCTTCTTCTTTTATATCAACTGCCATTACTTTTGCTGGAAGTAATGCTTCTGCTATGAATATTGATGGATCCTCATTCCATTCTATTACATCTATTTTCTCTCCACATAGCTCATTGATTATATTTTGAATACGTATTCCTTTTTGTCCCACACAAGAACCTACTGGATCTATGTTCTCGTTTTGAGAATATACTGCAACTTTACATCTCTTTCCTGGATCTCTTGATACACTCTTTATTTCTATTAAACCTTCATATATTTCTGGTATTTCTAATTCAAATAATTTTCTTAAGAATTCGTTGTTTGCTCTTGATACTATTATTTGAGTAGAACCCTTTGGTCCTTTTTCTACATCTGCTACGCAAGCTCTTAATTTTTGATTTACATAGTAGTTTTCTGTTGGAATTTGCTCTTTTAGTGGCATTATTCCTTCTATTTTTCCTAAGTCTATTACAACTATTGATTTATCAACTTTTTGTACTATTCCTGAGATTATTTCTCCTTTTTTCTCTGTAAATTCATTGAATATTACATCTCTTGAAGCTTCTCTTATTCTTTGTACTATTACTTGTTTTGCTGTTTGAGCTGCAATTCTACCAAAGTTCTTTGGCATTAATTCTTTTTCTACAACATCTCCAGCTTTGTATTTAACATCAATTTTCTTTGCATCTTCTAGACTTATTTGTGTAGCTGGATCTTCTACTTTCTCTACAACATCCAATTCTTCATATACGTGTGTTTCACCTGTTTCTGGATTCATTGTTACTTTTACATTTTCTGAGTTTACATCAAAATTTCTTTTATATGCAGTAACAAGTGCAGTTTCTATTGATTCCAACACATAATCTTTTTTGATTCCTTTTTCTTTTTCTAGTTCTTCTAGTGCAAGTATTAATTCTGCACTATCTATTCCTCTGTTTTCAACTTTCTTTACTTTCTTTTTCATTTTTTCAATCAGTCCTTTCCTTTTATTTTACCATTTATAAGCTAATTTCATTAAGCTTATGTTTTTTCTTTCTATTGATAATTCTTGTGTTTCTGTTTCTATAATAATATTCGCTTCATCAAATGATTTTAATATTCCTGTTACTTCTTTTTGTTTTTCTATTGCTTTAAATAATTTAATGTTAATTTCTTTTCCAATACTTTCTTTTAAATGTTTCTCTTTTCTTATATGTCTTTCTATTCCTGGTGATGATACTTCTAAGAAATATTGATCTTTTATATAGTTTGCTTCATCTAGCATATCTGTAATTGCATTATTTACTTTCTCGCAATCATCTAAACTTATTCCATTCTCGCTATCTATAAAAATTCTTAGATAATTATCTTTTCCTTCTTTTGTATATGTTACATCATATACATTATATCCTAAATCATTTATTGGTTTAGTGACAAGTTCTTCTACTTTTTCTTCTATATTTGCCAATTTGAACCTCCTTATAACATATCAGAAGAGTGGAATTTGCTTCCACTCTTCTGCCGTACTCTTTATGTCTTTATTATTATACCCTTTTTTTGGGAAAAATGCAATAGTTTTTCCAAATTTTTGCTTATTTTCCTTGCCAAACTGGAATTCCTGTATATTCTAGAGCCTCTTCTTCTCCTCTTAGTACTCTTAATGCTCCATTTGCTAAGGCTTCCATTTCTTTCTCTCCTGGCATAACTACAACTTCACCTAAGTATGATACATAGTCTTTTAATGAGCTTACTACATATTCATCTCTTGCAATTCCACCAGTAAGAATTATTGCATCAATTTGTCCTCTTAATATGACACTATAAGAACCTATTGCTTTAGCAATTTGATAAATCATTGCATCATATACAAGTTTTGCTTGCTTGTCGCCTTTTGCTATCATAGCTCCTACTTCTCTTGCATCGCTTGTTCCAAGTAAAGAAACTAATCCTCCTTTTTTAGATACAAGTTGTTTCATTTCTTCTTTTGAATGTTTTCCATCATAGCACATTTCAATTACAGGCATTAATGCTACTGAACCACTTCTAGTTGGAGAGAATGGTCCTTCTCCATCTGCAGCATTGTTTACATCTACAATTCTACCTTTCTTATGGGCACCTACTGAAATTCCTCCACCCATATGTGCTACTATTAGATTTAATTCTTCATATTTTTTATTTATACTTTGAGCATATCTATGTGCTATTTCCTTTTGATTCAATGCATGGAATATGCTCTCATTATATATTCCTTTAATTCCTGATATTCTAGTAACATCTTCTTTTTCGTCAACTGTTACTGGGTTTACTACAAAACATTTCTTTCCAAATTTTTGTGCTAAATTATAAGCTATTTGTGGACCTAATATTGAAGCGTGTTGAACTGTATATCCAATTCTTGCGTGTTCTAGTAATAAATCATTTATATTATATGTTCCACCTTTTATAGATACTAGTCCGCCACCTCTTCCTGAGAATGCATCTATTGATTCTAATTCAATATTATTTTTCTTTAATGCTTCTAGTACCATTTCTGTTCTGTATGGTAATTGATCTGAGGTTGTTTTGTATTCTTCTAATTTGCTAGCCTCATGTGTTAACTCCTCTTTAAAAATTAATTCTTCATCATCAAAAAGTGCTATTTTTGTAGATGTTGATCCTGGGTTTATTGTTAATATTCTAAACTTTTCCATAACTGCCTCCTATTTTTATTTTCGCTTTGAACATTATATCACTCGTCCAAACAAAACACAAGAGCAAATATAAATTTACCCTTGTGTTATATGATTATTTATGCTAACAGTCTTACACAGTTAAATTCAACACTACTTTATTATTAAGGTTGGACGAGTACCGAAAGTCGCCATCGTAACAACCGAGGTAGCTGTCAGCCGGATAGCTATAAGAGCGGTCAGAAGCCGGCTCGTTAGAACCTTCATAGTAGTACTCGCCACCTCTACAAGCTCGCGTACTGTACCCGCCCGACTCTTGGGCCCACTCCCATACATTTCCAGCTAGATCGTAGATATTATTTGCCATTGTAAATGTTGTTTTTCCTGTATTTAATAATAATTCTTCTCCACTTGCTTTTAGCTCCGTCGTTCCATCATCTGCTTTTACTGACGTGTTTTCATAATTTCCCCAAGAACTCGAGTCATTATTCACTTCATCACTTGTTTTTGCTCCTGAATTTATTAACCAATTCATTGTCACATCCCATTGACATCCCCATACCATTCTTGTTTCTACTTTATTACTTGCATTTAATTCTTTACATTTTTTATATGAATTATACCAATTATTTATTAATGTTTCTTTATCTTTTTGAACTCCCTCATCTGATAGCTCATATCTCCCTATATAAAAGCCTCCATATTTGCTAATACTCGCAATCATTTCATTATAGTCTTTAACAAAAGCCTCTGCCATTTTTTCTTTACTATCAAATCCCAATATTGTATTATAATTTTCCTCTTCCGTATCGAAAAATTCCCCATCATCCAATAGGTCTGGCTCACAAAAACCAGATGTTTCTCCTGGAGTAGTTCTTGTTTGTCCACTTATTATTTCTGATTTTGAGTATTTATTTGTTGTTACAGCTGTTTCTCCTTCTGTTCCACATAGTGTATATTCTGTAGTATTTGAAGTATCGCACATTACTGTTACATCTGGTACTGGTACCCACACCCATTCATTATTATTTTCGTCTCTTATTACAAGTCCGCGATCTACTGAATCTTGAGTTGGAGCTGAACTTCCATCTCCCCAGTTTGATGTTTCAGTATTTACTGGTATATATCCTTCTGGTATTGTTGGATTATTTGAGTTTCCTTCTTCTCCATTTATTGTTCCATTTGATGTTGCTTTTTCATCTACTGCTACTTTTATCGGCTTTATTGTTTCTTCAGTTCCGTTTGCTTGTTTGTCTATCCATTCTAATACTTTATTTAAATCTGCTTGCTCATTTTCTTTTGCTTGTCCATATTCTCTTCTGGCATCTTTACTTTTTTGTATT
>CAKPGM010000020.1 GCA_934154805.1 uncultured Clostridia bacterium | reverse complement strand
ATACTTTATTTAAATCTGCTTGCTCATTTTCTTTTGCTTGTCCATATTCTCTTCTGGCATCTTTACTTTTTTGTATTATTCCATTGTTATCTAATATTAAGCTTATGCTTACTCCTGCTAATATCAAAAGTACTACTATTGTCACAACCAGAGCTATTAGTGTTATTCCGTCTTTTATTCTTTAACATCTTATTCATTGTTACTTTTCCTCCTTCTTTAGTTTCTTTTAAATTTTTTAATGTTTCTTTTGACATTTTTTCCCCTTTCCATTTGTATATTGTTATTATAAAACAATACGTTTTATAAATTAACTAGTATTAAAACTTTTATTAAATATATAATTTAATAAAAATGAAAAAAGCTTACAGTTTATGGAGCTCTAGCAATTCATAACTTATATATTATTTAATTGCTTTATTTTTGTAATTTCATAGTATTGATTTTTTCTTACAGTTATGCTATATATTTATTATATAAATTTTAATTAAATTATATATTTAATTAAAAAATTTTAAAGACACAGAAAGAACCCAGATTTACAGATTTATCTGCCATCTAGGTTCTTATTAGTTTTTAATATTTGTGTAAGTAACTGTATTTTATGCTTATACAGTCATAAACTTACTTTTATATTTCTATTCTTTCTTTTCTTATTTTTTCCACTATTTTCTTTAACGGCGCATTTTCTTCTTTTTCTAATTTTTTATCTTGATTTTCTATTCTTATTGCTAGTTCCTGAACTTGTTTTAATACTTTTACATCTTCAAATATATTTGCTATTTTAAATTCTGGAATTCCATGTTGTTTTGTTCCAAAGAATTCTCCTGCACCTCTTAGTTCTAAGTCTTTTTCTGCTATTTTGAAACCATCTTCTGTTTGTGTCATTGTTTTCATTCTTTCTCTTACCATTTGAGAATTACTGTTATATTTCAAAATACAGTATGATTGATATTCTCCTCTTCCAACTCTTCCTCTTAGCTGGTGAAGTTGTGCTAGTCCAAATCTTTCTGCATTTTCTATTACCATTATGTTAGCATTTGGAACATCCACTCCAACTTCTATTACTGTTGTCGAAATTAGTATGCTTATTTTGTTTTCTTTGAAGTCTTGCATTGTTTTTTCTTTGTCTTTTGGTTTCATTTTTCCGTGTAAGATTTCTACTTTATAATCCTTAAATATTTCATCTTTATATGTCTTTGCCAATTTTTCTACAGACTTTACATCTTCCATTTCTTCATTTTCATCCACAAACGGACATACTATGTAGGCTTGTCTTCCTTCGTCTACATTCTTCTTTATGAATGTAATTATTCTGTCTGCCATATTTTCTTTTACAGCAACTGTTTCTATCTTCTTCCTATTTGGCGGTAACTCATCTATTATAGAAATATCTAGATCTCCATATACTATTATTGCGAGCGTCCTTGGTATAGGAGTCGCTGTCATTACTAAAACATCTGGATTGTTTCCTTTACCAGCAATTACACTTCTTTGTTTTACACCAAATCTATGTTGTTCGTCTGTTATTACTAGTCCCAGATTTTTAAACTCTACATTTTCTTGTAAAAGTGCATGAGTTCCTATAAGAATGTCTATTTCGCCATTTTTTAATCTTTCTAGCACATTATCTTTTTGTTTTTTTGTTAAGCTACTTACTAGAAGCTCACATCTGATTCCAAATTGTTCTAATATTTTGTTGAAATTTACAATGTGTTGACTTGCCAATATTGTAGTTGGTGCCATCACTGTCACTTGGTATCCACTCTTAACAGCCTTGTACGCAGAGATCATTGCAACAACTGTTTTTCCAGAGCCAACATCTCCTTGAAGAAGTCTGTTCATAGGCTTTTCTGATTCCATATCAGCATCAATTTCTTCTAAAACTCTCAATTGTGCCTTTGTTAGATTAAATGGTAGTACATTTATTACATCAGACATATGTACTTCTTTATTATATTTTATTCCTCTGATTTCATTGCTATATTGATTTTTTAGACTAAGTAATGCTAGTTGGAAGGTTAGTAGCTCTTCAAAAACTAGTCTTTGTCTTGCAACTGTTAATGAGTCGAAGTCTGATGGAAAATGTATTTGTTCTACTGCTTTGTCAAAGTTTTCTAAGTTATATTCTTTTTTTATATATTCAGGCAAATTATCTTTTAATTGATCATTTGCAAGTTTTAAAGCATTTTCCATAGCCTGTCTTATTGCATTTTCTGATAAGCTCTTAGTAGTACTGTATATTGGAACTATTTTCCCTGTATTTTTACTTTCCCCTTCTTTGTCAAAAACAGGAGATGACATTTCCATTTTTCCTAATTTCTGTGTAATCTTGCCATAGAATTTATATTTCTCGTGTGCCTGTATAGAATTTCTTATATAATCTTGATTAAACCATGTAATTAAACATCTACCTGTATCATCCTGAACCTGTACTTTAGAAACAGACATATTTCTTCTTAGCTTAAAAGTCGAAACTCTTGACATCGTTACTGCTTCAATTAAGGCTTCTTCTCCATCTTGTAGTTCCTCTATTGTTTTTATTTTGCTTCTATCTTGGTAAGCTCTTGGATAATAAGTTATTAAATCTTCTATTGTATATATTCCTAATAAATTAAATAATTTTGCTCTGTTCGGTCCTACTCCTTTTATATATTGAACACTTTGTTTTAAATCAATCATATTTACTTCCTATATTTTATATTCTTTCGCCCAAGAGGTATTTTCCTCTTGGGCGAAGTTTTTATTCAAATAATTTATTAAATTCCTCTGAAGATATAACTTCTTTTTCTATTAATAAATTTGCTAGTTCGTGTAATTTGTCTATATGTTCTAATAATATGGTTTGTGCTTTGATATATGCATTATCAACCATTGTTCTTACTTCTTGACCTATTTCATTTTCCATATTGTTTCCATATAATTGCATTTGATATGGATCTCTTTCTACGTTTATACTAATAGGACCTAATTTATCACTCATTCCATATACTATAATCATATCTTTTGCTACATTTGTAGCTACTTCTAGGTCATTGCTTGCTCCTGTTGAGATGTCATTTATAATTATTTTTTCTGCTGCTCTTCCACCTAGTAAAGCAATCATTTTTTCTAGCATTTCTGTTTTAGATATATAATATTTATCTTCGTTGGTTTTATACATTGTATATCCACCAGCAACTCCTCTTGGAATTATAGATACTTCTTTTATATCTTTTTGTGTTTCTAAGAATCTGCTTACTATAGCATGTCCTGCTTCGTGATATGCAGTTATTCTCTTGTCTTTATCAGACATTATTCTGCTATGTTTTTCTACACCGACAGTTACTTTCTTTAAAGCATCATCTATATCTTTATTTGTTATTGCTTTTTCTTTGTTTATTGTTGCAATTATTGCAGCTTCATTTAATATGTTAGCAAGCTCTGCTCCTGTAAATCCTGCAGTATCTCCTGCTATTGCTCTTAAATCCACATCTGGAGCTAACTTTTTGTCTTTTGCATGTATTTTTAAGATTGCCTCTCTTCCATTCATATCTGGAAGTGCGATTGTTATTTGTCTGTCAAATCTTCCAGGTCTTAACAATGCTTGGTCTAGCATTTCTGGTCTATTTGTTGCAGCTAGTACTATTACTGTATTGTCAGAATCAAAACCATCCATTTCAACTAATAATTGGTTTAATGTTTGGTTATTGTCTATATCAGCTGCACTTCCACCTTCCGATCTCTTTGATCCAACAGCATCTATTTCATCTATAAATATTATTGCAGGGGCAGCTTTTTTTGCTTTTTCAAATAACTTTCTTACTCTTGAAGCACCTAGTCCTGCAAACATTTCTGTAAATTCAGAACCATTCATTGTTATAAATGGAACATTTGCTTCTCCTGCTATTGCTTTTGCTATTAAAGTCTTTCCTGTTCCAGGTTTTCCACATAGCAATACTCCCTTTGGAATCTTTGCACCCATTTTATAGAATTCTTCTGGATTCTTTAAGAAACTTACTATTTCTATCATTTCTTGTTTTTCTTCATCTAGTCCGGCAACATCATCAAATGTTGTTTTTACATTCTCTTCTGTCGCATCATAAAATTTACCTTTTCCTTCTAGTCCTTGCATTTTTATTAATAATACAAATAGTATTGCCATTAATACGGTTGGTAATATAGTAAATATCTTATCTCCTAATGTAAGTAAGAAATTTGGTTTTACTTGTACTAATTCTATTTCATTACCTTCTAGTTTTTTGTTTTGTACAAGCTCAACAAAAGCTTGAGTACTTGGTATTATCGCTGTTTTTGGTTTTTCTTCTCCTTTTAAGTTTACTTTAACAGCTGTGCTTCCGATTGTCATTCTTACCTTTTCTACATTACCCTCATCTATTTGTTTTACCAAATCTGTATAAGCTAATTCATTTTCCTTTATTACATCTTTGTCTTTATTATCTTTAATTACTCCATAAATTATTGATGCTACTAATACTACTGATAATGTTGCTATTAAGATATACAAAAGTATCTTCTTGTTTTTATCTTTGTTATCATTTTGTTTTCTATTTTTGCTATTATCGTTCTTTTTACTCAACTTTAGTTACTCCTTTCTTAAACATTGCTTCCTTCAGGTTTACTACCTATATTTGGAATATCTTTTTCGTCTTTATCTTTTTTCTGCTTTTTTTCTTTCTTTTTTTGATTTTCCTTTTCTTTCTCTTCTTTTCTCTTAGCTTCTTCGTCTTCTTCTTTTTGTCTTTGTTGCTCTAGTTCTTCTCTTACTTTCTCTTGAACTGATTTTATTTTTTCTACTTCGTTTTGTCTTTTAATATAGTCAGATCTAATTATAAGTATTGAAGTAACTACATAGATACACGCAATTGCTGTATACATTGTTTGAAAGTATCTTACTGTACAACCTGTGAATTCTTTTATTATTGCGTATATAATATTTAGTACAATTGGAAGTGTTAAAGAATGAACTGCCACACTAAATGCTGCTCCATATCTTAATTTCATTCTTACACATCTAGCTAATACGAATCCTAATACTCCTAATGCTAATGCGTCTAATAGAACACTAACAAAATATATTGCTATCATATATATAAATGTAGTAACAAGTATCACTGCATATATTTTTACTTTATTACCATTTATAATATCTGGTATAGTTTGCTTGTCCATAGTTTGTATATTATATTTCTCTAGAATCTCTTGATAAGTTCCTTCTGTTATTCCATTTACCATTTCATTTTTATATAAAATCTTATCTCTTAATAATAAAAATCCATTGCTTTTTTCTTGTAGCTCTTTTTTATATGCTTCTATTTGTTCATCTGTTAGTTCAGAAGTATCTATTGTTACATTTTGATAGACTTCTTCTATATTTGTTTCTAATTTTTGATTATTGTTTACTTCAAGTATTCCATTTTTGTAAGATAATTGTGAAATATTGCTATCGTAATATTCCGATACTTTATTTAAAGCTTTGGAGAACCTGTAAGTTGTCAAAACTGCCACAATAACTGTAAATATCGCAATTAACTTAAACAAATACATAGTTGTTTTTCCTATGCTGTCTAATGCAAAATCTTCATATTTATCAAAATCTTTTATACTTTTTATAAAAGCCTTAAAAAATCCTTCTTTTTTTATTTTTTTGCTGTTTGTGTTCATACAGTTCTCCTCAAAAATTTATTATAATTCTTTTTTTACTATTATTCCATCTTTGGTATCTTTTATGCTGTAGCCCTTGCTAATTATTAAATCTCTTAATTCGTCTGATTTATTCCAGTCTTTATTTGCTCTTGCTTGTTTTCTTTGCTCTACTAATTCTTTTATTTCATCTGGCAATTCTTCTGCTTGGCTATTCTTAAATTCTTCTAAATATTTTTCAGAATTTATAATATCCAACCCTAAGACTTTGTCGAATTCTAATAATAGCTTACTAAATTGACTAGATTTCTTAGCATTTCTAACAACTTCCCAGACTACACTCATAGCACCAGGAATATTCATATCATCATTTACAAAGTTATCAAATTTGTCTTTGTATTCTTTTATTACGCTCTCTTCTACTATGTCAGTTCCATTTGTATTTTTTACATAACCATCATATAATCTTTCTAATGCTTTTTGTGCTCCATAAGCTCCTTCAAAAGTAAAGTTTAATTTATTTCTATAATGTGATGTGAAACAGAATAGTCTAAATGCTAGTGGCGCTATACCTTTTTCTTGTAATTGTGATATTGTGTATGTGTTTCCTAAGCTCTTTGACATTTTTCCATTGTCTACTAGTAGATATTCGCAGTGCATCCATATTTTTGCTGGTATTTTGCCAGTTGCACCTTTTGCTTGTGCTATTTCATTTTCGTGATGTGTAGGAATATGATCTACTCCTCCTGTATGAATGTCAAATACTTCTCCTAAGAATCTTCTTCCCATTGTAGAACATTCCAAATGCCAACCCGGATATGAAAGTCCCCAAGGGCTTTCCCATTTCATTATATGGTTTTCTGGTGCTTTAATCCATAATGCAAAGTCGTATGGATTTTTCTTTTCTGGATCAACATCAACTCTTGCTCCAGCTATTTGATCTTCTAGGCATCTATTTGATAATACTGGATATTTATCTAATTTTGATATATCAAAGTATATACCTTTGCTTGTTTCATAAGCATAACCATTTTTTATTATTTCTTGCACATATTCTATCATCTGCTCTATGTTGTCTGTTGCCTTTGTGATGATTTCTGGTCTTTGAATATTTAGTCTATCCATATCTTTTAAGAAGGCATCTGTATAGAATTTTGCTATCTCGTAAGGATCTCTATTTTCTTTTCTTGCAGCTTTTTCCATTTTATCTTCGCCTTCATCAGCATCAGACTCTAAGTGTCCTACGTCTGTTATATTCATTACGTGTTTTAACTCAAACCCATTATATTTTATTACTCTTCTTAGAGTATCAACAAATACATAAGTTCTAAAATTTCCAATATGTGCATAGCTGTAGACTGTAGGTCCACAACTATACATTCTTACTTTATTTTTTTCTATTGGAACAAATTTCTCTTTTTCTTTTGAAAGAGTATTATAAAAACTTAATTCCATTAATTAATCTTCTCCTTTAAATCTCTGTGTTTTCTGGATTATCCGGTTTTATGACATTCTCAGGTGTATCTTCTCCTGATTTTTTGCTTACTGTTATTGTAACCGAATCTCCTGCTTTAAGGACTGTGCCCTCTGATTTGCTTTGTTCTAAGACTTCTCCATCTTCTTTACTAGATTTTTTTGTTTCTATTGTTACTTTTAATCCTAAATCTTTTAATATTTTCATAGCTTCATCTTTGCTTTTACCAACAACATTTGGCATTTTAACTGTCTTAACTGTATGAACATCACAAGTTTCTGTTGGTATGTCATACTTGTCGCCTTCGTCTGTACGCCATAATGTTGACTCTTCTTTTTCTGGTTTTTTAGTATAGCTTTTTTCTTCTTTGTTTGGACAGTGTTCTGTTGCTATTTTTCCTGTGTCTGTACATATTGTTAATTTTGTATGTCCTTCACAATCTGATGGAATAGTTCCTTTTACAAAATATTCTGTATAAGTTTTACTACAAGCTTCTGTTGCTACTTTTCCAGACTGCAAACAAATTCTAGCAGTTACTACATTGCTTGGTTTTGTGAAACTTGATTCTGGTAAATCTGCATGAATTTTCTTCATTACAGCTGCCCATAATTGACATGATCTGTTTGTTGCATTTGCAGAACCAGTTAGACGTTCTTGATTTCTGTCATATCCATACCAAGTAGCTGCTGTATAATATGATGTAAATCCACAGAACCATCTGTCTACATTTGATGTTGTTGTTCCTGTTTTTCCTGCTGTCTCTTGATTTGGTATTTTACATCTACTTGCTGTTCCGCCTGCTCCTATTACTGGACCTGTTAGTATTGATTTTTCTATAAATGCGTTTGCTTCTGACATAACTCTTGTTTTTTCTTGTTTAGCTTCTAGTATTACATTTCCTGAAGAGTCTTCAACTTTTGTATAGAAAGTTGGTGTTATATAAACTCCATCATTTGCTATTGTTGCATATGCTCCCGCCATTTCCAATGGTGAAATTCCTATTGTTAGTCCTCCAAGTACCATTGGTAAGTTTTCATCATTATGTTCTGAATTTTCATCAGCAGTAACTAATGTAGTTATTCCCATTTTTCTTAAGAATTCTATTGAATTTCTTGGTCCAAGTTCAGACATTATTTTACATTCTGTCGTATTTGCAGATATTTCTATTGCTTTTCTTACAGTAATTAATCCTGCTCTTGAATTTGTTGGATGATAATTTCCAAAGCTTGTAGATGACTCATCATATATTGTTGCTGCATTTATTATTCCTGCTTCTAATGCTGGTGCAATAGAGGCTATTGGTTTCATTGATGATCCTGGTTGTCTTGCAGATTGCGTTGCTCTGTTTAGTCCATTTGAGTCAACATCATCTCCAAGTCCTCCCATACAACCAACAACATAACCAGTTTTGTGATCTATAACAACCATTGCTGATTGAGTATGTGCATTTATTAAGTTTCCTTCAGAATCCTTTTTATTTCCTGGATATACGTAATCACCACTTCTATATACTTCTTCTAAATTTGCTTGTATACTTGAGTTCTGTGTAGTGTATATTCTGTATCCTTTTCCTTCTATAAGTGATGCTGCTGTCTTTTCATCTATCTCTTTTTCTTTTGCATAATCTTTTACAACTTGATTAAATGCTGCTCTTGCAAGGTATGACATTGATACATTTGTTGTTGTTTCACCTTGTTCAAATTTTAATCCTGCTTCTACTTCGTCTTTTGCAGTATTATATTCTTCTTCTGTAATCTTTCCTAATTCTTTCATCTTTGCAAGAACTGTTTTTGTTCTTCTTTTTATTAAGTCAGAATTATCTTTTTCATCAAAAGGGTTATAGCTATTTGGTGCGTTATTTATTCCTGCCAAGAAGGCACATTCTGCTAAATCCAAATCTTTTACAGATTTATTGAAATAGTACTGTGAGCCAAGTTCTACTCCGTGTATTCCAGGGCCTCCAACAAATATCAAGTTTAGATATAGCTCTAATATTTGACTTTTAGATAATTGTTTTTCTAGCTTAATCGCTCTAGACATTTCTCTGATTTTTCTTTTTATTCCGCCTAATCCAGAATCGTCTTTGTCATTCAAAAAGTTCTTTACTGTTTGTTGGGTAATTGTACTTCCTCCACCAGATGAAGAATTTCCTTTATGTAATATGTATTTTACAGTAACTGCTAAGGTTCTTTTTAGATCTACACCTTTGTGTTTCTCAAATCTTTCGTCTTCAATTGATATATATGCATCTTGAAGATATTTTGGTATTTCACTTAGTGGAACAACTTTTCTTCTTTCTGTTCCAGCCATATTAGCTATTTCGTTTCCCTCTGCATCATAAATAACAGTATTAATGTTGTCATATGTTAAGTCACTTTCTGTCATATTCCATTGGTCACTGTTAAATATTGCTACTATTATTCCTACACCTACTATAAATAATAGTAAGCAAAGAATAATAACTATTTTTAGGAATCTAGCTAATATCTTATGTCTTTTCCAAAATCCTTTCTTTTTTGTCTTATCTTCTTTATTTTGATTTTCTTTTTTGTTTATCCTTGTATTAGTTCTTTTATTGTCATTTTTTCTTGCGGATTTTCCCATGAAAATAATCCTCCTTATAATTATTTCAATATATGCCACTATTATATTACATATTTAAATAAAAGTAAAATCTTTTTATAAAATTTCTTTTAATTTATATTTTATTCTTTGTCTAGTCCTTATTGAGGTTTAAAATCTTCTAATATTTCTTCAGGTATTGTTACAAGTCTGGCTCCCTGCTTGATTAGTTCATTAGTCCCAAAAGCATTTTTGCTATCTATATTTCCTGGAATTGCATATATATTTTTTCCTTGTTCTAGTGCAAAATCCACCGTTATTAATGTTCCGCTTTTCTCTTTTGCTTCTATCACTAACACTCCATCTGATATACCACTTATAATTCTATTTCTTGCAGGAAATGTATATTTGCTTGGTTTGGTCCTGATTATATATTCAGATACTATTAACCCATTATATTGTAATATCTGTTCTTCTAGATTTTTGTTTTCTGGCGGATATATGTAATCTATTCCATTTCCTAATACTGCTATCGTTTCTTTATTTGCATTAAGTGTCCCTTGATGTGCAAATGAGTCTATTCCTCTAGCACCTCCGCTTACTATAACAATATTTTCTTTTGCTAATTTATATGCAAATTCTTTTGCTATTTTTTCGCCGTATTTGCTATAGTCTCTACATCCTATTATAGCAATTTTCTTTGATTTATTTAATAATTCTATGTTTCCTTTACAATATAAACATATTGGGTAATCACTAATATGTTTCAATTGTTCTGGATATTCTTTATCATTGTATGATACGACTTCTAATTTATATTTTTTGATATTTTTAATATGTATTTCTAATCTTATTTTATAATATAAGTTTGTTATTTCTTTTATTATCTTACTCAAATTTTCGAAATAGCCTAGCAACTCCTCCTCTAATTCTTTTCTCGTTTTATTAAATAAGATCTTAGGATCTTTGTATTTATTTAGCAATTTAATTTTTTCTCTTGTTGAAAGCTTATCTATACTTGATAACCAAATATAGTATTTATTTTGCTCTATACTTTCCAAATCAACTTTCCTTTCTTTATAAGTCTAAAAAACAAGGAGAATAAAAGCATTTATATGCTTAATATTCCCCATATCATTTTTATTCAATTCATTAAATTATATTATGCCATTTTGATTTTTAGTTGCTTTTATAACATTGTTCATAAGCATTGCTATGGTCATTGGACCCACGCCACCAGGAACAGGTGTAATATATGATGTTTTTTCTTTTACATTCTCAAAATCCACATCTCCCATGAGTTTTCCTTCAGTGTTTCTATTCATTCCAACATCAATTACGGTTGCACCCTCTTTTACCATATCTGCAGTTACCATATCTACTTTTCCAACAGCACTAATTAATATATCTGCTGTCTTTGTTATATCTTTTAGGTTTTCTGTTTTCGAGTGGCAAGTTGTTATTGTTGCATTTTTATTTAATAAACATTGCGAAAGTGGTTTTCCAACAATATTGCTTCTGCCTATTACTACTGCATGTTTGCCTTCTATTGGTATGTTATATTCTTCTAGCATTTTTATTATTCCATAAGGTGTACAAGATATAAAACAGTCTTGACCAATCATTAGCTTACCTACATTTACAGGGTTAAATCCATCTACATCTTTTCTATAATCTATTCTTTCAAATGCTTGCTTTATATCTAACTCCCTTGGTATTGGGCTCTGTAATAATATCCCATTAATATCTTTTCTATTATTTAGGTCATCTATTACATTTAGCAATTTTTCCATTGTTGTATTTGAATCTAACAGAATTTCTTCATACTCCACTCCTACATCTTGGCATGCTTTACTTTTGTTTCTTACATATATTTTTGAAGCACTATCATCTCCAACTAATATTACTGCTAATTTCGATGTTATTCCCTTTTCCTTTAGTTTATCATTTTCTTGTCTTAGATTTTCTCTTATTTTTTTAGCAAGTGCTTTACCATCAATAATTTGATACATATTCAATACCTCTTATATTTTTATTATTTTTTCCCAAGGTAAATCATCTTTACCAAAGTGACCATAGTTTGTGGTCTTTTCAAATATAGGCTCTTTTAGATGTAAATATTTTATTATTCCATCTGGTGTTAAATCAAATTTATTTTTTATTAGCTCTACTAATTCTTCTTCGGATTTCTCACTTGTTCCAAATGTATTTACACATATTGAAAGAGGTTCTTTCATTCCTATTGCATAAGATACTTGTATCTCACATTTTTTTGCATAACCATTTGCAACTAAGTTCTTGGCAATATGTCTAAGCATATACGTTGCTGATCTATCTACCTTGCTTGCATCTTTTCCAGAAAAAGCTCCTCCACCATGTCTTGCATATCCACCATATGTGTCTACAATTATTTTTCTTCCTGTAAGTCCAGTATCTCCTAAAGGTCCACCTATTACAAATCTTCCTGTTGGATTTACATATATTTTTGTATTTTCATCCATCATATTTTCTGGAACAACTTTTTTAATTACATTCTCTATAACAGCTTGTCTTACTTCTTCAAGTGTTGCTGTTTCTAAGTGTTGTGTTGATATTAATATTGTTTCTATTCTTTTTGGTTTGTCGTCCTCATATTCAACAGTTACTTGTGTCTTACCATCTGGTCTTAAAAAGTCTACTATTCCTTCTTTTCTGACTTGTGCTAGTCTTTTAGCTAGTTTATGTGCCATATCTATTGCAAATGGCATATAATTTGGTGTCTCGTCACAGGCATAACCAAACATTATTCCCTGATCTCCAGCTCCTCCAACATCAACGCCAAGGGCTATATCTGAACTTTGCTTTGTTATATCTGCATTAATGTTACAAGTTCTATAATCAATGTCTGTTTTAGCATTGTCATAGCCTATTTCTTTTAATTTTTCTCTAACTATTTCTCCCAACTTAATTCTGGCAGTAGAAGTTATTTGTCCTGCAATTGTAATTGTGTTGCTAGAAGCAAAAGTTTCTATTGCTACCCTAGAATTTTCATCTTGTCTTAGACATTCGTCTAGAATTGTATCAGAAATGTTGTCACATACCTTATCTGGATGTCCTTCTGTAACACTTTCTGATGTAAAATAATATTTTTTCATTTTTTCCTCTTTTCTTGTGGCTTGTTAAAATCTTTATTATTATACTATATTTATTATATTTTGACTACTATTTTTTAAAATATTTTTACTCCAACTAGTCTTTATTATTTCTTAATAATTTATCTGCCTTCATTTTTCCAGCTCTTGTTATCATCTCGTAGCCAAATTTCTCTTTTATTGCATCTACCGCTTTGTCTACTTTTCTTTGTTTTTCTTTCTCTATATCAGTTTGATTAAATAAGGATAACTGTATTTGATCTTTTCCTTCTAAATTATCTACCCTTAGTCCTATTAATCTTATTTGTTTATTTATTGAATTCTTATATAAAACTTCTAACAGTTTTTTAGATTCACTATAAATATATTTAGTACTATCTGTTGGTTCATCCATCTTTCTTTGGTGTGAAAATGTCTTAAAATCATTTGTTTTTATTTGTACATTTACAACATTTGCTAACAATTCTTGCTTTCTTAGTCTATACGCCACTTGCTCCGCCAGTGCTAACAATGTTTCATCCAATTTTTCTATATTAGAAACATCTTGTGGCAATGTTACAGAGTTTCCTATTCCTTTTGGTTTGTCATTATTTACTGTTACTGGCTCATTATCTATTCCATTTGCATATTCCCATATCATTTTGCCAAATTTACCAAATTTCTTAATCAAAACATTCTGATCTTTTTTTGCTAAATCCTCTATTGTTTTTATTCCCATTTTCTCTAATTTCGGTAAGCTTCTTCTTCCAACCATATATAAATCAGATACTGGTAATGGCCACATTTTATTTGGTATCTCTTCTTCATATAATGTATGAACTTTATCCGGCTTTTCAAAGTCTGATGCCATTTTTGCTAAAAGTTTGTTGTGTGCAATTCCTATATTTACTGTAAAGCCTAGTTTTTCTTTTATTTCTCTGCTTATTTGTTTTGCTTTTTCTAATATTGTTTCGTTTGGAAGTAAAAAATTTGTTAAATCTAAGGAACATTCATCTATTGAATATTGTTCTATTTTATCCGTATATTCTTTAAAAATTTCTATCATAGCTTTCGAGTATTTTGAATAAACACGAAAGTCGCTACTGAAAACCTTTACTGCCGGACATTTCTGCCTTGCAAGATATAAAGGTTCTCCTGTTTTTATTCCAAACTGTTTAGCTAATTGACTTTTAGCTAAAACGATTCCTCTTCTCTGAGATTCATCTCCCCCTATTACAGCCGGAATAGTTCTTATATCTAATTTTTCGCCATTTTTTAGCTTTTCAACAGCAGTCCAAGATAAAAACGCATTGTTCACATCTACGTGCAAAATAAAACGTTCCATAATAACCTCCACGATTATTATAGAACATTTGTTTCCGTTTGTCAATATTTTTGATGTTATTTTTAATCTAATATAGTGTAATACGGAAACCTCCACGATAGTCGCTGTCAGATCCAGGTATAGTAGAAGATTTTGCTGAATAACTATTACCGTCTGTAGTGAACTCTCCTCCTCGAGTCGCATGAGGTACACTTGCAATACTTATAGCCAACTTCACTAAACCTTTTTGTAAGTTTGCCATTAAATATGATTTTTTATATGTTAACCCTTCTTTTATATTCATTTCTCCTTCTAATGTCCATTCACTTACATTCCCAGCTACATCATATATATTCATTTTTGCAAATGAATCACTTGCTCCTGTTGTTAATAATACTCCTGATTCTGTTTCTTTTGTATATGGGCCATTATTCCATGTTCCATCTGCAACGTACTTTGCTTTATTATTGTTTATGCTCCATTTGTTATTATAATAATTTCCTATTTCTGTACTATCTGTTGCTAATGTTGCTTCATCTACTCCACCTTTATTTCGCATAAACGTCAGCATTAAGTCCCATTGAATTCCATACATCAAACTTGATGTATGGTCTCCTGAATTTACCTGTTCTGCCAATTGTTTCGCTTGAGCTATTGTTATATTTGTATACGGAAACATATTTTGTTTTGATACTGGCACTTCTGTGGGTATATTTTCATTTGAAGTTCTGAACTCGCTTATTCCCGCTTCATATCTTCCTACATAAAATCCACCATTTTCATATACACTTTTTAACATTATTTTCTTCGCATTATCATATTCTGTTTTTCCTTCAAACCATCCTGGTCGTGAGTCTTCTATATATTCATCTGCATATCCATCTCTTCTATATGTACTTGCATATTTCTTTAAACAATATTCTATTTCATCTGTGTCTTCTTTACTTGCTGGCTTTTTATCTCCCGTGTTTGTTTCTGTATTATAGTTAGCATTATCATAAATGCTTGTTGGCACTTCTACCCATACGTACTCATTGCCAGCACTATCTCGTATTACCAAACCATTATCTAAATTTGTGTTTTCATCTCTTGTGAATCCACTTGGTAAATATGGTTTTGTTTCGTCTGTTTCGTCTGGCAATATCGTCGAGCCTCCACTATTTCCATTTGCTTGCTTTTCTATCCATTCTGATACTTTGTTTAAATCTGCTTGTTCATTTTCTCTTGCTTGTCCATATTCTCTTTTTGCATCTTTACTTTTCTGTATTATTCCATTATCATCTAATATTAGACTTATACTTACTCCCGCTAATATTAAAAGTACTACTATTGTTACAACTAAAGCTATTAATGTGATTCCGTTTCTTGTTTTTTATCATTTTATTTTCCTCCTTAGCTTCTTTTAGATTTTCCAATGTTTTCTCTTTCATTTTCTTTCCATTTCTCCTTTTGTATATTGTTATTATTAGACATTTCGTTTTGTAATGCAACCGTTAATTTGTTTTTATTAAATATATAATTTAATAAAAGAAGAAATTTTATTAACATCTTGTTACTCTAGTCTTTTATATTTTTTATATTTTAGATTTCTTGTTTTCTTATAATTTTAAGGTATTGCTTTTTTATTGTAATTATGCTATATATTAGATGTGCAAATTTTATTAAATTATATATTTAATTAAAAATTTTATATATTAGATAAAAATAGCCAATAGCAAAATTTCTTTACTATTGACTGTTTTTTATTTTTTGTATTAATCTATCCAAATAATCCTCTTCTTTTTACTGGAGGTTGTTCGTTCATCGTTTTTGCAAGTTCCACTAAAAGATCTCTTTGTTCTTTTGAAAGTCTTTTTGGCACTTGTACTTGTACTGTAAATACTAAGTTACCTCTGTTTCCAGAATTGATACGTACAAATCCTTTATCTTTAATTGTGAATTTAGTTCCAGTTTGTGTAGCTTCTGGTATTTTATATTTTACTTTTGTGCCATCTACTAAAGGAATTTCTAGTTCAGCACCAAGAGTCGCTTGTGTAAATGTAATTGGTACTTCACAATAAACATCATCACCATCTCTTGTAAAAATACTGTGTTTTTTCAAGCGTATTGTTATGTATACATTTCCTTTTGGCCCACCATTTTTACCTGGTTCACCTTCTCCTTTTAGCACTATTGTTTGACCATCATCAATTCCAGCTGGTATTTTAACATTTATTTTAGCTTGTTTTCTAACAGTTCCTTTTCCATAACAAGTGTTACAAACTTCTTTTATAACTTTTCCTGTTCCATGACAGTTTGAGCAGGTTGTTTGAACTCTCATTTGTCCTAACAAAGTTGTTTGAACTTGTGTTACTGTTCCTTTTCCTCCACATACAGAACAAGTTTCTGGATGCGTTCCTGGTTTTGCTCCTGTTCCTGAACAAGTAGTACACTCTTCATTTCTAGTTATATTTATTTGTTTACTTATTCCTGAGTATGCTTCTTCAAAAGTTAAGTTTACACTACATTTTAAGTCTGCTCCTTTTGTAGGTCCATTTGTTTGTCTTGAAGATCTTCCTCCACCAAATCCAAATAGATCACCTAAATCTCCGAATATATCTCCAAATCCATCAAATCCTGAAGATGTATATGAATAGTATCCGCCTTGTCCTCCAAATGGTCCACCAGCTCCATTAAATCCTTGTGGATCTGCTGTTCCAAATTGATCATACATTTTCCTTTTTTGAGGATTTGATAAGGTTTCATAAGCTTCGTTTACTTCTTTGAATTTTGCTTCTGCTCCTGCTTTGTCATCAGGATTTGCATCTGGATGATATTTTTTTGCTAATTTTCTGTATGCTTTTTTTAGTTCTTCGTCCGTCGCTGTTTTACTAACTCCTAAAACTTCATAATAGTCTCTTTTTTCTGCCATTATTTCCTCCTTCGTCACTATTTAAGCAACGAATATATTTTTAAATATATTCGCCCAAAAAGGGGCGTCCCTATTGGGCGAAAAGTTTTTTATTTGTTGTCATTATCGTCTTCTACTTTGTAGTCTGCATTATATACATTTCCGTTCTCGTCTGTTTGTGGTTGTTCTTGAGCACCTGTTGCTTGACTAGCTGCACCGTTTGGATTTGCTTGGCTATATAGTTTTTCAGACATTGCATAGAATACTTGTTTTAATTTTTCTGTTGCTTCTTTTATTTTGTCTACATCTGAACCTTCTAATGCTTTTTTAACATTTTCAATTTCAGCTGTTGCTTTAGCTTTTTCTTCTCCATTGACTTTATCACCTAATTCATCAAGTGTCTTTTGGCAATTGTAAGTTAAGCTTTCAGCTTCATTTCTTGCTTCTATTTCGTCTTTCTTCTTTTTATCCTCTGCAGCATGTGCTTCTGCATCTTTTACAGCTCTGTCTATATCTTCGTCTGTTAAGTTTGTTGAAGCTGTGATAGAAACTTTTTGTTCGTTTCCTGTTGCCATATCTTTTGCAGATACGTGTACTATACCGTTTGCATCTATATCAAATGTTACTTCAATTTGTGGTACTCCTCTTGGTGCTGCAGGAATTCCTGTTAATTGGAATCTTCCTAATGTTTTGTTGTATGCAGCCATATCACGTTCTCCTTGTAGAACATGTACTTCAACTGATGTTTGACCATCTGCTGCTGTTGAGAATATTTGTGATTTCTTTGTTGGTATTGTTGTATTTCTTTCGATTAGTTTTGTAAACACTCCACCATATGTTTCAATACCTAATGATAATGGTGTTACGTCTAATAATACTAGGTCTTTAACATCTCCAGAAAGAACTCCACCTTGGATTGCTGCACCAATTGCAACACATTCGTCTGGGTTTATTCCTTTGTCAGGATCTTTTCCTGTTATTTTCTTTACCGCTTCTTGAACACATGGAACTCTTGTAGATCCACCAACTAATAATATTTTATGAATATCATTTGCTGTAACTCCAGCATCTTTCATAGCTTGTTCAACTGGTACTCTTGTTGCATCTACTAAATCTCTGATTAATTCTTCAAATTTTGCTCTTGTTAATGTAATGTCTAAGTGTTTTGGTCCTTGAGCATCTGCGGTGATGAATGGTAAGTTGATTTGTGTTTGTTGCATTCCAGAAAGCTCTATTTTAGCTTTTTCTGCTGCTTCTTTTAATCTTTGCATTGCCATTTTATCTGATTTTAAATCTATTCCATTTGATTTTTTGAATTCTGATACTAAGTAGTCCATAATTCTTTCATCAAAGTCATCTCCACCTAAATGTGTGTTACCATTTGTTGCAAGAACCTCAAATACTCCATCACCAATATCTAGTATAGATACATCGAATGTTCCTCCACCTAAGTCATATACCATTATTTTTTGGTCTTGATCTTCTTTATCCATACCAAATGCTAAAGCTGCTGCTGTTGGCTCGTTTATAATTCTTAATACTTCAAGTCCTGCTATTTTTCCTGCATCTTTTGTTGCTTGTCTTTGGCTGTCTGAGAAGTATGCTGGAACTGTAATAACAGCTTGTGTAACTTTTTGTCCTAAATAATTTTCTGCATCTGTTTTTAATTTTTGTAATATCATTGCAGATATTTCTTGTGGAGAAAAGCTATCTCCATCAATATTTACTTTTTC
>CAKPGM010000019.1 GCA_934154805.1 uncultured Clostridia bacterium | reverse complement strand
TTGAAAGAAGGAATATTTTATGTGGATTTTATATGCTTTTGGCTCTGCATTTTTTGCAGGAATAACAGCAATACTTGCTAAGATAGGAATAAAAAATACAGATTCTAATTTAGCAACAGCAATAAGAACAATAGTCATTTTATTTTTTTCTTGGCTTATGGTATTCATAGTAGGTTCATTTATTATCCTTTTTGGTTTTCTTGGAATATTGAACCGCTTATTTTTTAATAAAATAAATTTTCAAAACATATAAATTACAATTTATAATTGAAATTATTTGCAAATTAATAATCTTATTTCAATTAAAGGGTATGGGAGTTCCCTTAATGGAATTTGCGCGAGAGTACAAATTCAGTGCTGGCTAGACATAGATTTTACTCCCATATTCAAAAAACAAAAAAGAGGATTAAAATTACTTCGATAATTTTTTCCTCTTTTTTGAAGATTATTTATATAAAAACATATTCATTTAAGACAATTTTTTCTGCTGTGTTTTTATAGTTGTTCATTAATTTTGTTCATTCCAATGAATTTAATTCTTTGTTTTTTTCAGATTTTCTTGTATAAGTAACTTTCATTTTTATCATTCCTTGTATTTAAAATCTTTTAAGATGTCTGTTAAATCTTTATTAGGTTTTAGTTTTTCAATTACTTTAAATTCAAGCATGAAAAAAGTCCTCCTTTCTGTGATAAGAGAACTTGAAAGTTTTATATAAAATAAAAACTTACGAACTTTTAAGTCCGTAAGTTGATTTCAATTGGAGGCGAGTATCAGAGTCGAACTGATGATCAGAGTTTTGCAGACTCGTGCCTTACCACTTGGCTAACTCGCCATCTAATATAATATTATGTACTATTAAAAATAAATAGAACATACTTAATAAAAAATGTGTAACTAAGTTACACAAAACTTAATGGAGCGGGAAGCGGGGCTCAAACCCGTGACCTCTGCCTTGGCAAGGCAGCGCTCTATCAACTGAGCTATTCCCGCAAATTCAAGCATTATTATAATACCAAAATATAAGAGCTTTGTCAAGCAAAATTTGACAATTTCAGAAAATTAGTATATAATAATAAACAGTTGTTACCCAGAAATCGGGTAAAGAAGAGATTTTATATTATTATAATTACTATATTGGGCGGAAATTTTATATAGTAATATTTATAGGATGTTGTAAAATAATATATCTAGGAAATAATAGATATATGTATTTTTGCGTACAAATAAAATATTTTATGAGAACGGATAAAATGAGAGTAACAACACACAAAGAAAGAAGGAGATAAATAATAATGACAGAAGAAAACTTAAACAATAATACTATGGAAAACAAAACTAATTCCGTAGTCAAGAATACTAAAAAGAGAGGATATAGAAAAAACTATAACAAAAAAACAGAAGCTCAAGAAAAGGTTGTAGCAGAGAAAAAAACAACTAGAAAAAGAGCTACAAAAAAAGAAGAATTTAGATTCAAAAAACCAAATATAAAAATAATTCCTTTAGGAGGAATCGAAGAGATTGGTAAGAATATTACAGTATTTGAGTACGAGAACGATATAATTGTAGTAGACTGTGGTCTAGAATTCCCAACAGATGATATGCTTGGAATAGACTTAGTTATACCAGATGTATCATACTTAGTAAAAAATAAAGAAAAAATAAGAGGAATGGTAATAACACACGGACACGAAGACCATATTGGTTCAATTCCATATGTATTACAACAAGTGAACATTCCAATATATGCAACTAAATTGACAATAGGACTAATAAAGGGAAAACTAGAAGAACATCATTTATTAAGAAGCTCAGAATTACACGAAGTTGAACAAGGACAAACAGTTAAACTTGGAAAATTCAGTGTAGAATTTATAAGCAGTTGTCACAGTATACCAGATTCTGTAATGTTAGCAATATCAACACCAACAGGAACAATACTTCATACAGGTGACTTTAAAATAGACTATACACCAATAGATGGAAAGCAAATGAATCTAGGAAGAATTGCAGAGCTTGGAAACAAAGGAATACTAGCTCTTATGTCAGACAGTACAAATGCAGAGAGAAAAGGATTTACAATGTCAGAAAGCTCTGTTGGAGAAGTGTTTGACAAACTATTTATGAATTGCAAAAAAAGAATAGTAGTTGCAACATTCGCATCAAACGTTCATAGAGTTCAACAAATAGTAGATTCAGCTGTTAAATATAATAGAAAAATAGCTGTATGCGGTAGAAGTATGATAAAAATGATAGAAACAGCTATGGAAATAGGCTACATTGATGCGCCAGAAGATACATTTATAGACATAGACTTAATTAAAAATTACAATGACGAACAATTAGTAATAATTACAACAGGAAGCCAAGGCGAAACAATGTCAGCTTTAACAAGAATGGCAGCAGGAGAACACAAAAAAGTAACTATAACACCAAATGACTTAGTAATCATTTCTGCAAATGCAATTCCTGGAAACGAAAAATTAGTATCAAAAGTAATAGATGACTTAATGAAAATAGGAGCAGAAGTAGTATACAGTGCACTTGCTGATGTTCACGTTTCAGGACACGCTTGCCAAGAAGAACAAAAATTGATATTATCTTTAGCAAGACCAAAATACTTTATACCAGTACACGGAGAATACAGACAATTAATTGCACACGCTGAAACAGCTAAAAAATTGGGAATACCAGCACAAAATATATTTATCACACACAATGGTAGAACACTAGAAATAAATGAAGATGAAGCAAAATTCACAACATCTGTACCATCAGGAAAAGTACTAGTAGACGGTTTAGGTGTTGGTGATGTAGGAAATATAGTTTTAAGAGATAGACAACACTTATCACAAGACGGTTTGATAGTAATTGTTTTAACAATGGATTCATCAACAGGAGAGATAGTATCTGGACCAGATGTAATCTCAAGAGGATTTGTATATGTTAGAGAATCAGAAAACCTAATGGAAGAAGTAAAAAGCGTAATAAAATCAGAAGTATATGAATTTGAACAAAGACATATTACAGATTGGTCAACAATCAAATCAACATTAAAAGACAACTTAAGAGATTATATATTCCAAAAAACAAAAAGAGATCCAATGATATTACCAATAATAATGGAAATTTAATTTATAAGAAAGAGGAAAAAATATGGATTATAAAGATTTAGCGGATTTAATATTCCCAGATGCAAAACCAATAAAATATTATGAGGAAAAATATCCTGAAAGAAATCTACCAGAAGGGGCTATGGTTGTAAGAATAGGACCAAGTCCAACAGGAAGTGTACACATAGGTACAATTTATCAAGCTTTAATTGCAACAATGCTTGCTAAAAGAACTAATGGTGTATTCTTTATGAGAGTGGAAGACACGGACCAAAAGAGAGAAGTAAAAGATGGAATTAAAGATATTATAGAATCTTTAAAATACTTTGAACTTATGCCAAACGAAGGAATGAAAACCGAAACAGAATGGTATGGAGAATATGGACCATATAGACAATCTATGAGAAAAGAAATATATCAAGCTTATGCAAAATATATGATTGAAATGGGAAAAGCATACCCTTGCTTCTGTACTCCAGAAGATGGCGAAGAAATGAGAGCAAAACAAGAAACAGCAGGAGTTAGACCAGGATACTATGGAGTTTGGGCTAAATGCAGAAATATAACTGTTGAAGAAGCTGTTGAAAAAATAAAAAATGGAGAGAAATATATAATCAGATTTAAATCTCCAGGAAGAGAAGATAAAAAGATAAAACATAAAGATGTAATAAAAGGAAATGTGGAAATGCCAGAAAATGATCAAGATATAGTTATCATAAAGGCAGATGGACTTCCAACATATCACTTTGCACATGTTGTGGATGATCACTTAATGCATACAACACATGTAACAAGAGGAGATGAATGGCTATCTTCTGTACCAGTGCATTTGCAACTATTCCAAGAACTAGGATTTAAACCTCCTAGATATGCTCATACAGCAACAATATTAAAAAATGACAATGGTAACAAACGTAAAATTAGTAAAAGAAAAGACCCAGAAGCTTCTGCAGGATATTATAGAGAAATAGGAATCCCTGTAAATGCAGTTAAAGAATATTTACTAAACATAGCAAACTCGACATTTGAAAATTGGAGAAAAGCAAACCCAGACAAAGCAATGGAAGAGTTTGATTTCCAATTAAACAAAATGAGCGTAAGCGGTGCATTGTTTGATATGGTTAAATTATTAGACATCGGTAAAAATGTAATATCAAAAATGACAGCACAGGAAGTTTATGATAGCTCTTTAGTTTGGGCAAAAGAATTTGATAAAGAACTAGAAGAACTTTTAAATAACAAAGAATATTCTTTAAAAGTATTAGGAATTGAACGTGGAAAAGCAAAACCTCGTAGAGATATTTCTAAATGGTCAGATGTAAAAAATTGTATAGAATATATGTATGATGATGAATTCTTTGCAAACACAGACGAATATGAATTTGACAAAATAAATGACAAAGAAGAAATTAAGAAAATATTAGATTTGTATTTAGAAAAGTACTTTGATTTATCAGATGACCAAACAACTTGGTTTGGAAAAATAAAAGACCTAGCAGAAGAACTAGGATATGCAAGAGAAGTAAAAGAATACAAACAAAATCCAGAAAACTGGCCAGGACATGTAGGAGACATTAGTACAGTTCTAAGAGTGGCTTTAACAAAGAGAAGAAACACGCCAGACTTATACGAAATAATGCAAGTACTAGGCAAAGATTCTGTAGAAAAAAGACTAAAACTTGTAAAGTAAAAATAAAAATCTACTAGCATTTTATGTTAGTAGATTTTTTGCAAAATTTGTAAAAATTTGACGTATGATTATGCTGGACAAGAGAAGGTTGAGGATATATAATAAGTAAATAAAAGAAAATAATACAGAATGAAATGTATTGACAATGTGCGTACATTTATGCTACTATATATGTAGTAGCATAGGAGGTATTTTATGAAAAAAACAGAAAATATTAATATAAGAATCGAGCCAGAGTTAAAACAAAAAGCTGAAGATACATTGGATAAATTAGGACTAACAATGGCCGAGGCAATAAAAATATTTTTAAAACAAGTTACATTAACATATAGCATTCCTTTTAAAATAGAAATGCCAAGATATAATAAAGAAACATTGGAAGCAATTGAAGAGGCAACAAGAATTAGTAACGACAAAAATACTAAAACATTCGAAAATGTAAATGAATTATTGGAGGAGTTAAACAATTAAATATAAAATCACTGTAACAAACAAATTAAAAAAATCGGTGCAAGTATTGATTTTTTTGAACTTATGTGGTAATATATACATATATTAATAAGCGATTGATAAAAGAATAGTAACAATCTAAATTTTATAAGAGAGGCTATGGTTGGTGAAAATAGCTTAAAATATTTTGTGAATCTACTTTTAGAGCTTTTAGCGAAAGCTAACCGATTGATGCTAGGTTATAAGCATTTACGAGATTAGGATATTAGTGATGAGAAATCACAAGTATTATAAATTAAGGTGGTACCGCGAAAATAAATCGCCCTTATAGTTTTATAAGGGTGATTTTTGGTATTTAAAGGGGGAAATTTTATGATAGACATTAAATTCTTAAGAGAAAATCCTGATATAGTAAAACAAAACATAAAAAATAAATTTCAGGATGAAAAACTTCCATTAGTAGATGAAGTTATTGAACTAGACGAAAAAAGCAGAAGTGTAAAATGCAAAGGCGATGAACTAAGAGCACAAAGAAATTCTTTAAGTGACCAAATAGGAAACCTTATGAGAAATGGTCAAAAAGAAGAAGCGGAAAGTGTAAAAGAACAAGTAAAAGAAATAAATCAAAAATTAGTTGAAAATGAAAAGCTAGAAGAAGAATATGCAGGAAAAATAAAGAAAATAATGATGCAAATTCCGAACATTATACACGAGTCTGTACCAATTGGAAAAGATGATAGTGAGAATGTAGAAAATGAAAAATTTGGAGATCCAGTTGTACCATCATATGAAATTCCATATCATACAGACATAATGGAAAGTCTTGATGGAATCGACTTGGATTCAGCAAGAAGAGTAGCCGGAAATGGATTTTATTATCTAATGGGTAATATAGCAAGACTTCATTCTGCAATACTTTCATATGCAAGAGACTTTATGATAAATAAAGGATTTACTTATTGCATACCACCATATATGATTCGTAGTGATGTTGTAGATGGAGTTATGAGCTTTAAAGAAATGGATGAAATGATGTACAAAATTGAAGGCGAAGATTTATATCTAATTGGAACATCAGAGCACTCAATGATAGGAAAATTTAAAGGTCAATTATTAAACAAAGAAAATATGCCATATACAATGACTTCATATTCTCCTTGCTTTAGAAAAGAAAAAGGTTCTCACGGAATAGAGGAAAGAGGAGTTTATAGAATCCATCAATTCGAGAAGCAAGAAATGATAGTTGTTTGTGAACCAGAAGATAGCTGGAATTGGTACGACAAGTTATGGAGATATACAGTAGAACTATTTAGAAGTATGGAAATTCCAGTTCGTACGCTAGAATGTTGCAGTGGAGATTTAGCTGATTTAAAAGCAAAATCTTGTGATGTAGAAGCTTGGAGCCCAAGACAGAAAAAATATTTTGAGGTTGGAAGTTGCTCTAATTTAACAGATGCGCAAGCTCGTAGACTTGGAATTCGTATAAAAGGAGAAAAAGGAAACTATTATGCACATACTTTAAACAATACAGTAGTTGCTCCTCCTCGTATGCTAATTGCATTCTTAGAAAATCACTACCAAGAAGATGGAAGCATCACAATACCAGAAGTTTTATGGCCATATATGGGTGGAACAAAAATACTAACACCAAAAAAATAAAAGGAGAAAATGATGATAGTAAAAAATCCAAAATTCGAAATATCGGCTGTTAAACCAGCACAATATCCTCAAAACGAACTACCACAAATTGTTTTAGTAGGAAAATCAAATGTAGGAAAATCTAGTTTTATTAATTCAATGCTAAATAGAAAAAAACTAGCTAGGACAAGTAGTGAACCGGGAAAAACAAGACAAATCAATTTTTATAATATTGATGAAAAGTTTTACTTTGTAGATTTGCCAGGGTATGGATATAGTAAAATGTCAAAAGAAGAACAAGCGAGAGTCGGAAGTTTTATAGAAGAGTACTTATCAAAATCAGACAAAATTGCACTGATAGTATTTTTAATAGATATTAGACACGAGCCAAGCCAAAATGATAGATTAATGTATAATTATATAATTAATACAAATTCACCTTGTTTAGTAATTGCAAATAAAGCTGACAAGATAGCGGTTACAAAAGTAGATAATGCTGTACAGGATTTACAGAATTCATTAAATCCGCTAAAAGACCTTACATTTATGCCATTTTCATCAGAAAGAAAAATTTACAGCGAGGATGTATGGAACTTTATAGAAAAGTATATATAAAAAATAGTCTGCAAATAGAAAAATCTATTTGTAGACTATTTTATAATTTTTAAAGCTTTTTGTCTTTCTAAAGTAATACAATGTTCACATTTGGTACACTTTAATTTAAAGTCGATTCCAACTCTTGTAATTTCCCATTTATTATTGCCACAAGGGTGTTTTTTCTTTGTTTCAACAATATCTCCAACTTTATAATCCATATTAAATCTCTCCTCAAAAATATTATACAACATAAAAGACGCTTTTACTAGATAAAATATGAATAAATTTCCAAAATGTTAATATAATATTTATGAGGTGTATATTATGTTTTGGAATAACAAAGAAGATGCTGAAAATAAAGAATTAATAATGACAATAATAAAAACAAAAATGGAATTAAATGTGAATATTAAGAATTATGAATATGCAGAACCTGAACAAATAGATTATTATTTATATCAAATAAAAGCAAACAAAGCAAAGCTTAATTATCTAATAAAAGAAGCAAAAGAGAAGAAAATAGAACTAAGTAGTGTAGAAAAGATAAAATATGAAGCATAAAGTAATATTTGTCCATATTAGAACATATAATGTGATAGAAAAAACTTAAGGGGGAATTTCTAATATGGAAGTGAAAATGTTACTTATATACGTAGCTTGCATTATAGGAATAATTATAGTTGGAAAATTATTTATAGTTCCGATAAAAATTATTGGTAAATTAATAATAAATTCGATATTAGGCGTAGTGCTTTTATACATAATCAACTTGGTAGGAGCATTATGGCAGTTCCATATAGGAATAAATGTAATAACAGCACTAGTTGTAGGAATACTAGGAATTCCAGGAGCTGTACTGTTAGCAATATTAAAAATATTTATATAAAAAATCGTCCAAGAGTAAAGTTGCTCTTGGACGATTTTTTTATTCAACTGTTACAGATTTTGCTAAGTTTCTAGGCTTATCAACATCTAAACCTTTATTTTTAGAAATATAATATGATAAAAGTTGAAGTGGTATTACAGACAATATAGGTGAAACTAATTCATCTGTTGAAGGAATATCTATAACATAACTGAAATTGTTATTAGGAAGAACTTGATTTGAAATTATCAAAGTTTTAGCTCCTCTTGTAATAACCTCTTGAATATTACTAATAGATTTTTCTACTAATTCTTTATTTGTAATTATTCCAATTACAGTTATTCCATTTTCTATAAGTGCTATAGGTCCGTGTTTCAATTCACCAGCAGCATAAGCTTCTGAGTGGATATAAGAAATTTCCTTTAATTTTAGAGATCCTTCTAATGCTACATTGTAGTCATTACCTCTTCCTAAGAAGAACATATCTTTTTGAGTATATACTTTACTTGCAAATTCTTTTATTTTTTCTGAATTGCCTAAAACTGATTCTATTTTAGAAGGCAAATCTAAAAGTTCTGATTTTAGATCTTCAAGTTCCTTTTTAGGATAAGAATTTAGTAATTCCGCAAAATATATTCCTAAAATTGTAAGTAAGCAAACTTGTGAAGTATAAGCTTTAGTTGAAGCAACTGCAATTTCTGGACCTGCATGTGTATAAATTGTGTAATCAGCCTCTCTTGTTATGCTACTTCCAATAACATTAGAAACAGCAAGTGTTTTTGCACCCTTTGATTTTGAAAGTTTTAAAGCTGCGATTGTATCAGCTGTTTCTCCAGACTGACTTACGAAAATACATAAAGTTTTTTCATCTATAATAGGATTTCTGTATCTGAACTCTGAAGCGATATCAACTTCTGTAGGGATTCTACAAAGTTTTTCAATAACAGATTTACCAACAAGACCAGCATGCATAGCTGTACCACAAGCAACTATAAAAATCTTATTTATAGATTTTAAATATTCACTAGATATTTCTATATCATCAAAAGAACAATTTTCTCCTAGTTTGAAACGAGAACCAATAGTTTCTCTTATAGCTGTTGGTTGTTCAAAAATTTCTTTCAACATATAATCTTCATAACCATTTTTTTCAGCAGAAGAAGCATCCCATTCGATATTTTTTACTTCTTTGTTATGAACATTTA
Source organism: uncultured Clostridia bacterium (assembly GCA_934154805.1). Lineage (GTDB taxonomy): Bacteria > Bacillota > Clostridia > TANB77 > CAG-508 > CAG-245. Next base: position 11,420 of record CAKPGM010000019.1, on the reverse strand, counting down.
AATTAGCATCGTAAAAATTAATTTTGTCCTTACCAATTAGGGCAAATTCATTATCATCTAAAAGATAAAACTCTTTTGTATATCTAAGCATTCCAGGAATATCAGAACAAACAAAGTTCTCTCCATTTCCTTTTCCTAGAACTAATGGGCTGTCTTTTCTAACAACAATAATGTTGTTTGGGTATAGAGAAGATAAAACTTCTACAGCATAGCTTCCTCTTAAATCAGATATTGCATTTTTTACAGCTCTTAAAAACTTTCCGATAGTGTTTTCTGATTTATCACTTGAAAAATAGTGATGAACTAAATTTGGTATAACTTCTGTATCTGTTTGAGATGAGAAAGTATATCCATTATCGTTTAAAAATTTCTTTAGATCAGCATAATTTTCAATAATACCGTTATGAACAACTGCAAAGGTTTTACTGTTATCCAATTGTGGGTGAGCATTTTCTTTTGAAGGCTTTCCGTGAGTAGCCCATCTAGTATGAGCAATACCAACATTTCCTTCTAATTTATCGATTCCAGGTAAAGCTTCTAGATTTGCAACTCTACCTTTTTCTTTCATAGTGACAATTTCATTATTTTCTACAATTGCAAGTCCAGCAGAGTCATATCCTCTGTATTCTAGACTTAATAATCCATTTATTAAAACTTCCTTGGCTTTTTTGTCGCCAACATAACCAACTATTCCACACATAAAAAAACCTCCTCTAAAATTGCGTGTGCAAAATATACCGTATGCAAAGCATATGGTTTAAAGAAAGTTAATCAAAATATTTAAATTACGTGTAATTAGCCTCTGTTTTCTAATATTGCTATTAGTTTTTAGCTAAGAACTGATGACAGTAATTATGCCAGGAGGCATCCGCCGAGTCTTTCGATAAACCTCCTCCTCGTCAACAATTAAAAATTGTCCAGGCGCTAAATAAAAACAAACTCCTTTCTAAAATGTTAAATAATTTGAAAAACTTTAACTATGTTATAATATACACTTAAAATCAAAATATTGCAAGTCTAATGATAAAATACTGTTAGTATAAACTTTTAGTAGGGAAAATTTAATAAAAAATTTATGCTATCAGTTAAAAAAACTACTTGTAAAAAATTTTTTGTTGTGCTAGTATAAGCATAAGGTAAATATCTATATAAAATATAGAATTTACAACCAAAGTAAAAAAAGTAAAAATCTATAAAAAATGTAGATACTTATTGAAAAAACAAAGACAATATAAATAAAAAACATAAAGAAGAGAATAATAAATAACTAAAGAAGGAGGAAAAAACAAGAATGAATAAGATATTAAGAAATAAAAAGCGGAATAACATTAATAGCTTTGGTTGTAACAATAGTAGTTCTTCTGATACTAGCAGGAGTAAGTATAAGTTTAATAATAGATAACAATGGAATAATAAAAAGAAGTAAAGATGCCAGAAGAGAATATGGACAAGCAAAAGAAAATGAGCAGAAGGATTTATTTGATTTATCGGATATGATAGATGATGCAACAGCAGAGCCAACACCAAAAGTAGATGCAAATACAAAGGCAGAAGACAATAGTACAATAAATGGTAAAAAAGGAAATTCAAATAACCCAACAATACCGAAGGGATATACACCAATAAATACAACTACATCAAATTGGGGAGATGGAAGCACGGCTCCAACGCAAGATTCAGTAGACCACGGACTTGTAATAAGAGATGATAGTAATAACGAGTGGGTATGGATACCAGTCCCAGAGGTAACAGTAATGTGTGATACATCAAACCAAACAGAATATACTTTAACTGGAACATCAGGTGAAACAGCAGTAAAAACAAAGTTGTATTCAAAATCAGAAATAATAAGTGGACAAACAAGAACTACGCCAGGCACAACAACTGATCCGTACTACCATGAGCCGGACCTAGTAATTGGAAGTGATAGTGCAAGTTTTGATGCACAAGAAAAACATTATAAAACAATATTAGGATTTGATAGTAAAGAAAAAATGGCAGAGGCATTTGTAGCAGATTATAAAAAAATGATAGAAAGTATAAAAACATATGGAGGCTTTTATATAGGAAGATATGAACTATCAGATGCAGGAGTGCAGAAAGATAAACCAACATTAACAGATACAGATTGGTATCACTTATATAATGCTTGTAAAGATACAAAATTACAAGCAAGTGACAAAGTAAAAACACAAATGATATGGGGATGCCAGTGGGATGTAACATGTAATTTTATAGCAAATAAAGGAGATAAAAAAGATATAGCAGATTCAAGTTCTTGGGGAAATTATGCTAATAGTACAGGTGATGCAAAAGTAGTAGTAACAGAAAATGAAACAGAAACAAACAAATATGGAACTAAGCAAAATACAGGCTATAGTGAATATTGGAAAGCAAATAACATCTACGATTTAGCAGGAAACTGTTGGGAATGTACACAAGAGGCGGGCAACGCCGACAAGCGAGCTAATAGGGGTGGCGATTACGGCCGCGATGGCTTTTACTATCCAGCTTCTGACCGCAGCGGCAGCTACTTTCCGGTCAACGTCGGCTTCAGCAGGCGGTTCTCGTCCCACTTTAATAATAAGTAGCACTGGACACTAGAGCGTGAGTACCAGTGTGAAGAATAATAAATAACTAAAGAAGGAGGAAAAAACAAGAATGAATAAGATATTAAGAAATAAAAAGCGGAATAACATTAATAGCTTTGGTTGTAACAATAGTAGTTCTTCTGATACTAGCAGGAGTAAGTATAAGTTTAATAATAGATAACAATGGAATAATAAAAAGAAGTAAAGATGCCAGAAGAGAATATGGACAAGCAAAAGAAAATGAGCAGAAGGATTTATTTGATTTATCGGATATGATAGATGATGCAACAGCAGAGCCAACACCAAAAGTAGATGCAAATACAAAGGCAGAAGACAATAGTACAATAAATGGTAAAAAAGGAAATTCAAATAACCCAACAATACCGAAGGGATATACACCAATAAATACAACTACATCAAATTGGGGAGATGGAAGTACTGCACCAAGTCAAGATTCAGTAGACCACGGACTTGTAATAAGAGATGGTAATAATAACGAATGGGTGTGGGTACCAGTACCAGATGTAACAGTAATGTGTGATACATCAAACCAAACAGAATATACATTATGTGGAACATCAGGAGAAACATCAGTAAAAACAAAGTTGTATTCAAAATCAGAAATAATAAGTGGACAAACAAGAACTACGCCAGGAACAACCAGTAGCTACCGTGAGCCGGACCTAGTAGTTGGAAGTGGAACAGAATATGATGCTAAGTATTGTAAAGAAATATTAGGAAAAACAGGAACCAAAGAGCAACTAGCGCAATTATTTGTAGATGAATATAAAGCAATGATAGAAAGTGTAAGTAAATATGGAGGCTTTTATATAGGAAGATATGAACTATCACAAGCAGGAGTGCAGAAAGATAAAAAGCCATTAACAACCACAAATTGGTATAATTTATATAAAAAATGTAAAGGCTTAAATGCAAGTGAAAAAGTAGAAACACAAATGATATGGGGATGCCAGTGGGATGTAGCATGTAACTTTATAGCAAATAAAGGAGATAAAAAAGATATAGCAGATTCAAGATCATGGGGAAATTATTATGATAGTACAGGTGATGCAAAAGTAGTAGTAACAGAAAATAGAACAGCAACAAACAAATATGGAACTAAGCAAAATACAGGCTATAGTGAATATTGGAAAGCAAATAACATCTACGATTTAGCAGGAAACTGTTGGGAATGGACACAAGAGGCGTCCAACGCCAACAGTCGAGCTATTAGGGGTGGCAGTTGCAGCGTCGGTGGCTCTATCAGTCCAGCTTCTTACCGCGTCAACAACTATCCGGACAGCAGCGTCGGCGACATACGGTTCTCGTCCCACTTTAATAATAAAGTAATACTTCGCTTTATAATACAAGAAAGCCCTTGAAAAAAGGGCTCTTTTTTTGGTATAATAAAGTACGAAAGGAAATAAAAATGTTTGATATAGAAGCAGAATTAAAGAAATTGCCAAATAAACCTGGAGTATATATTATGCACGACAAGAATGATAAAATCATATATGTCGGAAAAGCAGTTGTATTAAGAAACAGAGTAAGGCAATATTTTAGAAAGAACAAAAAAACAAAAAGAATTCAAAATATGGTTGCATTAGTGGACCATTTTGAATATATAGTTTGTGATAATGAGGCAGAAGCTTTAATATTAGAGTGTAATCTAATAAAAAAGAATATGCCTAAATTTAACGTGCTTCTAAAAGATGACAAAACATATCCATATATAAAAATAAATGTAAAATCAGATTATCCAGACATTTATATAACAAGAAGGATATTAAATGATGGAGCAAAATATTTTGGACCATATGCTAATGCAGGTAGTGCAAAAGAAATGATAGAATTTATAAAGTCAAAATATAAAATTAGACAGTGCAAAAGTTTTAAATACAAAGACAGAGCGTGTCTAAATTATCACATAAAAAAATGTATGGCGCCTTGTATGGGATATGTTTCAAAAGAAGAATATAGAAAACAGATAAATGAGATAATATCAATATTAGAAGGAAAAACCACAGAACTTCAAAAAGAGTTGCAGAAAGAAATGCAAGAGGCTTCTCAAAAAATGGAATATGAAAAAGCACAAGAAATAAGAGATAAAATTTATGCAATAGAAAGAATTTCGCAAAAGCAAAAAGTTTCTAATATTTCAGAAAATGATATTGATGTAATAGGTCTAGCAAGAAGATATGAAGATGTATGTATAGAAATATTTTATATCAGAAACAGTAAAATGGTTGGAAGAGAGCATTTTATTTTTAAAGGATTAGATGACGAAGAAGATGGAGAAATAATATCAAGTTTTATAAAACAATATTATGTAGGAAAGCAAATTTTGCCAAATAAAATAATGATAAAAAACAACATAGAAGAGAAAAATGCGATAGAAATGTGGCTAACAGAAGTTGCAGGAAGAAAAGTAGAAATAAAGACTCCGCAAAAAGGTGAAAAATTAAAATTCGTAGAGATGGCAGAGAACAATGCTCTTATAACATTGAAGAATAAGGAAAACGAAAAGAGCAATATTTTGATAGAGCTAAAACAAGTATTAGGAATGGAAAAATTGCCAAGAAAAATAGAATGTTATGATATATCAAACTTGTCAGGTACAAATATGGTTGCAGGAATGTGTGTTATGCAAGATGGCATTATCAAGAAAAATTTATCAAGACGTTTTAGAATAAAAGAAGTATACAGCCAAGATGATCCTAAGTGCATGAAAGAAGTTGTGACAAGAAGATTAAGACATTCTGTAAGAATATTAAATAACGGTAACAATAGTGGATTTGGAGAATTACCGGATGTAATATTTGCAGATGGAGGAATCACACAAATAAGAGCAACACAACAAGCAATTAAAGATGTAAACAAAGAAATAGAAGAAACTGCAAAAGAAGAAAATATAGAATTAACAGAAAGAGACAGATTAAATATTTTAGTCTTTGGAATGGTAAAAAATGATAAGCATCAAACAAGAGCATTGATGAATGATAAAAGAGAAAAAATACAAATCTCACAAGAACTATTAAATACAATAACAATGTTCCAAGACGCAGTGCATGATACAGCAATAGGGTATCACAAAAAATTAAGAGAAGAAGAACTAACAAAATCGGCATTGGATAATATTTCTGGAATTGGAACTGTGAAAAAAGTAGAGCTCTTAAAGAAGTTTGGAAGTGTACAAAAAATAAAAGAAGCACAAGTTGAAGAAATTGCAAAAGTTAAAGGAATTGGCTTGGAATTAGCTCGAAAAATAAAAGAAGAACTATAAAAAACAGGTAAAAAGAAAATTTACCTGTTTTTTTGAAATACGAAAGTACTCATAAAATCTTCGAACTAGAATATAATTTAGTATCAATAAAATAGGAGGGAGATTTTATGGAGTATTCTAAAGATATAATTTTAGGAGTTAATTATCTAGGAGGACAAGCAAGCAAAGAAAAAGAAGGGAGATTTGTAAAATTAATCAAAAAACACAAATTACTAGCGACAATATCAATAATTTGTGGTATACTAATAGTGTTGGATTATGTACTAGTACATAATTTTATGGTTACATTGCAACTACTAAGTTAAAATATAGGAGAAATAATAATGAAACTAGCAAATAATTGGAACGATTACGAAATACTAGATATGGCAAATGGCGAAAAACTAGAAAGATGGAAAGATATAATTTTAGTAAGACCAGATCCACAAATAATATGGAAAGATAAACAATTTCCAACAAAGTGGAAAATGACAAATGCTACATATGAAAGAAGTAGTACTGGTGGAGGACATTGGGAGTACAGCAAAAAGCTTCCATCAAGTTGGCAAATAAAATATAAAAATTTAACCTTCAATATAAAACCAATGGGCTTTAAACATACAGGAATATTCCCAGAGCAAGCAGTAAACTGGGACTGGATGATGAAGGCAATTTCAAATGTTTCGAGGAATGAACATAGAGAAGTAAAAGTATTAAATCTATTTGCTTATACAGGAGGGGCAACAGTTGCTTGTCTATCTGCAGGAGCATCAGTTTGCCACGTTGATAGTTCAAAGGGAATGGTATCATGGGCGAAAGAAAATGTGGAGTCATCTGGACTAAAGGACAAGCCAGTAAGATATATTGTTGATGATGTTATAAAATTTGTAAACAGAGAAATAAGAAGAGGCAACAAATACGACGCAATAATAATGGATCCACCATCATATGGTAGAGGAGCAAATGGAGAAGTTTGGAAGTTCGAAGAAAACTTACCAGAACTTATAAAACTATGCACACAAGTATTATCAGATAACCCAGTATTTTTCTTAATAAATTCATACACAACAGGAATTTCAAGTACAGTATTAGAAAATTTGTTAAGAATAAATATAAACAAAAAAGGCGAGTTTGAAAATGGAGAAATAGGACTTCCAATGACAAATTCAAAATTAATATTGCCATGTGGAATTTATGCAAAATGGACCAAAAATAATATATAGGAAAAAAAGATGCAAGAATATAAAGTAAAAATAGAAGAAAATGAAATAAATTTAAAAGTTATATATGAAGATAATCACATAATAGTAGTAGAAAAGCCTGCTAATATCCCTTCACAAGGAGATAAAACAGGCGATCTTGATATGCTTACAATTATAAAAGCATATTTAAAGGAAAAATATAATAAACCTGGCAATGTGTATTTAGGATTAGTTCACAGACTAGACAGACCTGTAGGAGGAGTTATGGTATTTGCAAAAACTTCGAAAGCGGCAGCTAGATTAAGTGAACAGGTCAGAGAAAAAGTATTTAAAAAGAAATACTTGGTAATAGTCAATGGTAAATTCGAAGAGAAAAAAGGAACTTTAAAAGACTATCTTCTAAAGAATGAAAGACTAAATAAAAGCAGAGTAGTAGAGGAAGGAACAAAGAATTCAAAATATGCGGAGCTGGATTATGAAGTTTTAAAATATGACAAAGAACAAAATCTATCATTATTAAAAATAAATTTACATACAGGCAGACACCATCAAATAAGAGTACAACTATCTAGCAGAGATCACAGCATATATGGAGATGCAAAATACAATGGAAGGGGAAGCGCAAGACAGCTTTACTTATGGGCATATGAGTTAACAATACAAAATGTTATATCAAAAGAAGAAATGACATTTACGTCAATACCGGAAAAGGAAAAAGCTTGGAAAATATTAGAGGGAATAAAATAGGGCAACTAATTGCCTTATTTTTTTGTTAAAGAGTTTATGAAAGTGCTAAAAAATTATACGAAAATGAAAGAGCTCTTGTTTTATATAAATAAAAGAGCCTTTTATAACCAAAATGAAACTGAAGTCGAAAAATGTTGTATTATTAGATCAAGGAAAGAGAGGGAAGCAAAATGATAGATAAAATTTGCGAAAACCTACTGAAGAAAATTAGAAAAGAATCTCCAGAGATCGATGATGAAAGAGCAGAGGTAATATTTTATGGACTAGAATTAATCGTCGGAGAAATACCAAAAATGATAATATTATTTCTAGTAGCAATAATATTAAAAATAGGTTGGCTTGTAATATTTGCCTATGCAACAATGCTTCCATACAAAACCGTAGCCGGAGGCTTTCACTTAAAAACAAATATAGGATGTCTAATAGGAACATTTATTGTATATTTTGGCAATGTCCTAATTAGTAAATTTATAGTTTTTTCACCAGAAATAAAATACTTATTATCAATAATCATATTAATACTTTCAATCATAATGATATACTTTTATGCACCAGCAGACACAATTAATTTACCAATTTTAAGAAAAAAAGAAAGAAAAACAAAAAAGATTTTATCATATATATTTGCAACTGCAACACTAGTAGTTGCACTAATAATAAAAGATTCCACACTATCAAATATACTAATATTTAATGTACTAATTGAAACAATTTGCATATCAAAACTTGCATATAAAATAACCAGAAATGAGTATGGTTATCAAGCATATGCAGAACAATAAATTATATAGTTAATATAAACATTTACCGGTAATGTTATGTTATAAAACGTAAAAATAAAGGGAGGAAAAAATTATGTTAAAATTTATCGCAAAAATCGCAGAAAAATATGCAAAATCTACTAACACAGCTTGTTGGTTTATAGGGGCTTTACATCAACCAAAAATGCCTGCTTCATTAATAAAAAAAGACTAAGAGATAATAAAAAAGCTAAATTCGACAAATCCCAAAAGTAAAACTTTTGGGATTAATTTTATTCATTATATATTTCAAATTGTTGTTTAAAAAATTCTGGTGTTTTAGAAGTAAAGCAAGCTAAATTTTTATGTCTTTTTATTATTTTATTTACTTCCCATAATCCAAGACCAGTATTATTAGGTTTTGTAGAATAACCTTTTTCAGGAAGTCTATCTATGTCAACATCCTTATTGTTGTATGTATTTTCTATAATTAATAATTGGCGATTACACTGAACATCATTTCTAATAATTACATTAATAATCTTTTTATCACATTCAGAAGCAGCTTCTATTGCATTATCCATTAAAATTCCAAGTACTCTAGTAAATTCATAAATACCCATATGCAAGTTGTTAAAATCTACAAAAGTTTCTAAATTGATTTTTATTCCAAGACTATCAGCTTTGTAATATTTATTAGCAAGAACAGTATAAATTGCAGGATTATTAATAGAATCAGGACTTAGAGAGCTAAGATTATTTACTTGATTACAATCTTGCAATAATTGTTTATAATATTTTTCTAATCCGTCCATATCTTTTGTAGCAATATAGCCACCAATACCAGCAATTATGTTAGAAAAATCATGCTTAAAGGCTCTAACATTATCATGCAAAATTTGCAAAGTTTTATTATATAATTTTTCTTGTTCTAAATCTGCTGTTGTCTTTTCTAATTTCATTGTTTTTACAAGACTATAAATACTAATTGTAAAATATGCAACAAGAGAGATTATATTTGTTAAAATAACAAAGGTTGGCACTTTATCATTATAAAACATAATTAAATAAATCTGAATAAAAACAACTACCAAAGCTATAATGATGTTTGCAAAAAGCATAAATTTGTTTTTCTTAGAAATATTATCGAAGGAAGTTATATTAAAGTGATGATAGCTGATGATCTTATAAATAGCAAACAATAGTAAATATATTAATATGATAGCAGACATTCTGTAGATTGGAACGTAAGCTAACATCTCGTAAGTACAGTGGAAAAGAATTAAAAAGATTCGAGTTATAAGCATTTCTATAATAACAATACAAATCGTAGGTAAAAACTCAGCAAATAAAGCTTTTAAAATGCTAACCTTGAATACAAGCATGACAGTTATAGGCATAGCAATTAAAGTTATTATATTACTGTAAGGTTTAGGAATGAAAGCAGAACAAATTATTCCGATAAAAGAAGTAATTAAAACATAAATTGTTTTCAGCTTTTTAGAAGCAGATATTCTCAAAATAGAAGTAAACAAAAGCATTGAGATAGTGACTTCAACAAAAATAAACGGTAATCCGATAATCTTAGTCAACATCTCGTTTTCCGTGGTCATACTCGACCAAATATTATTTAAAAAATTCATAGTTACTTAAAACCTCCATAAAACTATTTTTATATTTAGGACCAATAAAACAATGAGCGCTTTGCACATTTTTGAAAAAAATAATATTGTTCCTAAAATCAATTTCACTAATGTTAGAAGTATTAACAATAAAAGACTTGTGACATCTTACAAAATTACTGGGCAGAGAAGAACAAATGGCGTTGAAAGAGCCATAAGTATTAATCTCGCCCGAAATCACATTGAAGATGGTTTTCATTCCGTTCTTCTGAATATAATTAATAGAGTTTTGATTAATTAAAGTATTTTTACTACTTAGTCTTATAAAATTGGCAGAATTATTGTTGATGTCGTCATATAAACGAACAATAGTACTTTCAAGCTTGTTCATAGAGAACGGCTTTTGTAAGAAATCAAAAGTTTTACACTCGAAAGCAGAAACAATATATTCAAAATGTCCAGTTGCAAAGATAATATAAATTGACTTGTTCTTTTTTCTGATTTCTTTGGCTAACTGAATCCCATTTAATGAATAATTTAAATCTATGTCTAAAAATAAAACATCAACATCATTAGAATTAAGAAAACTGAGTAAGTTGTCGGCATTACAAGTGGAAAAAACAACACTAGCATCAAAGTTGTGTTTTAGGAATATTTTTTCTAATATTTCTTGTAATTTAGAAACTAACTGAGGATTATCATCACACAAAGCGAATTTAATCATATAGTCATCTCCCTAATATTCTATAAAACTAGAAAATTACTGATTGGTAAAAGTTTACTTAATAACCAATATTTTCCAATTCTCAACTTCTAATATATTCCAATTTAAAAATCTTGTCAATAAAAAATATTAAAATAATTTAAAATGTCGAAAAATGATAAAATGTAGTAAAATTAATACTTTTAAAACAAAATATTACTTTGAAAAATGTAAAAAAATACCAAAATATAATATAATTAATAAAATTGAAATAAAAAAGCATAATACTAAAGAGTATTATGTTATAGAAAATAAATTTTTATTGAATATATAATTTAATTAAAATTTTTAATAAATGTAAGTACTGGAATAACCAATAACTACCATTTTTATCATTTTTGATATTAGAATTTTTTTGATATTTCGGTATTGATTTTTTCTTACGGATATGCTATATATAAGGGTAGTTAGTTTTTATTAAATTATATATTTAATAAAAATAAAAAGGTTGAATTATAAAACTAAATGTTTTATAATAACGATATACTAAAGT
>CAKPGM010000018.1 GCA_934154805.1 uncultured Clostridia bacterium | reverse complement strand
AAACCATGGAGACAAAAAGGAACAGGTAGAGCAAGACAAGGAAGTATTAGAGCTCCACAATGGATTAAAGGTGGTATAGCTTTAGGACCAAAACCTCGTTCTTACAAATACACTGTAAATAAAAAAGAAAGACAACTTGCTATCAGATCAGTATTAAGTTCAAAAGTATTAGAAAACAACTTAGTAGTTGTAGATAGCTTACCATTAAAAGAAATCAAGACAAAAGAAATGGTAAAAGCTCTTTCAAACTTAAAAGTAGAAGGAAAAGCATTAATAATGCTTCCAGAAAAAAATGAAAACGTACAAAAATCAGCTAGAAATATAGAAGGTGTAAAAACAACTCTAGTTGGAACTATAAATGTATACGACTTGTTAAAATATAACAAACTTGTTTTAACATTAGATACAGTAAAGAAATTAGAGGAGGTGTACGCATAATGAGACCAGAAGACATTATAATAAGACCTATAATTACAGAAGAAAGTAATGCAGGTATTCAAGAAGGAAAGTATACCTTTAAAGTAAATAAAAAAGCTACAAAAGTTGATATTGCAAACGCAGTTGAAAAACTTTTTGAAGTAAAAGTATTAAAAGTTAATACAATAACAGTAAAAGGTAAAGAAAAAAGAGTAGGAAGAAATGTTGGTAAAACATCAGATTGGAAAAAAGCTATAGTAACTATAGATACAAACCCAGCTGACAAAACATATCTTGCTAAAGGTGGAAAAGAAACTAAGGTTTCTACTAAGTATAAGACATCTATTGATGAGTTCATGGGCGCTTAATAAATTTATATCAGCATCTTGCTTCGTTAAACTTCATAAAAAATTTCTCAATGTACACAAAGTACGATTTCGAAATTTTTTAATCGTTTGCCTAGCAATATACTAATCTAAATTTATTAGTAAGAGATATAGCATTGCTATACTTGGTTCTAATAATTAAGATAAGTAAATCAAAGTTTATATCAATAGCAAAAATAGCGAGAGATAACTCGGATAATAAAAAATATCTGTAAGTGAAGCAGGAAAAAATTCACTAATATAAAAATAAGGAGATAATTAAAAATGGCAACAAAAAAATTCAGACCAACAACTCCATCACTAAGAAATATGACAGTATCTGATTTCGCAGAGATAACAAAAAAGACTCCTGAAAAATCTTTATTAACAGTAAAGAAAGAAAAAGCAGGAAGAAACTCATATGGAAGAATAACAGTACGTCACCAAGGTGGAGGAAACAGACAAAAATATAGAATAATTGACTTCAAACGTCAAAAAGAAGATATGCCAGCAACAGTAATAGGCATAGAATACGATCCAAACAGAAGTGCAAATATAGCATTAATCCAATATGAAGATGGAACAAAAGCTTATATATTAGCACCAGTAGGATTAAAAGATGGTGATACAGTTATGTCAGGAGAAAAAGCTGATATAAAACCAGGAAACTGTATGAAATTAGAGAAAATACCAGTAGGTACTATGGTTCATAACATAGAATTAAATCCAGGTCAAGGTGGAAAATTAGTAAGAGCTGCAGGTCAAGAAGCTCAACTTATGGCTAAAGAAGGAAAATATGCTAACCTAAGATTACCTTCAGGAGAAATGAGATTAGTAATGTTAAATTGTAGAGCAACAATAGGAACTATTGGAAACTCAGAACATGAAAATATCAAACTAGGTAAAGCTGGAAAAACAAGACATTTAGGAAAACGTCCAGAAGTTAGAGGATCAGCAATGAACCCAGTAGATCACCCTCATGGTGGTGGTGAAGGAAAGGCTCCAATCGGACACGCAGGACCAATGACTCCTTGGGGTAAACCAGCACTTGGATACAAGACAAGAAAGAAAAATAATAGAAGTGATAAATTCATAGCTAAGAGGAGGAAATAAAAATGTCAAGATCTAGTAAAAAGAAACCATTTGTTGCTCCAGAGCTAATAAAAAGAATAGATGCAATGAATGAAAGTGGAAAAAAAGAAGTTCTAAAGACTTGGTCTAGAGCATCAACAATATATCCACAAATGGTTGGACACACAATAGCAGTTCACGACGGAAGAAAACATGTTCCTGTATATATTACAGAAGAAATGATAGGACATAAATTAGGTGAATTTGCTCCAACAAGAACATTCAAAGGACATGCGGGAGAAAAAACAACAACAAAAAAATAAAATAAGGAGGTAAATATAGTGGAAGCAAAGCAAGAAGAAGTACAAAATGAAGTACTACAAGCAAGTGCGACATTAAAATATGCTAGAATTTCAAGCAGAAAAGTTAAAATTGTAGCAGACTTAATAAGAGGAAAAGATGCAGACGAAGCTTTAGCAATAGTTAAATTTACACCAAAAGCATCATCAGAAATAATAGAAAAATTATTAAAATCAGCAATAGCTAATGCAGAAAACAATCATGGAATGAAACATGAAAAATTATATGTAGCTGAAATTTACGCAAATCAAGGACCTACATTAAGAAGAATAAGACCAGCTGCAAAAGGTTCAGCTGTAAGAATTAGAAAGAGAACAAGTCATATAACAATAGTTCTTAAAGAGAGAGACTAATAAAGAAGGAGGATAATTAAGATGGGACAAAAAATGAATCCAAACGGACTAAGAGTTGGAATCATAAAAGACTGGAGCTCAAAATGGTATGCAGACTCAAAACATTTTGGAGATTATCTAGTAGAAGATCACAAAATCCGTGAATATGTTAAGAAGAAATTATATGTTAGCGGAATTTCAAAAGTAGAAATTGAAAGAACTGCTAAATTCGTAAAAGTTAACGTTTATACAGCTAAACCAGGTCTTGTAATAGGAAAAGGTGGAAATTTAGCTGAAAGCTTAAAAGAAGAATTACAAAAAATGATAAACAAAGATGTAAATCTAAATATAGTAGAGGTTAAGAGCCCAGATTTAGATGCACAATTAGTTGCTGAAAACATTGCAGGACAACTAGAAAGAAGAATATCTTTCAGAAGAGCAATGAAACAATGTATGCAAAAAACAATGAAGATGGGAGCTTTAGGAATAAAGACTTCTGTATCAGGTAGATTAGGTGGAGCTGATATGGCTAGAACAGAATTCTACAAAGAAGGAACAATACCACTTCAAACATTAAGAGCTGATATTGAATATGGATTTGCAGAAGCAAATACAACATATGGAAAAATTGGTGTAAAAGTTTGGATATATAAAGGAGAAGTTCTTCCAGCTAAGAAAAAGCAACAGGAAGGAGGAGAAAAATAATGCCATTAATGCCAAAAAGAACAAAATATAGAAAACAACAAAAAGGTAGAAATAGAGGAAAAGCAACAAGAGGAAATATGGTTACTGATGGAGCATATGGACTACAAGCTTTAGAGCTAGGTCAAATTACTTCTAACCAAATAGAAGCAGCCCGTGTTGCTATGACAAGATATATAAAAAGAGGTGGAAAGGTTTGGATAAAAATCTTCCCAGACAAACCAGTAACAAAGAAACCAGCAGATACTCGTATGGGTAAAGGTAAAGGTTCAGTTGAATACTGGGTAGCAGTAGTAAAACCAGGTAGAGTATTATTTGAACTTGCAGATGTTAACGAAGATACTGCAAGAGAAGCTCTTAGACTTGCTGCTAACAAATTATCAGTAAAATGTAAATTTGTTAAAAAGGAAACTGAAGTAGGTGGTGAATTAGATGAAGATAAATAAGATTAGAGAAATGTCTTCACCAGATTTAGAAAAAGAATTAGGAGAATTAAAGTCAGAACTATTTAAACTAAGATTTAGCTTAGCAACAAATGGATTAGACAATCCTATGAAAATCAAAGAAGTTAAAAGAGACATTGCAAAAATAAAAACTGTTTTAACACAAAGAGAATTAAATGGTGAAGAAGTAGTAAAACCAGTTAAAAAAGAAGAAAAAGCTGAAACTAAAAAAGCTCCAGCAAAAAAAGAAGAAAGCAAAGAAACAAAGAAAGTAGCTACCAAAAAAACTACTAAAAAAGTAGCTGAAAAAGAAAGCAAATAATAGATTTCTATAAAAGATATTTTATAAGGAAGGAGATCAAAATGGAAGAAAGAAATCTTCGTAAAACCATGATTGGAATTGTTACATCTAATAAAATGGACAAAACAGTAGTTGTATCTGTTCAAATGAATGAGATGGACAAAACATATGGAAAAATAAAGAAAATAACATATAAACTAAAAGCACACGATGAGAACAATGAATGCCAAATCGGAGATAAAGTAAAAGTTATGGAAACAAGACCTTTATCAAAAGATAAGAGATGGAGAGTTGTTGAAATCGTAGAAAAGGCTATAATCAAATAATAAAAGAATTAAGAAGGAGGTACTAGTTAATGGTACAGCAACAATCAATATTAAAAGTAGCTGACAACACAGGAGCAAAAGAAATAATGTGTATTAGATGCTTAGGCGGATCTTATAGAAAATACGCTGGAGTTGGAGATATAATAATAGCTTCTGTTAAAACAGCAACACCAGGTGGCGTTGTAAAAAAAGGCGAAGTAGTTAAAGCAGTAGTTGTTAGAACTAAAAAGCCTATAAGAAGACCAGACGGTTCATATTTAAGATTTGATGAGAATGCAGCAGTTATAATAAGAGAAGACGGAACTCCAAAGGGAACACGTATATTTGGACCTGTTGCAAGAGAGCTTAGAGAGAAAGATTATTTGAAGATTTTATCTCTAGCACCAGAAGTTTTATAATTACAATGTTCAAAAATAATATGAGAAATTAATATAAAATAATTAACATCCAAAATGTGAGGTGAAAATAAAAAATGAGAATAAGAAAAGGTGATACAGTTCAAGTTTTATCAGGAAATGATAAAGGAAAAACTGGAGAAGTTTTAGAAGTAATACCAAAAACAGAGAAAATAATTGTAAAAGGTATTAATATAAGAAAAAAGAGTGTAAAACCTAGAAAACAAGGTGAAGAAGGAGGAATAATCCCTTCAGAGCACAGCATACATAGCAGTAAAGTAGCTGTAGTATGTCCTAAATGCCAAAAAGCAACAAGAATAGGATACTCGGTTGAAAAAGATGAAAAAGTTCGTGTATGTAAAAAATGTGGAGCTAAAATAAAATAGTAGAGGAAGGAGGTCTATAAAGACTTATGGAAATTTTAAAAGAACAATATATAAAAGAAATAGTACCAGCTTTAATGAAAAAGTTTAATTATAAATCAGTAATGGAAGTTCCAAAGTTAGAGAAAATAGTAATTAACATCGGTTTAGGAGATACAAAGGAGAATCCTAAAGAATTAGAAAATGCTGTTAATGACTTAGCTCAAATAACAGGACAAAAACCAATAGTAACAAAATCTAAGAAAGCTATAGCTGCCTTCAAATTAAGAGCAGGTGTACCAATTGGATGCAAAGTTACACTAAGAAATGATAAGATGTATGATTTTGCAAATAAATTATTCAATGTAGCACTTCCAAGAGTAAGAGATTTTAGAGGAGTATCTTCAAATTCTTTCGATGGAAGAGGAAACTACTCAATGGGTATTAAGGAACAATTAATATTCCCAGAAATTGAATATGATAAAATAGACAAATTAAGAGGTATGGATATAATATTCGTTACTACTGCTAAGACTGATGAAGAAGCAAAAGAATTGTTAAATCTATTAGGAATGCCATTTAAAAATTAATTATAGGTCGCCTATAATTAATTTGGGTAAAAGTTGTAGTAGAAGGAATAGTTTAAGAAAGGAGAAAGCTGATGGCTAAAAAATCTTTAAAAGTTAAGCAACAAAGAGAACAAAAATACAAGACAAGAGAATATAATAGATGCAAATTATGTGGAAGACCACATGCATACATCAGAAAATATGGAGTTTGCCGTGAATGCTTTAGAAAACTAGCTCATAATGGCGAAATTCCAGGAATCAAGAAAGCAAGTTGGTAAGATTTAATGAGAAGGAGGTAAAAATAGTATGGTAACTACAGATCCAATAGCAGATATGCTAACAAGAATAAGAAATGCTAACAGTTCAAAACATAAAACTGTTGACGT
Organism: uncultured Clostridia bacterium; assembly: GCA_934154805.1. GTDB lineage: Bacteria > Bacillota > Clostridia > TANB77 > CAG-508 > CAG-245. The sequence continues at coordinate 25,199 of CAKPGM010000018.1, read as the reverse complement.
ACCATCTTCAAATATGAAACTTGCAATAGCAAAAATATTATTTGAAGAAGGATATATAAAATCTTTTGAAGAAATAAAAGAAGAAAATAATCAAGGAATAATAAGAATTACATTAAAATATACAGAAAAAGGTAAAAAAGTTATAGATGGATTAAAGAGAATAAGTAAACCAGGACTAAGAGTTTACGCATCTAAGGACGAATTACCAAAAGTATTAAATGGATTAGGAATAGCTTTAATTTCAACATCTAAGGGAATAATGACAGACAAAGAAGCAAGAGCAGCAGGATTAGGTGGAGAAGTTCTAGCATACATCTGGTAATATAAGAAGGAAGGAGAACAAATCATGTCAAGAATAGGAAATATGCCTGTTACAGTACCAGAAGGTGTTGAAGTTAAATTAGAAGGACAACACATTACTGTAAAAGGACCTAAAGGAAGTCTTGAAAAAGACATACATCCAAATATAAAAGTTGAATTAGACGGAAATGAAATAAAAGTTTCAAGACCAGATGATTCAAACCAAAATAAAAGCTTACATGGAACAACAAGAGCCTTAATACATAACATGGTTGAAGGTGTTGTACATGAGTTTAAAGTTGAATTAGAAATAAATGGTGTTGGATACAGAGCTCAGAAAAAAGGAAACGACCTATTAATGAACTTAGGATATTCACATCCAGTAGAAATGAAAGCACCTCAAGGAATCACTTTTGATTTACCTGATGCTAACCATATTATAGTTAGAGGAATCGATAAAGAAGTAGTTGGTCAAGTAGCTAACGAAGTAAGAAGCAAGAGACCACCTGAGGTTTATAGAGGAAAAGGAATCAAATATGCTACAGAGCATATTAGAAGAAAAGAAGGTAAAGCTGGTAAAAAATAATTCTAAACGGCGTCTTGCGCTGTTAAAACTACCAGTTTTGCATAACTACGTTTAAAATTTATGAAAATAGAGTAATTAATACAAGAATTTTCGTTAATTTAAAGAAAGGAGTAAGATTCATGATAGGAAAGACAGACAGAAAGTTTGAAAGAGAAAGAAGACATATCCGTGTACGTACAAAAGTTAGTGGAACAGCTGAACGTCCAAGATTATGTGTATATAGAAGCAATAAAAACTTATTTGTTCAAGTAATAGATGATGTAAATGCAGTAACATTAGCAAGTGCTTCAACTTTAGACAAAGAAGTAAAAACAAAACATGCTAATAAAGAAGCTGCAAAGGAAGTTGGAACTCTTATCGCAAAAAGAGCTCAAGACAAAAAAATAAAAGCTGTTGTTTTCGACAGAGGTGGATATTTATATCACGGAATAATAAAAGAATTAGCTGAAGCTGCAAGAGAAGCAGGACTAGAATTCTAAAAAATAATACTTACCAAAAGGAGGGAAAAAAAGTGCAAGAAGAAAATTCTACAGAATTAAAAGAGAAAGTAGTAGCTATAAACAGAGTTGCTAAAGTTGTAAAAGGTGGAAGAAACTTTAGATTTAGTGCAGTAGTAGTTGTTGGAGATGGAGCTGGACACGTTGGAGTTGGAAACGGAAAAGCTGCAGAAGTTCCAGATGCTATAAAAAAAGCTATTGAAGACGCTAAAAAGAACTTAGTAGAAGTTCCAATAGTAGATACTACAATACCACACGAAATAATAGGAAAATTCGGAAGTGCTAGCGTTATGCTAAAACCAGCTCAAGAAGGTACTGGAATTATAGCAGGAGGAAGCGTTAGACCAGTTCTAGAATTAGCAGGTTACAGAGATATAAGAACAAAAATAATAGGAACAAACAACCCAAGAAACGTTGTTTATGCAACAATTGAAGGATTAAAAGCTATGCAAACAGCTGAATCTGTAGCTAAAAAAAGAGGAAAAAAAGTAGAAGAAATAATGTAATAGACGTTAAATGTTAGAAATAGATGATAGAGTAAAATCTACATCTAATAGCTAACAAAACATCAGAAATCTCAAAATAAAAAAATTGGAGGTGTAATTGCGAAATGAATTTAGACGAACTAAAACCAGCACAAAAAAATACAAAAAGAACAAGAGTTGGAAGAGGAATTGGATCAGGTCTAGGTAAAACATCTGGTAGAGGACATAAAGGTCAAAAAGCAAGATCAGGTGGAGGCGTAAGACGTGGATTCGAAGGTGGTCAAACACCATTATTTAGAAGATTACCAAAAAGAGGATTTACAAATATTCATGCTAAAAACTTTACAGAAGTAACATTAACAATGTTATCTAAAGCAAAAGCTGAAAATGTAACTGCTGAAACTCTAGTTGAAGAAGGAATAATAGGAAAAGTTAATGATGGCATAGTAATTCTTGGAACTGGAAAATTAGACAAAAAAGTAAATGTTAAAGCTGCAAGATTTACAAAATCAGCCAAAGAAAAAATTGAAGCTTTAGGTGGAAAGGCAGAGGTGATATAATTGTTTAAAACCATAAAAAATGCGTTAAAAACACCTGAAGTTAGAAAAAAACTACTATACACACTATTGCTAATAGTAATTTTTAGAGTAGGTTGTTATATAACAATACCGGGTGTAGATACATTCACACTTTCAGATGAAATGAATAGTGCTACTAATGGAGTAATAGGACTTATAGATACAATATCAGGAGGAGCTTTCTCAAGACTTTCTATATTTGCAATGTCTATAACTCCATATATCACAGCATCAATTGTAATACAACTATTAGGAATGGTTATTCCATCACTTGAAAGATTAGTAAAAGAAGGTGGAGAAGAAGGAAGAAAAAAAGTAAACAAATATACTAAAATACTTACAATCTTCTTATCTCTAATCGAAGGATTGGGAATATTCTTTAACTACAAATCAACAGGAATATTCTTAGACACATCTTTCATGGGAGGATTTTTAACAGTACTATCATTAATGACAGGTACAGCTATACTTATGTGGTTAGGAGAACAAATAACTAACAAAGGTATAGGAAATGGTATCTCAATGTTAATATTTGTTGGAATTATAGCAGGCTTACCAAGTGGAGTTACTACAGTTTGGAACTTAATTGTAGAAACAGGAACATTTAGTACAGTAGGACTAATAAAAGCTTTAGCTTTAGTTGTAGGAGTTCTTGTATTAATTACTGGAGTTGTATTTATACAACTAGCAGAAAGAAGAGTTCCAGTACAATATGCGAAAAAAGTTGTAGGAAGAAGAATGGTAGGAGCACAAAATACTCATATACCACTAAAACTTGCAATGGCAGGAGTTATGCCAATAATCTTTGCTTCATCATTTGTAACATTCCCAGCAATGTTAATACAAATATTTGCAAAAGATATTGCAACACAACATGGTTTCTGGGCAGAAGTATATAAAGTATCTATAGCTTCATCTTATTCTGGATTTGGAATTCAATATACAATAATAAATGCAATCATATATCTATTATTGATATTAGGATTTACATATTTCTACACATATGCTACATTTAATCCAGCAGAAATATCTGGAAATATTAAGAGAAATGGTGGATTTATTCCAGGAATAAGAGCAGGAAAACCAACAACAGAATATTTATCATCTGTTATATCTAAACTAACATTAGTAGGAGGAATATTCTTAGCAGTAATTGCTATTATACCTATGATGGTAAGTTTAACAGGTATAAATATCGCATTTGGAGGAACATCTATACTTATCGTAGTAGGTGTAGCGCTAGAAACAATACAACAATTAGAATCTCAACTTGTAACAAGACATTACAAAGGATTCTTAGAATAAAGGAGAATTATAAAAAGAAGAGAATAATCTTCTCTCCTTTTTAATTAGTAGAATACAGTGTTCTATTAATTAAAGAGGAGAAAGTACGGGTTATAGGGGCCTTAAAACCTAAATAAATTTTAAAGGAGATTAAAATTATGTATTTAATTATGTTAGGAGCTCAGGGAACAGGAAAAGGAACAGTGGCAGGAATATTAAGCAAAAATACAGGATGGCCACAAATATCAACAGGAGATATATTTAGAGCAAATATATCAGAAAAAACAGAATTAGGAATAAAAGCAAACGAATACATATCAAAAGGACAATTAGTTCCAGATGAGATAACAGTACCAATGGTAATTGACAGATTAGAACAAGATGACTGTAAAGAAGGAGCAATATTAGATGGATTCCCTCGTACAGTAGAACAAGCTGAAAAACTAGATGAAATATTAGCTGAAAAAGGAAAAAAAGTAGATCTAGTTTTAAATCTTGTAACACCAAGAGACGAAATAATAGAAAGAATATTAAACAGAAGAGTTTGCTCAAATCCAAAATGTAAAGCAACCTATAATTTAAAAATGAAACCATCAAAAGTAGAAGGAATATGCGACATATGTGGTTCTGAATTAGTACAAAGAGAAGATGACAAGAGCGAAGAAGCTGTAAATCTAAGACTAGAAACATACGAGAAAAAAACAAGTCCATTAATAGACTTCTATACAAAAAAAGGTGTATTAATGACAGAAGAAGTTAGTCAAAGAATAAACAGACTAGGACAAGATGTAGCAGAAGATTTATTAAAGAAAATAAAATAATATGCGAAAAGAAGGTAATAAAGTTGGTAAGCATAAAGAATAAAAAAGAAATAGAAAAGATGAGAGAAGCTTGCAGAGTAGCAGCACTTGCGCAAAAAGCTGTAGAAGAAGCAATTAGACCAGGAATATCAACATTAGAACTAGATAAAATAGCAGAAGATACAATGAGGAAACTTGGAGCAATACCTGCAGAAAAAGGATATCCAAGTGGAGTAAAAGGAGTTATGGATTTTCCTGGCTCAATATGCGCATCTGTAAATGATGTAGTTATACACGGTATTCCGTCAAAAAGAGAAATACTAAAAGATGGAGATATAATAAGTGTTGACTTAGTTGCATATAAAGATGGATTTAATGGCGATTGTGCAAGAACATACTATGTTGGAAATGTAAATAAAGAAGCAAAAAGACTAGTAGAAATAACAAAACAAGCTTTCTTTGAAGGAATAAAATTTGCTAAAAAAGGATGCAGACTAGGTGACGTAAGTCATGCAATAGGAGAATTCGTAGAAAAAAATGGATATAGTGTAGTAAGAGAATTCCAAGGACATGGAATTGGAGAAAGTATGCACGAAGATCCAGGTATACCAAACTATGGAAAAGCTGGTAGAGGAATACGACTAGAACCAGGTATGACTTTGGCAATAGAACCAATGGTAATAATGGGAAATCCAGACATTCTAGAACTAGATGATGGATGGACAATAATATCGGAAGATGGAACATTGGCAGCACATTATGAAAATACAATATTAATTACAGAAAATGAACCAGAAATCTTGACATTATTGTAAAAACGTTATATAATATATTAGCTATTGTGTTAAAATAGCTATATTGTATTTTTTATAAATAACAATAGAAAATAATGGAGGGAAAATAATGTCAAAAGAGGATGTTATTGAAGTAGAAGGTACAGTTGTAGAAACTTTACCAAATACAAATTTTAAAGTAGAGTTAGAAAATGGTCATCAGATATTAGCTCACATCTCTGGAAAATTAAGAATGAATTACATAAAAATTCTTCCTGGGGATAAAGTTAAAGTAGAATTATCACCATATGATTTAACACGAGGAAGAATAACTTGGAGAGCAAAATAATATCTAATACTAATATATAACAATAAAAATAAATTAGGAGGTGCGTAACAATGAAGGTTAGACCATCAGTAAAGAAAATTTGTGACAAATGCAAAGTAATAAAAAGAAAAGGTGTCATAAGAGTAATATGCGAAAATCCTAAGCATAAACAAAGACAAGGATAATTAAAAAAATTTAGATATTAACACAAATCGAGATTAGCGGCTGTTAAATATTAAAAAATATTTAATAAATTTAAGGTTTGTGTTTATATATATGCTTTAAAAAAGGTTAAAGACTAGTTTAAAAAACTATAAAGAACAAATATATAATAAGATACCTCTAAGATTATTGTATAAATGCAATTTAAAAGAATTAAATTAGTACATTTCACCTTTAACTATTTTTATAAAGTAAAACAAAAAAAGTAAAATAATATTAACATTTGGAGGTGCAAAAATGGCTCGTTTAGCAGGAGTTGATTTACCTAGAGAGAAAAGAGTTGAAATAGGACTTACATATATATATGGTATAGGACTTGCTCGTTCTCAAGAAATATTAAAAAAAGCTGGAATTAATCCAGATATTAGGGTAAAAGATTTAACAGATGAACAAGTACAAGCAATAAGAAATGCAATGGAAGGTTATACTCTAGAAGGAGATCTAAAAAGAGAAGTTGCATTAAACATTAAAAGATTAACAGAAATTGGTTGCTATAGAGGAATTAGACATAGAAGAGGTCTTCCAGTAAGAGGACAAAGAACAAAAACTAATGCTCGTACAAGAAAAGGACCAAGAAAATTAGTTAGCAAAAAGAAAAAATAAAATAAAAAATCCAATCTAATTTTTCAAGAAGGAGGGAATTTAGAGAAATGGCTACAAAGAATATAGCAAAGAAACCAGTTAGAAGAAGAGATAGAAAGAACATAGAAAAAGGTATGGCTCATATCCATTCTAGCTTTAATAATACAATCGTTACATTAACAGATGCTCAAGGAAATGTTTTATCTTGGGCAAGTGCTGGAGAACTAGGATTCAAAGGTTCAAGAAAAAGTACACCATTTGCTGCAGGAGAAGCTGCAGAAACAGCTGCAAAAGCTGCAATGGAACACGGATTAAAAACAGTTGATGTTTTTGTTAAAGGACCAGGTTCTGGACGTGAATCAGCAATAAGATCTCTACAAACAGCAGGTCTTGAAATAACATCAATAAAAGATGTTACTCCAATTCCTCACAATGGTTGTAGACCACCAAAAAGAAGACGTGTATAGTAATATACAAAAAATATAAAATCGAGAAATAATTAAGGAAGGTGAAAATAAAAATGGCAAGATATAAAGACGAACAATGCCGTATTTGCCGTAGAGAAGGACAAAAATTGTTCTTAAAAGGTGCTAGATGCTATTCAGACAAATGTAGCGTAACTAGAAGAAATTATGCACCAGGACAAAATGGTCAAAAGAAGAGCAAGATTTCTGAATATGGTACTCAATTAAGAGAAAAGCAAAAAACAAAAGCTTTCTATGGAGTAGGAGAAAAACAATTTAGAAGATACTTCGAAAAAGCATCAAACAGTAAAGGAAAAACAGGTGAAGTATTACTTCAATTATTAGAAAGCAGATTAGATAATGTAGTATATAGATTAGGATTCGCAAGTTCAAGAGCACAAGCAAGAATGCAAGTTACACACGGAGCTTTTGAAGTAAACGGACAAAAAGTTGATATACCATCATACCTAGTAAAACCAGGAGATGTAATCTCTGTAAGAGAAATAAGAAAAGATAACGGAACAATAAAAATAGCAGTAGAAGAAAATAGTAGCAGACCAGTTCCAGCTTGGTTAGAAAAAGATCAAGAAAAATTAAGTGGAAAAGTACTAACATTAGCAACAAGAGAAGATGTTGACCTACCTGTTGAGGAACATTTAATAGTAGAGCTTTACTCTAGATAATAGGTTATATTAAGTTAAAGTGAATAAATATATCTAATATATTTATATTAGGAGGTAAAAATGATAGAATTTGAAAAGCCAAATATTAAATGCTTAGAAATGGATAACACTAACAATTATGCTAAATTTACATGTGAACCATTAGAGCGTGGCTATGGTATTACAATAGGAAATTCATTAAGAAGAATACTTCTTTCTTCATTACCAGGAGCAGCTATCACTTCTGCAAAAATAGAAGGTGCTGCACATGAATTTACTACAATACCAAACGTGGTTGAGGATGTACCAGAAATAATAGTTAACTTGAAAATGGTTAGACTAAAAATTAATGGTGACGAAGTAAAAAATCTAAGAATAAACTTCGAAGGAGAAGGAGAAGTAACAGCTGCTAATATCGAAACAGATGGAACAGTTGAAATACTAAATCCAGATCTACATATTGCAACAGTTTCTGAAGGTGGTCGTCTAGTAATAGAATTGACAGCAAATCGTGGTAGAGGATATAACAATGCAGAAAAGAATAAAACACCAGATATGCCAATTGGTGTAATTCCTATAGACTCTATATACACACCTGTAAAGAAAGTTAATTACTCAGTAGAAAATACTAGAGTTGGACAAATGGTAGACTTAGATAAACTTACAATAGAATTATGGACTGATGGAAGCCTTAAACCATACGAAGCTCTAAGCTTAGCAGCAAAAATAATGACAGAACACTTAGAACTATTCATAGATCTATCAGAAATAAGTAAAAATACACAAGTGATGATAGAAAAAGAAGAATCTAAGAAGGAAAAAATTCTAGAAACTTCAATAGAAGACTTAGAATTATCTGCAAGATCATTTAACTGCTTAAAGAGAGCAGGAATATCTACTGTAGAAGATTTAACAAATAAGACAGAAGCTGAAATGATGAAGGTAAGAAATTTAGGTAAAAAATCTTTAGATGAAGTAACTAATAAATTACATTCATTAGGACTAGACTTCGCGAACAATGATGATTAAAGGAAGGTGAAAATAGTGGCAACAAATAGAAAGTTAGGAAGAACAACAGACATACGCTTAGCAATGCTTAAAACACAAGTAACAGACCTTTTATGGCATGGAAAAATAGAAACAACAGTAACAAGAGCAAAAGAAACAAAAGCAATAGCTGATAGTTTAATAGCTCTAGCTGTAAAAGAAGCAGGAAACTTTGAAGAAGTTGAAGTAAAAGTTTCAAAAGCAAAATTAGATGAAAAAGGAAACAAAGTTACAGAGCTTGTAAAAAGCAAAAATGGCAATGAATATCTAAAAGTAGTAAGAGAAACAACTACAGAAAAAAGAAAGAAAGATATGCCATCAAAACTAAATGCTAGAAGAAAAATAATGCAAAATGTTAATAAAGTAAAAGATGCAGAAGGAAATAACGTAGACCTACCAACAAAATTATTTGATGAATTAGCACCAAAATACAAAGATGTAAAAGGTGGATATACAAGAATAATAAAAGTAGGACCAAGAAGAGGAGACGCTGCAGAAACAGTTATATTAGAACTAATATAATTAATATAAAAAGACACAAATCGTTTGAATTTGTGTTTTTTTATTTGGTTTAAAACTATAAAACCTCTTGTAATATTTTACAAGAGGATAATAATTTATTTAGTATTCTTTTTTCCTTTTTTCTTTTTTACAATAATTGAAACAACTATTATTAAAAGTAAAACAGCGATAAGTGCTATAACACCAGCCCAACCAAAGATGGACACAATTTTACTACCTAAAGACATTATAATACCAGCTAGTATAACACCAAGAGAAACAGCTGTAATACTTGTCTTAAAATCAAGCTTCAAAAATGAAGCTGCTAAAGTTCCAGTCCAAGCACCTGTTCCTGGTAATGGAATACCAACAAATATTAATAAAGCCCAAAAGATACCATTATTTCCAGCAGAAGCTTTTAATTTTTCTCCACCTTTTTCACCTTTATTTAGACACCAAGTGAAGAACTTTCCAATTACTTTTTTATCCTTACCCCATTCAAGAACTTTTCTCGCAAACCAGTAAATAACTGGAACTGGAAGCATATTGCCTAAAATTGCAATTGGGTAATATAAAAATATATTTAGTCCTAAGCTCTCTGCAATAGGAATAGCTCCTCTTAATTCTACAATGGGAAGCATACTTACAAAAAATACTATTAAATACTTTACTACTATTGGTAAACCTGCCATAAAAAACTCCTTTAATATGTTAATTAAAAATTCAATCTTACATATTCTACTATAAGAAATGCAAAAAGTAAAGGAGAATACAGTAAAAATTATTTTTACTGTTATGAAATATATAGAGCTATAGAATAGTAAATTCGGGCAATTATAAATATATAAATGATATATAATAAAAAATTATCTTGAAAAACAATGGCAATCGTGTTATTATATAATATATAATAAAAAACAAGGAGATAAAACAATGCAGAAGATAGAAAAAGAAAATAGCATTGCAATAGAAAATGAAAAAGGAATAACGCTAATAGCGCTAGTAGTAACTATTGTTGTTACAATGATCTTAGCTGGAATAGCAGTCAAATCTGGTTTTGGAAATAAAGGATTAGTAAAAGAAGCAAGAGATACTCAAGCAAATATAGAACAAGCACAACAAGAAGGATTACAACAAATAGAAGACCTAAAAAAGGATGAAAAAACAATAGAAGATGGAGTGTTGCCTAGTGAAGATAATACAGCTCCAACGATAAATGAAATGACCATTAGCAAAATCACAAAGGATTCAATAACAGTAAATATAAGTGTTACAGAAGAAGAAAGTGGAATAGATACTATTATATACACAGCAACCAATGGAACAGACACTGTAACATCAGAAGTAACAACAGAAAGAGAATATAAGTTTAAAGATCTAAAATCTAATACAACATACCAAATAAAAGTAGTTGTTACAGATGTGGCAGGAAATATGACTGAAAAAACAGAGAGTGCAAAAACATTATAAAAAAGCGTAAAATCGAACAAAACAAAAGTTAGTAGTTGTAAAATTGCTAACTTTTTGATATTATATAAAGGATGAAATTTATGCCGTAGGAAGGAATAGAAAGAATGGCAAAAGCAAAATCAGTCTTTGTGTGTAATGAATGTGGATATGAGTCACCAAAATGGCTTGGAAAATGTCCAGCTTGCAATAGTTGGAATACTTTTTTTGAACAAAAAATAGTAGAAACAAAATCTTCAGCAACAGGCAGAGCAGTAAAAGAAAAATCAACACCACAAGTGTTGGATGAAGTTGTAGGAAAAAATGAATCAAGAATAGATACAGGAATTGCAGAACTTAATAGAGTACTAGGTGGGGGCTTAGTAAATGGATCACTAGTATTGCTAGGAGGAGAACCAGGAATAGGAAAATCCACTCTTATATTAGAATTATGTGACAAGATAACTGGAAATGGAAAAGTATTGTACATATCAGGAGAGGAATCGGCAGAACAAGTAAAAATTAGAGCAGATAGACTAGGAATAAAAAATAGCAATATAATGTTCTTAGGTGAAACAGATATAGATGTAATAGAAGAAACAATACTTGCAATGAATCCAAAGCTAGTAATAATAGACTCGATTCAAACAATGTACTCAGAAGAAATTACATCAGCAGCAGGAACAGTAAGTCAAGTTAGAGAAATAACAGCAAGAATAATGAGAATAAGCAAAGGACATAGAATTACAACAATAATAATTGGACACGTTACAAAAGACGGTAATATAGCAGGACCAAGGGTTCTAGAACATATGGTAGACACTGTTTTATACTTAGAAGGAGAAAGGTACTTTTCATATAGAGTGTTAAGAAGTGTAAAAAATAGATTTGGATCAACAAACGAAATAGGAATGTTTGAAATGAGGAATGAAGGAATGGTACAAATAAAAAATCCTTCACAGATATTAATATCAGATAGATCAGACAATCCACCAGGCTCAATAATAGTAGCAAGTATGGAAGGCACAAGACCGCTTTTAATAGAACTTCAAGCACTTACAACGCCAAGCGTTTATGGGTTACCAAGAAGAGCGGCAAACGGAATAGATTATAATAGATTAACAATGTTAATTGCAGTTTTAGAAAAGAAAGCGAGTATGCCATTAGGTTCGCAAGATGTTTATTTAAACGTAGTAAGTGGAATAAGATTAGTAGAACCAGCAGTGGATTTAGGAACAGTCTTAGCAATAGCATCAAGCTTTAGAAACATAAGTATACCAAATGACGTAGTTGCAATAGGAGAAGTTGGACTAACTGGCGAAATCAGAAGTGTCAATATGATAGAGAAAAGAATAAAAGAAATAGAAAAAATGGGATTTAAAAAGTGTATAATTCCAGAAAATAATAAAAAACTATTGAAAGAAGACTACAAAATAGATATAATAGGTGTTAGGACAATAAATGAAGCACTACAGAAAATAGGATTAAAATAAGAACATATGATTATATACTAAATTTGTTAGGAGGAATGCAGATTGGCAACGAGCAATAATGAGATTATTGAAGTACTAAAAACGATAGCTCCAGGAACTCAAATACGAGAGGGCTTAGAGAACATTCTAAAAGCAAAAACTGGTGGTCTTATTGTAATAGGCGATGGAAAAGAAGTTATGGATATAGTAGATGGTGGATTTAATATCAATGTAGAATATTCGCCAGCTAGACTTTATGAACTTGCAAAAATGGATGGAGCAATAGTAATAAGTTCAGACTTGAAAAAAATCCTATTTGCAAATGCTCAATTAATTCCTTCATCTTCAATTCCAACAGTAGAAACAGGAACTAGACATAGAACAGCAGAAAGAACTGCTAAACAAACAGGAGATCTAGTAATAAGCATATCTCAAAGAAGAAATATAATAACAATATTTAAAGGCAATGATAGATATGTATTAGAAGATACTGCACAAGTAATAACCAAAGCAAATCAAGCACTACAAACAGTAGAAAAATATATGAATGTATTTGACAGAAAACTAAATCTTTTGAATGAATATGAATTTAATGATATAGTAACACTTGAAAATGTAATAGTGGCAGTGCAAAGAGCAGAAATGGTAATGAATGTTGTAGACGAAGTTCAAAAAGCAATATATGAACTTGGAGAAGACGGAAGATTACTAGAAATGCAACTTGAAGAATTAGTTGGAGATTTAGAAAAAGAAGAATTATTAATGATAAAAGATTATATGGTAGTAAGTAGAAGGAGAAGCCCTGATAAAGTATTAGAAGATATAAGAAAGCTATCATATGAAGAATTAATGAAACCACAAGTAATTGCAAAGTTACTTGGATACGAGGATTTTGACAATTATGACGAGGTTGGAGTTTATACAAAAGGATACAGGGTACTAAATAAAATACCAAGAATGCCAGTAAGTATAGTTGAGAACTTAGTAAAATCGTTTAAATCTTTCCAACATATACTAGCTGCTGATATTCCACAATTGGATGAGGTTGATGGAATCGGAGAAGTTAGAGCAAGAACAATAAAACAATCATTAAGAAGAATGCAAGAACAATTTGTATTTGACAATGAAATTATATAAATGAAAGGTAAGGAAATAAATAATGAAAAATTTTTTAAAGATTATATTAATAATAGCAATAGTAGCAGCTATAGTAGGAATAGTATTTGTAGGAATAGGTTATGGTAAGAAAATAACACAAAAAGTTCAAAATCCTATTGCAACAATAGAAATAGAGAACTTTGGAACCATAAAAATAGAACTATATCCAGAGTATGCACCAAATACAGTAACAAACTTTATAGCACTTGCAAATAATGGATTCTATGATGGACTAACTTTCTATAAAACAATACCAGAGTACTTTATAAAAAGTGGAAGTAAGAATTCAGAATCAATGCAATTACCAAAATTAAGTGATATACAAGATGTATCAAAAGATGCTGATGGAGAATATTGTATAGAAGGAGAATTCACAGCAAACGGATATAGGAAAAATACTTTAAAAATGGAAAAAGGCGTTATCGCAATGGAAAGAAATGATTATGGCAGACAAGATTCTTCTTTAATCACAGAAGGATATAACTCAGCTGGTTCAGAATTCTTTATATTGACAAACGACAACGAAAATTTGAATGGTGTTTATGCAGGATTTGGTAAAGTTATAGAAGGATTAGATATATTAGATCAAATAGCAAATGTTGAAGTTATAACAAGAGATGATAATGCTGAATCAGGAATAGATGTTCCTGTAAATCCACCAGTAATAACTCAAATAAGAGTTGAAACATATGGAGTTGATTATAAAAAACCTGATACTGTAGAACCATTTAATTATTACAACTGGTTAATAAAGAAATATCAATCAAATCTTTCACAACAGAGCAATAAAGAAAATTAAGTAAGTTTAAAACATATATAATTGGTCATAATAATAACAGATAAATTTTAAAAATTTATTTGTTATTTTTTATTATGCACAAAAGGAGAAAAGTAATGAGAAAAAAATTTACCAAAATTACAATAATATTAGTATTACTTTTATCATATGTATATATATGTTCAATAAACTCTATTCCTAAAAATATAATAATATTTGAAGGAGAGAATCTAAATTTAAAAATAGCAACAGGACTGACTCTTAAATCAAAAAACAGCAAAACAATCCTAACAGCAAGTAATATAAATAAAGAAAAGATTAATACAGAAGGAGCTAATAATTTAAATCTAAACCTTTTTGGAACAATACCTGTAAAAGAGGTAAGTGTAAATGTAATACCAAAAACAACAGTAGTACCACTAGGAAATGCAATAGGAATGAAATTATATACAAAAGGTGTATTAGTAGTTGGAATGAGTCAAATAGAAACAGACAACAATGAGAAGAAGAAACCATATGAAAACTCCGGAATAGAACAGGGAGATACAATACTAGAAGTGAATAATAATGCAGTCGAAAACACAGAAGATCTAATAAAAGAAGTGGAAAAAAGTGAAGGAAACACAATAAATATAAAATATTTAAGAAATGAAAAAACTATGCAAACAGATATTACACCAGTCAAATCTAAAAACACATATAAAATTGGGCTATGGGTAAGAGATGCAGCAGCTGGTGTTGGGACATTAACATTTTTTGAGCCAAATACAAATTTATTTATGGCCTTAGGACACGGAATTTCAGATATAGACACAGAAGAAATTGTAAATATTGCAAATGGAGAACTAGTTACAGCCAATATTGTATCAATAACGAAAGGAAGAAAAGGTTATCCAGGAGAAATAAGAGGCACAATAGATCAAGGAAGAACAATTGGAACAATTTATAAAAACACGAACTTTGGTGTATATGGAACTGTAAAAAATAAAAATTATTTAGAAGCGGATTTAACTAAAGAAATGGAAGTTGCCACGAGAAGTGAAATAAAAGAAGGAAAAGCACAAATAATTTGTCAATTAGAAAATTCAAACAAAAAGAAATATGATATAGAAATAGAAAAAATATATACAAACAATAACCAAAACAATAAAAGTATGTTGATAAAAATAACTGACAATGAGCTGTTAGAAAAAACAGGAGGAATCATACAAGGAATGAGCGGAGCACCAATAATACAAGAAGGAAAATTTATCGGAGCAGTAACAAATGTACTTGTAAACGATCCAACACAAGGATATGGAGTATTTGCAGATATAATGATAAAAGAAATGAGAAGCATATAAAACTGAGCATAATTTGCTCAGTTTGTCTTTACTTTATTTATGAGTAGTGATAAAATAAAACAAAAAATGGAGGTAAAATTATGAAAGATATATTAAAAAAATCAGGAATTAGCTCAATAATTGTAGCAATAGCATTTGCAATATTAGGAATAATAATTCTTGCACATCCAGAAGGCGTAGAAAAGACAATAACAACTATATTAGCAATAATTGTACTACTTGTGGGAATAGAAAAAATAATTAGTTATTTTGCCTTTAAAGGAAATGGAAACTTATATAATTACGAATTGGCAATTGGAATAGTAGCAATATTACTTAGTATAGCTATGTTTGTTTATTCGGAAGTATTTACAACAATATTTAGAGTAGTAGTAGGAATTTGGATTGCATATGAAGGCATTATGAAAATAGGAATATCGTTTAAATTAAAAGGAGTAGGAGTAACACTATGGATTCCAATGCTAGTGTTATCAATAATAACACTAATAGCTGGAATGTATATAATATGCAACAAATCAACAATAATAATAGCGATAGCAATAATAATGATAGTATATGCAGTAATAGACATTATTGATGAAGCTATATTTATGAAAAATGTAGATAAATTGATGTAAATTATGGAGAAACAGATGAACAATATAGAGAAAAATCAGAGATTACTTGAAGAAAATATAATATTAATAAAGCATAGCATAGAAAGAGCAGAAGAAAAATATAAGCAATTAGAAAATAAAGACATAGAGCACAAAGAGATTAGCTTAAAAATGATGAAGAATATCATAAACAGAAGAGAAAAAGTGCTTGAAGAATTTAAACAGCAAGAAGATAAGATTAATAATCAAAGACAAGAAATGCAATTAATAGAAATAAAAAATAAAAGCTTTATTAAAAATATAATAAACAAAATAATACATTTTTTAGGAAAAAGTAGTAGTGTACAAAAATGTTAAAAAATATAAAATGGTCAGTTACAATTCTGTAGTTGACCATTTTTGTATGCTATAAAACAGCTCCTAAAATTAATATACTAATATTATCGTTATAAATTTGATTAAACTGAGAAAGAGGAAGAGGATTCTCTCCAAAACCAGCTTCAACAGTATACCCAGGTCGCCTGTATTGTTGCAAAAACCAATCCTTATAGCCCGCAAAGTTAGACTCGTAAGGCACGTCAGCTAGAGTATAGCCACTAACTCGTGCAAACTTCTGTCCTATTGAATAAGCTTCCTTAGGAGCATAATCTTTAAATTGCCAATAAATTTCTTTTCCTTGTGTATGATAAGTTAAAATAAGTCTAAAATTATGAGCTAAAGTAAAATCGTAAACAGCTAAAGATTCAGGCTCGGTTAAAGGTCCAAAACCAACAAAATCACGAGGAGCAGGAGAAGTATACCCTTGTGCAAATTTTATTTTTTTAGCATTCTCCCAACCAGCAGGAAATTGTAAATTTAAATCTACACCTTGAATATTAGCCTTCCAACCGTTAGGAAAAGGAATATCTGGATACTTACTAGCAATATATCTTGCATAGATATAAGCATTAGAAGTAGAAGAAATATTGCCATTAACTAAATCAACACCATCAGGATTAACCAAAGGAATAAGATAAATAGTAGTATTATTTAATAGATTTTTTACATTATATCCAGAAATACTTGAATTTTGATAATAAGCAATACACATATTCTCTAAAAACTGCATTAAAAGAGTAGTAGTAATATACTCATTTGCGTGAGTTGATGCTAAATAACAAACCTGCTTTGAGCCAAAACCTAATTTAACGGAATAAATAGGCTTCCCTAGAACACTATATCCAATTGTATATAATTTTAAAAATGGGTATTTAAAAATCAATGCATCCAAATCCTTTTTCAAAATAGAAGAATTATATTTAACAGAAGTATTAACAATCATAAATATAGTATGATGTAAAACATCATACCCTCCTTTCATCTGAATTTATTAATATTATATTTTAAATGGAAAGTTTTAGAACTATAATGTATATTTTTTCTGGAAGCTAATAAAAATAGTAAAAGGAGGGAGAGAGATGTCAAAATTTAAAATATATGCAAAATCCATACTAATTCCAGTAATAGTAGGAGGTATAGTTGGTTTAATAATTTCAGGTTCAATAGATTATAACAATTTACAAAAACCACCATTATCGCCACCAAGTATATTATTTCCAATAATGTGGACGATTCTGTATATTCTAATGGGAGTATCTTATGGAATATTAAAAAGTAAACATTTAGTTGATCCGGATACAAAGAAAATTTATTACTTACAATTATTTGTAAATGCACTATGGTCAATATTCTTCTTTACATTTAAGTGGAGATTATTTGCATTCTTATGGATTATATTGCTTGATATACTAGTTATAGTAATGATAATAAGATTCTTAAAAAACAACAAACTAGCAGGAGTACTTCAAATACTATACCTACTATGGACGCTATTTGCTTCGTACTTAAATCTAGCAATATACTTGTTAAATAGATAAGAGAAGTCTTTATAGAATTAATCTAAAAAACTAACTTACAGGAGAGAACCTGGCAAGTTAGTTTTTGTATTTGTAAAACAATTTTTAATTAAATATGTAATTTAATTAAAATTAACTACTTTTATTTATAGCATAGCTGTAAGGAAAAATCAATACTAAAAAATAAAAAAACAAAGACAAAAGAAAAATTGATAATCTGACAATACTTAGAACAAAAGGGGCTATGAAATATTTTGATTTTTATTAAATTACATATTTAATAAAAACTAAAGTACTAGTTGATTTATAAAACATATTGTTTTATAATAAAAATATACAAATGGAAAGGGGAAGAAAATGGCGAAAGAAAACATTAAAAAGTTAGAAGAAACGAAAGAAGGAGGAAGAATAAAAATGATTAAAAGTAAAAAACGGTATAACATTGATAGCGTTAGTTGTAACAATAGTAGTACTTCTAATATTAGCAGGAGTGAGTATAAGTTTAATATTAGATAATAATGGGATAATACAAAGATCAAAAGATGCAAGAAGAGAATATGGACAAGCAAGAGAAAATGAGCAAGCAGATTTGAATAAAGTAGCAGGCTGGATAGAAAAGCAAGCAAATGAAAATGGTGGAGGCTCAATTCAGTTACCAGACGCAACAGAAAAAACAAAACCATATTTACCAAATGGATTTATAAAAGATGAAGGAACTAATTTGGACAATGGTTTAGTGATAAAAGATAGTGTTGGTAATGAGTATGTATGGGTAGAAGTTCCAAGAAGCATCGAAATATATACAACAGCAGGTCTAAATATAACAGAGTTTTCTGCAAAAGAACTCGACTCAATAAAAGCAGACTTGGTAAATTATGCTTCGGATTATAGAGAAGATGTTTATGATGATACTTGGTATGATGGATGTGGAATAGCAGAAACAGGATATTCAGTAATGTATAATAAAATGTTAAAAAGTGTATATCAAAATGGAGGATTTTGGATAGGAAGATATGAAATAGGAATAGACGAAAATACGGAAAGAAGCTTTGGTACAGACTATTGGGGAGACGAACGTTCAACAGAAGGACAAACCCCAGTAATAAAGAAAAATAAAATACCATATACTTGGATAAGATGCAGTCAAGCAGAAAATCTAGCAGAAACATTTGCGCCAAGCGGATATACAAGCAGTTTAATGTTTGGACTACAATGGGATTTAGTATGTAAACATTTAGAAGTAAAGGGAGAAAACCCTGGAACATCAGCTGATTCATTACAAACTGCAATAAAAGAAAAAGGTACTGATCTAGGGAATTATTCTGATGCAAGTTTTTCAGTAACAAATGTAGATGCAATGTATTCAGAAGATCGTGGCGCGAGTTGGAAGAAAATAATAGATGAAGAAAATAAAGAATATATAAAAGTGTCAGAGAAAGATGTATTATTAACAACTGGAGCAGAAGAAAGAAATAGTATGCTAAATATATATGATTTAGCTGGAAATGTTTATGAGCTTACATTGGAATATGCAGAGTATAGTACTCCTGTTTCGTCTAGGGGAATGGGGTGTAGCAATCCTGGTCGTTATGGTTCGATTGCTACTCGTAATAGTGATCCTCGTACACCGGGTAGTCGAAATAAAACGTATAGTAGTTGGAGCAGTGGTGCGCGTGTTACACTTTATTAGATGAAAATTTAACTTAAAAGTAATAATGACCGAGATTAGAGAAAATTCTTTTTTCTGCATTTTCTATTAGTAGTACAACATGTACTACTAATTTTTATATCTGATGAAATTATAAGTCGAAATTTGATGTACGATTTTGCTAGACAAAAAAATATTTACAGAGTATAATTAAGCGGGAGCAAACGATGAAAGAAAAAAATAAAATGAAAAATAAGTTAAAACAATCAATAATATCAGTAATAATTATATTAATAGCATTACTTGCAGGGAACATAGTAGCAGAAGATAAAACACCAGGAAATACAAATGAAACTGTGCAAACAAATACAGACGCCAATAGCAACATAAACATAGAAGAAATTCCGCAGTATTCTGGGACAACAGTTATAACTATAAATAATGATGTACCATATTTTGAAGAAAAAGACATTAGTACAACAGATTTTGAATATTATTCAAATCTTGATGAACTAAATAGAGCAGGAGTAGCATTTGCAAACATTTGCAAATTTACAATGCCGCCTGCAGGAACTAAAAGAGAAGGACTTTCGTACAAGCCAACAGGTTGGGTTCAATATTTATATGGAGAGAACAATAGCAAGCATTTATATGAAAGATGTCATTTAATAGCTTGGCAATTAGGTAATGAGAACAATAATAAAAAGAATCTAATAACAGGTACATCACAGATGAATAGTGCAATGATAGAGTATGAGAATATAGTTGCAAATTGGGTAAAACTAAAAAATAAAGAAGATAAGGATTATCATGTTTTATATAGAGTAACACCAATATATAAAGGCGACAATAAACTTGCATCAGGAGTTGAAATAGAAGCAAAATCTGTGGAAAAAGAAGGAGTAAGTTTTAATAAGTTTATATATAATGTACAAGATAATTTCGAAATAAATTACAGCACAGGAGAAGCAAAACTAATACAATAAAGGTTAAGGAGAAAGTATTGGAATTAAACTTAAACAAAATGCTTGATAAAATAAAACAAAATGATTTTGTAGAGAGGTTTATAAAAGAACTAAGTAAGGAACTAGAAAAGAATAATACAAAAAATGGAGAAATGGAAATGGATTTTAATTTAACAGAAGATGAAGAACTAGAATTTGAAAGAGAAGAATTTAATTTCTTACAAGATTATTTTAAACAAGAATTATCTGATATTAGCAAGGGTGAAATTTATATCGTAACTAATAAATATGAAAACGACGAATATCATAGATACAAAGTAACACAGTATAAAAATAACCTAGAATGTAAGTACATTGCATTTGCAAAAGATCTACCAGATAATGTACAATTAAGAGATGTGGTTAGAAAAATAGATGAAAAATACATCTATGATGATAAAGCAACGCAGTACATAAAAGAATACTTAGATAAGATTAAACAAAATATAATAAAAAAGAGAGCATAAATTTTAAAGAAAAGCATTGATAAAAAAACAATTCCGTGTTATTCTATATAAGATAACAAAAACAAGGAGAATGACAATGACAAAAACTAAAGTAAAAAATGTAGTAGTAATAATGATAATATTAATAATTTTGGCTATGACCACAACTGTAAAGGCAGTGAATAACAGCATAACAAATGATATAGATATGACGGACAAAAGTCAGGTTTCTAGAACAATAAGAGATTTAATGCTTACAATAGAATCAGAAGGAATGCAAAAAAATTTATTGTCAGAAGCAATAAATATGTATTCTGAAGCAACTCAGGTATATTCAAATGATGAAATAGCTGAAATGATAGAAGAAAATAGAACTGAGTTAACTCAATATGGAATGAAAAGTGAAGATATAGATAGTGTAGTTAAAGTATTAAATAGTTTTGATACGGAAAAAACTAAAAAAATACTAAATACATTGGATATAGATCAAATATCAGAGAAGATATCAAATGGTGAAAGCACACAAGATATACTAAAAGAAGTAACAAGTAGATTATCGACAACAGAAAAAATAGGACTAGCTGTAGATGTGTTACTATCAGCACATATAATAAAAACAATATTAACCATAATGATAGTAATGTTTATATATAGAACACTTTTAAGATGTGTAATATACAAAAAAGCAAAAAGACAAGCTTGGGCACCATTTATACCAATATATAGAAATATAGTAATGTTAAAAATATGTAATATGAGCCCTTGGTGGTTATTGCTATTATTTGTACCAATAATTGGTTGGGCAATATTATGGATAGTACATGTAGCAAGCAGATTTATGCTAGCAGAAGGATTTGGAAAAGGACCATTGTTTGCATTTGGTCTATGGCTATTAGCACCAATATTTGAAACGATAATAGTATTTTCAAGAAAAACAAAGTATTTAGGATTTGAAGAAGAAATAGAAGAATAAAAAAACAAAGATCAGCACATAGATGCTGGTCTTTTATGATTATTTTGATTTATCTTCTTTAATTTCTGGTAAATCAGAAGTACAATGAGGGCATTTTGTTGCCTTATACTTGATTTCTGTTAAACAGTAAGGGCAAACCTTAGTCTCGGGTTCTGTTGCCACAGGGACTTCTGAGTTCTTTAATTTTGATAGCTTACCTTTTTTATCAATTTTCTTTACTAATTTTTCATTAAATTCTTTCAACTTTTTAGGCTGATGCATTTTATTAATATATCTTACAACTAAAAAGATAGAGAAAGAAATAATTAAAAAATTAACAATGGCAGTAATAAAATTTCCATATTTAATAGATACATCTCCCACAGTAATCATCATATTAGAAAAATCTATCTTACCTGTAATCATAGAAATACAAGGCATAATTATATCTTCAACTAAAGAAGAAACTATTTTTTGAAATGCAGCACCAATAACAACACCAATTGCTAGGTCCATAACATTTCCTTTCATAGCAAATTGTTTAAATTCTTTTAACATAAAAAATCTTCCTTTCAAAATAAGCTAAAAATAGAATACAATAAAAATCGCTTAAAGTCAAATAAATAAGGAATAAAAACAACAAAAATGTAAAAAAATATAGAAAAATAGACAGGAAAATGTATTGAAAAGGTCATTACAAAATGATATAATATTACCTGTTAAAATAAGGAAAGGAAAGATATGTATGAAGACTTTAAGAAAAACCAAAATAGTAGGTACAATAGGACCTGCAAGTGATGATAAACTAGAGGAATTAATTGATGCAGGGTTAAATGTTGCTAGAATAAACTATTCTCACGGAGGATGGGAAGAACAAAGAGAAAGAACAGAGAGAATTCTAAAGTTAAGAGAAGAGAAAAATCTACCAATAGCTTTAGTATTAGATATGCAAGGACCTGAAATCAGAACAGGAATGTTAGAAACAGGAAAAACAACAAAAATTCAATTAGAAGATGGACAGAAATTCACATTATTTAATGAAGATGTACTTGGTAACAAAGAAGGTGTTTCTGTAAGTTATAAAGATTTATACTCTGATGTAGAGGCAGGAGCAAAGGTATTAATTGATGATGGAGCAGTAGAATTAAGAGTTGATGAGATAAGAGGAAAAGACATTGTTTGTACAGTAGTACACGGAAATATGTTAGGAAGCAGAAAAACCATCAATTTACCAGGAACTGCAGTGCGTTTACCTGCATTAAAGCAAAAAGATATAGATGACTTAAAAACAGCTTGTGAACATGGTTATGACTATGTTGCAATGTCATTTACAAGAGGAAAAGATGATATTGAGCAAGTAAGAAAAGTATTAAATGAAAATGGTGGAAAAGATATAAAAATAATTACAAAGGTAGAAAATACAGAAGGACTAGAGCATATGGAAGAAATAGTAAAAAAAGCTGATGTCCAAATGATTGCTCGTGGAGATATGGCAACTGAGACAGATTTCACAGAACCACCAATTATGCAAAAGAAATTTATCAAACTTTGTAATAAATACAACAAACCAGCAATAACAGCAACTCAAATGTTAGAGTCAATGACACATCAACCACTTCCAACAAGAGCAGAAGCAAGTGATGTTGCAAATGCTATATTTGACAGAACAAGTGCAGTAATGTTATCTGGAGAATGTGCAATGGGTGAATATCCAGTAGAATGTGTAAAAACAATGGTTAAAATAGCAAATAGAGCAGAACAGGAAATAAGATATTGGAGAAGATTTGACATAAACGAAGATTTATCTCTAAAAAATCTAGAAGAACACGTAGCATATGCAACTTGTATAACTGCTAAGAATATGAAAGCTGATGCAATCGTATGCTATACTCATACAGGAGATTCTGCTAGAAACCTTGCAGGACTTGGAGCAGCTTGCCCAATACTTGCAATAACGGATAATAAAAAGACATTTTATCAATTAGCAATAGTATGGAATGTAACACCAATATATATAGAAGCAAAACAAACAATAAACGATACAATAGAAGCTGGATTAGATAAATTAAAAGAATTAGAAATTGTAGAAGAAGGAGATCTAGTAATTTTAGCTGGTGGACATAAAATAGTACAAAATTCAGATTCAAAAGTTAACCAAACACTAGGAGGAGTATACAAAATATAGCTATAAACCCTGTTGGTATTGACCTTTTTGGAGAAATATGGTATAATAAAAGAGTGTTAAAAATATAAATGATAATAAAAATTGAAATATAAGGAGAATGAATTATGGAAAATAAATTATATGTTTTTGGACATAAAAAACCAGATACAGACTCAATAGCATCAACAATAGTATTTACTAACTTACAAAAAGCATTAGGAAAAAATGCTGTTGCATATAGATTAGGAGATATAAGCAAAGAAACTCAATATGCCTTAGATACATTTAAAGTAGAAGCTCCAGAACTATTAGAAAATATCGAAGAAAATAGTGAAGTAGCATTAGTTGACCACAACGAGTTTACTCAAAGTGTTGATGGAATAGAAAAGGCAAAAATAAAAATGGTTGTAGACCATCATAAAGTAAAATTCGAAACAACAGAACCTTTATACTGTATAGAAGAACCAGTTGGATGTACATCAACTATATTATACAAATTATATAAACAAAATGATGTAGAAATTGAACCTAAAATGGCTGGATTAATGCTTAGTGCAATAGTTTCAGATACATTATTATTCAAATCTCCAACTTGTACAGAGGAAGATAAAGAAATAGCTAAAAAATTAGCTACAATAGCAAATGTTGATTTAGAATCATATGGTAAAGAAATGCTAAAAGCAGGAACAGACATTAGTGAATTTACACCATTCCAAGTAATAAATATAGATTCAAAAGAATTTAATGACAAAAATGCAAAATTCGAAATTTCTCAAATTAATGCTGTTGATTTAGATTCTGTATTCAGCAGACAAGCAGAATTAGAAGAAGCAATTAATAAAGAGATAAAAGATAAAAACTTAGACTTTTATATGTTCGCAGCAACAGATATACTAAATGCTAATTCAAAAATTATAGCTATGGGAGATAAAGCTGGAACAATAGAAAAAGCATTTGGTGTAAACTTGGACAACAATACAGCAATGTTAAACAATGTTGTATCAAGAAAGAAGCAAATGTTACCAAACATTTTAAATAACTTAGACTAATAAAATTACCCCTTACCTAAAGTAAGGGGATTTTTGTGCGCCATTTTTCGAGTCCTTCATTGAATGCAAAATAAAAATACACCTCTTCGAGATGTATTTTATTTTGGTACCACTGATGGGACTCTCCCGCATGGCTATC
>CAKPGM010000017.1 GCA_934154805.1 uncultured Clostridia bacterium | reverse complement strand
ATATGGGGATGCCAATGGGATGTAACATGTAATTTTATAGCAAATAAAGGAGATAAAAAAAGTATAACAGATTCAAGTTCATGGGGAAATTATGAAGGAACATCAGTAAAAGCAGATGATGGAAAAACGGAGATAAAAGCAAGTGAAACGAAACAAATATTAAATACAGGAAAAACAACATTTACAATGGCAAATAATATTTATGACTTAGCCGGAAATTGTAGTGAATGGAGCCAAGAGGCGTATAACACCTACAGTCGAGTTTGCAGGGGTGGTGAATACACCGGCTTTGGCTATGACTACCCAGCTTCGGACCGTAACCTCAGCGGTGATCCTTACCACAGCGGCTATGACAAGGCGCGGTTCTCGTCCCGCTTTAATAATAAAGTAACACTGAACTCTAGAGCGAGAGTACCAGTGTGAAGAGGTAATCAAAAAAAGACTAATATAAGATGTGTAAATTACGCATCTTATATTTTTTATATAAAAAATATTGCAGTATTGAAAAAACATTTTTAGAAATGATTTAATAAGACATTCCATAAAATGTGTTTCTTCTTGTTTGAAAATTGACAAATAGGCCAAAATAATGTAAAATATATATGTTATAAAAATCTGGAGTGATAAAAATATGCCAATAAATAAAATGAATTTAGATAAATTAGTGTCCAAAACAAAAATATATTTAGTAATAATAGCTATAATATTAATTGTTCTAAGTATTATAGAACCAAAGGCCATAATACCATCAATAATACTATATATATTAGTTGTTGGATATACAATTTGGTCAAACAAGAAAAGAAAAGCTGAAATATCGGAACACATTAATGAATTAACATTAAATGTAGATAAAGCAGCTCAAAGTACAATAATAAACTCACCATTCCCACTAATAGTAATCAAAACAAGTGGAGAAATCATTTGGAAGAGTAGCAACTTTGTAAAAGAATTCGCAAATGTAGATATAGGAACATTTTTAAACGATATAATAAAAGAACTAAAAATCAAAATAGAAAAAGGCGAAAAAGTAGAAGAAACCTCTATTTGCGAGAGAATGAAAATAGGAAATAAAACCTATAAAATAATAGGTGAATACACAAAAATAAAAGACAAAGAACATAAAAATTCAAAAGAATATATGTCAACAATATATTTCCTAGATGAAACCAACTATGTAGACTTATTGCAAAAATACAACGACATACAAGCTTGTGTCGGAATAATTGTAATAGACAACTACGAAGAATTAATGCAAAGAGCGACAGAAGAAGAAAAACTAAAACTTACTTCTGGAATAGAGAAAAAGATATATGCTTGGATAAATAAATACAATGGATTAGCTATAAAATCAGAAAGAGATACTTATGTATGTATATTTAGTCAATCTGAAATGGAAAAAATGAGAGAAGAAAAATTTGAAATTTTAGATGAAATAAAAGAAATAAAAACTGACGAAAATATCCAATCGACATTAAGTATAGCAATATCAGAAGAGGGCGACAATAACTTAGAAAAATACCAATCAGTAAAAGCGGTTGTTGATATAGCACTTGGAAGAGGTGGAGACCAAGCAATAATAAAACAAAACGGAAAATATTATTTCTTTGGTGGAAGAACACAAGAAGTAGAAAAAAGGACAAGAGTAAAGGCAAGAATTGTTTCACAAGCATTAGAAGAAATAATGAATGGTTCTAGTAATATAATCATAATGGGACACGCAAATAGTGATATTGATGCAATGGGTGCAAGTTTAGGATTATATAGAATAGCAAAAAACATTGGTAAAGAAGTTTATATAGTTAACGAAACAAACGGAACAAGTTTGGAACACTTTATGAACGAAATAAAAGACATAGATGAATATAAAAATGTTATAGTAGATAGAAATGTAGCAAGCAACAAAATGGATCAAGAATCTTTATTAATAGTTGTAGATACAGACAAGAAGAATTATGTGGAAGCACCAGAGTTGCTTACAAAAACAGAGAAGATTGCAGTAATTGACCACCATAGAAGAGGAACAGATTATATAGAAAATGCAATATTAACATTCCACGAAGTATATGCATCATCGACTTGTGAACTTGTAACAGAACTTGTTGAATATGCAGAAAAAACAATTAAGCTAGAGAAGATAGAAGTAGAAGCTCTATATGCTGGTATAATGATGGATACTAAAAACTTCACATTTAAAACAGGTGTTAGAACATTTGAAGCAGCGGCCTTTTTAAGAAAATGTGGTGTAGACATCATAAGAGTAAAAAAATGGTTCCAAAGTAATTTAGAAACATACAACAAAATATCAGAGATAGTAGCAAAAGCAGAAATTATGGATGAAACAATAGCTATATCTGTATATGACAAAGAAGATACTGATGCAAATATCACATGTGCAAAAGCAGCAGATGAATTACTAACAATTAGCAATATTACAGCATCATTTGTAATTGGAAAATTGGGAGACAAAGTTTGCATTAGTGGTAGATCAATAGGTGATATAAATGTTCAACTAATACTAGAAAAACTAGGTGGAGGAGGACATATAACTGTTGCAGGAGCTCAGTTAGAAGGAATGACACTAGAAGAAGTAAAACAAGAATTAATAATTAGAATTAATGAGTACTTTACAGAAGTATTATAAAAACAAAAGACATATCGAATAAAGATATGTCTTTTATAAAATTTTTTCGTAAAATGTGCAATAAATGTGTACAAATGCCCAATAAAATAGTAAAATAGTGATATAAAAAATAAGGAGGAAATAGATATGAAGGTTATTTTATTAAATGATATTAAAGGTGTTGGCAAAAAAGACCAAATAATAGAAGCAAGTGATGGATATGCAAGAAATTACTTATTTCCTAAAAAATTAGCATTAGAAGCAAATAATGAGAACATGAGCAAATTAAAAGCAAGACAAGATTCAAATCAATTTAAAAAAGATGTTCAAAAGAAAGAAGCAGAAGCTTTAGCTGTAAAGTTAAAAGGAATAATGCTTAAAATAAAAGTGAAAGCTGGAGAGAATGGAAAAATCTTTGGAGGAGTAACAAGTAAAGAAATTTCTGATGGATTAAAAAAAGACTACCAAATAGATATAGATAAAAAGAAAATAAACTTAAATGAAACAGTAAAAACACTAGGAACAATTACTGTTGATATAAAATTATATGAAGGTGTAACAGGAAAATTAAAGGTTGATATAATAGCAGAATAATTATATCAAAGGAGGAAAAGAATGGAACTAGGCAAAGTACCACCACACGATATAGAAGCGGAACAAGCAGTAATAGGAAGTATGTTAACAGACCAAGAAGCTGTGTATGCTGCAATAGAAAAGCTAAAACCGGAAGACTTTTATAGAGAAGACAATAAGCAAATATATACAGCAATATTAAACATATATAACAAAGCAGAGCCAATAGACATCATCACTTTAAAAGCAGAGCTTTCTTCAATGGGAAAACTAGATGCGGTTGGAGGATTGGAATACATAGTAGAACTTCCAGAAAAAGTACCAACAACAGCCAATGTGGATAGATATATAAAGATAGTAGAAGAAAAATCATTACTAAGAAATCTAATCAGAGCAGCAAATGAAATTTTAAGCAGTGGTTATGCACAAGAGGATGAGGTAGAAAACATAGTTGACCACGCAGAGAAAAAAATATTTGATGTAATGCAAAAAAAGAGCCAAAAAGGATATACTACTATAAAAGATGTATTAGTAGAATCTTTTA
The DNA here is from genome assembly GCA_934154805.1 of uncultured Clostridia bacterium. Lineage (GTDB taxonomy): Bacteria > Bacillota > Clostridia > TANB77 > CAG-508 > CAG-245. The sequence continues at coordinate 29,889 of CAKPGM010000017.1, read as the reverse complement.
CAAAGCTAGAAGAACTATATAATCAAAAAGAACACATAACAGGTGTTCCAACAGGATTTGCAGAGTTAGATAAGAAAACAGCTGGACTTCACGGTTCAGAGTTAATACTAATTGCTGCAAGACCTGCAATGGGAAAATCAGCATTTGCATTAAATATAGGCTCATATGCAGCAACAAGAGCTAATGTTCCAGTTGCAATATTCAGCTTGGAAATGTCAAAAGAGCAGGTTGGAAACAGAATTCTATGTAGTGAAGCATTAGTAGATAGCAATAACGTAAGAACAGGAGAGCTAAATGATGAGGAATTAGGAAAGCTAGCAGAAACATCTGGAGAACTATCACAAGCTCCAATCTATATAGATGATACACCAGGTATATCTGTAATGGAGATTCGTGCAAAATGTAGGAAATTAAAACTAGAAAAGAACATTGGACTAGTAATAATAGACTACTTACAACTAATCCAAGGAAGTGGAAAGACTTCAAGCAGAGAGCAAGAAATAGCAGAAATAAGTAGATCATTAAAAATACTTGCAAAAGAAATAGAAGTTCCAGTAATAGCTTTATCACAGCTATCAAGAGCGGTTGAAGCAAGACCAGACCATAGACCAATGCTTTCTGATTTGCGTGAATCTGGTTCTATTGAACAGGATGCGGATATTGTTATGTTCTTGTATAGAGATGACTATTATAATGAAGACTCAGAAAAGAAGAATATAGCAGAAGTTATAATTGCAAAACAAAGAGCTGGTTCAACAGGAACAGTAGACCTTGCTTGGCTTGGAAAATATACTAAATTTGCGAATTTAGAGAAATATAGAACATAAAGAAAGGCGAATTTAATGGCTGAAAGACCAATTGAAATAAGAGAAAAAATATTAAAAACAATAAAAAAATATAATCTAATAAGCCCAAATGATACAGTACTGGTTGCTGTATCAGGAGGGCCTGATTCAATGTGCCTTATTGACAATTTATTAGCTTTAAAAAATGAGCTAAAAATAAAAGAAATAGCAGTAGTCCATCTAAACCATATGATAAGACAAGAAGCAAAAGCAGAAACAGAATATGTACAAGAATATTGCAAAAAAAATGAAATAAGATGCTTTGTAAAATATTTAGATGTAGTGAAAATTGCTGAAGAAGAAAAGATTGGCACAGAGGAAGCAGGAAGAAAAGAAAGATATAAGTTTTTTGATCAGGTAGCTCAAGAAATAAATGCAAATAAAATAGCAATAGCTCATAATTTAAATGACAATGCTGAAACAGTATTAATGCATTTGTTAAGAGGAAGCGGAATTACGGGATTATGTGGAATAAAACCAGATAGAGAAGGAAAATACATAAGACCAATAATAAAATGTGAAAGAGCAGAAATAGAACAATATTGTAAAGATCAAAAATTAGATGAAAAATATGACAAAACAAACTTGGATAACAAATATACAAGAAATAGAATTAGAAATGAGTTAATTCCTTACATAAAGAAAGAATTTAATCCAAATATTGTAGAAACATTAGACAGATTATCAGATTTAATCACAGATGAAGAACAATATATGGAAAAAGTGACATTAGAAAAATACAATGAAATTGTGCTAGAGGAAGAAAATGATAAAATAACAATAGACCTTAAAAAATTTAATTTATTAGATTCTATAATAAAAGCAAGAATAATAATGTATACTATAAAAAGAATATTTAAAACAACAAAAGGAATAGAGAAAAAACACATAGAGGATATTATAAAGTTATGTGGAAATAATATAGGAAACAAATATTTAACACCAAATAAAAACTTAAAAGTATCAATACAAAACAGAAAGGTTTATTTTGAAAAAGTGTAAAATGCACTTTCTGTAGTAATTAACAAAAAATGTTAAAATATTATAACATAAACTTTTGGTTAAAGTATTGAAATAATCGTTTTTATGTGATATATTGCAATAGATTAAACAAAAATAAAAAACTGAAATAAAATTTCAGTAAAGAGGAGGAACAATTTTGAAAAACAGTTTAAAAACATTGGCTGTATGGCTAATAATAGGAATAATAATCGTAGTATCAATTTCAACAATTGTAGAAAATGCAAATAGTAAATTGGCATATTCAGAATTATTATCAAAAATAGAAGCGGGGCAAGTAGACAAAATAGATATAGAAGCAGGTGGAGGATCTGCTATAGTTAAGCTAAAGAACGATAGCGGAGAAAAGAAAGTAAATATTCCAAGTGTTGATAATTTAATGGAAAATTTACAAGAGCATATGAAAAATGGCCAAGTAACTGTAACAGAAAAATCAGAATCAATATGGGCATTAGTATTAACATTCTTAACACCAATAGGAATTCTTCTAATATTCATAGTATTCTGGATATTTATGATGGGAACAGCAAATGGTCAAAATGGAAATAAAACAATGACATTTGGCAAAAGCAAAGCTAGAATGTTAAATCCAACTGATAAAAACAGAGTAATGTTTGATGATGTTGCAGGTGTTGATGAAGAAAAAGAAGAATTAGAAGAAATAGTTGAATTCTTAAAACATCCAGCAAAATTCACAGAAATGGGTGCACATATACCAAAGGGAGTTCTACTTGTAGGACAACCGGGAACTGGTAAAACACTTCTTGCAAAAGCAGTAGCAGGAGAAGCAGGAGTACCATTCTTTATTATAAGCGGTTCAGACTTCGTAGAAATGTTTGTTGGTGTTGGTGCATCAAGAGTTAGAGATTTATTTGAAGAAGCAAAAAGAAAAGCTCCTTGTATAATATTCATAGATGAGATAGATGCAGTTGGACGTCAAAGAGGCGCAGGTCTTGGAGGAGGACACGACGAGAGAGAGCAAACATTAAACCAATTACTAGTAGAAATGGATGGATTTGCAGCAAATGAAGGTGTTATAGTTCTAGCTGCAACAAACAGACCAGACGTATTAGATAAAGCTTTACTAAGACCAGGAAGATTTGATAGACAAATAGTAGTATCACTTCCAGATGTTAGAGCAAGAGAGCAAATACTAGAAGTTCATAGCAGAAAAAAGAAATTAGCAGAAGATGTAGACTTAAAGATAATAGCAAAAAATACAGCAGGATTCTCTGGAGCTGATTTGGAAAATGTATTAAACGAAGCAGCATTACTTGCAGCAAGAAGAAACTTAAAAGAAATCAGAGAAAGAGAAATAGAAGATGCAATGGTAAAAGTAACAATGGGACCAGAAAAAACAACAAGAGTTAGAAGTGAAAAAGAGAAAAAACTAGTTGCATATCACGAAGCAGGTCACGCTGTAGTAAGCAGATTTTTACCAACACAAGATGCAGTACACGAAATATCAATAGTACCAAGAGGAATGGCTGGAGGATACACAATGTATCAACCAACAGAAGACAAATCATTTATGTCTAAAACAGAAATGATAGAGCAAATAATTTCACTACTTGGTGGTAGAGCATCAGAAGATTTAATGTTAGATGATATATCAACAGGCGCAAGCAATGATATAGAAAGAGCTACAAAAATAGCAAATGCAATGGTTACAAAATATGGTATGAGCAAGAGATTAGGAACAATGACACTTGGATCAGACCAACAAGAAGTATTCTTAGGCAGAGATTTTGCACAAGAAAAAACTTATTCAGAAGAAACAGCTGGAATTATAGATGAAGAAATGAAGAGAATAATAGACAGTTGCTACGCAAAAGCAATAGAAATATTAAAGGCAAATGAAGACAAATTACATGCAGTGGCAGGAGTATTATTAGAAAAAGAAAAGATAACAGGAGAGGAATTCGAAAACATCTTTACACAGCAATAAAAAACAAAAGGAAGGTAGTAAAATTGGAAGCAATTGCAGTTATTGTAATATTAGTAATAATCATAATTTCATTAATTGCATTTGCAGTAATGCAGTTAAAAATGGCAGGTATAGAAGTAAAAGACTTTTATTCATTTGTAAAAGCAAATGAAAACTTAGACAAACTATATGTGTTCTCAAAAAAATACAATAGAATGTCGCCACAAGAAAAAGTAATATTTCTATCAGAAGCAGAAAAAGTATCAGATGCCTTCTCAAAAATTCCATCAATGGTATGGGAAGATGAATATTCAAAATACAGAGATGTAATGGATATATATAGAAATATAAAAATAGATAGATGGAAAGAATCAAGTAAAAAATAAGAATTAGAAGCTGGATAATGCACCAGCTTCTAATTTTGTCTTTTAAAAACAGAAAATGTCAAATATTGATGTACGATTTCCTTTGAAAAATACAGTAAAATGCAATATAATAAGAAACAAAAGGAGTTGGAAGAAAATCAATATACTAGAAAAAATAATAGACGCTATATTTCCGCCAGTATGTGCAATTTGTGGAGAATTAAATAAAGAATACTTATGTGAGAAATGTAAGAATACTTTAAACAAAAGAAGTAAAGTAACAGTAGACAGATATAGTAATAAAAACTTTATTAATCACATATATATGTTTAAATATAAAGAATTAGTAAGAGAAAAACTAATAGAGTATAAGTTTAATAACAAGCCTTATTATTATAAAACTTTTGCAAAGATTTTGATAAATAATAAAAAAATGTATGACATTTTGAAAACTTATGATATAATAATTCCAGTTCCGTTAAATAATATTAGAAAAAGACAAAGAGGATATAATCAGACAGAACTAATAGCTAAAGAACTAGCAAAAAACTTTGAGAATTTAGAGTATATGGATATATTAATAAAAACTAAAAACACAGTTCCGCAAAGTACTTTAAATAAACAACAAAGACAAAAAAATTTAGAAAATGCGTACAAGTTAAAAGAAAGTACTTGTATAAATAATAAAAATATTTTATTATTTGATGATATATACACAACAGGAACAACAGTAAATGAATGTGCCAAAATACTTAAAACACTCGGCAAAAATAAAATTAGTGTTTTATCAATAGCAAAAGATTAGAACGAAAGGAGAAATAAGATGGATGATTTAGTAGAAAGCATATTGGACTATATAAGAGCAGATTATACTGATTATGCTATAATGATAAACGGTGAATGGGGAAGTGGTAAAACCTACTTTTGGAATCATAAAATTAGAAACAAAATAGAAACGATGCAAGTCAATGGAAAAAAGTACACCACAATTTATATGTCTTTATATGGAATATCAAATCTAGAAGAAATAAGCAAAAAAATCTTTATAGAAACTACTCAATTAATGGATAAAAATCTAAAGAAATATATGGGAACAAAAGGTGAAAAAGTAATTCCTGAATATGCTAAAACAGGATTAGACATGGCTAATTTCTTTGGAGTAACACAAAATGGAGATAAAATAAATTACGAAGAATTCTTTTCAACAGATGATAAGGTTTTATGTTTTGATGACTTAGAGAGAGCAAATGTTGATGTTATAGACATATTAGGATACATTAATAACTTTGTTGAACATGATCATATAAAAACAATCATAATCTGTAATGAGAAAGAATTATCTACAAAATTAAAAAGTAGCAATCTAGAAATGAAAACATTTATTGCAACATATTTACTAGACAAAGAAAATAAGCTAAATATAAAAACAGACGAGCCAATGGTGCAAAGAATTCAAGATACAATAGAATATGTATTTGATAAAGCAAATGATTATGAAAGAATAAAAGAAAAGTTAATAGGAGAAACATTTGAGTATGCACCAGAGTTCACTTATATAATTAATGGATTATTGATGAGATATGAAAGATATCCAGAACTAATAAGATTCCTAAGGGAAAACTCAAATTTAATAACATCTACATTTAATAAAAGTGGTACAAGAAACCTAAGAATTTTGAAGCACGCATTAAATGATTTCAAAAAAATATTTGATATGGTAAATAAAGATTATCCAAATACAAACAACAGAATATTGCAAACAATGTTAATATTCACAATAGCAATTTCATTTGAAATTAAAGCAGGAAAAGTTACAAAGGATAAGTTTAAGAACATAATGAGCAACGAAGAATATAGGGCTATACTTGTATCTTCGAGAGTATTTATGGACAATAGACAATTCTATATAAAAGAATTTGATAACACATATTATTACAACTTTAAAGTAGAATATAGATTCTTTAAATTTATAGAATACTATGTAAGAACTAGAATATTTGATATGAAAATCTTTAAAGACAATATGGAAGTTATAAGAAATACAATAGATACAGATAAGCTTCCTGGATATAAAAGATTACTTACAGAAGAGTATTGGAAAATCACAGATGACCAATTCCCAGCTGTAATAGACCAAGTATTAGATGATGTAAAAAATGGAAGAATAAAACCAATAGAAATGGTAAAAATATTTGCATATTTTAGTTATTTCATAGAAAAAGAATTAATTGATTATGATATAAAAACTTTAGAAAGCGTATTTTTAAATGGAATGAACATAGCATCAATTACATCAGAATATTGTGATAATGCTGAGGAAGAATTATCACAAATAGCAACAGAAGATGCTGGCCCAGAGATGAAAAATATGATAGAAAGATTTAACGAAATAAATGCTAAATTAAAAGACAAGATGTACAAGGAAAAGGCAGATGAAATATTCAAGTGTATTCCTATGAAAATGGAAATATTCTACGACAAATTTGCGAAAGAGTGTGATAATATTCCAATATTTAAATATTATGATCCATTCCAAATGTTCCAAAGAATATCTTGTGCAAGTAATGAGGATATAGTATCAATAAGAGAAATGCTTGCAGAGAGAGCAAAGCATCATAAGAAAGAAATAGAGCCAGAAATGCCTAATATAGCTAAGTTAAAGAGAATTATGGTTGATTATGTGGACGGAAAATGTCCAACAATAAAAACTGTAATGATAGAAGAATTTTCGAAAGAGCTAGAAAAAATATTAAATAGCTATAAAGAAGACAAAAAAACAATATTAAAGAATAAAGGTAACTAAAACAATATACAATAAAGAGCCATATGTGGCTCTTTAAAATTTTATAAAAATGAATAATTTTTTCCTTATTTGTAATAATAAAAAATATAAAACAAAATTTTATTAAAATGAGGAGGAAGAGGATGAAAGCAACAGGTGTCGTGAGAAGAATAGATGACTTGGGTAGGGTTGTTATTCCAAAAGAGATAAGAAGAACATTAAGAATAAAAGAGGGAGATCCGTTAGAAATATTTACAGATAAAGAGGGAGAAGTTATATTAAAGAAATATTCTCCAATAGGTGAACTTTCAGAATTTGCAACAGAATATGCTGAAACATTAAATAAGACAACAGGTCATATAGCTTGTATAACAGATAAAGATACAGTTATTGCAGTATCAGGAGCGTCTAAAAAAGAATGGCTTGAAAAAGAAGTAAGTAATGAGTTAGAAAAGATAATGGAAGACAAAGAACAGTATATAAGCAAAGAAAATAATGATTTATCAGTGCCAATTACACAAAATGAAAATAAAGAGAGAATATATAATTCGCAAGTAATATATCCGATAATATCAGATGGCAATACAATAGGAAGTGTAATATTGTTATCAAAGGATGATAAAACAAAGATGTCAGAAGTAGAACAAAAAGTAGCACAATCAGCTGCTAATTTCTTAGGAAAACAAATGGAAATATAAAAATAAAGACTATTGATAGAAAAGTTACTACCAATAGTCTTTTAATAAGTTTAGTGAATGCTCTTGGCTAGTATAAACTTTTAGAAATTTATGCTATCAGTTAAAAAAAGTACTTGTAAAAAAATATATGTTGTGATAGTATAAGCATAAGGTAAATATCTATATAAAATATAGAATTTAAAACCAAAGTAAAAAAAAGTAAAAATCTATAAAAAATGTAGATATTTATTGAAAAAAACAAAGACAATATAAATAAAAAACATAAAAAAGAATAATAAAATAACAAAAGAAGGAGGAAAAATAAGAATGAACAAGATGTTAAAGAATAAAAGGCGGAATAACATTAATAGCTCTGGTTGTAACAATAGTGGTACTTTTAATACTAGCGGGAGTAAGTATAAGCCTAATAGTAGACAACAACGGAATAATCAAAAGAAGTAAAGATGCAAGAAATAAGTATGGAGAAGCTAAGGATAATGAGCAAGCACAAATGAGTGGAGTATCAGACTGGATAGATAATCAAGTAGGTGGAAATGGAGGAACATCAAAACCAATAAAAGTAGGAGTAAATGAAAAAGCAACATCCAATGGAACAATAAATGGAGAAGAAGGAAATTCAAATAATCCAACAATACCAGAAGGATATACACCAATAAATACAACTACATCAAATTGGGGAGATGGAAGTACTACCCCAACCCAAAACGCAGTAGACCATGGACTTGTAATAAGAGATGATAATAATAATGAATGGGTGTGGATACCAGTAGACAAGGAAACACTTGCAACAATGTATGAAGAATCAAGTGACGAAAAAACACTATGTGGAACGACAGGAGAAACAGCAGTAAAAACAAAATTATATTCAAAATCAGGAATAATAAGTGGAATAACAAGAACTACACCGGGAACATTAACTTCTGATAGCTACCGTGAACCAGACCTAGTAGTTGGAAGTGATGGTGCAAACTATGATGCAAAAGCAGAGTATTATAATACAATATTAGGATTTGAAAGTAAGGAAAAGATGGCAGAAGCGTTTGTTGCTGATTATAATGAAATGATAGCAAGTATTGAAAAATATGGAGGATTTTATATAGGAAGATATGAACTATCAAGTGTGGGAGTACAAAAAGATAAAGAAACATTGACAGACACAAATTGGTATAATTTATATATAAAATGTAAAAAGCTAAAAGCAAGTAATAAAGTAGAAACAAGAATGATATGGGGATGCCAATGGGATGTAGCATGTAACTTTATAGCAAATAAAGGAGATAAAAAAAGCATAACAGATTCAAGCTCATGGGGAAATTATTATAATACGTCAGTAAAAGCAGATGATGGAACAACTGAGATAAAAGCAAGTGGAACAAGTGCAGTGTTAAATACAGGAAAAACAACATTTACAATGGCAAATAATATCTACGACCTAGCTGGAAATTGTTATGAGTGGACCCAAGAGGCGAACGACACCGGCAGTCGAGCTAAGGGGGGTGGTAACTGCCTCTACAAAGGCTCTAGCTATCCAGCTTCAGTCCGCAGCAACAGCTTTCCGGACAACGCCACCAGCAACACCTACGGTTCTCGTCCCACTTTAATAATAAAGTAATACTGGACTCTAGAGCGTGAGCACCAGTGTGAAGAATAATGAAATGTATCCTTGTAAAATAGTTGACAAGGATACATTTTTTATGTTAAAATGTTAGCGTAGTCTAACAAGGAGAATTATATGGAATTAACAAATTCACAAGAAGAATATTTAAAAACTATATACATATTAGAAAATAGCGGAAAAGCAAGAGTGACAGATATTGCAGAAAAGCTAAAAATAACAAAACCAAGTGTAAATAAAGCAGTGAATAATTTAAAGGATTTAAAACTTATAAACTATGAAACTTATGGAGATATTACACTAACAGAGCAAGGAAAAAACTTAGCAAAAGAAATACTAAAAAAACAAGGTGTATTAAAGGTGTTTTTTTCAGAAGTTTTAGGAGTCGAAGATAAACTTGCAGAACAAGAAGTAACAGCAATAAAATATGCAATATCAAAAGAAACGATACAAAAACTTGATAAGTATATTAGCAAAACATTTAATTTAAATTGCAATCACGATTTTAGTAGTGAGAGATGCAAAAAATGTGCAAAAATTACATTAAAAAATAAAAATTGTAAACAATAATAATGGAGGATAAAAATGTTATTAGAACTAAAAGATATATGTTTTACACGAGATAATAAAAAAATATTAAATAATATAAATTTACAAATAGAATCAGAAAAATTTATTGCAATAACAGGACCAAATGGTTCGGGAAAATCAACACTTGCCAAGATTATAATGGGAATAGAAAAGCCGGATTCAGGAACAATTTTATTTAATGGACAAGATATAACAAATATGCCAATAAATGAAAGAGCAAAACTAGGAATGAGCTTTGCTTTTCAACAGCCTGTTAAGTTTAAGGGGATAACTGTATATGATTTATTAAAGATAGCTGCTAAAAAACGTATAAGTAGAGCAGAAGCGTGCGGAATATTGTCAAAAGTAGGTTTATGTGCTAAAGAATATGTAGACAGAGAAGTAAATGGATCTTTATCTGGTGGAGAGCTAAAAAGAATAGAAATAGCAACAGTCGTATTAAGAGAAGCAAAACTTACAATATTTGATGAACCAGAAGCAGGAATAGACTTGTGGAGCTTTAACAATCTAATAGAAATATTTGAAGAATTAAGTAGAGAAATAAAGGGATCAACAATTATAATTTCACATCAAGAAAGAATATTAAAAATAGCTGATGAAATTATATTAATGAAATCTGGAAAGATAGAAAAAGTTGGAACTAGTGAAGAAATATTAAATGGCGAAATATTGAGCAAAGAATGTTGCAAAGGTAAAAAATGCTAGGAAGGAGTAAAAATGGAAGAAAATAGATTAGAAGAAGTAGACAAAGAACTGTTAGGCGAAATATCTGATTATGATGGTGAGTTTAAAGGCGCATATAATATAAGAAAAAATGGAAAAGGAATACAAAGAAAAGTAACAGATAATATTAATATAGTTACAAAAACAGACAAGCCTGGAATAGATATAATAGTAAAACCAAATACAAAATTTGAGTTTGTTCACATACCAGTAATATTAACAGAAAGTGGATTAAAAGATGTAGTATATAATGATTTCTTTATAGGAAAAGATGCAAATGTAATAATAGTTGCAGGTTGTGGAATCCATAATGGTCACCATAAAAATAGTCAACATGATGGAATACACAGATTTTTCTTAGAAGAGGGTGCGAAAGTAAAGTACATTGAAAAACATTATGGAGAAGGCTCTGGAGATGGGAAAAGAATACTAAACCCAGTTACAGAGGTGTATTTAAAATCGGGAAGCAGTATGGAAATGGAATCTGTACAAATAAAAGGAGTAGACTCAGCAATAAGAGAAACAAAAGGTGTGCTAGAGGATAATACAAATTTTGTTGTAACAGAGAAAATAATGACAGCTGGAATGCAAAAAGCAGAAACTTGTTTTGATGTTCAGCTAAATGGAGATAATGCAAGTACACACGTAACATCAAGATCAGTGGCTACCGAAGATTCATATCAACACTTTACATCTAAAATATATGGAAATTCTAAATGTTTTGCACACAGTGAATGTGATGCAATTATAAAAGATAATGCAAAAGTTAAAGCAACTCCAGAGATTACAGCTAATAATGTAGAAGCAAACTTGATTCACGAAGCAGCAATTGGAAAAATAGCAGGAGAGCAATTAACAAAACTTATGACTTTAGGACTATCAGAAAAAGAAGCAGAAGAACAAATAATAAATGGATTTTTAAGATAAAATAAAAAACTCTAATTATTAAATTTAAAACTAATAATTAGAGTTTTTATATTAATCATTTATTTTTGAATATAATCCGATACAAATTAAGCCAGATACACCAACTAAAGCATATATAATTCTAGTAAATACGCTCATAGCTCCGAATAATGCAGCTACTAAATCAAAGCTAAATAATCCTATTAATAGCCAATTTAGAGCACCAATAATTACAAGAGTAAGAGCTATATAATATAATACCTTCATAATTAGTCTCCTTCCTTTGAAAAATTAATTAGACTAGAGTGTTATCTTTCAAAAGCTAATTATATTTTTAGTATACTAAGTTTTAGAAAAATTATTCGAAAAAATACAAATAAGAAAATTGATGAAAAAATTTCATATTACTTGAATTTTAAGATATCTATTAGTATAATGTAAATGGAACAAAAGGCTAAAAATAAATTAAAGGGGAATGAAGATGTTAAAATTAGAAAATGTATCGAAGTTTTATTATAACAAGGGCATTATAGCATCAGGATTTACAAAAGTAAATTTAGAATTGAAAATTGGAGAGTTTGTTGCAATAACAGGAGAATCGGGAAGTGGTAAAAGTACTCTTTTAAATGTAATATCTGGATTAGATAGCTATGAAGAAGGAGAAATGTACATAGATGGTAAAGAAACTAGCCATTATTCAGAGAAAGATTTTGAAGATTATAGAAGAAAATATATAGCAAATATCTTTCAGAGTTTTAATCTAATAAATAGTTATACTGTTTATCAAAATGTTGAGTTAGTATTATTGTTAAATGGATACAAAAAACATAAAGTAAAAAAGAAAATACTTGATATTATAGACAAAGTAGGACTAACAAAGTTTAAGAATACTAAAGTTTCAAAATTATCAGGAGGTCAAAAACAAAGAGTTGCCATTGCAAGAGCGATGGTAAAAGATACACCAATTATTGTTGCTGATGAACCAACAGGTAACTTAGATTCTGAGTCTGCTAAAGAGGTAATTGAGATACTAAAGAAAGTTGCTAAAGACAAGCTGGTAGTGGTGGTAACACATAATATAGAACAAGTTGAAAATGTAGCAACAAGAATTATAAAAATGCACGATGGAAGAATAATACAAAATACAGAAATAAAGAAAATACCTAAAGAACCTGAAATTGTAGAAAGTCAATATAACAATATTAGTATAGTAAATAAATATAGACTAGGAATTAGAAATACATTTAACATATTGCCAAAATTCTTGTTATTGTTTGCAGTATTCTTTTTTATGAGTGCAGCAGTTCTTACAGAATATGGTAGTTTTCAAATGTCGGAAGAAGAAATAACTGATGAAGGATATAGTATAGTATTTAGTGATCTATCTGAAAATAGAGTGTTAATAAATAAAAAAGATAGAACACCTTTTACAAATGAGGAATATGCACAAATAAAACAGTTATCAAATGTAGATTATTTGGTGGAAGATGATGTGTTTATAGATGGAATGTCAACTATATCTAGAGATGATATGAGCATTTATGGAACGATGTTAGATATAGAAAACTTTAGAGGTAATGTTGACTTTGGAAGAATGCCAGAGAACGAAAACGAAATAGTTGTAGGAATGAGAAGTGATCATTATTATGTTACAGATAGAATGAATGAGGTTTTAAACAAAACTTTTTCAGTATTGAAATCACAAGGAATGAATGCGTGGACAAATGAAAAAGTTATGGATTTAACAGTAGTAGGAATCAAAACCTATGATGCTGGAAGTTACAATAGCAAGATTTATGTTTCTAAAAATGTCTTAAACAAATTACGAAGTAATATAAACAAGAATTATAGTGATATGAAAGTTATGTTAAATAATAAATATGTTCAGTATTCAGTTGAACCAAACGAGAATGTTGAAAGAGGTACTGCAATTGTTGATGACGAAATGAAATATGAGTATAAAAATAATAAGATAAAAGATTTGCCTGTAAATATATATTTAAACAATATTTATTATAATGAAGAACTCAACTTAACAATCACAAAAACCTATACAAAAAACAACTTTAAAAGAACACTAGGACTTGAAAATTATGATAGTAACAGATACACAATATTTATTAATAATGAAGACTATGATTCGCTATATAACAAGCCATCATATCAGTCTAGTGTATATGTAAAAGATATAAAGAAAATAGACGAAACACTAGCACAATTAGAAGCTTTAGGACTAAATCCTAAAAAAGTAACAGACTTTAAAATGAACCAAGGAGAGGTTTACAAAAGGATAATTAAAATTATCAAAGTAGTAGTAACAATTGTACTAATTATGGTATTGTTCTTTATTTCATACTTAATTATAAAAATAATATTGAAATCAAGAAATGTATATTATACAACTTTGAGAATGTTGGGGGCTACTTATAAAAATGTAAGGAGAATATTAGATATAGAATTGTTTATAAATTCTACCTTGTCTTATGCAGTGTTAATGCTATTTATATATTTAGTAAAAGCAGATGTAATAGGACTAAATTATATATCTAAGATTAGTAACTTCTTAGGCGTAAGAGAATATATACTAATGTACTTAATATTAATTGTAATTTCTAGATTAATATCAATGAAATTTGCAAAAAAACTATTCAAAAATACAGCAATAAATACTTATAATGAGGAGGTGTAATAATATGATTAAATTAGAAAAAGTAAACAAGTACTTTAATAGGAGAAGAAGAAACGAAATACATATTATTAACAATACCTCATTGGAACTTGAAGATAAAGGATTAGTTGCAATTCTGGGACAATCTGGAAGCGGAAAAACAACACTTTTAAATGCCATTGGTGGTTTAGATAAAGTTAATAGAGGAAAAATTTATATCAATGGCAAAAAGATAACTAGAAGGAGACAAAATACTGTTGATAAAATAAGAAACCTAAATATAGGATATATATTCCAAGATTATAAACTAATAGAAAATATGTCAGTATTTGAAAATGTTGCTATTAGCTTGAGAATGATAGGTCTAAAAAATAAAAATGAAATCAAAAAAAGAGTTAATTATGTTTTAGAAGCGGTAAATATGTATAGATATAGAAACAGACCAGCCTCAATGTTATCTGGAGGAGAAAAGCAAAGAGTTGCTATTGCTAGGGCTATTGTAAAAAATCCTAGTATAGTAATTGCAGATGAACCAACAGGAAATCTAGATAGCAAAAATTCATTAGAAATAATGAATATAATCAAAGCAATATCAAAAGAAAAGCTAGTTATACTTGTAACACACGAAGTGGATTTAGCAAACTTTTATGCAACAAGAATTATAGAAGTGCAAGATGGTAAAGTGGTAAAAGATTATGCAAATGAAACAAAGGAATCACTTGAATACAGATTAGACAACAAAATTTATCTAAAAGATTTAAAAGAGATACAAGAACCAAAGAATGATAAAATAAATATGAATATATATTCGGATGGCAAAGACACCGAAAATATAGAAATAAAACTAGTAATAAAAGATGGTAATATATTTATTCAAGCAGAGAATAGAAAAATAGAAGTTGTAGATGATAATTCAGCAATAGAACTTATTGATGAACATTATAAAAAAATAGACAAAAGCATATATGAAAAATACAAATATGATTTAGACGATATTGTAGATAAAAAATATAAAACAAGATACAGTTCTATTTATGGAATTTTTAAATCAATAAAGAATGGCTTTAATAGGATTTTTAATTATACAGTATTAAAGAAAATTTTACTTTTAGGATTTTTTGCATCAGCAATGTTTGTTTTATATAGTGTAAGCAATATTGCAGGAATAACAAACATAAAAGAATCAGACTACATAGAAATAGATAGAAATTATTTACAAGTTGATATGGCAAGCATTAGAGTAGATGATTATTTGAAATACGAAAACTTAGAAAATGTAGATTATATTTTACCAGGAGAAGGAAAAGTAAGCTTCAAGATAAAAATGAATGAATATTACCAATTATCAAGATATTCATTTGAACTTGCTGGAACACTTGTGAGCATTGATAAAATCAGTAAAGATGATTTAACAAATGGAGAAATGCCAGAGAATGAATATGAAATAGTAATAGACAAAAAAATCATAGACAATATGAATAAAAGTGGATTTATGTCTTTTTCTGCTATGGGTGTGCAAAGTGCAGAAGAGTTAATTGGCAAAATAGTAAATATAGATAATATGAAAGACTTTAAGATAGTAGGAGTTACAGATAAAAATACAGATTCAATTTATGCAAATAAGAATGTGTTTACAAATATATTTAATAATATGAAGCAAAGCGACTTATCAATGGGAATATATATTAATAGAGATGAGGATTCTTCAGATACAACAGTTAAAGATTACAATTTATATATGGATGATATAACAATTACAAAAGGAAGATTACCAGAAAACGATTATGAAGTAATTGTAAATAAAAATAACCAAGATGAAATGAAACTAAATAAACCAATAAAAACAGAAGTAAATGGAGTACAACTAACAGTGGTTGGTTATTACGACAGTAAGACAAATAGACAAGATTACTTAGTAAATAATAATACAGTAAAATATAGTGTTATTACAAAAAGCAATGGATTTATGATATATCCAAAAAATAAATATAGTGTTATGAGTCAATTTCAAAATGAATATCATCTAAACATCATAGATAGATATGAAAAAGACAAACAAACATATATTAACAGCAAAAAAGATGAAATAAAAAGTGCTGTAATATTTGCAGGAGTAATATTAGCAATCTCACTAATTGAAATTTATTTAATGATAAGATCATCATTCTTATCAAGAATAAAAGAAATAGGTGTACTAAGAGCGATAGGAGTAAAGAAAAAAGACATATATAGAATGTTTGTTGGAGAGATAATATCAATAACAACAATAGCAAGTATGCCAGGAATTGCCTTAATGACATACATATTGAATCAAGTATCAAAGATACCTTATGTTGATAGAATGTTTATAATAAACTTCAACACAGTTGGTATAAGTGTATTATTGGTGTATTTATTCAATATAATAGTTGGATTATTACCATTAGTAAAAGTACTTAGAAAAACACCTGCAAAAATACTTGCACGACACGACGTAGAATAATAAAATAGAAAAGAGAATTATATGAAATACGAATTTGAAGTTCCGGGGAAAGTTGTCGGAAAAGAAAGACCAAGAGTAAATATGTATACAGGAAGAGTATACACACCAAACAAAACAAAAGAATACGAATGCCTAATACAGCAATATTTTAAGATAGTATATCCAACAGCAGATATGCTAGAAGGAAGAATACATATAGATATAATTGCATATCTTAAAATCCCAAAAGGCACTAGTAAAGTGAAAGAAAAAGAGATGTTAGAAGGTAATATGAGTCCAACTCAAAAACCAGACATTGATAATATTGCAAAATCAGTATTAGATGCAATGAACAAAGTAGCATTCAAAGACGATAATCAAGTAACCAAAATATCTGTAGAAAAAAGATTTTCAACAGAAGATAAAGTACAAATAACAATAGAAGAATATTAATAAAATCTAAAGAATTGGATTATTCCATAAGAATAACCAGTTCTTTTTTATTATGCTAGAAATATACTATTATAGGTGAGTAATATGAATGAAAAATGTGTATGCTTTGAAATACATCCTATAATAAACAAAAAATTAAAATATAAGATTATGGATAAATTTAATATATTTGAGAAAAGAGAAGATGAAGAAAAAATAACATACATATTATATAAATCAAATGGAAACTATATAAAGAAAATGAATTCAAAAGTGCAAAGAACTAATACGCCAATAGTTTTTTCTAGACAGATAAAAGAAAATATAAACAAAGAAGAATATAAAGATACAAGATTATATAAACTAATAAAATTGTTGGAAGAAGATAAAACAATATTTAGAAAATATATAGAAGAAATATTAAACAATATAATTACAAGAAAAAAAGAAGCTCCGGAGCAACAGAGTTTGTATATATTAGCAAAGTCAGAAAACATAAAAATAAAAAACGAAATTATTAATATGATTGCAAAATATAAAGCAGTAAATGTAGTAACAACAAATTTAAGAGAGTTTCAAAAGTTAGAGGCAGATCTAGATGAAAATCTGGAAACATTTGCAGTATTAAATAATAAAAGAAAAAGCTTAGCAAGAGCTCAATATATAATAAACATCGACTACAATGAAGAAGAATTACTAGAGTACAATATAAATAGAACAGCTAATATATTTAATTTGAATACGGGAAAATTACATCTTAATAATTTTGATGGATATATTATAAATAATATAGAGATAAATAATGATAATCAAGAGTATGATATAAAAGACTTATATTTGGCAAATATGGTAAAAGAGGAAGATGTGGAAACTATCATAAAATCAAAGAAATATAAATTAATAGGAAATAATGGATATATTTTTATATAGTTGAATTATACTAAGACTCTTGACAAATTTGGAAAAATGGTTTAATATATAGGAACATAAAATTAGATTTAAAATCTATACTGCAAATGTGCAAAAGGAGGTTGACAAAGATGGAAGAAAATGGAGTACTTGTAACACAAGAAGGTTATGACAAACTAGAAAAAGAATTAGACTATCTTAAGACAGAGAAAAGAGCAGAAATAGCAGAAAAAATCAAAGTTGCACTTGGATTTGGAGATTTATCAGAAAACTCTGAGTATGATGAAGCAAAAAACGCACAAGCAGAAAATGAAGGAAAAATAGCAGAGTTAGAAAATAAAATCAGATATGCTAAAATTATAGATGAGTCAGAGATAGACACAAAAACTGTTCAAGTAGGAAACATAGTTAAAGTTTACGATGAAGAATTTGAAGAAGAAATAACATATACGATAGTTGGATCAACAGAAGTTGATTTAGCACAAAATAAAATATCAAATGAATCGCCAGTTGGAGCAGCTTTACTTGGTAAAAAGAAAAACCAAGAAGTAGAAGTAAAAACACCAGCAGGAACAGCAAAATACAAAATATTATCAATAACAAAATAAACTAAAATAGCACTTTCAAAGTGCTATTTTTTATGTATATTCTTTATTGAAAATAATGTAGAATTGTGATATATTTTGAAAAAAGGAAAATTAGGAGGTATTAATATGACACAAGCAGATAAACACTTTATAGACACTTGTAAAAAGATAATAACAGAAGGATATTCATCAGAAGGAACTGGAGTTAGAACAAGATGGGATGATGGAAGCGAAGCAAACTACTTCTCTATAGTTGGTGTTACAAATGTATATGATGTAGGAAAAGAATTTCCAATGATAACACTTAGAAATAACTCTCAAACAGTAAAAAGAGCTATAGATGAAATTTTATGGATTTGGCAAAAGAAATCAAATAACATTAAAGACTTAAATTCTCATATTTGGGATCAATGGGCAGATGAAAACGGAACAATTGGAAAAGCTTATGGATATCAATTAGGAAAGAAATATCAGTTTAAAACAAAAGAAGGAATAAAGGAAATGGATCAAGTAGACTACGTATTATACTTATTAAAAAATGATCCTGCTAGTCGTCGTATTATGACAAATATATTTAACCATGAAGAATTAAAAGATATGAGATTAGAACCTTGTGCATATGGAACTCAATGGCTTGTAAAAGGTGGAAAGCTTCATTTAATATTAAATCAAAGATCACAAGATATGTTAGCAGCAAACGGTTGGAATACAATGCAGTATGCAGCACTTTTATGTATGTTTGCTCAAGTTGCAGGTCTAGAAGTAGGAACTCTTACACACAATATAGGAGACTGCCATATTTATGATAGACATGTACCATTAATAGAAAAATTAATAGAAGCAGAAGCTAAAGATGTATGTCCAAAATTAAAAATAAATAATCCTACAAAGAATTTCTATGATTTTAAGGTAGAAGATTTTGAAATAGAAGGATATGATTATAATAAAGATATAAAATTGGGAAAAATCCCAGTAGCTATCTAAGGAGGAAAAATGTTAAGTATAATTGTAGCAGTTGCAAAAAATAATGTAATAGGGAAAGATAATCAACTTATTTGGCACTTACCAGAAGATTTAAAAAGATTCAAGAGATTAACAACTAACCATACTATTATAATGGGAAGAAAAACCTTTGAATCATTAGGAAGAGTATTGCCAAATAGAAAACACGTAATTCTTTGTAATGACGCAAAGATGAGTGTGGATGATGAAAATGTTGAAATATTAGACGACATTTCAAAACTAAAGAAATATAAAGATTCAGAAGAAGAAAACTTTGTAATAGGAGGAGCAACAATATATAAATTATTGATGCCATATGCAGATAAAATGTATGTTACACATATAAACGAAGAATTTGAGGGAGATGTATATTTCCCAGAAATATCTGAGAATGATTGGAAAATAACAGAAAAAGAGAAAGGTTTAAGAGATGAAAAAAATCCTTTCGATTACGAATACGTAACATACGAAAGAATAAAATAAAAATAAAAGCACCACACTATGCTCTAACAAGCTGTGTGGTGTTTTTATAATTGTTAAAAAATCTATTCTTTAATAAAATTATAACCTTATAGCAGATTCTAATGCTAACTCAATCATAGAATTTAAAGAAGTTTGTCTTTCGTTTGCAGAAATCTCTTGATGTTTATAATGAGAATCAACAACACTAAGTAAACAACTAGCTTTTTTTCCTAGATAGTGAGCATTATAGAATAGGGCAAAAGCCTCCATTTCTGCACCGATAATATTTAAATCCTTTGGAAATCTAGCAATCAACTGATTAACATCTTTAACATAATAATCAAAACAGTCTGTGCAAAGAGTATTTCCTTTAACATAAGGGATATTAAGTTCTTTTGCAGTATTTTCTATAACAGAATTAACCTGTTTATCAGAATTCATTAAATGACATTCTTCCTCTGTAAGTTCGTAAGCATAATTTCCTTCTGTATAAGCATTATCTACTAAAATTGTGTCCAATAAATTTAGACTCTCATTATAAGCTCCACAAGAGCCAATACGAATAATAGTATCAACATTATAGAATTTATATAGCTCATAAGAGTAAATTCCCATACTTGGCATTCCCATACCAGATGCAAAAACAGTAATTCTTTTTCCTTTATAATTTCCTGTATATCCAAACATATTTCTAACACTATTTACTAGTTGCACATCCTCTAAAAAGTTGTCAGCAATATACTTTGCTCTAAGTGGATCTCCAGGCATTAAAACAATATTTGCGATATCATCTAATTTCGCTTCATTATGTGGTGTCATAAAAACCTCCTAATTAAAAATTCTTTAAGATACGACTATTATATCATAAAAAAAGCATAGTGCAATAAGATAAAGCAAAATTAGATAAAAGTCTTGCAAATTAAGAAAAATATGATACAATTATAAACAGAAAAAAGAAAATTTGTTTGATAAAAGAAAGGAAATCAAATGATAGCATATTTAAAGGGAAAATTAGTGATAAAGTCAGTAGATTATATAGTTATAGATGTACAAGGAATTGGATATAAAGTGTATATGTCAAAAACAGCAATAGATAAACTTGAAGAAGAAAAAGAGATTAAGGTCTATACATATTTAAAAGTTAGAGAAGATGATATAAGCTTATTCGGATTTAATACTCTTGAAGAATTGCATATGTTTGAACTATTAATATCTGTTGGAGGGATAGGAGCAAAATCAGCAATAGCAATATTGTCAAATATAACTCCATCAAAATTTGCATTAGCAGTAATTACAAGTGATGTAAATACTTTAAAAAAACTACAAGGAATTGGTCCTAAAACAGCGCAAAGAATTATATTGGAATTAAAAGATAAGATAAAAACAGAAGAAGCAATAGAAAACCAAGAAAATACAATAAAACAAGAGGAACAAATCCAAGAGGATATGGAAGAATTGATACAAGCTTTGCAAGTTTTAGGATATAGAAGATACGAAATAAATAACATATTACCAAAAATAAAGGAAGAAACTTTAGAAGATAGAATAAAAGAAGCTTTGCAATACTTAGCAAGGTAACTTGCTAAGTTCGTCGATGTTGGACGGAAAAAGAAAGGAGAACAAGATGAACCCAAATGAACCATTAGCATATAGAATGAGTCCAAAAACATTGGATGACTATGTTGGACAAGAACATATACTAGCACAAGATAAAATTCTATATAGAACAATAAAAGCAGATAGATTATCTAGTATTATTTTATGGGGGCCTCCTGGATGTGGCAAGACTTCACTTGCTAGAGTAATTAGTAATACAACAAAATACAAATTTACTAAATTAAATGCAGTAACTGCAGGAGTAGGAGATATAAAAAACGCGATAGAAGAAGCGAAAAATCCATTATTAAATCCTACTGGAAAATGTATTTTATTTATAGACGAGATTCATAGATTTAACAAATTGCAACAAGATGCGTTATTACCATTTGTAGAAAACGGAACTGTTATACTAATAGGAGCGACAACAGAAAATCCATACTTTGAAGTAAATAAAGCTTTAATATCAAGATCAATGGTGTTCAAGCTAGAACCTCTAACTGAAAATGATATATTTAAAGTATTGAAAAAAGCATTAGAAAAACCAGAAGGTTTAGGAGAGTACAAAATAAAAATAACAGATGACACTCTTTACAAAATAGCAGAAACTGCAAACGGAGATGTAAGAACGGCTTTAAATGGTCTAGAAGTAGCGGTATTGACCACTAAAATGGGAGCAGATGGATATATTACAATAACTGATAAAATTGCAAAAGAAAGTGTCCAAAGCAGGAAAGCGATATTTGATAAAAATGGAGATAGGCATTATGATAATATTAGTGCATTTATAAAATCAATGAGAGGAAGCGATGCTGATGCAACAGTATTTTACTTAGCTCGAGCTTTAAATGGAGGAGAAGATCCAATGTTCTTAGCTAGAAGAATAGTAATTGCAGCATCAGAAGAAGTTGGACTTGCAAATCCTAATGCACTAGTTGTTGCAACAAGCGCAATGGAAGCAGTACATATGGTTGGAATGCCGGAAGCAAGAATAATACTATCTCAGGCAGCACTATATGTAGCAAATTCTAAAAAATCAAATGCAAGCTACTTAGCAATAAACAAAGCATTAGAAGATGTATCAAGTAAAGATACGGGTGAAGTTCCAATGCATATTAGAAATGCGCCTATTGAAGGAATGAAAAAAGACGGCTATGGAGTAGGCTATAAATATCCGCACGATTATCCAGGACACTATGTAGAACAACAATATTTACCAGATAAAATGGTTGGAACTAAATATTTTATAAAAGATGAAAACTGTGAGTAGAGAGGTTATATGGAATTACCATTAGAATTAAAAGAAGAACTAGAAAAAGAAATACAAAGTGCAAGTATTAAAGAATTGAAACAATGTGCACAAAAAGTTAGTGAAAGATACAGAGAAGATACTAAGATAAAAACAAAGAATAAGCTTATAAATAGTAAAGAAGAAGCACTTGCATATGCTATTAGTAGAATGCCTGCAACATATGGATCTATTCATACAGCTTTAGAAAACACGATGAAAATAGCAAATATAGATATTCAAAGCATTTTAGATATTGGAGCTGGAACAGGCTCTGCCGAGTGGGCAATTCTTGATTTTATGCAAGTTGATGATATTACTTGCATCGAAAACGAAACATATATGATGCAGATGGGCAAAAGATTAATGCAAAATAATGAAACACTTAAAAATGCAAAATGGATGCAACTTAACATTGCTAAAGAGCAGATAGATCAAAAGGCTGATTTAGTTATTGCAAGTTATGTATTAAACGAAATTGAGGAAAAAACGAGAGAGCAGATACTAGAAAAATTATGGCAGGCTACAAATAAAATCTTATTGATAATAGAACCTGGAACGCCAGAAGGTTATAAAGAAATAAATAGTATAAGAAAATATTTTATAGATAATAAAGCCAATATAGTAGCTCCTTGCCAACATAGCAGAGAGTGCAAAATAGGACATGATGACTGGTGTGCATTTTCGTGTAGAGTTGCTAGAAGCAAAATACATAAAATATTAAAAGACGGAGAAATTCCATATGAAGATGAAAAATTTTCATATATTGCAATATCAAAATTTGAAACTGAGAAATTAGATGGAGTTGTATTAAGACATCCCAAAATAGAAAGTGGAAAAATAACAATAAAGGTTTGTAAGTCAAATGGAGAAATAGAAGAAAAGATCATTACTAAAAAGGAAAAAGAAATATTTAAAAAAGCAAAGAAATTGAAAGTTGGAGATATAATTAATTATTAATATTGCAAAACCCAAAGTGTATGATATAATATAGTAAATTATATTGAAAGGGAATTTAAATATGAGTAAGAAGAAAATGATTGTAATTCTATCAATATAGTGACTTTATTGGTAATTATTGGAATTATAGTATATTTTACTATGATTAAACCAAATCATCAACCAACACTTGTAGATAAAAATGGAAGTACAATATCCACTGGAAAGCAGGATTTAATACAGCATCTTAAAGAAACAGAAAATGCAGAATCAAGAAAAGATCAGATTGATTTTGCAGTAGAACAAAACTTAATAACTCAAGAAGAAGCGAATGAATTGTACTAAAATGAGATTATTAAATTTTAAATAAAAATTTTTAGTAGTTAAATCGAGAGGAAATAAAAAATGGGATTATTTAACTTTGTGAAGAAACCAACACAAGATACTCAAAAAGAAATAAAACAAGCTAATTTGATGCCAAATATGATTACAATACAAAATGGAGAAAAAACAAAAATAGTATTTGACATAAAAGTTGAAAAGAAATTTAGACATAGAGAC
The DNA here is from genome assembly GCA_934154805.1 of uncultured Clostridia bacterium. GTDB lineage: Bacteria > Bacillota > Clostridia > TANB77 > CAG-508 > CAG-245. The sequence continues at coordinate 5,512 of CAKPGM010000017.1, read as the reverse complement.
GGAAGCATAAGTTGCTTAGTCTCGGCAAAAATTGTAGAAGGTAGAGATGGAGATACAATTATGTTTCCAGCTGGACAACCAATATGCTTTGAAGTCCCAGAAGGAAGAACTGATTTAGTAAGAGAAATATTAGAAAGCAACAAAACTATGCAGTTAAACGATATGTCTTATTCATATATTGGAAGAGCGAAAAGTGAAGAAAATATCAGTTCTCAAATGCCAAGTGAAGCAATTCTAACAGAGATAAATAATCTTAATCAAAGGTTAATTGAAGAAACGGAGAGAAAGAAGGCAGAATATCAGAGAAAACAAATAGAAATGCAACAGAGAGATAAAAAAGAAAGACAGGAAGTATTGCAGAGATTAGAGATGCGTGAGCAGAATGAAAGAAGAGAAAGACTAGAGGCAATAGGAGATCCATTCTTAAGCGGTGGCATTGATAGAGATAAAAGAGAAGAATATGATGGTGTTAATTTGGTAAATGGAGAATATTTAAGAGTTAGAGATGTTGCAAAAGTTGGAAAAGATTTAGCTGGTACGTATTTATATACAGCAAGGCTAAACTCTGTTGTTGATCAAAGTGCTGCAGAAAATTTTGATGTGCCAGCAGGAGTTCCAGTAACATTTTCATTACCATATAGATTAAATGATATCGTAAATAGTAAATATGATGATAGTTACAAATCTCAATTAATTCAAGGCGTATTACAAATGTTGTCAAATGGCTATGAAGGACATTTAACAAAAGGTGGACAATGGGATGAATCTCGATTACACGATATTGGTGGAATTGATAAAAGTGGAAAACACATAGAGAATACCAGAGAAAAAGTGAGCTCGGGAATAACGGAAAAAATTAGAGCTTTACAACAAGAATATGTAAGAAATAATAAAGAAGAACAAGAAAGATAATAAATAAAAAAATCCTGGCATCACTGCCAGGAAATATTATTTTATTCAGCTTTTTTATCATCTTTAAACATCTCTTTTACAGCACCTAAACTTGAAAGAGTGTTAGTAGCTTCGAAAGGAATAAATACTTTGTTAGCCTCACCATTAGCAATATCTTTTAAAGCTTCTAAAGATTTTAATTGAACTAATGTATCATCTGGTTTTGCTTTCATCATTGCATTATAAACCATTTGAATTTCTTCAGCTTTAGCAGCTGCAACTTTTCTTATAGCTTCTGCTTCACCGGCAGCTTTTCTAATTCTAGCTTCTCTTTCAGCATCTGCTTCAAGAATAGCAGCTTCTTTTTTACCTTCAGCAAGTGTGATTGCAGATTGTCTTTCACCTTCAGCTTGAAGAATTTGAGCTCTTTTATTTCTTTCAGCATTCATTTGCTTTTCCATTGCATCCCTAATATCAGCAGGTGGAGTAATATCTTTAATTTCAACTCTGTCTATTTTACATCCCCATTGATATGTAGCTTCATCAAGAATTGCTCTTAATTGTTCATTAATAAGATCTCTTGAACCGAATGTTGCATCTAAATCCATTTTACCAACAATATCACGAATTGTAGTGATAGCTAGATATTCAATACCTTTCTTTAAAGATTGGATTTCGTAAACTGCTTTTGCTGGGTCTGTAACTTTATAGAATACAACAGTATCTATTGTTATAGTAACATTATCTTTAGTGATAACTCCTTGAGGTGGTACATCCATAGTTTGTTGCTTTAAGCTTACAACACTTCTAACATGATCAACAAAAGGAATTATAATTGTAAGACCTGCATCAGCTATTTTATGAAATTTACCTAATCTTTCTATAATGTAAACTTCTGATTGTCTTACAACCTTGATTGATTTTACTGCTATAATTATGATTATAACTAGTAGTGCAATTAAAAACCACATAATGTTTCCTCCTTAAATTATATATATTAAAATTAAATTTATTTAGCGCTTTCTGATATTGAATAAACCGGTTCTACAATTAAATTGACACCATCGATCTTTAGAATTTTTACAGTGCTTCCGACAGGAATTGCATTAGTAAAATCATTAGTAGTGACGGCTGACCAAGTATCGCCTAAAATTTTAACTTGACCAATTTTATTTGAACCAGAGTTGATTTCCTTTATAACTATTCCTTCTTGACCAATTAAAGCATTAACATTTGTAGCTACTTTATCTTTTTTAGTAATCTTATCAGTTAATGGTTTGGTTAAAAAGATTAGTATAACAGAAATTATAATAAATATAGTAGCTTGAGCAATTATGTTGTGGATAAATAGACTTAACAGAGCTGTTATCAGAGCTGCTATTGCAAACCAGAATACGAAAAATCCAACAGTTACAATTTCTATAATTAAACAAACTCCTGCTATTATAAGCCATATTTGCCAAGGAACCATAAAATTACCTCCATATTCAATTTTAATACACACACATTATATCATAAAAGTCGCATAAAATAAAGGGTTTTGCCAAAACTAATAAAAATATATTAAAACAGATTGCATTTTAGAATAATTTGTGATAAAATAAGTAAGTCAATATAAGTAGCAAAAGGAGAGTTGAAAATGCAAGTAGTAAAATATATATTAATGGCCTTATATATCTTAAACTGTTTAGCAGTAATTGTAATCACAATGATTCAGACTAAAGACAGCAACGGAGCTTCTGGAACAATAGTAGGTTCTACTACAAGTAACTTCTATGAGAAGAATAAAAGCAGAACTCATGAAGGAAAATTAAAGAAATGGACAATGATACTTGGAGGAACTTTTATAGTATTAACTATAGCTCTAGGAATAGTATATGTTATATAAGATTACTTAAAAAGATTTAGTAAGGCGGCAGATAATATTCTGTCGTTTTTGCGTGTTTACAGAAAGGAAAAGAATGAAAAAATCAAGAAAGAAAGAGATAATTGAAGAAAATAAAGAAACTCTAGTTGGAACTTTTAAAAGAAGTCAAAACTTTGGGTTTGTTATTCCTGACGACAAAAATGTTGAAGGTGACATTTATATTCCAAAAAGGAAAATGGCGAAAGCAAGAAACAACCAAAAAGTAGTTGTCCAAATAGATAAAAAAGCAGATAAAAAGAACAAAGCAGAAGGTACGATTATTGAGGTAATTGGTTATATAGACGAAGCAGGAGTAGATATGTTAGCTCTTATAAAAGAATATAAATTACCAAACGAGTTTCCTGAACCAGTTATAAATGAAGCGTTAGAAATCCCACAAACTATAAATGAAAAAGACATTCAAAGAAGAGTAGATTTACGAGCAGAGGAAATCTTTACAATAGATGGAGAAGATGCAAAAGACCTAGATGATGCAGTAAATGTAAAGAAAAATGAAGACGGAACATATACATTAGGAGTGCATATTGCTGATGTTAGCTACTATGTAAAATCAGGATCTAAACTAGATAAAGAGGCAATAACAAGAGGAACAAGTATCTATATGATGGACAGAGTAATACCAATGCTTCCAAAAGAACTATCAAATGGTATATGTAGTTTAAACGAGAATCAAGATAGATTTACAATATCGGTTATAATGAAAATAAATGAAAAAGGAAAAATTATAGACTCTGATGTATTTAAATCTGTAATAAAAACAACCAAAAGAATGAATTATAATGATGTAAATGATTTGTTTTTATATAAAGACTTACAAGACGGAAAAATTGAACAAGAAACTTTTTCAGATAAAGAGTTAAAAAGAATAGAAAAAGTGGCTAAGAAATATCAACCTTATATAGAACATTTTTTAAGAATGAGAGAATTAAAGGGAATATTAAAAGATAGAAGAGATAAAAATGGAAGCTTGAACTTAGATATTCCTGAAAGTAAAATAATACTAGACAATAATGGAGTAGCAATAGATGTAAAGAAATATGATTACTTAGAATCGAATGAGGTTATAGAACAATTTATGCTAACTGCAAATGAGACAGTAGCAGAGAAATTTTATTGGTTACAAGCTCCATTTATATACAGAGTACATGAAACTCCGGATTTAGAGAAAGTTGAGGAATTGAATAAGTTTTTATTTAATTTAGGATATAAAATAAGAGGAGTAAAAAAAGACGACCAAGAAAGTATACACTCAAAAGCTTTTGCTCAAGTGTTAGACGAAGTAAAGGGAAAAGAAGAGGAGAAGGTCGTATCAAATTTAATATTAAGAACTCTAAAAGTAGCAAGATATGAGAGTCAAAATAAAGGACACTTTGGAATAGCAAGCAAGTGCTATTGCCACTTTACTTCTCCAATAAGAAGATACCCAGACTTGTTCATTCATAGAGTAATATCTTCATATTTAAAACATGACTATAATATAAATGAAGAACTAAGAAAAAAGTATGAAATAGAAGCTGTAAAATATGCAGATAGCTCATCAGAAAGAGAAAAAATTGCACAAAAAGTGGAAAGAGATGCAGAAAAAATAAAGAAAGCAGAATTTATGAAAAGTAAAATAGGACAAGAATACGATGGAGTCATTTCTGGAATTACTTCTTTTGGAATATTTGTAGAACTAGACAATACAGTTGAGGGACTAGTAAGATTTGAAAATATTGGTGATGAGTATTATATTTATGATGATGAAAGAAAGACTCTAAAAGGAGAAAAGAGTAATAAGGTATATAAAATAGGAGACAAAGTAAAAATAGAAGTACTTTCAGCTGATAAACTTACAAGGAAAATTGATTTTAAATTAATATAATGTTATTGAAAAGGGACTGATATATCAGTTTCTTTTTGGTTGTATATATAAAGAACTAATATGAATATACTCCTCAAAGCTCTCGTTCAAACAATTTCGCAAGGATTTCTAAATGAGTTTTACGGCACCCTTCCACGTATGGATTCATAACTGAATCCACCTGAACTCTTTCCGTAAAACTTTATTAAGAACTCCTAGGCTCAATTATTTTCAATTCGATCTTTTCGTCATATATTATATTAGTTCTTTCGTATAAAACTAACTTTACGAATAATTTACCGCAAGTAACGAGGTATATTCTTCCAATGAAAGAACCGTAATAAAATTAAAATCCTTGGCAAAAGCACGCAAAATATCTAAAGTATTATCCGTAGAATCCAAATCAACAACAATTACCTCCGGTATATTTAAATTATAATAAAGCATCTGATAAATCAACAAACGCAAAAAATATTCAATATTATTTTCTTGATTATGTACAGTAATTACAAAAGAAGTACCAGTAAAAGAAATTTTTGGATATTTACGAATATGAATAATTGTTTTAATTATTTCAAATAACCCATACAAAGCAAGAATCCATAGTATAGAAGTAAGAATAAAATCTAACATACAAAACTCCTAAAATAATTTTATATATATTATGAAGAAAACAGATAATTGGTTAATAAAACTTAAGCATAAGAGAATAAATGCTAAATGAGTAAAAGCTAAGATGTCGAAATTTGACATACGATTTTGCTGGACAAGTAGATGCTTTCAGGGTATAATACAAATATAATTATAGTAAATTCGAATTTATGTTTTTATCTAAAGAAAATTAAAATCTA
>CAKPGM010000016.1 GCA_934154805.1 uncultured Clostridia bacterium | reverse complement strand
AACCAAATAATAAGAGGATTTATTCCACTTTCAGAAATGTTTGGTTATGCAACAGACTTACGTTCTAAAACACAAGGTAGAGGAACATACTCAATGGAACCAAGCCATTATGAAGAAGTTCCAAAATCAATACTTGAACAAATTATTGCAAGTAGATCAAAGAAAGAAAATTAGTTAAAAATAGCTAAAACTATTGCAAAAATCATAAAAATATTATAAAATGCTTATGTATGAAGAAAAGTTAAAAGAGATAAGTATGGGTTTTAAATAATCTGTAAATATAATCTTTTAACAGACTTCACCAAACTAAGTTATTAATATTAAAAATAAATAATAGAAGTTGAATAAGAATTAAATATTACAGCATAAAACAAATTCTAAAGTTTATATATAAAATTAATTATATATAAACTGAAGATTTGAGATATGCTAAATAGTAATTCTAAATCAAACTTCAAAATTAAAGGAGGAAATTTAAAATGGCAAAGGAAAAATTTGTAAGATCAAAGCCACACGTTAACATTGGTACAATTGGTCACGTTGACCACGGAAAGACAACAACAACAGCAGCTATAACAAAATATTTAAGCTTATTAGGACAAGCAAAATATGAAGCATACGATCAAATCGACGGTGCTCCAGAAGAAAAAGCAAGAGGAATCACAATCAACACAGCACACGTTGAATATGAAACAGAAAAAAGACATTATGCACACGTTGACTGCCCAGGACACGCAGACTACGTTAAGAACATGATCACAGGTGCTGCTCAAATGGATGGAGCTATATTAGTAGTTTCAGCGGCTGATGGCCCAATGCCACAGACTAGAGAACATATATTATTAGCTAGACAAGTTGGTGTTAAATACATCGTTGTTTACTTAAATAAATGTGATATGGTTGATGATCCAGAATTATTAGAATTAGTTGAAATGGAAGTTAGAGACTTATTATCAAGCTACGATTTCCCAGGAGACGAGATTCCAATCGTAAAAGGATCTTCATTAAAAGTATTAGAGAGCACATCAACAGATCCAAATGCTCCAGAATATCAATGTATAAAAGAATTATTAGATGCAGTTGATAACTACATCCCAACACCAGAAAGACCAATCGACCAACCATTCTTAATGCCTATTGAAGACGTTATGACAATAACAGGTAGAGGAACAGTTGTTACTGGTAGAGTTGAAAGAGGAGAAGTTAAACTACAAGACGAAGTTGAAATCGTTGGAATTAAACCTTCTACAAAAACTGTTGTAACAGGTGTTGAAATGTTCAGAAAATTATTAGATCAAGCTGAAGCTGGAGATAATATCGGTGTATTATTAAGAGGTGTTCAAAGAACAGACGTTGAAAGAGGTCAAGTTCTTGCAAAACCTGGAACAATACATCCACACACAAAATTCAAATCACAAGTATACGTTCTAACTAAAGACGAAGGTGGACGTCATACACCATTCTTCAATGGATACAGACCACAATTCTACTTTAGAACAACAGACGTTACAGGTGTTATTGAATTAGAAGCTGGAACAGAAATGGTTATGCCAGGAGATAACGTAAACATGACAATCGAATTAATCACACCAATCGCTATCGAAAAAGGACTAAGATTCGCTATTCGTGAAGGTGGTAGAACAGTTGGTTCAGGTGTTGTTTCTGAAATATTAGCATAGTAATAACTATAAAATAAATTAATAGCAAGGGGTACAAGAAATTGTATAACCTTGCTATTTTTTTTCTATATAAAAATGGTAAAAAATTTAAAATATATCATATAAAAATTGACTTTTTAATAGTTTAATTATATACTATAGGCGTGAATACTAAAGAGATAATAAAAATATATTATTTAGGAGAAGAGTATGAATAAAGTTAAATATTTAATAGCAAGTGCAATAGTTATACTAATGATAGTATTTGCGAGTAAGGTACAAGCATCAACAGGAAAGGTAGATACTGAAACTCTAAACTTGAGAAAAGAAGCATCAACATCTGCTGATATCTTGAAATTGTTAAGCCAAAATGATGAGGTGGAAATAATATCTGAATCAAACGGATGGTATAAAGTAAAATATAAAGATATAGAAGGATATGTTAGTAAAGATTACATTAAAGTAAAAGATGAAGAACCAAAAACAGAAACAACTACTAATACGAATCCTATAAGTAATAATGATACAGGTGGAACTACTATGACAATAGATGTGGAAAAAACAGCAATAAAAATTTTGCCTTTGATTAATTCTAATACAATAGGTATGTTGAAAAAAGGTGATACTGTAACGGTTGTTTCTAAAGCAAATAAATGGACTTTTATACAAACTGATACTATATCTGGTTGGATAGTGAGTGGAATAGATACTACAAAAGCAAATGATGACAACAATGATACAACTAAACCAGAAGAAAATAAACCTACAGAAGAGCCGAAAGACAACTCTGATGAAGTTTTATATGATAATAATGTTACTAAATATATAAATGCATTATCAGTATATATAAGAAAAGGACCATCTACAAGTGAAGAGATAGTAACATCTTTAATAAAGAATACTGATGTTACTGTAATTGGGGAAAATGGTGATTGGTATAAGGTAAAATATAACGAACATGAAGGATATATTTATAAGAATTTATTGTCTGATAGCAAGGAAGAAGAGACTAACAGAAGTGGTAGATTTATAGATATAGAACAAGAAAAGACACAGTCTACTAATACTACATCATCTAATCTTGGAGAAGAAATTGTAGCATATGCAAAGCAGTATTTGGGATGTCCATATGTATATGGAGGATCTGGAAGCTCATCTTTTGATTGTTCTGGATTTACAATGTATGTATATAAACACTTTGGCTATTCATTAAGCCATTCAGCTAGTGCACAGGCCAATAGAGGGGAATATGTTGCAAAAGAGGATTTACAACCAGGAGATTTGGTATTCTTTTTAGAGTATCCAACAATGGACGGAATAGGACATTGTGGAATCTATATAGGAGATGGTGAGTTTATACACGCATCATCTGGTTCAGGGTATTGTGTAAAAATATCTACACTATTATCTGGTGGATATTATAATAGATATGCAACTGCAAGAAGATTGATTTAGTGATTTAAACTAAATAAACATATGGCAAATTAAAAGGAGATAACATGCAAAGACCACTTTTAATTGTTGCTATATCATATGTTTTAGGAATAATTATAGGGGTATACTTACAAAAAAGTATACCTCTTGTTGTATTAATTGCTTTAATAACTGTTATAACAGCAATAAGATTAAAAAAATGCAATAAAATAATCGCTGTAATCATGGTAACAATAATAGTAGCGACAGGAAAAACGGTGTATTTAAATAATAAATATGAAAAGTTTTATAAAGATTTTAACAGTAAAGAAATCACTGCTGTTGCAACTATATGTGATGATATAAAAGAAACTGATTATAGATATACTACAGTAGTGAGAATCGACCAAATGAAAGGTGATACAGACAACAAATACAAAGGTAAAAAGTTTTTATTGTATGTAAGAAAAAGCAAAAAAATAAAATTGGAATATGGAGATCAAGTTAAAATATCGGGATTTTATGATGAAGCAGAAGGAAGAAGAAATTATAAAGGAAGTAATTATCAAGAGTATTTGAAAAATAAAAAGATATATGGAATTCTGAATTGTGAGAATGAGTTAAAAGTTTTAAAAAAGAAGAATTTAAGTTTTGCCAATATGTTTATAAATAAATTACGAAACAGATTAAAGGAAAATTTTATAAAAATTTTAGATAAAGAAGAAGCAGGTTTAGCAATAGGAATATTGCTAGGGGATAGTTCAGACATAGATGAAGATATAAAAGAGAGTTTTAAAAATTGCAGTCTGTCACATATGTTAGCGGTCTCTGGAGCTCATCTTTCTTATCTAGTACTAGGCTTGAATTTTATATTAAATGAGAAATTAATAGGAAAAAGAAGATGTTATATTATTAATATAATTTCGATAATTATTTTTATGATAATGACTGGCATGAGCCTATCTGTGATTAGAGCTGGAGTTAGCTCAATATTGTCAATTATAGCAGTACTGATATATAGAAAAGCAGATAGCTTCGAAACTTTAGCATTTGCACTGTTATGTACTATAATAGATAATCCATTTACTATATTTAATTTGGGATTACAGCTTTCATATTTAGGAACGATTGGAATTGTTATACTAAACAAAGAGTTAAATAAATTTGAGCAAAATCATAAATACAATTCAAAAATAAAAACATATATATTAGAAAATACATATGTGACATTGAGTGCTACATTACTAATTTTTCCGATTACGCTATACTACTTTAATATGATATCGTTAAATTTCTTGATAGCAAATTTACTTCTGGGACCACTATTAGGTTTTGCAATAGTTTTGGGATTAATTACTTTGATGCTATCGTTAGTTATGCTACCAATAGCAAAGTTTGTGGGAGTATTTTTAAACATAGTGTTACGATTTATTATAAAAGCCACATATATAATTGCAAAAATCCCGGTATCAAATATAACTGTTGGAACACCTAGTGTAATAACAATGATTGCAATATATATAGTCATAACTTGTCTAATTATATTTATAAAGAAACGAAATAAAATAATATTAAAAAAGATTGTACCGACAGTTATTATTATATCTTTAGTGATGAATATTATTATAAATACAAACTGGAAAGGAGATTTAAAGATATATTTTGTGGATGTAGGACAAGGGGATAGTACATACATATGTACCTCCAGTGGAACTAAGATATTAATAGATGGAGGGGGGAGTAGAGAACCGGAAAAGTATGATGTGGGAAAACAAATTTTATTACCATATTTGCTAGATAGAAAAGTTAAAAAGATTGATTATCTGATGGTATCTCATTTTGATAGTGATCATTGCCAAGGGTTAGAGCAGGTTTTACAAAATATTAAAGTAAAAAATATAATAATAGGTAAACAGGCTACTATTTGTAAAGAGTTCGAAAAGATAATGGAAATGTGCAGAAAAAAGAAAGTGAATGTGATTAATGCAAAAAGAGGAGGAAAAATAAATATTGATAAAAGCTTATATTTTGAAATATTGCACCCATCTGATAAGATGTTAGATGATGGAAAAGGAGGACTTAATGCAAATGCAATTGTTGCTAAGATGTGCTATAAAACCAAAAATAAAAGAATGTTTACAATGTTATTTACTGGAGATATAGAAAAAGATGCTGAGAATGAATTGGTGAAAGAATATGGAGAGAATTTGAAGGTTAATATATTAAAAGTTGCACATCACGGATCTAAGACGTCAAGTACTAGTGAATTTCTTCAACTAGCGATGCCTGAAACTGCTATAATTGGAGTAGGTAGAAGAAATACTTTTGGACATCCAAATGAAGGTGTAATGCAGAGATTACAAGACATAAAAGCAAAGATATATAGGACAGATTTAAATGGAGAGATAACTATTATAGTTGATAAAAAAGGAAAATACAAAATACAAGTAATGAAAGATTAAATTATTTGACTATTTGACCATTTTATTGTATTATATAGTATATGTAATTGAAAAAGATAGGAGATAATGAACTATATGTTATGTTCAATATGCAAAAAGAATACAGCAGTAATTTTTATAAATAAACAAGGTCCAGATAATAAAGTAGAAGTAGAAGGTCTTTGCTATAATTGTGCAAAAGAAAAAGAAATAAATCCTATAGATTCTCTTGCAAAACAAGCAAATTTATCTGATAAAGACATTCAAAATTTAACAAAGGGTATAGATGAAATGTTTTCTAATCTAGCAACAAATATGGAAGGTATAGACGAAGAACAATTATCAGAGATGATGAATCAAGAAGGTGTAGAGGGAGAAGAACAGCCCAAAGGAATTCCATTAGGTTCAATTTTTTCTGGTCTTTTTGGAGGTGCACAACCAGAGGGAGAAACAAATAGTGACTTCTCTGGTGGAAGACAAAAAGTGAAAGAAAAGACAAAAACAAATAAAAAAAGAAGAACGCTAGAAACATATGGAACTAATTTAACAGTAAAAGCAAAGAACAACCAAATAGACAAAGTTATAGGCAGGGATAAAGAAATAGAAAGAATGATTCAAATATTAAATAGAAGATTAAAAAACAATCCTTGTTTAATTGGTGAACCAGGTGTTGGAAAAACAGCTATAGCTCAAGGCTTAGCTATCAAAATAGCAAATGGTGAAGTTCCAGCTAAATTATTAAATAAAGAAGTATATCTTTTAGACATGACTGCAATTATAGCAGGTACGCAGTTCAGAGGACAATTTGAAGCTAGAATGAAAGCAATAATAAGTGAATGCAAAGAATCTGGCAATATAATTCTTGTAATTGACGAGATTCATAACATAATTGGAGCTGGTGATGCAGAACATTCTATGAATGCTGCTAACATACTAAAGCCATCTCTTGCTAATGGTGAAATTCAATTAATAGGAACTACAACATTAAAAGAGTACAGAAAGTATATAGAAAAAGATACAGCACTAGAGAGAAGATTTCAACCAATTATAGTAGAAGAGCCAAATGCAGAAGATACAATAAAGATATTAGATGGAATAAAGAAATATTATGAAGACTATCATCACGTAAAAATTTCTTCTGAAATCGTTAGAAAAACAGTTATGATGTCGGAGCAATACATTCACGATAGATTTTTGCCAGACAAAGCTATTGATATATTAGATGAAGCTTGTTCGAAAATAAACCTCAACGATAAAGATTTATATGATTTGGAGTTATTAAATAATAAATTAAAAGAAATCCAAGAACAAAAAGAAGAAGCAGCACAAGCTGATTCTACTGAAGATTACCAAAAAGCAGCAGAGTTAAAAACTCAGGAATGTGCTTTGTTAAATCAAATAGATGCAATTAAAGCAAGAATGCAACCAAAAGAACTAACTGTTCAAGATATTGCAAATGTAATAGAAAGCTGGACAAAAATACCAGTTAATAAAATTACAGAAGAAGAAACTAAAAAGTTGCTAAACTTAGAGGCAAATCTTCATAGAAGAATAATTGGTCAAGACGAAGCTGTTGAGGCGGTTTCAAGAGCAATAAGAAGAAATAGAGCGGGGCTAAAGAGCACCAAAAGACCACCTTCATTTATATTTGTCGGACCAACTGGTGTTGGAAAAACAGAACTTGCAAAAGCTTTATCTTATGAGATGTTTGGAAATGAAAAATCAATTATAAGATTTGATATGTCAGAATATATGGAGAGCAATTCTACAGCAAAACTTATAGGTGCACCTCCAGGATATGTGGGATATGATGACGCAGGACAACTTACTGAAAGAGTAAAAAGAAATCCATATTCAATAATATTGCTTGACGAAATCGAAAAAGCACATCATGATGTATTTAATATATTATTACAGGTGTTAGATGATGGAAGATTAACTGATTCACAGGGAAATACTGTAAGTTTCGAGAACACTATAATAATTATGACTTCAAATGCAGGTTCAAATCTAAATACCAACTCAATTGGATTTGGTGGAACATCAGAAACATCTAAGAACAAAATGATGGATGCATTAAAAGATTTATTTAGACCTGAGTTCTTAAATAGAGTTGACGAAATTGTAGCATTTGATTCTTTAACAAGGGAACAGTTATTACAAATAGTGGACTTAATGATAGCAGATACACAAAAAGTATTAAATGATAGAAACATTGGACTAATAGTTACAGATGAAGCAAAGAATTATCTGCTAGAAAAAGGAACTGATTTAAAATATGGAGCAAGACCTTTAAGAAGAGCAATACAAAGATACGTAGAAGATGAATTATCGGATATGATATTGAAATCTGAATTAAACAACGGACAAAAAGTATTAATAAATATGAATGAAAATGATAATAAATTAGAGTTTAATATCCAATAATGGAGGTAAAAAATATGGTTAAACACATACCAAATATATTAACGACGTGTAGATTCGTTTTTATACCATTTATATTTGGGTCGATTTTAGATAAGAATTTCATAGCTGCGTTTGTGTTTCTAACAATTTCTGGAATAACAGATGTACTAGATGGAGTTATAGCTAGAAAATTTAATTGTATTACAAAATTCGGAAAATTAATTGATCCACTTGCTGATAAAATGACACAGCTAGCAACACTTATTGCGTTGTCATACATCAATATTATTCCGTATTGGATATTAATAGTAGTGTTTATTAAAGAAACAGTGATGATAGCAGGAGCTTCATTCCTTTATGGCAAAAAACTTGTTGTATCTAGTAGATGGTATGGAAAATTAGCGACAGTAGTATTTTACATAGCAATAGTATCTTCACTTGCAATAAACTACTTTAACTTTAAATATCATATTGATATTTACATATATTACGTAGCACTAGTATTAACAATATTTGCGTTAGTGATGTATTTTAGAGAATTCTACAAAAAAGGATATGTAAATAAAGAAGAATTAAAAACAGCAGATAGAGAAATAATAACAAAATAAAATAAAGGCTTTGGTTTGTTTTATAACCAGAGCCTTTTACGTTATTCAAAATCCTCAATATAAGCATTCAGCTTTTCTTTTCCGTATAAAGTTACACCGTTTTCCAGTTCATTCAAATCTATTTGAGATAAATATTTTGTAGCAATCCCAGTGGTCTCCAATAATTCAAAATCATTATCATTTTTTATGTGATAAATTGCTATATATCCATTTGTATCCTTTACTAAAAAATGTTCATCACAGTTACCATCAAGTTTTCTAGAAACTTCGACTAAAGAAGGTGTGAACTTTACTAAATTCCACTCAGAATAAAGTTTTTTGAAATCATCTTCAGTAATGTTCACCAAACTATTGGGAACGGATTCACTTGCAGTAACAGTGTGGCCACATTTTTTATAGGTACAAATTTTAGTAAGTGTTGCATTGGGAGAAATACATATTTCTGAATAACTTGTTGGAAGAGCATTTTGAACAACCTCGTTCTTAGGTAGTGATGATTCTGTGTTTTTGCTAATCTTTGAAATACTGAAAACTAAAACGGAAAAACTTATAATTATAGCTAAAATACTAATGATAATAATAATTAAAAAAACTCTCTTTTTCATATAATATCCTTTCAGTTCTAGTATTTACCAAGATTGCTAATAATATACAAAATAATTGAAATTTTGAGTTGCTCGTGATATAATACGAAAAAAGAATGTACGAGGAAAAATATGAATAATAGAAAAATAATATTTACAGTAATAGGGATAGTTTGTGTGATTTCAATAATAATGGCAATAGTTTTTAGTGTAATGGTAAAAAACACAGAATCAAATGGAACACAAGGCGATAATAAAACAGATATAAAGGAACAAGAAACATTAAAAAAAGAATTCAATAGCTTATTTAATAATAATGTGGAGCTTAATGATTATGATACAAGTGATATTAAGAAGATTGTAGAAGATAGACCAATAGTATATACAACATATGAGTTGGAAGAAAGCAAAGAGGATAAGTATGAAGTTGATATGCATATCCCAGTTATTAATATAAAAAATGAAGCTGGAGATGCTTTTAATGCAGCAACACAAAAAATATTTGCTAATAAAGCAATGGATATACTTGGAAACTCTAAGGCCTATACTATATATAGCATAACATATACAGGCTATATAAATGGAGATATATTATCAGTAATAATAAAATCGACATTAAAAGAGGGAACAAGTGCACAGAGAGTTATTGTGCAAACATATAATTATAATCTAAAAACAGAAAAGGAAGTAACGTTAGAAGAGGTATTAGAACAAAATCAAATTAGTACAAGTGAAGTGTCTGATAAGATAAATACAGAGATAACAAGATTAATAAAAGAAGCAAATAAAATTCAAATATCAGGATATCAAACATATACAAGAGATTTAAATGATGATATATACCAAATACAAAATATATCAACATTCTTTATCGGACAAGATGGAAAGATACGTATAATATTTGCGTATGGAAATAAAAACTTTACATCAGAGATGGATATAATAGAACTATAGAAAGAGTAGATAACATGTCTAAAAATATTTTAATTACAGAAAAGCCGTCAGTAGCGCAAGAATTTGCAAAAGTGTTGAATGTGAATACGACTAGAAAAGACGGTTACTTAGAAGCGGAAAATTGGATAATAACATGGTGTGTTGGACACTTAGTAACAATGTCATACCCGGAGAAATATGATGAAAAAATGAAACTTTGGAGACTAGACACATTACCATTTATGCCAAAAGAATATAAATATGAAGTGATTCCGAATGTACAAAAGCAATTCAATACAATACAAATGCTGTTAAATAGAGAAGATGTTTCTACAATATATGTTGCAACTGACTCGGGAAGAGAGGGGGAATACATATATAGACTAGTAGAACAAATGATAGGAGTGAAAGGAAAAGATAGGAAAAGAGTTTGGATTGACTCGCAGACAGAGGAAGAAATAAAAAAGGGAATAAGAGAAGCTAAAGAACTTACAGAGTATGATAGCTTAGCAGACAGTGCATATTTAAGAGCGAAGGAAGATTATTTAATAGGAATTAACTTTTCAAGACTATTGACAATCATATATGGTAAAAGAGCTGCAAGTAAATTACAAGAAGATAGAATCTCCATATCGGTAGGAAGAGTAATGACCTGTGTTTTAGGTATGGTAGTATCAAGAGAAAGGGAGATAAGAAACTTTATAAAGGTTCCATATTATAAAATAGTAGGAGAATTTGGACCAAAAGACAGCAGTTTTACAGCAGAATGGAAAGTTACGGAAAATTCTTCTCAAAAAGATTCTGTGAAACTTTATAACGAGACGGGATTTAAAAAAGAAAAAGATGCTAAGGACTTCATAATAGAGCTAAGTAACAAAAAGGCAACAGTAAAAGAAGTAAAGAAATCAAAACAAAAAGAAAATGCACCATTATTATTTAATTTAGCCGAAATTCAAAATGAATGTACGAAAAGATTTAAAATCAAGCCAGATGAAACTTTAGAGATAATACAAAATTTATATGAGAAAAAGCTTGTTACTTACCCAAGAACAGATGCAAGAGTACTATCAACAGCAGTTGCAAAAGTAATAAGCAAAAACTTAAATGGAATAGCTAAAGGATTTAGAAATGAAGAAATCCAAGGCTATATAAAGAAAATGGTTGATGAAAAATACTCAACCAATTTAATAAAGACTAAATATGTAAATGATAGTAAAATAACAGATCATTATGCTATAATTCCAACAGGACAGGGATATGAGAATTATGAGAAGTTACCAGATTTACAAAAAGAAGTATATAAACTTATAGTAAAAAGATTTTTAGCAATATTTTATCCTCCTGCTGAATTTAACAAGGTATCGGTTACAATTCAAGTAGAAAATAAAGACCATCAGGAGGAGTTTAGTGCGAGTGGAAAAGTTTGTTTAAATCAGGGATATTTAGAAGTACTAAAAAATAAGAATACACTAAAAGAATCCACAGATTCTGCAGAAAAAGTGGAAAACAATGAAGAAAAAGACAACCTAGAAGTGTTTGCTCAAATAAAAAAAGGACAGGAAATAGAAGTTGTAAATTATGAAACAAAAGAAGCGCAGACAAATCCACCTACAAGATACAATTCAGGTTCTATAATTTTAGCAATGGAGAATGCAGGAAAGTTAATAGAAGATGAAGAACTAAGAGAGCAAATAAAAGGTGCAGGAATTGGAACAAGTGCAACAAGAGCTGAAATAATAAAGAAATTAGAAAAAATACAATATATACAAATAAATGACAAAACTCAGATTATCACTCCGACACAAAAGGGAGAAATAATATATGACATAGTATATAATGCGATGCCAGATATGTTAAATCCTAAACTTACAGCAAGTTGGGAAAAAGGGCTAGATATGGTGTCAAAAAAAGAAATTGAATCAAATGTATTTATGGAAAAGCTAGAAAAATATATACAAACTAAATTTGATAAATTGATAGTAAAATATTAGAGAGAAAGGATTGAGGTAATCTATGAAAATTGGTTTAGCTTTAGCAGGTGGAGGAATCAAAGGTGCTGGTCACATAGGAGCTCTAAAAGCATTAAAAGAGAATGGAATTGAAGTAGACTGCGTAGGAGGAACAAGCATAGGGAGCATTGTTTCTGCACTGTATGCTATGGATTATTCAACAGATGAAATGCTTAAACTTTTTAAATATTTTGCAAAAGACATAATGAAAATAGATCCAAAGTATTACTGGTCAAATGTAAAGAGTAAAAGAAATTTTATGGGTTATGGACTACTTTCAGGAGAAAGAATTGAACAAGCGATAGCAGAATGTGCTGAATTAAAAGGCTTAAAAAACATAAAAGATATAAAAATGCCAATCTGTATGCCAACCACAGAAATAACAGAAAGTAAGAAATATGTATTTACAAACCAAGAAACGTTAGATGAAACAAAACAGGTAGAATACATTCAGGATATTAAAATTGGAACGGCTGTAAGAGCTAGTGCAAGCTATCCGGGAGTATTTGCTCCAACAGTATTTAAAGGACATAAATTCGTAGACGGAGGAATATTTGACAACTTACCAACCAATGAAGTAAGAAAACTAGGAGCAGACAAAGTGTTATCAATAAGATTCAGCTCAGAGAAATTTTACGATCCAAAGAATTTATTTGAAGTAGCACTAAAATCTGTTGATTTGTTATTTGATCAAAGAACTGCCTCGGAAGTAGCAAGCAGTGATTACGCAATAACATTGGACTTACCAGAAGCAAATGTATTTAATATCAAGAAGATAGATTATTGTTATAACCAAGGATATATAACAACATTAGAACATATGGCAGAAATAAAAGAAATATTTAAAGAAAAATAAAAAAGCCAACTTCCATAAAAAGGAGAGTAAAAACATAATGATAAAAGAAATAAAAGAAATACAATTAAATGCTCTAAAAAAGGAATTAGAAAACGTTAAAGACGATGATTATGAATTAAGGGGAACGTTAAAAACAAAAATAGAGAAAACTGAAAAGGCAAAAACAATAAGCGACTTAGGACTTAACCTTGAAGAGGCTAAAAAATTTCTAGAAGAACATGACATTCCGTTTGTATTAGAAGAAGAGGATAAAGCGATAACTGAAAGGGAAGGCGGATTTCAAGGATTAGAAGATTTTATACTAGTACATGAAACAAGATATCAACCAACTCAAAATAGAATTAAATCGCCAAAAGAAGCAGGGGCTCGTATTGGAGAGAGTATAACTCTAAAAGGCAAAGAGTATAAATATGAAATTCCTTATATGAGGAATACTGTACATTTTGCGGTAAATGATGAAGTCAATACAAGCCATGGAAACATGAATATTGACGGAGCACCATATGCTATATTAATACCAATGATTGATGTCCCGAAAGAAAGACTAAAGGGAACATCAAGTGACATGTATACTTTAAATGGTGGAGCAGAAATAACTCCACAATCTTATATATTATGCCTTAAGGGAGAAGGAGAAAAAGTTAAAAAAGATAATCCTAATGCTACGGTTATAGAATGTGAAGGAAATGAAGTTAATGGGTATGCAAAGGCATTTTTATCTACTATAGGATATAAACAAACAGATACAGGATGGTACGGTTTCGCAGAAACAACGAAAAACGGTCAGCAACGAGAAGAAGACTTCATAAGAATTATGAAAGAAAATAAAATAGAAATTCGTACACATATGTGGAGTGAGGAAAATACCGAAGAGATAGCGTATAAGTTCTTCAACAGGGCAATAGCGATATGTCATATTATAAAAGAGAATGGGCTAATAAATAAAGCAAGTGATAAAGAGGAAATAATGCAAGATATAAAAAAAGAATTTGGTATAGAGCCGTATACTATAAAAACTATAGAAGGACAATTCCAAGATTATATTCAAGGTGTATTTAAAGATGATGAGATAGATTCTTCAGAGATAATGAAGAAGGAAAGTTGGAGCGTAGAAGACATTGTTGAAATAACTATACAGCATATAATTGAAGAAAAAAATAAAGCAGGAATAGAAAAGATAAAAGGGAATTTTAAAAAGTGGGCAGAAACTAGAGCTCTAGAGGAAGAAAAAATAACACTAGATGATGTCTATGCTCAGTATGAACAACATATAGAAAAATTCCCAACCAATGAAAACATATTTGCAAATGCATTCTTGGAGACTTTTAGGGCAATGAAAAGAGAAAATGAAACAGAAGCAAGAAAAATGGCTACAGAAATAGTAATTTTTTCATTAAAAGAAAGGACTAAAATAGGAGACAGACTATCTCCAGAAACAGAAGAAAAGGCAATAAGACTTAGCGAGACATGGAATGCAGCAGGAAAAGAGATAAACTTACCAGAAATGACTTATTATGAGGGAGAACTGATACCATGGGGATGGTGCAAACTGCCAAAAGTAACACAAAGGGGAATTCAAGAACTTCCTCCTCCTCCAACTTCGACTGTAGAAGTGCCAAAAAACCTTCCACCAGTACCTACAATAAGTATATCAGAAATCAGAGATACAATAAAGGATGTACGAGTAAGTGAAGTAGCAGAGGCGAGAGAAATAATAGAAGAATCGATGAAACAAGTAGAGGAAAAATCAACAGAGAAAAAAGAAACAGAGACAATAGAACCCGAAATCTAAAAGGAGACTACTATGATAAAAAATAAAACTGACAGTCAGATTATTTATTCAGAGTTATATGCTATATTAAATGTAATGGACTCGAAAGATGTAAATAAGATACCAAAAAAGTTTATGGAAAAAATAAAGCAGGAAAGATCTAATACATATAGTCCTCAATATGATAATGCTCTTCCATTAAATAAACAAGAGATAAGAAAAGAAACACTAGCCATATTGGCATTATTATATATAAATTATTGGTGTAAAGATGAAAATGAAAAACAAGAATACTTACAAGTAATAAAAGAAAACGAGCAAAAATACCGACAACAGATAAGAGAAAAGACTGATATAAAATATATAACTAGGACATCAAAAATAGAGAAAAACAATGTACCGGAGCAAGAATTAGCAGTTGTGAAAAACAAAAGATTTATAAAGAAAGTTATCGAAAAAATTAAGAGCTTTTTAAACAAACATTAAAAGTGACAAAAAATAGAAATAATTAGTATGAGTTTTTAATAGGTGAGTAATAAAAAGAAAATTCCCCGAAGAGAAAATCTTCGGGGAATTGGCCGTTTAGTGCTGAATTCTCGATGCTGCGATATCAACAATGTCTTTTGCAGGATCGTGAGTCATCTCTTGCAGAATATAAATCTGAGTGGAAATGTTTCTTGCAACAGCAATTCTGATAGAATGCTGATGCACTTGTGAAAGCTTTTCCAAAGTCTTCTGATTAGAATTCCTGTGTTTTGCGATATTTAGCAAAATCATAGAGGATGACTCAGAGTCCGCGATTACTTCCAGTGCGCTTGCAGGAGTTGAGGGATTTCTTGTAAGCGCGTAACGAACGACACGGTTCGCATTGTGCGCCAGAAATTCCAGTATGTCTTCCGGAGTGGTTGAAACCATTGCTAAAGATACGAGCACTTCGGGTGCGGAATCCTTAGCAAGCTTCACGACAATTTCATCAGTGACATTGTCGTGAAAGGCAATTTGACAACGAACACTTGTATAAGGACTGTCAGTTAAGTACATCAAAGTCCTAGAGTCGGTGTTAGGGTTACGAGTAACTACATCTTGCGTTTCCTCGTCACCGGTCCGTGCCAGATAATTTAAAGTATCCGGCAGTTCGCATTCCATTGCGAACATTGCATTTTGACTGGCCATAGATTTTTTCCTCCTAAGTAGAAGCGAAAAATGCTACTGGTATATTATTAATATCCATATACCGGGGATAAGATAATAATATTATATCATGATACACACTTTATGTCAATTCAACCGATATTAAAACGTTGACAACAAGCATAAAGAACGATAGAATATTCATAGAATAAAGAGGGGGAATACCTAATGATAGAAATAAAAAATGTAACTAAAATCTATAATGGAGAAAAAAAGGCAGTGGATGATATATCGTTTACTGTAAATGATGGAGAAATATTTGCTTTCATAGGGCATAATGGAGCTGGTAAAACAACAACCATTAAATCAATAGTAGGAATATTAGACTTTGAACAAGGTGACATTCTAATCAACGGAAAATCAATAAAAAAACAACCAATAGAATGTAAAAAAGAGATGGCATATGTACCAGATAACCCAGACTTATACGAGAATATGAAAGCAATAGATTTCATAAACTTTATATGTGATATGTATGAGGTGGATAAAGAAGAGAGAAAACAACAAATAGAAAAATATGCTAAAATGTTTGAAATCGAAGACAATTTAAATGATGAAATATCTTCATTTTCACATGGAATGAAGCAAAAAGTAGCATTAATATCAGCACTTGCACATAATCCAAAAGTCTTAATAATGGATGAACCATTTGTGGGATTAGATCCAAAAGCAGTATTCGATATGAAAGAAATTATGAAGCAAATGTGCAAAGAAGGCAAAACAATATTTTTCTCAACACACATACTAGAAGTGGCAGAAAAATTATGTAGTAGAGTTGCAATTATAAAGCAAGGAAAAATAGTAAAAGTAGGGAAGATGAGTGAAATTAAAGGAGACGAATCTTTGGAGCAAGTATTCTTAGAACTAGATGAAAAAGATTCTAGAAAGGAATAAGCTATGAAGAAGTTAATACGTTTACTAAAAGCAGCCATGTCGCAAGATATGGATATGTTTAAATATAAGACAAAAGCCAGCGACTCAAAAGCAAAGCAAATAATATTTCCAATTATACTTTCGCTAATAGTAATGTTTGCAGTGGGAGTCTATGCTGTGATGTTCGCATCAGAATTTTCAAAAGTAAATCTAACATACATAATGCTAACACTATTTATAATATTAACAACAATACTTACATTAGTAGAAGGAATATACAAATCGCAAGGAATACTATTTGACGCAAAAGACAATGATTTGTTATTCGCATTACCAATAGAGAAATCAAAAATACTGTTTGTAAGAATATTTAAACTGCTATCATTTCAATTCTTATATAACGCATTATTTATGATACCTGCATATATTGTGTACATATATTATGAACATCCAGGAATAAGTTTTTATCTAATATCAATATTAATGACATTTTTACTACCGATAATTCCAACAGTAATAAGCTCAATAATTGGATATATAATAAAAGCGGTATCTGTAAAATTTAAAGCTAAAAAAATAGTACAAACAGTGTTTACAATGATAATATTCTTTGGAATATTTTATATCTCATTGAATACACAAGGAATTGTAGGAGAGATTATAAATAATGCTGAAAATATAAACTCAGTCATCAAAAACGTGTATTACCCAGCAGGTGCATACATAGACTTGATACAAAACTTTAATTTACCAACTTTACTAATATTGATAGCAATAAATATAGTGCCATTAGTAATTTTTATTATGATTGCAAGTAGATTCTATTTTGGAATAATATCTAAATCATCAGAAAAAGGAAAAAGCAAAAAGATAAAAAGCATAGAAAGCAAAGTGAAAGTAAAAAGCAAATTATCAGCATTGGTATCAAAAGAATTAAAAAGATACTTTTCTTCAACAGTGTACATTTTTAATACGTCAGTTGGTTTAATTTTATTGTTTATAGTAACAATAGCGATGAGCGTGAATATAAACGGAGTAATAAACACAATAACAGAAGGAGAAGGAATGGGCATTGATATAAACACGATTATTTCATTGATGCCAAAAATATTATTCTGCTTGGTTACATATACAGCGTGTATGACATCAATAACATCATCTTCAATATCACTAGAAGGAAAGAGTTTCAATATAACAAAAAGCTTACCAATATCTGTTGACACAATACTATTATCTAAAATCTTAATGAGCTGTATAATCACGATGCCAGTTATATTGATAAGTGATTTAATATTTTTTATAGCATTCAAAGTTGGAATAATAGATATACTATTTATTTTTGCAATATCAATATTAATGCCAACTCTTACGGCAATAATCGGATTATTTACAAATCTAAAATATCCAAAAATGAATGCATCATCAGACACAGAAGTTGTAAAACAAAGTATGAGCACAACCATAGCTGTGTTTAGTGGAATGATATTAGGACTATTGTTTGCTGTGTTAATGGTAGCAGGAGCTCAAACGCCGAACATAAATTTATTTGTATTGATAGAATTAATAGTTTTAGCAATAGTTATACTTGCGCTATGGAAAAGACTAAAGAAATATGGTAACAAACGATTTAAAGAAATAAACGTATAGTAAACAAAGGGGAAGATTAAAGATGTCTTTCCCTTTTGCTGTATAATATTGAAAAATCTACGCAATTGTGCAATAATATAGGAAAAGAGTAGTATAGAAGGGATAAATATGACAACAGAGGAAATTAATGAAATAATAGGAAAAGGATCGTTAAAAGTTGAAGAAGCTGATGAATACATCAGAAATGCTGTTAGACTAAGAATATTTTCGAGAGATATATTGAGACTCATTAAGGCGACAGGCGATACAGAATATATGAAAAAATGTGCACAAGACTCTAATATAGAATTAAAAGGAATGGATAGAGTTGATTTGTTACTTTTTATTGGTGATAGAGAACTAATAAAGCAATGTCTACATAGGGAAGATCTGGAATTGTATTCGACGTGCAAGGTAACATTAATAAAAGTATTGAAAGATCCAGAAGAAATAATGGAGGGTCTAATAGGGGATAAACTACTGTTAAGCTCATCGGAGAAAGTAGATATTATATTATCTGTTGGAGATCCAGAATTTATTTTAAAGTGTTTAAGAAATCAAGCATTGGAATTATATGCATCAGCCAAACTAAAGCTAGTATCTGCATTAGAAGATAAAGAGATGATAAAAAGACTGCTTAAGGATAAAACTTTTAACATAAATGAAGTGGAAGTTATTAAAATATTAGGTGACATAGATTATGCAAAACAATGTTTAAGAGATAAAAGTGTAGGACTATGTTCATATCAAAAAGTTGCGTTAATAAAATATATAAACGATGTAGAATTTACAAAAGAGTGTATAGAAGCTAATGATCTAGATATTGATTTATTAGGAAAGGTAGAACTAATAAAAACAATAGGAGATAAAAATTATACTAAGCAATGTGTAAGGGATAATAAAATTGGATTGGATTCTGAAAATAAGGTAGCCCTACTAAAATCTATGAAAAGACCAGGAGAAATAAAGAAATGTATAAGAGATGAAGAGTTAGGATTGACCACAAAAGAAAAATTGTTATTAGCGTTTGAGATTGATAATAAAAAACTAGTAGAGGAAATTATTGGACAGACAACAAAAGCAACAAAAAAGATAAAACTTCCGGAAGAAATGACATTTGGAATTGAAATAGAAACAGAAGGAATATCTTTGGTAAAAAACTTATTTAATAACTGGAAAGCTATATATGATAATAGCTTGGAAGACGGAACTGAATTTGTTTCTCCACCACTGAAGGCAACTGAAGCAAATGGAGAAGAAATATATTTTATGTGTGATGTAATAAAGTGTTTAGAAGCAAATTCATCAGAAAGATGTGGAGGACATGTCCATATAGGATCAGCGTATTTAACAACTTTACAATCCTATGTTAATTTAATAGAATTATATAGTAATGCGGAAGAAATAATATATGTAATTAGTAATAGAGAGGGAGAGATACCAAGAGACAAGGGACCAAACAAATATGCAATTCCTTTATCTGGAAAGATAGAAAATGCAATTCAATCAGAAAGACTACAGCTAACAAATTTAGATGAGTTTATACTACAATTACAGGAGGTACAAGGGGGAAAATTCTCTAGTCTTAATTTGAAAAATGTAGACAATTTGTGTAAGAGGACAATAGAATTTAGAATGTCAAATGGAACAATAAATCCAGATACTTGGATTGAAAACATTAACCTATTTGGAGGAATTGTCTCGGCTGCAGAAAAACTACAAATAATACAATCTAAACAAGAAGAAACCAGAACTGATGAAGAAAGTAAGTACTTGGCAAGTTTTGACATATTAAAAGAAAAAGATGTTTCGACAGAGAAAAAACTCCAAGCCTTTTTGGAACTAACAATAGCACCAGAAGAACAAGATGTATATGCAAGGAGATATCAAGAAAATAGTAGGTTGCTGGAAGAAAATGATACTACATTATCTGGAATAAGAACTAAAGTTGCTAAAAATCCAATAAGCATTAAAGATATAGGAAGAAAAGTATTTACAGGAAAAGATGCAGTTTCAGGAATTGAAATTCAAGAAGCGGAAATAAGGCTTAATAATGATATTAGAGCAAGAGAAACTTCGAGAGGAGAGGAAGAATATGATAGATAATTATCCAAAAGCATATAAAGAAGTATATGAAATATTAAAGAATATTCCTAAAGAAGATTTAGAAAAGATACCAGAGAATGTTTTAAAAACAATCGAAGAGAAAAAAGATGACAATTATAATTTTGAATTTTCGGGAAATATAGAAAATCAAGAGCTATTAAAAGAAACAAGAGCATTACTAGCTACAATATATAAAAACTATTGGGCAAATATGGAAGAAAAAAGACTGATAGAAGAAAAAATATTTATCGATATAAAGAGAGCAACCAATGGTGAAGAAAGTTAAATAGAAAAGAGAGGATAATTATGCTATCAACTGCTACAAGGCAAGCATATACGGAAATAGATAATTTTATAGAACTTCTGGATGAAAATGAAAAAAATAAAATTCCTGAAAGATTAAGAGCTTTTTTTAAGAGAGAAAAAGACAATAATTACAATAAAGAAATAGATATTAATATGCCAATTCAATATCAAAATTTGAAAGAAGAAACACTAGCCATAATTGCTATGTTGAACTTGGAATATTGGTGCAAAGATAAAGAAGAAAAACTAAGATTAAAGAGAATTTATTTTAATAATGAAGAGGAATACCAGAAAGTTATACGAGAGAAGTATAATTCTACATTTAATGCTAAAATAAAATCAAATGAAAAAACAATACAAAAAGAACTAGTTATATCAAAAAATAAGAAAAATAGTATATTTTCTAGATTAAAGGAGCTTATTAAAAAAATATTTAAATAAAAATGAATAAAACATAAAATAACTACAGAGATGACTAAATAAATCTGTTTAGGAGAATAGAACATTAGAAAAGGATAAATATTTATGAAATTTAAAGGTAATAATGTATTAGGTAAAATTATAGAAGAAAGAAGAATATCGAAAATACAAGAGTTAATGTATAAAAAGGAAGAAAATTATAATGAAATATTTACAAGGTTATCTAAACTAAGTAGACAATCTCGTAAAGATTTTATTATAAAATACTTACTTAATGATTATAAACTAAGTGAGAAAACAATAGATTACATTGCTTCTATGTCGTTTGATGAAAGACTTGAATATATGTCACTGCCTAGAATACAATCTACTTACTTTGAAAAAATTATATCGGGTCTTACTGAGAAACAATTAGAAGAAATCTTAGATATAGCTGATTTGAGCCAAGAAAATATAGGAATTATTCTGAAAAGAATGCCAGAAAAACAAAGGATAAAGCATATAGAAAGATTAGGTTTAGATGAAAAAAGAAAAATATTATTATCACTATCAGAAGAAAACAGAAGACTTGTTTATGAGAACATTGACGCAAATGAGTTGAAACAAATAATAGAATCAACTAGTGGGGAAGAAAAGTTACGTTTGGCCATTGATTTAAAAGACACAGATAAAAAGATAGGGTACATTTTACAGATAGAAACATTAGATAATTATACAGACCTTTTAATAAAAAATTTAAGCAAAGATGAGATTAAAACTGTTTTAAGAGAAAGTAACAAATTTGATTCTAAAAATGCAAGAACATTAATGGAATATATTTCAGGGGAATTAACTGCAGATGAAAAGATAGACTTGTTATATAAGTTTAATTCTGAAGGAAGTAAACCGGAAGAGGGATTAGAATCTGTAGATGGAAAATTAAAATATTTTTTAGATATAAAATCTGGAAGTACGAATTTAGATATAAGAATTCTAAAAGATATATATACAAGTATTTTCTCACAAGAACAAATGAGAAGGATTATTTGTTTTAAAGACATACAAGAAGAATTAATAAAGTTGAATGATCAAGAACTGTTTACTTTATCAAAAACTTTTAAAGATAGAATTACAACTAATGGAGAAACTCGATGGGAAAACTATTTAGAAGAATTCATAGATAGAAAAGATGATTTTAAACAACTAATTAATGCTATATATGAGAATCAGGATTCAGAAATAGATTATAACTTGATAAGACGAGTTATGCAAACTAATAATTTATTTGATATTCAAAGTGTTGAAGAACTAAAAGACATTAAAAGAATTAAACAAGCAAAATGTGATGAACTAATAAAATCTGATAGCATTACTGATAAAAAGTTGGCTATATTCGAAAAAAGGTATGGACACAATTTAGAATTTGCACAAGAACTTATAGAAAAATATGGTAATGACTTATTAAGTTTTACAAATGAAAAATTGAGAGATTATTTAATAGACCTAAAAAGAATTATAGATACTAATGATATTGAAGAGTTGAATAGAATATATGCTTCTTCGGAAAATGTTCAAATAGCAGACATGGAAGAAATAGAAAATAGTATAGTAAGGGAATTTGAAAAAGAATTTAATCAAGCTATTAAACAAAAAGGAGATGCAAAACAGTACTTTGATGAAAATGGAAATGCGATAGAAGGATTTTATGATGCTGGTACTGACTTTACTATGTTAGTACGTGCATATGGAGCAACTCATAATACAGGATTATGGATTAAAGACTATTATGAATATTCAGTTGGCGCTGATAAAGTAAAAACAAGTATTCAACAGTCATGTTCATTAATTAGATGGGATATGTTAGGCAATGCATCATTTACGGAGAATAAAGTAAATGAATTACCAGTTGTGTTTGGATATAATGATGTAAAACAAGGAAGCTTGCTCGATTGTTGTAATGGAGATTCAAGTGTGACAACAGGAGAAAGATTTTCGTTAGGAAGAAGGGCTGGAGCAGCAAATGAAACTAGTTATTTTTTCTCTGATGGGCTGATAAATCATACTTTTGGTAGCTATAATGAAGTAAATACAAAAAGAAGAAAACCGGATTATATTGTAGCGTTTATGGACAAAAATGGAGAGATTGCCAATATAGAAAATATAAAAAAGGCAAGAGCTGATTTTTTAAAACACGGAATAGATATTTCTGTAAAAGTAATAGATATGGAAGCGTGCAGAAAAAGAGCGATAGAAGATTTTCAGCAGAACATCGAGGATTATAAACAAAACCCGAGTTGTGAGTTAGGAAATTTAATATATCTAAAATCTATTAGACATTGGGGTGAACTTAAGGATTATCTTCCCAAAGAAATGATTGAAGATATATTGAAAAAACACAGAGAGTTTGAAGAACAAAGAAAGAATATAGAGTATATTGCCCAGAAATCTAGAGAACAAGATGAAATATCAAGTGGAACAGGAAAAAGTAAATTATTAGAGAGTGCAGTTAAAGCAACTGAGGGAGTCACCAGAATAGGAATTATTAATGAACAGGTGCGAATAATAAAAAAAGAAGAAAGAGAACAAACTGGAAAGGAAGGGCAAGTAGAAACAATAGAGCAAGAGTAAGGGGAGAAGAGATAACTCTGAATATAAATGTCCATAAGGAGAACATAAACGTTCTCCTCACTTTTTTTATGTAAAAAACATAATATATAACATAATCAATAAAAATAAAGGTATTAGTAAAAATACTTTAGAGAGGAAGGATATATATGAGTTATTACATAATAGAAGGTGGAAAGAAGCTCGAAGGCGAAGTGAAAATATCAGGCTCTAAGAACGCATCGCTACCAATAATTGCAGCAACAATACTAAATGGTAAAAAAAGCAGAATTTACAATGTGCCAAACATACATGACATGCAAATAACATTAAAAATATTGAAATATATAGGTTGCAAAGTAAGTAAGAATAATGATAAAATAGAAATAGATTCTAGATACATAAATAAGAAAGAAATACCAGAGCATTTGATGCGAGAGATGAGATCTACTGTTATACTTGCAGGAGCGATACTTAGTAGATTTAAAGAAGTAACATTCTCATATCCAGGAGGATGTGATATTGGAGCAAGACCAATAGACTTACATTTAAAAGCATTTAAAAAATTAGGAATAAATATTGATGAAGAATATGGATTTATTAAGTGCAGTTGTGATAAAATAATAGGTGCTAATATAGATTTAGACTTTCCGAGCGTAGGTGCGACAGAAAATATAATTTTGGCATCTGTATTAGCAGAAGGAAAAACAGTAATTACAAATGCTGCAAGGGAGCCGGAAATAGTAGACTTGGCAAAAATGCTAAACAAAATGGGAGCAAAAATCACTGGGGAAGGTACAAATGTAATAGAGATAGAAGGAGTTAAAAAACTTCAAGAAGTACAATATAGAGTAATGCCTGATAGAATTGAAGCAGGGACTTTCTTGTGTGCAGGAGCAATTACAGGGGGAAAAGTAAGAATAAAAAATGCTATTGTAGAGCAGATAATTCCAATAATATCGAAATTAGAGGAAGCGGGATGCACAATAACAATAGATAAAGACACAATAGAATTAAAAGCTCCAACAAGACTAAAAGCTGTAGAAATAAAAACAATGCCGTATCCAGGATTTCCAACAGATATGCAGTCAATTTTAGGTAGTGTACTATCAGTTGCAAAAGGAACATCGGTAATAACAGAGAACATATTTGAAAACAGATTCAAATATTTATCGGAATTACAAAGGATGGGGGCAAAAAATAAACAAGAAGGCAATGTTGCAATAATAACAGGCGTTAGAAAGTTATCTGCTGCAAGTGTGAAATGTACAGATTTAAGAGGTGGAGTTGCAACTGTTTTAGCAGGATTACAGGCAAGAGGAAGGACAAAAGTTACAAATATAGAATATATATTAAGAGGATATGAAAATTTAGACAAAAAGCTTAATAAACTAGGTGCAAAGATACAAATTGAAGAAGGTGATTAGATGAAGAAGAAACCAAAGAAAACTACTACAAACTTGTATGACTTTGATTATGAATCTGAGAAAGAGAAAAAAGCCAAAAAGAAGAAAAAAGCAGATAAAAAATCTGCTTCTAAAACCGAGAAAAATGGACAAGCTGAAAAAAAGAAAAAATACGAAGATGAAATTATTATAGGAGTAACCAGACTTCCGGATAAGAAAAAAGAAGAAACGCCTAAAAAAGGAAAAAAAGATAAAAAGCTTGATGCAAAGAAATTAATACCAAAAACTCCAAAGAAAGAAAAACAGAATATTAATAATAATCCTATAAAAAATAAAAAAGGTAAAAAGATAAAAATACTTATAATAATACTATTAGCGCTAATTGCAATAATAGCAGCAATGTTATCACCTCTATTTAATATAAAAAGTATTAAAGTTGTAGGAAATAGTATTTTGCAAAGCGAAGAAATAATAAGCTTATCAGGAATTTCGTTAGAGGAAAACATATTTAAAGTAAGAAAGCTAAAAGCAATAGATAATATAAAACAAAATGCTTATATAAACGATGTTGCAATACATAAAAAATTACCAAATACGATAGAGATTCAAGTAAAAGAAAGAAAACCAAGTTTTATGCTGGAGTATGGAAATGGTTATGTGTATTTAAATAATCAAGGATATATGTTAGAAATATCAAGTATAAAAAAAGAAATACCAATTCTTTTAGGAACAACAACATCTAAAGAAAGTTACAAACAAGGGAATAGATTAAACAAGGAAGACCTTGAAAAATTAGGAACAGTAATAAAAATAATGTCAGTTGCTAAAACTCATAATATAGCTAACTTGATAACTTCTATTGATATAACTAATACAGAAGATTATAAATTAAGATTAGAACAAGAGAAGAAAACGGTGTACTTAGGAGATTGTAGTTATTTAGAAACAAGAATAGCATCTTTAATAAGTATTCTAAACAACGAAAAAGATATTGAGGGAGAAGTATTCATAAATATGAATATAAATGTACGTAAGCCATATTTTAGAGAAAGTGTCTAATAAAGGAGTGAGATATATTGAACAAAAAACAAATAGCAATAACATTGGGAATTGTATGCTTAATACTTACAATGACAATTGTAATTCAAATAAAAGCAGCCAATAAAGCCAATAAATTGGTTTCTCCATCATTTTCAAACAATGATTTAAGAGATCAAGTATTAAAATGGCAAGAAAGATATGATAGTACATATGCAACGTTACAATCGGCAGAGAAAAGGCTAGAAAAAGTAAGACAAATGGCAAGTGAAAATACGGAAGGATCTGCAGAAAAAGAAGAACAGTTAAAGAAAAACAATATTCTTTTAGGGTTAACAGATGTAACTGGAGAAGGGATAATTGTAACAATTAAAGACAATAACAATGTGTCGACTGATAGTACAATATTAGATCCTAGTTACTATTTAGTACACTATGGATATTTACTAAAAATAGTTAATGAGCTAAAGAATGCGGGAGCTGAAGCCATTTCTATAAATGATCAAAGACTAGTATCAGCATCATCAATAACTTGTGACGGAAATGTAATTAGTGTAAATGGAGAAAAAATAAGTTCACCATTTATAATAAAAGCAATAGGAAATGCGTCATTTATGAATTCCGCACTTTCAAGACCAGGAGGAACAGTGGAGTATTACAATAGCTACACCCCAACTTCTATAAAACAGTCAAACAATGTAACAATAAAAAAATATACAGGAGTAATAAATTCTAAATATATTCAATATACAGAATAAATTGTAAAGAGGTGATCAGATTGAAGATAAAATTAGATAAAGGCACAATTACAATGTCGATTAGCATTTTAATAATGTGCACACTGCTTGTTGCAACGATGTTTATACAAGTAAAAACAGTTGAAAAAGTAAATGAAACAGACATTGAAAATATGCGAGAAGCGGAGTTAAGAGAACAGATATCTACACTAAAAAGCAAATATGAAGAAGTAAACGAAAAGCTAACTGAGACTAACTCGAAAATTGCAGAGTATAATGCAAAAATAGAGTCAAATGATGAAGCTTCTGAACTACTAGATGAAGAATTGAAAAAATCAAATTTATTGTTAGGAACAACAGATGTTGTGGGTGAGGGAGTTGTTGTAACACTTACAGACAACCAAGAGAGATCGATAGAGGCAAACGACCTAGTGGAACTAATAAATGAATTAAGATTTGCAGGAGCAGAAGCAATATCAATAAATGGAGTTAGAATTCTAAGTATGACGGATATTGTTGACATAGACTCTTACATATTAATTAAACCAAGACAAAGACTAATATCTCCATACGTAGTAAAAGCAATTGGAAATCAAACATATTTAACAAGTACATTATGTATGAAGAATAGTGGATTTATAGATAGCTATAAAAACAGTGGTAAAACAGTAACTTTAGAAAAACAAAGAAACATAAAAATTCCTAAATATTCAGAAAACTTAGATATAAAATATATGAAGGAGGTTGCAGAACAATGATATTAATAGCAATAATTTTAGGTTGTATAATAGGAGCATTAATAGGATTATTTGCACCTATGGTATCTTACACATATTCAGGGTATCTAGCAATAGCGATAATAGCTGCACTAGATTCTGTATTTGGAGGAATACTTGCAACCTTAAAGAAAAACTTTAACTTAACAATATTCATAACAGGATTTTTTGGAAATGCAATACTTGCAATCTTGCTTACAATACTTGGACAAAAGTTGAATGTAGACATATATCTTGCAGCAATAGTAGTATTTGTAGGAAGAATATTTACTAACTTAGCTATCATACGTAGATATTATGTAGATAAGCTTATGAAGAAAATTGAAGACAAAAAAGGACAAAATAAAACAGATGAGAATACAGAAAATGTGACACAATAATATATAAAAAACAACTAAATAATAAAATTCAATAGTTTTGGAAATTTTGTTACAAAAATATTACAAAATTATAACAAAACTATTGACTTTTTTTGCAAAATATAATATTCTTATCTAAAATAAAATGCAATGGAAAATGGAGGAGTTAATTTTGGCAATCGGTGATATAATTGTGGGTATAGACATTGGATCCTCAAAGGTTAGCTTAGTTGTGGGAGAAGTCAACAATTTTAACCAAATAGAGATTGTCTATACGGTTGAACATAAGTGTAAAGGTATTAAAAAAACAAAAATAATAGATGAAGATGAAATAGCCAATGCTATAATGAAATCGATACAAGATGCAGAAAAAGAAGCTGAAATCAAAATAAACTCTGCTTATTTAACAATATCAGGCAAATATGTAACAATAGTACAAAATAGTATAACAAAGAACATTAAAGATAAATTCTCAGGAGTGTCAGCCAAAGACGTATCTTCAGCATTGCTACAAGTCAGAGATATTGATATGCCAGAAGGCCAAAGCATCATCGATATAGTAACTGACAAATTTATATTAGAAGATGGAAGAATTGTAGATGATCCAGTGGGAAATTTGGTGTCATCTTTTACAATTAATTCTCAAGTTATATTAGGAGATAGAGAATATATTAGACAGTTATCTAATATATGTAAAAAAGCCGATATAGATATAGATGGAATAATACCGATCACACTAGCAGAAAGAAACTTAATATTAGATAATAATGAATTAAATGATAATGTAATGATTATAGATATAGGTGCAGGAAATACAGAAATAGGAGTATTCGAAGGGGCAGCTTTTAAATATACAAATACAATACCATTAGGAGGAGACAATATAACAAAAGATATTCAAATGGTATTAAATATTTCTGAAGTAGAAGCTGAAAAATTGAAGAGACAATATGGATTAGCAATGAAATCATATATAGACAACGACAATGAAATAGTTTTAAACTCAGCTGAAGACTCTAAAAATAAAGTTATTAGAAGTTCAGAACTTATAGAAATAATAGAAGCAAGAATAGAAGAAATATTTACATTAATAAATAGAGATATTACAAATCAAGGAATAAAACCAAGAATAAATAATGTTATATTAACAGGTCAAGGAATTACAAATATTAGCAAAAGTGATGTAGCAGGAAAAGTAATATTGAATATACCTGTAAAATTTGCTACAGGAAGATTAATAAGCACAGTAAGACCTGAATATAGAACAGCATATTCTTTGGTAAGATACATTGCAGCAAGACCTTTTGCAAAAAGTGTATCAAGTAGTATTGATTCTAATTCGAATGAAAACATTATTAAAAAGATACTAGAAAGAATAAAAGAGTTTTTCTATTCATAGAAACATAAGAAATAAAAAATAAAACAAAAAATAGGGAGGAATAAACTTTATGATGATGGATAGCGTAGACGAAAACACAATGTTAGATGGAACAGCTACAATTAAAGTAATAGGAGTTGGAGGAGCTGGAACAAACGCAGTAAACAGAATGGTTGATTCTGGAATAAAAGGAGTAGAATTTATAGCAGTAAATACAGATAGACAAGCTTTATTATTATCAAAAGCTGCATCAAAAATCCAAATTGGTGAAAAAATAACAAGAGGACTAGGAGCTGGAGCAAACCCTGACATTGGAGCTCAAGCAGCAGAAGAAAGCAAAGCTGAAATAACAGAAGCTTTAAGAGGAGCTGACATGGTATTTGTTACTGCCGGAATGGGTGGTGGAACAGGTACAGGAGCTGCACCAATAGTTGCATCTTGTGCAAAAGAAATGGGAATATTAACAATTGGTGTTGTTACAAAACCATTTACATTTGAAGGAAAGAAAAGATTAACTCAAGCAGATAGAGGAATAGAAAGCTTAAAGGGAAAAGTAGATACATTGGTTGTAATACCAAATGACAAACTACTACAAATAATAGATAGAAAAACATCAATAGTAGAAGCTTTCAAAATGGCAGACGATGTTTTAAGACAAGGTGTACAAGGTATATCAGACTTAATTGCAATACCAGGTCTTGTAAACTTAGACTTTGCAGATGTAAAAACAATAATGCTAAACACAGGAATGGCACATATGGGAATTGGTAGAGCATCTGGAGAGAACAGAGCAGAAGACGCTGCAAAACAAGCTATCCAAAGTCCATTACTAGAAACTTCAATAGAAGGAGCTAGAGGAGTAATAATCAACATTACAGGTGGAAGTAACCTAGGATTACATGAAGTAAATACAGCAGCAGAACTAGTACAAAGAAGTGTAGATCCAGAAGCAAATATTATATTTGGTGCTGTAATTGATGAAAGTCTAGATGAAGATATAGTAATTACAGTCATAGCAACAGGATTTGAAAAAGAAGAAGACAAAGTTCCAAATCTAAGCGATATAACAAGCAAACCTTGGTCACCAAAGCCTATGACTACATCATCAGTTGAAACAACAAACACAAATGGAGATTTAGATATTCCAACCTTCTTAAGAAAGAATAAAGGAAAATAATAAATAAATATAAATAAAAAAGAAGAAATAATCACAATATTGTAGATTATTTCTTTTTTTCGCGCCTATAATGTGACAACATTTTAATAAAAGAAAAAGTATAATAATAAATACAGAAGTAATTAAGTAAAGGATGAAATAAATTGACCATATATTTAGATATAATTCTATGTGAGAATTTATTGATGAATTACATTATATTATTTGCAACATATGTGATAATTAAACCAAAAACAAAGCATCCACAAATAAGAATAATATTGTCCAGTTTGATAGGCAGTGTATATGCAGTAATCGTGTATCTGAATATATTATCAATATATTCAAACATATTTGCAAAAATTATACTCTCAATAATAATGGTATATGTTGCTTTTAATCCGAAGAATGCGAAAGTCTTATTGAAACAAATACTTATTTTTTACTTAGTGTCTTTTATATTTGGAGGCTGTACATTTGCATTAATTTATTTTATAAAACCAGAAAATGTCAAAATGAAGAATGGAGTATTTGTGGGAGTTTATCCACTTAAAGTTGGACTTATAGCGGGAGCAATAGCTTTTGTTACTACTCAAATAGCTTTTAAAATAAATAAAAGCAAATTGAACAATAAAAACACATTTTTTAATATACAACTGTATTATAAAAACCAATCAATTACAGTAAAAGCTTTGTTAGATTCGGGTAATATGTTAAAGGATCCGATTAGTCAAGCTCCTGTAATAATAGTGGAGAGGGAAAGTCTGAGTAAAATAATACCTGAAAAAGTGTTAGATTATATAGGAAATATTATAGGAGGTGATGAAACAGAAAATAAGCAGGATATACAAGAATATTTATCTAAAATTAGAATGGTGCCATTTATGTCTTTAGGCAAAGAAAATGGAATGTTAGTCGGAATAAGGTTGGATAAAATAAAAATAGAAACAGAAGATATAGATATTCAAAAAGAAAATGTTATAGCGGGAATATATGAGAAAAGACTTACTAAAGATAATAAATATAATGCACTTATAGGACTTAATTTATTGGAAGGAGATAGTGAAGATGAATTTGCTACAAGTGTTAAAAAATAGTGCAAATATTATATATGCAAAATACTTAAAGAACGATGATATAGAAAAAATGCCTATATTTTATATAGGAGGAAGTCAAACACTTCCGCCACCACTTAGTACGGAAGAAGAAGCAGATGCCCTGAAAAAGCTAGCACAGGGGGATATGGAAACAAGACAGTTATTAGTAGAAAGAAATCTGAGATTGGTGGTGTATATTGCTAAGAAATTTGAGAATACCGGAACTGGAATCGAAGACCTAATATCGATAGGAACAATAGGGCTTATGAAAGCTATAAATACATATGATACAAATAAAAATATAAAGCTTGCGACATATGCGTCGAGATGTATAGAAAACGAAATACTTATGTACTTAAGAAGAAGTAATAAAATAAGATGGGAAGTGTCTATAGATGAACCACTTAATCAGGATGGAGATGGAAATGAATTATTATTGTCAGATATATTAGGAACTGATTGCGATAGTATATCAAAAGGATTAGAAGATGAAGTAGATAAAAAGCTGTTAAAGGCATCTATTGCAAAATTAAATACTCGAGAGAAGAATATAATGGAATTAAGATTTGGTTTTATTACGGGAAATGAAAAAACTCAAAAGGAAGTGGCAGATATGCTTGGAATATCTCAAAGTTATATTTCTAGGCTTGAAAAGAAAATAATTAGCAAAATGAAGAAAGACATAATGAGTAAGACTAGCTGAATTTAAAAGTATAAAACTTTTCTTTTTGGAAATAATGTAATTAACATTAAATTCCAAAGGAGGTTTTATTTTGATAAACAAGGTTGAAATATGTGGTGTGAATACTGCAAAACTACCTGTACTATCAAACGAAGAAAAAACGGAATTATTAAATAAAATAAAAAATGGAGACCAAAATGCAAGAGAAAAGTTTGTAAACGGAAATTTAAAACTAGTTTTAAGTGTAATAAAGAGATTCTATGGTAGAGGAGAAAATTTGGACGATCTATTTCAAGTTGGGTGTATTGGATTAATAAAAGCGATGGATAACTTTGATCTTAATCAAAACGTTCAGTTTTCAACATATGCTGTACCTATGATAATTGGAGAGATAAGAAGATATTTAAGAGATAATAATATGGTAAGAGTTAGTAGATCGGTAAGAGATCTAGCTTATAAAGTACTAGCCATAAGGGAACGTGTTCAAAAAGAAGAACAAAGAGATATATCTATAGAAGAAATTGCAAAAGAGCTGGAAGTAGAGAAAGAAGAAATTGCATTTTGTTTAGATGCGATTCAAGCACCAGTATCATTACAGGAACCTGTATCAGGGGATGATACAGATAAAATACTCATAATGGATCAAATAAAAGATAAGAAAAATAGTGACGAAAGATGGGCAGAAAATATAACTATAATGGAAGCAATGAAAAAACTAAGAGACAAAGAAAGAATGATAATAAACAAAAGATTCTTTGAAGGAAGGACTCAAGTTGAAGTGGCCGATGAAATAGGAATTTCACAAGCGCAAGTTTCAAGATTAGAGAAGAGTGCTATAAATAGAATAAAAAGAATATATAAATAATGACTATAACAAAGTCATTATTTTTATTTATCTACATATATTATATAGAGCAATGAATAAATGGAGGAACAAAGTTAATATGGATAATAAAGGTCTAGACTTTAAACATAAAGAAGTGATAAATATTAATAATGGAAAAAGAATGGGATACGTTCAAGATGTCTGTGCAGATTTACAGTCGGGATCCATAACCTCTATTATAGTTCCTGGTGAGAATAAATTTGCGAGCATGTTCTCAAATAAGAACGATATTATAATACCTTGGGAGAAGATTCATTGTATTGGTGAGGATACAATATTAGTAGATATATGATGAAATTTAAAGAAAAAATAATAAAATTAAAAAAAGTTTAAAAAATCGACAAAAAAGTGTTGACTTTAAAAGATTCTTATGGTATTATAAAGAAGTACTGAATAACAAGTGAAAATCATATATATTTTTATATATAAATTAGTAAGGAATTAAGCAATAAAAAACAAAAAACAACAAATTACTAGTTTATTATTTTGCACTTAAAACAAGTAGAAAAATAATTTGAAAATTTTTAAAAAATGTATTGACATTACACTTTAAAAGTAGTACAATAAAATGCGTTATATGTTTTGAAAAAACATACTAACAAAAAGCACATTGAAAAGTAAACAATAACCTTTGAAAAAAGACCAATAGCGGTAGTTATTTGTACTACCATAAAAAACAAATAAATGAGCTAAAACTCAAATCAATTAAGATTTATAACTCTTAAGAAATTAAGAGAGATATAAATACCATTAATATGAGAGTTTGATCCTGGCTCAGGATAAACGCTGGCGGCGCACATAAGACATGCAAGTCG
>CAKPGM010000015.1 GCA_934154805.1 uncultured Clostridia bacterium | reverse complement strand
ATCTATACTTTTTCGTTTTAAGCTATTGACTTTTTCCTTACAGTTATGCTATACATAAAGATAGTTAGATTTAATTAAATTAATATATTTAATAAAAATATACTAAAGAAAGGAAGAATAATAGAATGAAAAATATTTTTGAAATAAACAAAGGAATAACATTAATTGCACTAGTAGTAACAATTGTGGTACTTTTAATATTGGCGGGAGTGAGCATAAATCTAATATTAGATAATAATGGAATTATAGAAAAATCTAAAGAAGCTAGATTAGCAACAAGGGCATCACAGGTAGAAGATGAAATGAGACTATGGAAACTAAATAATCTTATAAAATCAGAAACAGGTGGGAGCATAGAAAATGCGAATTCTGTATTACAAAGTCTACTTTCAAGAAAGCTTTTAAATGAAGAAGAAATAGATAGAGAAAATGAAATAATAACTATAACAAGAAAGGATGGAAGTATATTAAAGCAAATAGAATATGGAAATGTAAGAATAAATATTAGTAAAACACCAGCAACAGAAAAATCAGGAGCAGTTATATTAAAAGTTGAATCGGTTGAAGGAATTACAATACCAACAATCAAAAAAGAAGAACTTAATGACTTGATAAATTCGCTAAGCGAAAACCAAAAGAAAGAAATAATTAGAGTTACATGTATAAAGAGTGTTAATGAAGAAGAACCATCAGCAAATTGCAAAACGTTTCAAGATTTATTAAACTTTTTACAAAAAAACGGATCAATTCCGGAAGCAACAGAAGAGGCCTTTTGGGCTTGGTGCGAACAATTTGGAGGGATAGATGAAGGTGTAAGAGAGATGCTGGAAGAATTTTATTATAATAAATATACTAAAATGATAGAGGGCTACACCGTAACAAACCCAGATAATGAAGCATCAAACACGTATGTGGCCATAGTAAACGGCGCATATACATTTAAAATACAAGACATAGTAACAGGCAAAACATATACTAAAACAATAGAAGTAACCAATATAGAAGAAAATGCTAAATATTATGTTACTAGCATAAAAGAATCAGATATTAGTGATAAAACAGCAAACATGATAACAAAATTAGCAACAAGACAACCAATAAAGCTTGCTCACAGGGGATCATCGTGGTGTGTGGCTTTAAGAGATAAAGAAACAAATACACTTCAAACATTTACCACAGCATATATAATGTACAACAATCAAATGATAGACATAAGTTCAGAAATATCTAAGGTGAATGGTTA
The DNA here is from genome assembly GCA_934154805.1 of uncultured Clostridia bacterium. Classification (GTDB taxonomy): domain Bacteria; phylum Bacillota; class Clostridia; order TANB77; family CAG-508; genus CAG-245. Next base: position 37,725 of record CAKPGM010000015.1, on the reverse strand, counting down.
TAGTTATATTATTGGAGATTACATATATGACTATCTACGTGATAATTTAGAAAATTTTGATAAAGGTGAATATTCTAATCCAGAACAAAAATTCATAATAGAAAAAGATGGAGTATATTATGCTGGCAATGCAAAAGTAGGTGCTGAAGACGAATAGTAAATAATAACAAATAGAAAAGGAAAGCAATAAACTACTGAGAAGTAAGTTTAAGCTATCCTTTTTCTTTTTTACATTATTATAAAGAATTGATAAGAGAAAAGAACCTTATAGACTAAAAACAATACTGCATTAGTTCGCTCACACCGAACTAAATAAAATATAACCTAAACTATTGAAAAATTATATGAATTTTTAACAAATAAAGCAAAAACACTTGACAAATCAATAAAAATGTTGTAAAGTATATTAGCATTACAAAACTAACAAATAATTTATATTACCTTGTAAGAAAGGAAGCGACAGTATGGAGAAAAAAGTCGAGATAGGAATGTTATACGAAATATATGGAAATCTTTTAACAAAAAGACAACAAAACGTATTAAATGACTTTGCTAATTGCGACTTATCACTAACAGAAATAGCTGAAAACAATAAAATTACAAGGCAAGCAGTAAATGACATTGTTAAGAAGGGAGAAAAAAGGCTTTTGGAATATGAACGAAAGCTAGGGATTATGAAAAAGACAATAAACCAAGAAAAACAAATCCAAACAATTCTTTCAGAGCTAAGTAAAATTACAGACAGTTCATCAGACAAAAAAATAGAAAAGATTTTAAATAGCGTAAGAAAAGAATTAATAAGTTTGAACGCATAAGAAAATAAGGAGGTTTTAATATGGCTTTTGAAGGATTATCTTCTAAACTACAAGAATTTACTAAAAAACTAAGAGGAAAAACAAGGATTACCGAATCTGATTTAAAAGAAATGCTAAGAGAGGTAAAGCTTGCACTTCTAGAAGCAGATGTTAACTATAAAATAGTAAAGGAATTTGTAGCATCAATACAAGAAAAAGCCTTAGGTCAAGATGTTTTAAAATCTTTAACTCCTGGACAACAAGTTATAAAAATAGTAAAAGACGAGTTAGTAGAATTACTTGGAGGAACACAAAGTTCAATAAATTTTAGTCCAAACCCACCAACAATAATAATGCTTGTAGGACTTCAAGGTTCTGGTAAAACAACAACAGCAGGAAAACTTGCAAATCTACTAAGAAAACAAGGCAAGAAACCATTATTAGTAGCGTGTGATGTTTATAGACCAGCAGCTATAAAACAACTTCAAATTGTAGGTTCACAATTAAACATACCAGTATTTGCAAATGAAAATTCAAAAGATGTTGTTCATATAGCAAAACAAGCGTTAAGTATTGCAATGAGTAAATTAAATGATGTTATCATACTAGATACAGCAGGTCGACTTCAAATAGATGAAGAACTTATGAATGAGTTGAAAAATGTAAAGGCAAATGTTCATCCACATGAAATACTATTAGTAGTAGATGCGATGACAGGTCAAGAAGCTGTAAATGTAGCGACAGGATTTAATGATGCACTTGGAATTGATGGTGTTATTTTAACAAAGTTAGATGGTGATACCCGTGGTGGTGCAGCATTATCAGTAAAGAAAGTAACAGGAAAGCCAATCAAATTTGCAGGTGTTGGAGAAAAACTAAGTGAACTAGAAGTATTTTATCCAGAAAGAATGGCATCAAGAATCTTAGGAATGGGCGATGTTCTATCAATAATAGAAAAGGCAGAAGAGTCGTTTGACCAAGAAGAAGCAGAAAAGCTTTCAAAACAATTAGCTAAAAAAGAATTCGACTTAGACGATTATCTAGCTCAACTAAGACAGGTTAAGAAAATGGGTTCTTTCTCATCACTACTTAAATTAGTGCCAGGAATGGCAAACATAAAAGATTTAAAAGTTGATGATAAAGAATTTACAAGAATCGAAGCTATAATTTGTTCAATGACAGCAAAGGAAAGAAAAAATCCTAGAATATTAAATGGACAAAGAAGATTACGTATTGCAAAAGGAAGTGGAACTTCCGTACAAGAAATAAACAAATTCATGAAATCTTTTGAAATGACACAGAAAATGATGAAGCAAATGAAAGATAGCAAGTCAATGAGAAAGATGATGGGTCAGATGAAAAATATGGATCCAAAAGAATTGAAAAAGCTTCAAGATTCAATAAAATAGTTTTTAATATTTACTACTAAAACTAGTAGAAAAATATATAAAATAAATAGTATAATTTTGCGGAGGTGAATTAAATGGTAAAAATTAGATTACAAAGAGCAGGTGCAAAAAAAGCTCCATACTATCACATTGTAGTAGCTGATTCAAGAAGCCCAAGAGATGGAAGAATAGTAGAGCAAATAGGATCATACGATCCAATGACAAATCCAGCTACAATCAAATTAGACAAAGAGAAAGTAGAAAAATGGATTAAAAATGGTGCAAAACCAACAGATACAGTTAAAGCTTTAATAGAAAAAGCAAAATAATTAATATTACAATTCAGGAAGGACAAAAAACAAATGGAAGAAATTTTAAAAACAATAATAGAAAACCTTGTAGACAACAAAGATCAAGTTGAAGTAACTAGAGTAGACGATGAAAGAGGAACTCTTTTAAAAGTTAAAGTTGCATCAGAAGATATGGGAAAAGTAATTGGAAAACAAGGAAGAATTGCAAAAGCAATCAGAACAGTTATGAAAGCAATTACAGCTAAAGAACAAACAAAGGTTGGAATTATATTCGAGGAATAAAAAATGGAAAAATATTTAGAGATTGGTCAAATTGTAAATACATTTGGAATAAAAGGGCAAGTAAAGATAGTTCCTTTTACAGATGATATAACAAGATTTGACGAATTAAAAGAAATATATGTAGAAAAGAAAAATGAATTAAAATTATTCCAAATAGAGCAAGTCAATTACAAGAAGAATATGGTAATTCTAAAATTAAAAGGAATTGAAACTGTTGAAGAAGCAGAAAAGCTAAGAAACTGCTATTTAAAAATAGACAGAAAAGATGCTAAAAAGCTTCCAAAAGATACATATTTTATAGTTGACTTACTAGGACTAGATGTATATACAGACGAAGGAAAATTGCTTGGAAAAGTTGATGACATATACAATGCTGGAAGTAGCGATATATATGTAGTAAAAGATGAGCTAGGAAAACAAATCTTGTTACCAGCCATTAAAGATGTATTAAAAGAAGTTGATTTAGAAAATCAAAAAATAATAGTGCATCTAATTAAAGGCTTAGTAGATTAGGAGAAAAATATGAAATTTGATATACTAACACTTTTTCCAGAAATGTTTGAGCCACTAAAACACAGTATCATACAAAGAGCTGAAAGTAAAAATCTTATAAACATTAATCTAATTAATATAAGGGATTTTTCAAAAGACAAGCACAAGAAAGTTGATGATACTCCATACGGTGGAGGAGCAGGAATGGTAGTAAGAGCAGATGTTGTATATGATGCTTATAAATCAGTACAAGATGAAAAAGCAAAAGTCATATATCTATCTCCACAAGGAAAAACATTGAACCAAGCAAAAGTACAGGAACTATCAAAACAAGAACATCTAATTCTTTTATGTGGACATTATGAAGGAATAGACCAAAGAGTACTAGACGAGATTGTAGATGAGGAAATCTCAATTGGAGATTATGTGCTAACAGGAGGAGAGCTTCCGGCAATGGTACTTATAGATTCTGTTAGTAGATATGTAGAAGGAGTGCTAAGCGAAGATTCGGTAAAAGAAGAAAGCTTTTCAAAAGGAACTTTGGAATATAGCCAATATACAAGACCGGAAGAATTCTTAGGAATAAGAGTACCAGAAGTCCTAACTTCAGGAAACCACAAGAATATAGATGAATGGAGAAAGAACAGTTCACTTGTAAATACATTCACAAAAAGACCAGAACTTCTTAGTGAAGAAGAAATAAAAAAAGCAAAAAAAATCATTTCAGAGGAAATGTAAAATTTAAGAAAGGAGAATATCGATGGATATCATAAAATCAATAGAACACGAACAATTGAAAAACAGAATTCCAGACCTTAAAGTTGGTGATACAGTAAGAGTACATCAAAGAATTAAGGAAGGAAACAGAGAAAGAATTCAAGTATTCGAAGGAATTATAATTAAAAAACAAGGCGGAAGTGTAAACGCCACATTTACTGTAAGAAGAATTGCTTACGGAGTAGGAGTAGAAAAAACATTCTTAGTACACTCACCATTAGTAGAAAAAGTAGAGGTAGTAAGAGTTGGTAAAGCAAGAAGAGCAAAATTATACTATTTAAGAGACAGAGTTGGAAAAGCTGCTAAGACAAAGGAAAACATCGGTGCTAAAATCGAATCTAAATATATCGATGTAAAAGAAGAGCTAGTAGAAGAACCAGCAGTTGAAGAAGAAGCTACAGAAACAGTAGAAGCTCCAGTTGAGGAAGCAAAAGTTGAAGAAACAGTTGCTCCAGTAGAAGAAGCTAAAGCTGAAGAAGTAAAAGAAGAAGCTCCAAAGGCTGAATAATAAATTATAACGATTGATATAATATTATCAATCGTTTATTTTTTGCGATTACTTGACTTTTAATACTGATATGATATACTATTTCTGTATTTATAGCCAATAGGAGAAGAAGATGGAAATTTGTGTAGGAATAATAATTTTTATAATAATTGTATTCATAATAACAAAGAACAATAAGATTATTAAATTGAAAAATAAAGTAAAACAAGCAGAATCTACGATAGATGTATATCTAAAACAAAGATTTGATTTAATTCCGAATTTAGTAGAATGCGTAAAGGCATATATGCAATATGAACAGGAAACATTACAAGCAATTGTAGAGCAAAGAAACGAATATATACAAAAAAATATTAACGATTGGCACGAAGCTGCAAAATTAAATTCAGAATGTAATCAAATTGTACTTAAAGCTGAACAATATCCAGAGCTTAAAAGTAGTGAACAATTTTTAAACTTACAAAAACAATTAGCGAAAACGGAAGATGAACTACAGGCAGCAAGAAGATTTTATAATAGCAATGTAACAGTATATAACACTGAAATAAAAACTTTTCCTAATAACATAATAGCAAATCTTTTTGGACATGTAGAAGCTGAATTATTTGAATTTGAGCAGAAATAATTTTAAATAGGAGAAGTATTTAAGGTGAGCGATAAAAAAGAGTTTTTGAGACAAAAATATGATGAGTTAGTTAATGAAAATCCTGATGTAAAAGAATGGTTAGATCATATATGCAGAGGTAACAGAACTGTTAAACAAGAGATGAGGCGTGCGACTGCAATATGTGTAATATTTATTTTAGCTATAGCGATAATATTTTGGAGAATGAGTAAAAATACTGGAAGAATGATGGATTTAGCTAGGAACATAAAAACCATTCATATAGTAATAGGATATGTAGTATCTTTTATTATAATAATAATTTTAGTCAAAATATTTTCTTCGAAACCATCTAAAAAGAAGGCGTATAGAGAAAAAGTAGAAATACCTTTGATAAAAATGGGTTGCGACTTGGAAGAATTAGACGACAAAAAAGGCATATCCTCTACAGTGTATAAAAAAGCAGGGTTTAGAGAAGGATATAATAGTTACGAAACACAAGGATATATGAAAGCAAAAAGAGATAATTTAGAGATAGAGCTTGCAAAAGTAGTAACAAAATACGAAGGATCAGAAGATGAAAAAACAGTATATACTTTTGAAGGACTGGTTATAGTTGGAACACTTAATGAGAACATTACGAATGGATACATAAAAATATTTTCGGATAGAGATGATAAACGCAGAATGGGATATAGTGGTCCAAATGAAAAGATACATATGGATTCACTTGAATTTGAACAACATTTTGATGTGTATTCAGATGATCCGATCGGAGCGCTAAAACTACTAACAACTAACGTAATGCAAGAGCTAATAGAGATAAAACAAAAATACAATTGGACTTATGATATTACTATTACAGGAAAGAATATAATAGTAAGATTTACAGTTGGATATCCAACCTTATTATTAAATTTTAGAGTAAATCAATTTGAAGATCTACAAAAAAGACAAACTATAAAAGAATGTTTAGTGTATGATATAGATCTTGTATCTAATATGATCGACTTTACAGAAAAAATATCGAAGTATATAAATAATTAATATTATAGAAATATGTGGAAAATAATGTTTTCTACATATTTTTATTTTTGGATAAGAGAACGTATTAAATTTTGTTGAATGATTAAACTACTTCTCTTGAAACAATAGGAAAATTTTGTTATAATTGATATATCAATGAAAAGAAGGAAAATAAAATGTCAAAATTTTTTGTAAAAGATAATCAGATAAATAATAACAGTATAAACATAGTAGGAGAAGATGTAAATCATATTTCAAATGTTTTAAGAATGAAAAAAGAAGATGAGCTTCAGGTTTGTAACCAAGAAACAGGAGAAAACTATATTACAAAAATAACATCTTTTTCAAAAGAAAAAATAGAATGTGAAATTGTAAAAAAGATAGATAAGACAGTTGAGTCAAATGTGAATATTACTCTGTTTCAGGGAATACCTAAATTTGATAAAATGGAGTTAATAATACAAAAGAACACAGAAGTGGGAGTAAAGAAAATAGTTCCTGTTTTAATGGAAAGAACGGTTGTAAAACTAGATGAAAAAACAATAAACAAAAAAATAGAAAGATGGCAGAAAATATCAGAGGTTGCAGCTAAACAGTCGATGAGAGATATAATTCCAGAAGTAGAAAACGTAATCAAACTAAAAGATATAGAAAAACAAAATTATGACATTATTTTAGTTGCGTATGAGAATGAAGATAAAAATATGTTAAAAAGCGAACTAATAGAACTAAAAAATAAAAAAATGAACAAATACAATATAGCAATAGTAATTGGACCAGAAGGTGGAATATCTGAAAAAGAAATAGAGATATTAAAGAATATGGGTGCTGTGTTTGTATCGTTAGGAAAAAGAATTTTAAGAACTGAAACAGCAGGAATAGTAATGTCTGGAAATATAATATATGAATTAGAGGATTAAATATTGAAATTTATATAAGATATCTGATATAATTTAATAGATTAATCTTAGGAGGAATTTTAAATGGCAGAAGAAATGGAAAAAAATGAGCCTGAGAAGAAAAGAAATACTAGAGTTAAAAGTGGCGTGAGTAAGCCAAAATCTAGTACAACATCTAAAAAAAGTACTGAAAACAAACAAAAAGATGTAGAAGAAAAGAAAACGACTACAAGAGGAAGAAAGCCGGCAACAAAAAAGGTAGAAGATATAGTAGAAATAGAAGAAACTGAAAAAACAACTAAGAAGACAGGCACTGCTAAAAAGACATCTACTAAAAAAGAAGCAAAAAAGGTGGAAGAAACAGAGCCTAAGAAAAAAACTACAAAAACAGTAACTAAAAAGAGTACAGAACCAGATAAAACAAAAAAGACTGCTACCAAGAAGACTGCAACAACTACTAAAAAGACTACAAAATCTACTACTGCAAAACATAGAAAACCAAAAGAAGTAGAAAAAGAAGAGAGTTTGGCAAAAAAAGATACAAAGAAAATAAATAAGTCTACACAAACAAAAAGGGCAAAAAAAACTGATGAAAAAATAAAACAAATAATTGCAGAACAATTAGTTAATGTAAACAAAATAGAAGAAATGGACGATATTGAAGAGCCTGAAATAGAAAAGAAGAAAGTTTCTAAAAAAATTGATGAGGCAGAAATAGCTAAAAAAATTGAACAAGCTCAAATAATGCCAAAGGACGAAAAGAAATCAATTTATAAAAAGGCTTTTGTAAACATCCTTGTATCAATCGCTTTTGTAGCATATTTTCTTGTATTAGTGCTAGGATATATAAATATACCAGAAGAACAATATATAACAGATTTAAAGGTATTTAGCTTATCTGTGACAGCGATTGCAATAGTATTATTTGAGTGGGCATACAATAAAGACAGCGGAAAAATTGCAATATTTGGAATAGAAACTTTAGTACTGGCAATATTAACATTAATATTAATGTATATTTACATACTGCACAAGAACGTAACATTATTCTTAATATTAGGAGGAATAGCTGTTACAGTAATATATTATATAATAAAGGCTATAGTGATTATTGCAAAGAATAAAAGAAATTGGAAAAATAATATAAGTGATATAAAAGACATAGTTACATAATTCACAAAAATACTGGACTTATTTGGAAAAATGTAGTAAAATTAGTAAGTAGAACATAAAATTTATATTATAAAAATAAAGAAAATGGAAAGAGGGTAAATTCATTATGATGGTAAAACCAAGCGTAGCTGAACTATTAGAAAAAGTTGACAATAGATATACTTTAGTTTTAGCAACAGCTAAAAGAGCAAGACAAATTGCTAAGGGAGAAGATGTATTAGTAAAAACTGATGATGTTGCTCCTGTAACTATTGCTGCAGATGAAATAGCAGAAGGACAAGTTACAGTAGAATAATAAAATATTGTACGAAATTAATTCAAAAATTCTTGTGTGTGAAAGAAGATTTGAATTAATTTTTATATGAAAAGAAAGGGGAGTATAGTTTAAACTATACAATAAATAAAATGAGCAAAAAACATATAATATCTTTATCAGGAGATTTAGCTAGTGGAAAAGGAACAGTATCAAACATACTAACAGCAGATTTAAATTATGGAATATATAGAAATGGCGAGTATTTTAGAAAACTTGCAAAAGAAATGGGAATGGATGTTACAAGTTTTAATGTATATGTAAAAGAACATCCAGAAATAGATAGACAAATAGAAAATAGTGCGGCAGAATATGCAAAACAAAACGATAATTTTGTAATAGATGCAAGACTTGGTTGGTATGCAGTACCAGAATCATTTAAAGTATATCTAAAAGTGGATTTAGATGTATCTGCTCAAAGAGCTTTTTATGATGAGAAGAGAAAATCAACAGAAAAATTCAATACAGTAGAAGAACAAAAACAAGATATAATAAGAAGATACAACTATGAAAATGAAAGATACTGGAATCTTTATCAAATAAGAAAAAATGATATGTCAAACTATGATTTAGTAGTTGACACAACAGACAAGACCCCAGAAGAAGTTGCAAAAATAATAGAAGAAGAATACAGCAAATGGTTAGAAAAATAATCGGTGCTTATAAAAGGAGAAAAAGCAGTAGTGATTGCAGAAGTAATAATAAACAGCAATGTAAAAAACTTAAATAAAACATTTGACTACATAATTCCAACAACGCTTGAAGAAAAAGTCGTTGTTGGAAGTAGAATTTTTGTACCTTTTGGAAATAAGAAAAGCCTAGAAGAAGGATTTGTAGTAGGAATAAAAGAAACATCGCAATATCTATCAAAGTTAAAGGAAATTGCTGAAGTTCAAGACAAAGTTTATTTAGGCGAAGATAAAATCAAACTAGCAAAATGGATGGCATATAGATATTTTTGCAATATATCAGATTGCATAAAGCTGATGCTACCACCAGGAACTACTACTAAAATTGTTGCAAATAGAGTCAATGAAAAAAAGCAAAACTTTGTATATCTGACAGCAACAGAAGAACAAATAGAACAAGATATAGAAAATAAAAAAATAAAATCAGATAAGCAAATAAGAGCTCTGAGATTTTTACTAAATAATAACTGTGATATATTAAATATAGACCTGCAAATGTTTGCAGATGTTACAGGTGCTGTAATAAAAACACTTGAAAAAAATGGTTACATAGAAATAGTAGAAAAAGAAGTAGAAAGAAATCCATTTATACATAAAGTAATAGAAAAGAGCCAAAATTTACAGCTTACAGATGAACAAGAGCAAGCATTTGAACAAGTAAATGCTTCACTTCAAGTTGGAGAATATGATGAGTTCTTATTGTTTGGAGTAACAGGTTCACGGAAAGACAGAGATATACATTAGACTAATTGAAGAAGCACTAAAGCTAGGAAAATCTAGTATAATGTTAGTGCCAGAAATATCGCTTACTCCTCAAACAGTGGACAGATTTTTAAGTAGATTTGGAGAAGAAAAAATAGCAGTATTGCATAGTAAGTTATCTGTTGGAGAAAGATATGACCAATGGCAAAAGATAGAACGAGGAGAAGCTAAAATTGTAATAGGTGCAAGGTCTGCAATATTCGCACCAGTGAAAGATTTAGGCTTAATAATAATAGATGAGGAACATGATGATTCTTATAAATCTGAAATGAGTCCAAGATATGACACAAAAGAAATTGCAACATATCTTGCAAAAGAAAATAATGTACCAGTTGTGCTTGGAAGTGCTACACCTGATATGTCAACATATTATAAGGCACAAAACAAAGAAATAGAGTTATTAGAGCTAACAAAAAGAGCAAATAAATCTGAACTCCCAGAAGTAGAGGTAGTAGACTTAAGAAATGAACTTGCTTCTGGAAACAAAACAATGATTAGCAAACCTTTATATGAAGCAATAGAAAAAAACTTAAAAAACAAAAAGCAGACAATACTATTTCTAAATAGAAGAGGATTTTCTACATTCATAATGTGTAGAGATTGTGGATATACTGCAAAATGTAAAAACTGTGATATAACACTTACATACCACTTAAAAGAAAATAAATTAAAGTGCCATTACTGTGGATATGAAACAGAAGCACTTACAGTGTGCCCAGAATGTAAAAGCAAAAATATAAGATATTTTGGAACAGGAACTCAAAAATTAGAAGAACAAATAAAAGAGTTATTTCCACAAGCAACAACAATTAGAATGGATGTTGATACAGTAACCAAAAAGAACTCACACGAGGATATATTAAAAAGATTTAAAGATGATAACATAGACATATTAATTGGAACACAGATGGTAGTAAAGGGACATCATTTTCCAAATGTTACATTAGTAGGAGTAATAGCGGCAGACAGTAGTTTAAATATAGATGATTATAGAGCTCATGAAAGGACATTTCAAATATTAACACAAGTGGCAGGAAGAGCTGGTAGAGGAGAAGATAAAGGAAAAGTAATAATCCAAACTTATAATCCAGATGCATTTTGCATTCAATATGCAAAAAAGCAGGACTATAAAATATTTTATGATACGGAGATTCATATTAGAAAACAATTGAGATATCCGCCATTTTGTGATATAATGTTAATCGGAATTTCTGATAAATATTATAAAAATGTGGAATCGGTTTCGAAAAGTATATATGAAGATATAAAAGCAAAAATAAAAACTCGAAATCTTCCAATAATATTATATAAACCAGTTCCAGCTCCAATCGATAAAATAAAAAATAAATATAGATGGAGAATAATAATAAAATGCAAAATAGCAGATAATATAATAGACGAAATCAATGAAACAATAAATAAAACAAATAAAAAGGATGTAAGAGTCGTAGTAGATTTAAATCCAACAAATATGTTATAAAAGAAAGGAAGCAAATATGGCAATTAGAGAAATAAGATTATCTGGAGATGAGATATTAAGAAAAACATCAAGAGAAGTTGAAGAAATAACTGACAAAATAAGAGAATTGTTAGATGATATGGTAGAAACAATGCATAAATATAATGGCGTTGGGCTAGCAGCTCCACAAGTCGGTATTCTAAAAAGAGTGATAGTAATTGACTTATATGATGGAGAAGAACCATTGCAACTTGTAAATCCTAAAATAATAAAAGCAAAAGGAAAACAAGAAGTAGAAGAAGGATGCCTAAGCTTTCCTAATGAATATGCAAAAATGGTTAGACCAAAAGAAGTTACTGTAGAAGCCTTAGATAGAGATGGTAAAAAAGTAATAATAACTGGTAAAGATTTGCTAGCACAAGCATTAGCACACGAAATAGATCATCTAAATGGAATCTTATTTGTAGACAATATGATACCAGGAACATTAGAATATATAGATCCAGAAAATAAATAAAGGAGGAGATCCTATGAGAATATTATTTATGGGAACACCAGACTTTGCACTAAAATCACTTAAAGCATTATATGAAGCAAAGTATGACATAATCGGAGTTGTGACAAATATAGATAAGCCAAAGGGTAGAGGAATGAAACTAGTTGCATCACCTGTAAAAGAATACGCATTAGAAAAAGGCTTGCCAATATATCAACCTCAAAAAGTAAGAAACAATGTTGAGTTTTTAGAAGAAATAAAAAAATTAAATCCAGATTTAATTTGCGTTGTAGCATATGGAAAAATACTTCCACAAGAATTACTAGATATTCCTAAATATGGTTGTATAAATGTACATGGTTCATTACTTCCAAATTATAGAGGTGCAGCACCAATACAATGGGCTGTATTAAATGGAGATAAAACAACGGGAATAACAACAATGTTTATGAATGCAGGAATGGACACTGGCGATATGCTTCTAAAACAAGAAGTTGAAATAGGAGAAGATGAAACAACAGGAGAACTTTGGGAAAGACTAAGCAACATTGGAGCTGATTTGCTAATAGAAACTATCAAGCAAATAGAAGCGGGAACGGTAAAAAGAGAAAAGCAACCAGAGGAAGGAACTCTTGCACCAATGCTTTCAAAAGAGATGGCAAAAATAGACTGGGAGAACAAAACAGCAGTTCAAATAAAAAATCTTGTTAGAGGATTAAATCCAATAATGGGAGCATACTCGTTTTTAAATGATAAAAAAATTAAATTCTGGAAAGTGCAAGTTTTAACAGAAAATGAATTACTAGAAAAATTTGAAGAGCTTAAAGAATATAAAGGACATCTAAAAGGAGTACAAGAAGGAACAGTATTATTTTCTGATGACAAAAATGGTTTATTCATAAAAGCAAAAGAAGGAATTTTGCAAGTACTAGAAATACAAGGAGAAAACTCGAAAAGAATGCCTGCAACAGATTTCTTAAGAGGAACTAAAATAGACATAGGAAGTATATTTGAATAAACATAAATTTGTGAATTTTATGTGAATTTTTAAAAGTTGATAAATAAACAAATGTAGTAATTTGGGCGAAAAAATACCACCAAATTACTATATTTTTTTTCAAAATACTCTTGCATTTCCTGTCGTTTATTGTTATGATAAGGGTATATAGTGAAGAATTATGAAAAAGAAAAAATAACGATTAGAAATAAGCAAGGAGATACTAAAATGATAGAGTTTAGAAATGTTTCTAAAGTTTACGATACAGGAACAGAAGCTGTACATAATGCGAATTTTATAATAAATAAGGGGGATTTTGCTTTCTTAGTAGGAAGCTCTGGTTCGGGAAAATCAACCTTAATAAAATTAATATTAAAAGAAGAAGAACCTACAAAAGGAAATATAATTATAAACGGAAAAGATACAACTTTCTTAAAACCAAAAAGAATTCCATACTTAAGAAGAAGTATGGGAGTGGTTTTTCAAGACTTTAGACTATTGCCAGACAAAACAGTATATGAGAATGTTGCGTTTGCAATGTATATTGTAAGAGCAACGCCAAGACATATAAGAAGACAAGTACCAATGGTATTATCAATGGTTGGGTTAAGCGAAAAGGCAAATATGTATCCAAATGAGTTATCAGGAGGAGAGCAACAAAGAGTTGCTTTAGCAAGAGCTTTAGTTAATAATCCATCTATGCTAATAGCAGACGAACCAACAGGAAACTTAGATCCAGATACTGCTTGGGATATAATGAGATTATTAAATGAAATTAATTTAAGAGGAACAACACTAGTAGTAGCAACACATGCGAAAGATATAGTAGACAAAATGAATAAAAGAGTTATTCGTATAGAACACGGAAATATTATAAGTGATAAAAAAGGTGGGTATGACGGTGAAGCATAGTATAATAGGTTATTTATTAAGAGAAGGATTTAGAAATGTATTTCATAACAAAAAATCATCAGGAGCATCACTGGCAATAATGTGTGCAACAATGTTGATTTTCGGAATATTTTTTATGATAATAGAAAACATTAATAGTGCTGTAAAAACAATAGAATTGCAACAAGGAATGCAAGTATTTATTCAAAAAGAAGCAACAGATGAACAAATTAGTCAAGTTGGAGAACAAATAAAAGCAATTAATGGAGTGAACACAATTAAATTTGTATCAAAAGAAGATGCGCTAAATTACAACAGAGAAAAACTAGGAAATCCTGCGCTATTTGTTGGATATGATGAGGAAAATCCTTTTAAAGCATCATATTTAGTAACATTAACAGATTTAAAATTAAGTTCAGAAGTTCAAGAAAATATTTATAAATTAGATAATATAGCAAGTATAACAAGTCAAGACAACACAATTAATAATTTAGTAAAAATAGCAAATGGAATAAAAATAGTTTCAATAGTAGTACTTTCATTATTGGTAATAATATCAATATTCATCATAGCAAACACAATTAAGTTAACAGTTCACGCAAGAAGGAAAGAAATATCAATTATGAAATATGTTGGTGCAACAGACAATTTTATAAGATGGCCATTTATAATTGAAGGTATAATAATAGGAATAATTGCAGCAATTATATCTCTTGCAGTTTTAGGAGTAGCATACAACATAATAATAAGCAAACTAGCAGATTCTACAGTACTTGCAAAAATAGGAATGTCGTTACTAAGCTTTGCTGATATATCAACATTACTAGTAATAGTATACTTAGTACTTGGTATAGGAATAGGAGCTTTAGGAAGTACAATATCAATGAGAAAATATCTAAAAGTATAGAGGAGAACAATTATGAAGAAAATAGTATTAACTTTTATTACGATACTTACGATAATACTACTTACAACAGCAATTCCGCTATATTCATATGCGGTAAGCCAAAGTGATAAAGATGCACTTCAAGACAAAATAAATAATGCCAAAAATGAATTAAAAAATATTCAAAATAGCCAGAAAAATGCAGAATCAGAACTTGAAAACTTAACAATTCAAGTTATGGATGCAGAAAGAGAACTAGACTCTTTAAAAGCTGAGCTTTCAGAATTAGAAAGTTCGATAGAAACAAAAGAGTCAGAAATAACCGAAAAACAGGCGGAAATAAAAAGAAAAGAAAAATTATTACAAGAAAGAATTGTAGCATTGTACGAGGCTGGAGATTCTACATATTTAGATGTTTTATTAGGTTCAGACAGCTTACTAGACTTCTTATCAAAATACGAGATTGTTCAACAAATAGTTGATGCAGATACAGCATTGATAACTGATTTAGACAATGATAAGAAGAATTTAGAAAATGAAAAAGCTGAATTAGAAACAGATAAAGCTAGAGTAAAAGAGTTAAAAGATCAACAAGAAATAAAAAGCAATCAATTAAAAGTATTAAAGAAAAACAAACAAGCAGAGATAGATAAACTATCTGATGAAGAAAAGAGCAAGCAAAGCGAAATTGATAAATACAATACAGCAATGGAAGAAATAGACAGAAAGTTATCAGAAATAGGAAAAGATGCACAAGAAAGACTAGACAAAGATGGCATTAAATTTGACGGAAGCTTTATTTGGCCATGTAATAATAAATATGTTACATCAAGAATGAAGTGGAGATGGGGCAGATGGCATAAAGGAATAGACATAGGAGCTAGATATGAAAGTGTATATGCATCAGCATCTGGATATGCTTATAATGAGACAAATCCAGGAGGATATGGAACCTACATAATGATATTCCACGGTGATGGATATGCAACTTTATATGGACACTTGAATTCAAGTCATATAAGAAATGGACAATATGTTTCACAAGGACAAGTTATAGCAACATCAGGAAATACAGGAGCAGGTACAGGGGCACATCTACATTTTGAAATCAGACATTCAACGTCAATGTCAAATTTCTTTGGTAACAATTGGTTAGATCCACTAGATTATTTACCAGGAGGATATACGATTTTAGACTAAAACATTATAAAAGGAGGGACATTTATGGGGAAAAAGATAATAACTATGATAATGATATGTCTATTATTAGTATCTTTCTCAATAAATGTCTTTTCTAATAATGAAATAGAGAACAATGATAATAGTACTAATACAGAAAATATGACACTTCAGGACAAACAAAAAGAAGTCCAAGAAAAATTAGAAGAATCCAATAACAGACTAAAATATGTACAAAGTGAATTATCAGTATCACTACAAAAAATACAAGAATTAGATGACTCTATTGTTAAATATACAGAGGAATTAAATAAGTTACAAAATCAGGTAAACACACTAGAAAACGAAATAAAAGTGACAGATGAAGAATTAGCAAAAAATGAAGAAGAATATAAAAGAAAAGAAAACTTATTTAAAAGAAGAGTTGTAGCCTTATACGAAGCTGGAGAAACAACATATTTAGACGTTTTATTATCTTCAAAAGGACTAATGGACTTTTTATCAAATTACTATATGCTAGAAGAGATAATGCAGTATGATGATGAATTGCTTAAAGAAGTAGAGAGTAGAAGAAAAGAAATAGAAGAAAAAAGAGCAAACCAAGAAAAAAGAAATTCAACTCTAAAAGTTGCTAAAGCACAAGCTTCAAGAATGCAGATTTTAATGGAAAACAACAAAATGCTTCAACAAAATTATTCATCACAATTAACTGAAGAAGAAAAAGAATTAAACGAAAAAATCGAAGCATATAAACAAGAAGAAATTTCTTTGGAAAATCAAATACTTGCAGCAATAAATTGGGGCGATAAATTAGCGATTCATTATACTGGCGGATTGATGATATGGCCAGTTGGAAAAGAAGGAACATATATAACATCAGGATATGGAAATAGATTACATCCAATACAAGGAGTATATAAATATCATTCAGGAATAGATATAGGTAATGCAGGATATGGTGCTCCAGTCATAGCAGCAACAGATGGAGTAGTTACATTTGCAGGTGTTATGGGAGGCTATGGAAACTGTGTTATGATAAATCATGGTGATGGAATAGTTACACTTTATGGACACGGACAAGAAATACTTACAACATTAGGAACTGAGGTTTCAAAAGGTGATGTAATAATGCTTGTTGGCTCAACAGGAAACTCAACAGGACCGCATTTACATTTTGAAGTTAGGAAAAACGGAATAATACAAGACCCAATTCCATACTTAAAAGGCGAAGAAAATAATTAAAAGCGTAATAAAAATATAAACATTCAAGTATAATAAACTTAAGGGAGAAAAAAGAATGGAAGATAATAAAATAAAAAGACAAAGAGTTTATAAAGTCATAATGTTAGTTGTTTTGACTGCAACAATAGTATTTATGCTTACTACATTCATAATGTATAATAAATTTAAAGAAGCATATGAAAATGGAGATACAAACAAAAGTGCATATGTTGATAGTGGCTCAATGATAAAAACTCTTCAAAGCTTTAAAGCAATGCTAGAAGAAAAATACATCGGTGAAATAGATGATGAAAAGCTATTAGAAGGAGCAATAAAAGGATATATAGAAGGACTAAATGATCCATATACAGAATACTTAACAAAAGAAGAAATGCAAGAATTTACAGAACAAACAAATTCAGAATATGTTGGAATAGGAGTATATGTTTCAAACAATAGATCTAATAACACATTATTAATAGTAGGTGTGATGAAAAACTCGCCAGCATTAGAAGCAGGAATGCAAGCAGGAGATGTAATAGAAAAAATAGAAGGAGTAGCTTATGCTGGAGATCAGCTAAATGAAGCAACATCAATATTAAAAGGTAAAGAAGGCACAACTGTAAAAGTAACAGTACTAAGAGATGGTAAAGAAATAGACTTAGAAATAACAAGAAAGAAAATAACAGTAGACCACGTAGCCTCTGAAATGTTAGACAACAAAATAGCTTATATACAAATAGATTCATTCGATAGTGGTGTAAAAAATGCATTTGAAGAACAAATTACACAATTAAAAAATGATGGAGCAAAAGGAATAATAATAGATTTAAGAAGCAATGGTGGTGGAATTGTAGATGAAGCTACAGGAATTGCAGAGCTATTTGTAAACAAGGGTGAAACAATATTAATAACAAAAGGCAAGAATCAAGAAGAAAAAACAACAAAATCAACAAAAGATCCAAAAATAACAGATATACCAGTAGTAGTCCTTGTAAATGAAGGAACAGCAAGTGCATCAGAAATATTAGCAGCGGCATTAAAAGAACAATATGGAGCTAAAATAGTTGGAAAAACAACATATGGAAAAGGTGTAATTCAAACATTATATACTTTAACAGATGGAAGTGGACTAAAAATAACAACAGACGAATATTTCACTCCAAATCATAATAAGATTCACAAAGTAGGAATAAAACCAGATGTTGAAGTAGACCTAACTAAAGATGAACAAGGATATTACGAAACATCTATGGAAAAAGATGCACAAATACAAAAAGCAATAGAAGAATTAAAATAACTTAACATATAATCGCTTAAAGAGAAAAATCTCTTTAGGCGGTATTTTTTTTGCCTAAAGATAATAAACGAAAAATGTCGAAAACTTCCCATAAATCGATAAAACTAGTCAAGTTTCGCTATTGGAAAATATTGGTAAACATAGTATACTTATACAAGAATAAGAAATAAGGAGGAACAAAAGTGGAATGTATTTATGTACCTAGGGAAAAGCAATTAACATTAAGAATTTCTGAGGAAATTGACGAAAGCACAACAGAAAAATTAAGGAGGAAAATTGATAATGAAATTACGAGATTTTTGCCTAGAAAAGTTATATTTGATTTTAGTGATGTTTCTTTCATGGACAGTGCAGGAATAGGAATGTTACTTGGAAGATACAAAATTATTAGAATGTTAGGTGGACAATTAGAACTAATAAATGTAAATAGACAAATAGAAAAAGTCTTTGAAATAAGTGGAATTTTAAGAATAATTCCAATAAACAAAGAAGAAAAAGTTGGATAATGGAGGTTAAGATGTTAGGAATTTATGATAATGAAATGAAATTAGAATTTGTAAGCAAATCATCAAATGAAGCATTTGCAAGAATAGCAGTAGCAGCATTTGCTTCACAATTAGATCCTACAATAGAAGAACTTGCAGATATAAAAACAGCAGTATCAGAAGCTGTAACAAACTGTATAATACACGGATATGAAAACTCTATGGGAATAGTTAAAGTTGAATGCAAATTAAAAGACAACTGGGTAGAAATACAAATATCGGATTCAGGAAAAGGAATTGAGGATATAGAACTTGCTAAAAAACCACTTTATACAACAAAGGCAAATTTAGAAAGATCTGGAATGGGATTCACAATAATGGAAAGCTTTATGGACGAAATGAAAGTTGAATCTATACCAGAAATGGGAACAAAAGTGACATTAAGAAAATACATAGAACCACTAGAACAAGAAGAACAAAAGGAAGGTTAAAATATGTATGAAAATACTTATGAAAAAATAGCAAAAGCGCAAAGTGGAGATGAAGAGGCAATGGCTAGTCTGGTAAAAAACAATTTAGGGCTAGTCTATAATATTGCTAAAAGATTTAGTGGAAGAGGATATGAGTTAGAAGACTTAAATCAAATAGGTGCGTTAGGATTAATTAAATCAATAAAAAAATTCGATACAAGCTTTGATGTGCAACTTTCTACATATTCAGTTCCATTTATAATGGGAGAAATAAAAAGGTATATAAGAGATGATGGCAAAATAAAAGTAAGTAGGAGTATTAAAGAATTAGGTGCAAAAATAAATCAAATACAAAAAGAGTATTATTTAAAAAATGGGCAAGATATAAAAATAGAGCAAATTGCCGAGATTTTAAAAGTACCAAAAGAAGATATTGCATTAGCTATAGATGCGAACTCTAGTGCAATAGTAACATCTATAAATGAACCTGTTTATAGTAAAGACTCAAGCAAAACATTAAATGTAGAAGACATCATTCCAGATACAAAAAATCAAGAAGCAATGATAAATGATAAATTAACAGTGAATAAATTAATAGAAGAATTGCAACCACAAGAAAAACAAATTGTAATGATGAGATATTACAAGGGAAGCACACAAACAGAAGTTGCTAAAACTTTAGGAATAAGTCAAGTTCAAGTTTCAAGGATAGAAAAAAGAATATTATATTCGATGAAACAAAAATTACAAGCAGATACTGCTTAGAAAGAGATGAAAAATATGAAGAGAATTATTGAAATTATAGTATTAATAATTTTAATAACATTTTTAGTGCCAGTAGTTCTTACACAAAAATTCAAAGCTAAAGAAACTGTAGCTGTAGAAAATGAAGTGGAAAACGTTGAACAAAATACAGATAATACAGAAACAAATTCATATACATATTCGAAATACGGAACAATAAAGTTATTACATCACGAGAATGGAGAAGTAGAAGAACTAGGAATGGACGAATATTTATTAGGAGTGGTATCAGCAGAAATGCCTGCAAGCTTTGAAAAAGAGGCTTTAAAAGCACAAGCAGTTGTTGCAAGGACGTATACAGTATATACAATAGAACATAGCAACGCTAAACACGAAGGAGCAGATATATGCGATGATTATAAATGCTGTCAAGCGTGGATATCAAAAGAAGATAGACTAAATAAATGGGAAGAAGCATCGAGAGAAAGTAACTGGGCAAAAATAGAAGAAGCTGTAAACTCTACAAAAGGACAAATTGTAACATACAATGGAGAAGCAATAGATGCCTTTTTTCACTCTAATAGTGGAGGAAAAACAGAAGAAGTTGCAAATGTATGGGGCGGAGCAAATTTACCATATTTACAAAGTGTAGAAACATCAGGAGAGGATGCGTATACTCAATATTCGTCAGAAGTGGAATTTACAAAGAGTGAGTTTGAACAGAAGATAAAAGATAATCATCCAGATTTCTCAATAGACTATAATCAACAAGACTGTATAAAAACATTAGAAACAACAGCGGGAGGTAGAGTAAAAACAATAAAACTAGGAAACTTAGAATTATCAGGAGTCGAAGTAAGAAATCTTTTGGGATTAAGATCAGCCAATTTTACTGTTGAAATAACTGAAAACAATATCAAATTTGTTGTAAAAGGCTATGGACATGGAGTTGGAATGAGCCAAACTGGTGCAGATGCACTAGCTAAACAAGGAGAAAGCTACGAAAATATTATAAAACACTATTATACAGGAGTAGAAATAAATAATTTATAAACTACAATTGTATAAATTTAGAAAAAGAGGAAATACTTATATTAATATAAAAATATAAGGAGGAACAATATGAGTAGAAGACAAAGAAGAGGGGAAAAACCAGAAACAAATATAAGTATGATAATTCTAACAGGGATTGTATTAGTTGTAGTGGTGGCTTTTATACTAACATATGTATCTTATAGCAATAGAATGGTGAAAAATGCAAAACTTAGAACAACAAATACACAAGTAATATCATCAGTAGATAATGAAATGTTAAATATGATAACAAATGATACAGATTCAAAATCAGTTAGCTCGCCAGTTGGAAAAAGTGTTAACGAGATGGAAAACACAGAGAAAGTAGCTGTAAACACAAGCGATTATGAAAACAAGACTAAAGAAGA
Source organism: uncultured Clostridia bacterium (assembly GCA_934154805.1). Lineage (GTDB taxonomy): Bacteria > Bacillota > Clostridia > TANB77 > CAG-508 > CAG-245. The sequence continues at coordinate 16,137 of CAKPGM010000015.1, read as the reverse complement.
GAAAAAAACAGAAAGTAAACCAACAGAAAACAAACAAGTAGAAGAAAAGAAAGAAGAAGTAAAAAATATAAGCTTTATAAAACCTGCAGATGGAGAAATTGTAAAAGACTATTCAAAAGATAATTTAGTATATTCAAGTACATTAGAAGAATGGACAACACATTTGGGAATAGACATTGCAATGCAGAAGACAGACGTAGTAAAAGCTATAGCTGATGGGAAAGTAAAATCAATAAAAAATGATCCAAGATATGGATTAACAGTAGTAATAGAACATCAAAATGGATTTGAAAGTATATATTCAAGTTTACTAACAGCAGAATTTATAACTGTTGGAGAAGAAATAAAACAAGGAAGTACAATAGCAACGGTTGGCAACACTGCTACATTTGAAATAGCAGATACAACACATCTTCATTTTGAAATGAAAAAAGACGGACAAACCGTAGATCCAAATATTTATATAAAATAAAAATATAACATAGTAGTACAGCACAACTGTACTACTAATATTTTGCCTTGATTTTTCTTGACAAGTTCATCAAAATAATAGATAATAAAAATAGGAGACTTAACACAAGAAAAGGAGAAAGAATGGACCCACAAGAAAAAGAACTATCGGAAAAAAGAAAACGTAATATGAAACTCACCATTATGCATAAAGCACTAACATATGATCTTTTGTTCTATTATGGAATAAAATTTTTATTTCTTGCGCAAGTAAAAGGAATTAGTGCTGGAGACATAGTCTTAGCGACTGCTTTTTATGGTATATTTAAAGCACTATTTCAAATTCCAGGTGTTTTTATAATTGATAAGATAGGAACGAGAAAGAGTTTGATTCTGGCAGACTTAATAAATGCAGTATCTATTATATTTATAATATTTGCAACGAATTTATGGTGGCTAATAATATCAAATCTATTTTCGGGTTTTGGATTTGCCGTAAGAGATGTTGCAGAAGCGGGAATGCTTCATAAATCTATACCTGATACCGAAAATAGAGGAAAAACCTACTCGAAAGTTGATGGAAGAGGTTTGGGAGACTATTATTATATGTCAGCTATCTCTGCTGTTGTATCTGGATTTTTATTTAATATAAATCCATACATACCATTAGGAATATGTATCGCAATATTGTTGGTATCAGCATTATTAGCAACTAAATTTAAAGAACTCGATAATCAAGAACCACAAGAAGATAAAACCATAGGCATATTCAAGAGATACAAGATTTACTTCAAAGACCTAAGATTGGCATTCTCATTCATATTCACATCTAGAAGACTTAAAGCACTTATGCTATATGCGGGTGTAATGTATGGAATAATAGCAGTAATGAGTACTTACGAAATGGGACTATTAGAAGAAATATCTATGTCGGCATCAGTAACAGGTATAATTTATGCGATTATGCAAGTAATTGCAGGAATATCATCTAAGTTGCAAAACAAGTTCCACGAGAGATTTAAAAAGAGAGTACTAACAGTAATAGGTATATCGTATACAATAGCTTGCTTAATTGCAGGACTAATTTCTATAACATCACTTCCTTACATTATAGTAGTGGGAGTAATACTTGCATCATATGTTGTAAGATACTTAGACACAGGATTCTTCCATGTGTTAATGAAAAAGTATGTTACAAACTTTACAAATGCAGAAGTTGCAAATAAAGTATATTCAGCATATAGTTTAGTTGCAGGAATTGGAACGACAGTAATATGTGCGTTAGGTTCTGTTATAGTATCACATAACAATAGTATTAGATATTCAATGATAATATTTGGTGTGGCATTTTTAGCTATAATGTTATTAATGCTATTATATATGAAAGACCGAGTTGGGCTAGAACCACAAGAATACAGAAAAAAAGATATAAATTACAAAGAATATGTTAGCTTAAAGTAAAAAGTACTTGACAGTTTGCGATAATAAAGATAAAATATATAGAGATAAAATATATGCTAAAATTTAAAAGTAATAGATATATATTTTTATGCACATTGAAAATTTAATAGAAAGAGGTGTAATTATGGAATTAAGTATCATAATTAATATCGCCGTTTTTCTAGTCTCAGCAGTTATTTTTACCTTTGTTGGTATTGCAATAAGAAAAAAGATCGCAGAATCAAAAGTTGGCAGTGCAGAAAACGAAGCTAAAAGGATAATAGAACTAGCACAAAAAGAAGCCGAAAATAAAAGAAAAGAAGAAATATTTAAGGCAAAAGAAGAAATTATTAATGCTAGAAAAGAACTAGACAAAGAGGTTAGAGAAAGAAGAGGCGAGGTTCAACAACAAGAAAGAAGACTATTACAAAAAGAAGAAAATCTTGAAAACAAACTAGAACAAATGGAGAGAAGAGAAAGAGAAGTAGAAAACAGAAAACAAGAAGTTGAAGACAAGAAGAAAGAAATAGAGGAAACTCTGGACAAACAAATACAAGAACTTCAAAAGATTTCAGGATTATCTAAAGAAGCAGCTAAACAACAATTATTAGCAGAAATGGACAAACAATTAACTTTTGAAAAAGCTAATTTAATAAAATCAGCAGAAGCAAAAGTGAAAGAAGAATCAGTTAAAAAAGCTAGAGAAGTAATAGGATATGCAATTCAAAAATGCGCAGCAGACCATACTGCAGAAACTACAGTATCAATTGTACCACTTCCAAATGAAGAAATGAAAGGAAGAATAATTGGTAGAGAAGGTAGAAACATTCGTACCTTAGAAACATTAACAGGAGTCGACTTAATAATAGACGACACACCAGAGGCTGTAGTTATTTCAGGATTTGATGCATTAAGAAGAGAAGTAGCAAGAATTGCATTAGAAAGATTAATGGAAGATGGAAGAATTCACCCAGCCAAAATCGAAGAAATGGTAGAAAAGGCTAAGGAAGAGGTTGCACAAACAATCAAAGATGAAGGAGAAAGAGCTTGTATAGAAACAGGCGTAATAGGACTTCATCCAGACCTAATCAACTTGCTTGGAAAACTAAAATATAGGACAAGCTATGGACAAAATGTGCTAAACCATTCAATAGAGGTTTCTAACTTAGCAAGAATAATGGCAGATGAATTAGGACTAGATCCAAAACTTGCAAGAAGAGCTGGACTTTTACATGATATAGGAAAAGCGTTAGATCACGATATAGAAGGAACTCACGTACAAATTGGTGTAGATATATTAAAGAAATATAAAGAAAACCCATTAGTAATAAATGCGGTAGAAGCACACCACGGAGATACAGAACCACAAACTGTAGAAGCTGTATTAGTTGCAGCAGCAGATGCTATATCAGCTTCAAGACCAGGAGCTAGAAGAGAAACACTTGAAAACTATATCAAACGACTTGAAAAACTAGAAGAGGTTGCAAGCTCATTTAAGGGAGTTGAAAAATCTTTTGCTATACAAGCTGGTCGTGAGGTTAGAATTATAGTAAAACCAGAACAAATTACAGATGCGGATATGACAATACTTGCAAGAGACGTAGCAAAGAAAGTTGAAGAAGAAATGGAATACCCTGGACAAATAAAAGTAAACATCATTAGAGAAACAAGGGTAGTAGATTACGCAAAATAAAAATAGAGCTTTGGAGTAAAATCCAAAGCTTTTGTTTTTGCATAAAAAGTATCCTCCTACAGATACAGTTGTCTTTCTGTAGGAGGATTTGAGATCACTTAGGGACTTTTGCTACGTAAGAAGTGCTCTTTTTGCCAGAGGTAGAGGTTTTATCTGCCTTTTTAGCAGAACCTTTTACCTCAGTAGGCAAACGAACTTCACGAGAGGCATCAGCCTTGATGATTGCGGAAACTCTCATGGTTTCCTGACCCCGTGAACTATGCTTCTTAGCTTTGCTCATATAAATCCCCCTTTCTCAAGATTTCACAAATGTGATATAAAAATTCTATCATAATTTAGGAAACTTGTAAATGAGAATGTTACAAAAATGAAATAAAAACTTAATACAAATGTAACAAAAAAGTATACCAAATAATGTATAATAAAAATGTATTATAGTATTTTGGAGAAAATTAAATGAATATATCGAAAGACTTAGAAAAAATTGGAATAATTCCGCTAGACAAAGTAAAGATAGAAGAGAAGAATTATATAGCAAAAAGTATAGCAGATAAATTAGCAACAAATATAAAAGAGCTATCAGATTGCTACAATGAGCTATATATGAGAATGTTCAACTGTGATATGTATTATGCAAATGTGGACCAAAAGTTTAGAGGAGTGTTTTATTATTATAAAAACAACACAATATACATAGATGAGAAAAAAGATTTATCAAATATAGATGCTTATCTAATACACGAAAATATACACTACTTGCAGAACTTTGGGAAAATAAGCAAAAAAGAAAATAGAGCTGGAATATGTCAATTCCAAGAATTTAAAATATTTGCATTAGGAATAAACGAAGCAATAGTTCAATATATAACAGCAAAAGCGTTAGGAGGAACTCTACATAGAACCAATAATGAAAAAATAACAATTTGTACAAACAGTGAAAATTATTATAAATATATGACAAGTTTAATAGCACAAATTTTATTTTTAATGGGGAACAAAGAAGCAGTAGAGAGCTGTATAAGTAGCACGGACAAGTTTGAAAATGAGCTATATAACACGTTTGAAGAAAACACAGAAAAAATAGTAAAGAACTTTGATGGGATATTAGAAGAAAACAACAAAGTAAATAGAGATGAAAATAAAATAATAGACATATATATGCAAACACAAGAATTAATCTATACAACATATTTTTCAAAAATGTACAAAAGACTAACTACTCCACAAGAAGTAGATGAACAAGTAAAAAAATTAGAAGATTACGAAGAAATGGTTGGAAGATTATTAGATACACCAAACGAAGAAGATAAGTTCATAAATTTTAAGAGTGAAATGAACGAGAAATACCTAAAAAAATATATAGAGGTAAATAGGAATCAATCTAGAAATACCTTAGCAGTAGTATATAAAAATAAGTTATATAGTTTATGGAATAAACTGATAGAATTTATACAAAGAAAAACAACTAAAAACAAAACTAATTAAAACACACCCAAGAGGGGTATCCTTCTTGGGTGAATATTTTTATAAAAAGAATTTCAAAAAGTTAAGAGTAAATATAGAAAGTGCAATTTTCCACGCATTTCTAAAAGCCTTAACAACAACATTCTTTACAATTGATAAATTATAATCTTTTTTTACAGTCAAAGCTAAACAATTTGCAACTTCTGGACTTTGATTTTCTGTTTCAATAGGAGATTCTTCTATATTTTCAGTATTTTCTAAAGAAACATTCTCTACAATCTGCAAATCATTTTTATTATCTATTAAATTATCCTGATTAGAATTATTTTCTTGTGTGTCATTATTAACATTTTCTTCTAAAATATTTGGTGTTTTAGATTCTAAATCAGCCTCGATTTTATTTGATAAATCAACCATAACTGGAATCCTTCCTTTGTTTTATACCTAAATTATAACATAGTAAGACAAAAAGTCAACCAAAAACCGATAATTGTCGAAAAAAATCTATATAAAAATAGAAAATTATGTAAATTTGACTTGAAAATTAAGGAAATTTGTGATATCATAGAACCGTATTTTGTCTGAAACATATTTTTTAAAATTAGGAGTATTTTTCTGAGATTGGAATAATATGTAATATTAAGAAAAACAGACATCTAGTAAAAAAATTTTAGAAAGGGGAAACCATGGAAAAACTAAAACAAACCAAACTTTTAGCATTAACAATTATAGTATTAATGCTAGCAACAATTTTTCAATTGCCTGTAATGGCAGACACTAAAGATAATGTGATTTTGAAAAAAGCGAATGGTTATTTAATTTATTACAAAGACATTTGCAATAACGAATTTGAATTTGCTTTTTCAAATGATTCAGCTGAAAATGTAGAAAACTTAGTTTTCAAGAGTTCAGCAAAAGACTCAACATCAGAAGGAGCTTTAAACATAGCATATGTAGATCAAGCATTAAAAGATACATACTTTAATGATGTAACAAAATCTACATATTTATGGATTAGAAATCTAAACGATGAAATGCTTGTAACAGCAGACAAAATAGATTTAAGCAAAGCTTTAAATGATGATATGATTGAAGTTGTAAACAACACAACAAAAAGAATTAAAGTTGATACAACACAAAAAAATCAAAAAGAAGAAATGATTGATGGAGTAAAAACAACAATAACAGTAGGAAAAGTTGTAATAGACGAACCAAAACAAGATGCAAAATACTACTATCAATTAATTCCAGTAAATGCAGAAAATGCAGAAGCAACAGAACTATTTAACTTGGCAGAGCAATTAAAAACAGAAATAACAGGAACATACGAGAGCCTAAGTCTAAGCAAAAAATTCTATGACTTATATCAACAATTAATGCCAGACGCAAGTGGATGGACATTAGTAGAAAATAATGAAATTCTACAACCAGAAGAAGCAAGAAAAGATGACAAATATATAGTTTATCTTAAAGAAGAAACAGATCCAAACACATATGTAGTAGATGCAAAATTCTTAGTATGTGATTATACACCAGAAGAAGGTGTGGACCAAACTACTGTTGAAGAAATAGTTAAACTACCAGTTACATTTGATAGTGGAACAATACTATTTATCGCATTAGGAATTATAGTTTTAGCTTTAGTTATAGTAGCAATAATTAAAAGAACAAACAAAAAAGACGAGAACAAATAATTATGAAAAAGAAAATTTGTAATCTGATAATAACAATTCTAGTTATTGCTTTAATAGTAGTTATAGCAATGATAATCATTAGATATGGTAAAAACTATCTAAATGAAAAAGAGATATCAAAAACATTAACAACTATTGAAGAAGAACTAAGCAATCAATCTTTAAACAATGAAAATGAAGTACTAGATGTAGAATATAAGGGATATAAAATCGAAGGAATAATAGAAATTCCAGAAATAAATATTAAGTATCCAATAATAAACGAAACCAATGAAGAAACAATGAAAATCTCTGTTACAAAATTTAGTGGACCACAAGCAAATGAAATAGGAAACTATTGCGTGGCAGGTCACAATAATAGAGATGGAACAATGTTTGGAAAAACTAGCCATTTGAAAATTGGAGATACAATTAAGTTAACCAATTTAAAAAACGAAACGATCGAATATAAAATATTTAAAATATATTCAATAGATCCAAGTGATGTAACATGTGCAAACAGTGTAGATCCAACAACAAGAGAGATAACACTAATCACATGTACAAACGGGCACAAAAATAGATTGATAACTAAAGCAAGACAAATTATATAATTTAAAAAATGGGGGTAAAAAAAATTGAAAGCAAGAATTAATTATAAGAGTAAGAAAACCATTATAATTATAGCAATAGCAGTAGTTCTATTAATAGCAGCAATTACAGGTACAGTTGCTTATATTAAAGGTAATAATAATGCAGCAGCTGCTATGGAAAACACAGAAGTAACAGAACCTGCTAACAATGGAAATGACTCAAATAATAATGGTGGTGTAGAAAATCCAAATACACCAAACACAGACAATCCAGAGCAGATACCAATAATAGATGATAATCAAAATCCAACAACACCTGCTCAAAATGGAGACACAACAACAAATCCAGGAACAACAACTAACCAAGGTACAACGACTGGAACTACTACAGGGAATGCAGGAACTACAGTTCCAGATACAGAATATACACAAACAACAGTAGTAGAAAATCCTTGGAAAACAGAGGATATAACATGGGCACCAATAAGCCTACAAGCAAGAACAGAAACAGCTGGTTTAAATATAAATACACCAGACTTAGAAGTAACAAAAACAGCATATGTAGGAAACCAAGCAATAACAGCAGAGCCAACTAATACAGTTGTGCAACCAGGACAAGAAATTACATATGTAATCAGAATTAAGAACACAGGTAATTTATCAACATCAACAATTCGTACAATTGATGCTATTCCGGAAGGAACAGAGCTTGTAGAAGGAACAATTTCTGAAGGCGGAGAATTAGTAAACGGAAAAATTACTTGGAAAAATGTAATAGCAGCAGGAGAAACTGTAGAATTATCTTTTAAAGTAAAAGTTATTAATGAAAAAGAAATTACATTAATAAGCAATACAGCTAAAGTTAATGGAGAAGATACTCCTACAACAGAAACACCAGTTGTAACAACAGCAAAAGAGGCATACCTTGTAGTAGATGGCGAACTTGCTGAAGCAACAAGTGCAAAAGTTGGAGATATACTAAGATATGTAATTACAATAACAAACAACTCTAATGTTCCAGGCAAGACAACAGTAACAGATACAATTCCAGATGGAACAGAAATTGTAGACAGAACAATATCAGAAGGTGGAAAACTAGAGGGAAGAATAATTACATGGAATGATGTAAATGTTAAAGCAAATGGAGAAACAACAGTAAGCTTTGATGTTAGAATAAATAAAGAAACAGCTGCAGGAGAAGTTGTAAAAGAAGTAACAAATGCTGCAGTTGTTGGTGAAAAAGAAACACCACCAGTAATAACACCAGTTGCTAACATTACAACTGTCAAATCAAGTACTCCTTCATCAAAACCATTACACGAACTAGATAGAATAACATATACGTTAACAGCTACAAATAGTGGAAATGCAGAAGGAACAGTGGTTTTAACAGATACTATTCCAGAAGGAACAACATTAGTTTCAATAGCAGGAGATGGAGTTGAATCAAAAGGAACAATTACTTGGAATGTTGTAGTACCAGCTAAAAAAGGAGAAGTTGATGGTAAAGTAGAAGTTAGTTTCACGGTAAAAATAAACTCATTTGAAAGTGAAACAAAGACAATTTTAAACGATCAAGCAAAACAAGATGGAAACCCTACAAATTCAACAACTGATACTGCTGAAAAGGTATATGTAGATATAACAGTAAACAAAAAATGGAAAGATGAGGGAATACAAAAACAAAGAAGACCTTCACAAATTAGATTTGAATTGTATGCAGGAAATGAATTAAAAGATTCTTATGTTATGAATATAAACCAAAATGATGATGAATACACACATACATTTAAAAAGAAACCAAAATATAATTCAGAGGGAGAACGTATTACTTATACAGTACAGGAAAAAGAAATCAATAAAGAAGACTTGAAATTCTATCAATCAGGATGTTTAGAGAGCGAAGATAGTGATGGAAACAAGACATATAATTTCACAAATACATTTACAAGACCAGGAGACAAAAAGACTGTTACGGTAACAAAAATATGGAACGACAATAATGATGCGGCAGCGAAGAGACCAGACAATGTAATATTACAATTGAATGGTGAAAATGTTGAATTAACGACAAAAGATGCAAAATTAAATAATGGTGATATCTGGTCAACTGAAATAGAGGTTGATGTATATAACAATGATGGAGAGGAAATTGAATATACAGTAACTGAAGATCAAGTTCCACAATGGTATGAAAAATATGAACAAGGAACAACAGTAAAAAATACATTCAAAGCTCCAACTGATAAAACCAAAAATATAACATTAACTAAAATTTGGGACGATAGCAGTGATATAGCAAAGAAGAGACCTACATCAGTTAAATTTGATTTATATAAAATCGGTGTTGATGGAACAGAAGTATTAGTTGAGTCTGGTATTGAACTTAAAAAAGGTAATAGCAACGACGATGAATGGACTATAACAAAAAATGTTCAAGAATATGATGAAAAGGCAAATGAAATAAAATATTTTGTAAAAGAAGAAACAACAGGATCAAAATTCTACATTAAAGATGATAAAGACCCAACAGATTTAACAATAACAAATAAATTTAGTGTTCCAGAAGATAAAGCGGTTGTATCTGTTAAAAAAGTATGGAATGATAAAGGTAATACAACAAAAAGAAAAGATGTAACTATTAGAGTTACAGGCGAAGATGGCAAGTATGAAGATATAGTATTAACAAAGAAAGATGCAAACATTAACAATGGCAGTGTTTGGGAGAAAAATAATGTTACAACGAATTTACCAAAATATGACAGCCTAGGAGATTTAATAGATTACACATTTGACGAAGTAAATATTCCTGATGGATACATAAGAACAGTAAAGGACAATGAAATAACAAACTCATTACCAGGAATCGAAGTAACAAAAACTGTTAGTAAAGTACAAGGCATGGATGCTAAAGAAATGAATGAAATAACTGTAAAAACAGATGATGTAATTGAATATGAAATTACAGTTACAAACATAGGAACAATTCCATTAAGCAATCTAACAGTAACAGATAATCTAAATGTATATTTGAATAAAGATCATCCAGAAATAACAACAACAAAATTATCTGAAAATGAGACTTTAGATATAGGTGAAACGAAGAAATACATTGTATATTATAAAGTAACAGCAGAAGATGCAAAACTAGGTTCACAACTATTAACCAATATAGCAACAGCAAATGCAAAATACGAAGATAGCAATGGAAACGAACAAAATTTGGAAGATTATGCTAAAGCAGATGTTGAAATACAAGATTTGCCAGGAATTGAAATTGATAAAACTCAAAAAGTCAATGGTAATGATGTAACAGATAAAACCAAAGTACAACCAGGAGACGTAATTGACTATATAATTACAGTAACAAATACCGGAAATACAGTATTAAAAAATGTAACAGTAACAGATTCAATGAGTTCAAACGATAAATTTGAATTAATAGAAGGAAATTGGTATATAGGAGAATTAGGAATAGCTCCAAATAATGTTGCAACAATAAAAGCAAGATACGAAGTACAAAAAGCTGACATGAAAGAAGAAGAAAGCATAGTTAAGAATGTAGCAACAGTAGAAACAACTTCAACAGAGCCAAAGAGTGATGAAGTAGAAGTTATTACAGAGGTTTGGAAGTCAGAAATCACTGTTGAAAAGGCAAGTGAGCTAATACAAAAAGCTGATGGAAATACAATAGAAGGAAAAGCAGAATATGGTGATACAATTAAATATACAATTACAGCAACAAATGCTGGAAGAAAACAAGGAACAATAGATGTAACAGATGGAGTTCCAACAGGAACAAAATTAAAAACACCAAATAATGACACAAACTTAACAGAGGCTGAACTTGCAAAACTAGCTGAAGGAGAAAGAGTAACAAGAACATTGGCAGTTCCAGGAAATGATGGAACTGGAAACAATACAGCAAGTATCTTTTTTGAAGTTATTGTAACAGCAAAACCTGGAGAAAAAATTCAAAATATAGCAAGCGCATCAGACGGAACAGAACCAGAAGACCCAGGTTACAATGTAGAAAAGAAAGTATCTGTAAAGAAGAATACACGTATTCCAAAAATAAAAAATAGTAATGTTGTAATAGTACTAGATGTTTCAGGAAGTATGAATTATAAACCAAATGGAGAGAAAAAAGCAAAGAAAAAAGAAACTCGTTTATATGCAGCACAACAAGCTTGTAACAACTTGATAGATAGCATGTTTAAAGATGATTCAACAGGTTGCCAAGTATCGGTAGTAACATTTAGTTCGGGAGAAGAATTGGTATACCCAGAATATGGCTATCCTTATTGGGAAGATGTGGATAATGCAACAACACTTCCAGTTACAGCAACAAATAGCAGTGAAGCAACAACCTTAAAGAACAAAATTAATGACCTAACTGCAAATGGAGGAACACGTATTGCTGCAGGTATAAATGAAGCTAATACAGAAATAAATAGATTGGCAGGAATAAATAAAAATAATCAGAATATTGTTATAGTATTAAGCGATGGAGATTTTAAAGTTAAAGGCAATGGAGAAATAGATAAAAGTGCAGGAGAAACAGAATCAAGGGTTAAAACAGCTTCAAATAATTTGAAAACTAGCAAGTGTGCACCAACAGTATATGCAGTAGCATTTGCTTCAAGTGAAACAGGCTTGATGAAAAATACAATAGCATCAGATGCAAATAAAACGTTTAAGACAGCAAGTGATTATACAGCCCTATTAGATATATTTACAGAGATAGGTTCTGAAATCGGAGGAGGCGAAAAGGTTGAAGTTGCATCAAATGGAGGTTTAATAGAATTGCCAGGATTAGATGAAAACGAAGATATAACTATAAAACTAAACGGAGATACAACTGGAACAACAGGAAGATTTGGAGACGACTTCTTTAAAGATAAGATTATCAAATCAGAAGCCGATGGAAAATATTACTTAGATACAAAAGCAGAAGGATTTGGTGCAGGTGACAAGATTGAAATAGAATATTGTGAAGTTGAATAAGACAACTAAAATACAAAAAATATGAGCTAGAAATAGCTCATATTTTTTTGCAAATAAAAAAGCATAACAAGAAGAACTATATTATGCTTTTTATAAATATTATTGAATAGATATATCATAATCTACTGAGTTAGATAAGTCATTAGTACATAAAATCTTATAAGTACTACTAGAATGTGCTGGAATACTTGGAATATTTAGGGGCATACCAAATAATATATTTCCAGTACTATTCAAGGAATAAAAATGAGCATTTGCTTCAGAAAAATCAGTATCAGAGACATTCTCAAATGATATTTCAATAATTGATGCTCCACTCTCAGAAGATTTTATATGGATATTCTTAATCATAATAGAATTAGAACCATTAACGAATTTTGAATCATTTAAATTTGTAGAAACTGAAAAAACAGTAGTATCATCAGATTTCTTATCAAATAAACTAAGAAACTTTGGAGAATATGTGTAAATTAAAAAAGCCATAAAAAAAATAATAAACAATAATAAAAATGCAAAAATAAAAATCTTGCAATGATTTTTTTTTGCAACAGCGTGTTTTCCTTTACTATGTTCTTTTTTTGCCATATATTTCCATCTCCTTTAACCTATACAATGATACAACAAAAACGCAGTAAAGTCAATCAAAAAGTATAGTTAAATAAAAATATTAAGACTTAATAGAATGAGATTTTGAAATTAGTTTATTTATCTTTAAGATATATTGAAAGATCTATATAAATATGATATGATCAGTAAAAAAGAGAGGAAATGAGAAATGAGTAAAAAGATAATAGCAATAATTTTAACCATATTATTAGCCATAATAATTTTAGGAGTAATATTCTGCATAGTAGACAAAAATAAAGTAGACAACAATGAAGAGCCAATATTTGTTCGAGTTGTAAATGTGTATATATCAGACTCGGTAATATCAGGTTATGAAGAATATATAGGATTAGGATATAAAATATTAAAAGTAAAAATTGCCGAAAATGAATACTATACAAAAGTAATGCCAATTTGGCAAGAATCTGATTTATCAGAACCATTAAGGCTTATAAAAGAGCGAAACCCAAATAATGAAGAAAGTTTTATATAAAATACAAAAAGTGAATAATAAAAACAGCTGATAGTAAGGTACGAAAGTACTGTAAACTATCAGTTTATTTTTTTATGAAATTGTGTGCATAAACAAAAAATACAAATTTTTTTAATTAAATATATAATTTAATTAAAATTTCTATACTAAATATATAGCATAACTGTAAGAAAAAATCAATACCGAAAAAATATGTCTAAGCAAAGATTTAAAAACATAAAGAACTTGAAAGACCAGAGTGACAAGGGCTATACAATGTTATTCCTTTTATTAAATTATATATTTAATAAAAACCAAAAGGAACTTGCGCTATAAAACATAATGTTTTATAATACTGAACATACTAAAGTGGGAGGAAATACATTTATGAGAAAAACAATGAAGAAACTGAGAAATAAAAAAGGAATAACACTGATAGCATTGGTTGTGACAATAGTTATAATCTTGATATTAGCGGGAATAACAGTAGGAATGGTGACTAGTGATAATGGAATATTAAAAGAAACCAAAAGTGCTAAAGAACAAGCAGAAATAGATAATGAGAAGAGCATAGTGGAACGAGCAAAAATGCTAACAATGATGAGAGATAAAAGTGGAAGAGTAACTTTAGCAGTATTTGAACCAGCATTAAAAGACGAGGCAGGAACAAATCCAACAGAGGTAAGTGATGGAGGAGATACAATAGAAGTTCTATTTACTGATACAGATCGATATTATGAAGTAGATAAAGATGGAAATGTAAGCGAACCACAAGAAGTAGTAAAAGACGAATATGCAGGAGATATAACCAAAGGTGGAAAATGTGACGGAAGTGAAAAAAAGCCATATGAAATAAGCTGTATAGAAGACTTAGTTGTGTTATCTAATATGACAAATGGGTTGGGTATAAAATTAGAGAATGGTCAAGCAGTGAATGTAACTGGAACCAAATCTTTCAAAGGAGAATATATAATATTAACTAAAAATCTGAATTTTAAATCAAAATATTCATATAAAGACAGTCAAAGAACAGATTTTGGAAATTTAAATAATGATGATACGGATGGAAATGCACTGATTACAGAGATGACAACTGGAACAGGTTTTACTCCAATAAGCTACAGCACAGGAACATTTAAAGGAAATTTTAATGGGAATAAACACACTATATCAAATATGTATATAAATGCAGCAGAAGATGATAAGAAAGCAAAGGGACTATTTGGGGTTATTGTTGAAGGATATATAGGAAATCTTACTATAACTGGAAATATAAATTCAAACTGGCATACAGGAGGACTGGTTGGAGAGGGAAATGGTTCGGATATTATTATAGAAAACTGCCAGAATAAAGTAGATATAGTTGGATATAATATGGCAGGAGGAATAATAGGATACAGTAGTGCAATCGTAAAAAACTGCAAAAATTATGGAACAATAGAAATAACGGGAAATGATTACGGATATTCTGGAGTAGGTGGAATAGTAGGTCACCAAGGAAATAAACAGATTAGCTTATGTGAAAATTATGGAAAAATAATAGGAGCTCCACGTGCTGGAGGAATATTAGGATCTGCAGGAAGTCAGGAAATATATATATCGAATTGTATTAATGAAGGAGATGTTATAAATAATAAAAACGGGTCTAACTACTCAACTGGAACAGGAGGAATATTAGGAGCACAAGAATCGGTTGGAAAATTAAGTATAATAAATTCATACAACAAAGGAAGCATAACAGGAAAGTTAAACGAGGGTGGAATAATAGGAGTTGTAAGTGGAACTTCATGGGGAACTAACCTTAGTACTAATATAATAAACTGCTATAATATTGGAAAAGTATATTCAGAAGGTACGGCAGGAGGAATTGTTGGAAGACAAGATACTGTTTCTGCACAAAATTATTTATATATAGAAAATACTTATAATTTGGGAACAACAGTAGGAAAACAAGTTGGAAATGTCATAGGAAGAATATATACAGATTCAAGAACAGAAGTAAAAACAGAAGTAAATAATGTATATTATTCATTAAATCCATCAATAGGAGTAGGAACACTAACAAGTGGAGAAGCAACATTAAAAAGTGAATCAGAAATAAAGAGTCAAACTTTCGTAGATTTATTAAACTCAAATATAGGAACAAACGCAGAATGGAAGAGATGGAAATTAGGAACTAACGGTTATCCAACATTTTCTGATTAAGAAATATATAATTATATAAAAAATAACAAAACATGAAATCGTGTGTCGAAACTTGACACACGATTTTTCTGGACAAACCAGCATATAAGCGTTATAATAAGGTTGTTATAACGAATTAAATTGATTCATATGAATTTAAATTTTAATCTAAAAAAATTGGATCTGAAATAAAATCCCCAAAAAAAATGTAATATTACTTACTAAGAATATCTAAAGGAGGAGTGCGTTTGGAAGAAACGAAAAAGGAAAAAGAAGTAAAATTATTACAACCAAAGATAGATATAGTTTTTCAAAGTTTATTTAATAAGAAAAACGAAGAAATAACAAAAAGCTTTATAGAAGCACTATTAGATGAAAAAGTAAACTCAATAGAGATAAACGATACGAAAGAATTAACAAGAGATAAGCCAATGAATAAATTAGGAATATTGGATTTAGAATTAGACATAAATAATAAAGAAAAAGTAGATGTAGAAGTACAATTACTAAAGAATGATGAATTCATACATAGATTATTATATTATTGGTCAAGAC
>CAKPGM010000014.1 GCA_934154805.1 uncultured Clostridia bacterium | reverse complement strand
CGACTTGCATGTCTTATGTGCGCCGCCAGCGTTTATCCTGAGCCAGGATCAAACTCTCATATTAATGGTATTTATATTTTTCTTAATTTCTTAAGAGTTATAAATCTTAATTGATTTGAGTTTTAGCTCATTTATTTGTTTTTTTATGGTAGTACAAATAACTACCGCTATTGGTCTTTTTTCAAAGGTTTGTTATTTACTTTTCAATGTACTTTTCGTTGCTCATTTTCTTTTAAATGTGTAACGAACTTTATTGTACTACTTTTGAAGTGTAATGTCAATACATTTTTAAAATTTTTTCAAATTATTTTTGCCTGTTTTAAGTGCAAAATAATAAACTAGTAATTTGCTTCTGTTCAATGCTATTTTTTACTAATTTATATCATAAAATATATTCCATATACTTAGTACAGTAACTATCTTAACATATAGGTCGACTGTTGTCAATAGCTTTTTTACATTTTTTTATTTTTCCATTTTCAAATAAATATTTATTTTAACTGCTTTAGTTTCTGTTTCCTTCATTATAATATACAAAAAATCCCCGGATTTCTCCAGGAATTTTTATAATATATATTTTTTGTTTTAAACTTTTGCCCAAAACCAATTTAAGCTATCATCTATACTCTTTTTCTTTTCTATCTTAGCTTGGATATCATCAATCCATAAATAAGATACAAATGATAAGAATATAAATCCAAAATCAACTCCTATACTTCTTGCTATTGCATGATATACATCTTCGCTTATATTTGGTATAAGCATTAACTCCATAGCGTGACATACTAGTATTATTAAAAATACAAATAGCATTATAGCTGGTAACGCACTTTTGTGTAATTCTTTTCCCAAGAATAATATTAGTCCAAAAAGTATAACAGCTAAAAGTACAGTAATTATGTTTGTAAAATTAATAAATGGCATTTGTGTTTCCTCCTTTATTTTAACTTTTGTTCTATTAATTTTGCTAGAGCTTCAGCTTTAGCTTTAATATAACCTTGATCCTCCCCTTCTATCATAACCCTTACTAATGGTTCTGTACCAGAAGGTCTTATAAGAACTCTACCGTTTCCCAAGAATTCTTTTTCTAGTTTTTCTATCGCTTCTTTTATTTCTGTATCCTTTTCATAATCATATTTTTTATCTGCAGATACTTTTGCATTAATCAATACTTGTGGATATACTCGTATTATATCACATAACTTTGAAATTGGAATACTTTTTTCTAACATTATTTTAACTAGCATTAATGAGGTTAAAATTCCGTCTCCTGTCGGATTATAGTCTAGCATTATAATGTGTCCTGATTGTTCTCCACCCAGGTTATTTCCGTTTGCAAGCATATTTTCAAGAACATATCTGTCTCCAACTTTGGTTGCTTCAAAGTTTATATTGTTTTCTTGTGCATATTTTCTTAGTCCCAAATTACTCATAACTGTTGCTACTAATGTATCATTTTTTAGTTGGTTCTTCTCTTTTAAATAATTTGATATTACTGCCATTATGCAATCTCCATCAACTAGTTCACCTTTTTCATTAACAGCTAAGCATCTATCTCCATCTCCATCATATGCTATTCCTAAATTGCATTTGTGTTCTACAACAAATTTTTGTAATCCTTGCATATGGGTAGAACCACAGTTATCATTTATATTTATTCCATTTGGTTCATTGTTTATTATATAATGTTTTATTCCTAATTTAGTAAATACTTTGTCTGCTATTTCATATGTTGCACCATTTGCAGTATCTAATGCTACCACAAAGTCTTCTTTGTCTAGGTTTTCTAAGTCTTCTTCAAAATTTTTTCTGAAGAAGTATACATATTCTTCTAATAAATCTTCTCTGTTTTCAGCAACTCCAATTTTATCGTTTATTGCTGTTAGTTCATCTAATCTTCCAGAGTCCATTACCTCTTCGATTTCTTCTTCTAGTGTGTCTGGAATTTTCATTCCTTTATTACTAAAGTATTTTATTCCATTAAACTCATATGTATTATGTGATGCTGATATTACCACGCTTGCATCTGCTTTATATCTTTTTGTTAAATATGCGACTCCTGGTGTTGGAATTACTCCAAGTTGTTTTACATTTGCTCCATAGCTTAGGAATCCCGCTGTCATTGCTGCTTCTATTAAAGTACCAGATATTCTAGTATCTCTTCCTATAAAAATTGTTGGTGTATGATCTGTATGTTTAGATAGTACATACGCTCCTGCTTTTGCTACCTTATATACCAATTCTGGTGTTAATTCACTATTGGCAATTCTCCTAATTCCATCTGTTCCAAAGTATTTTCTCATATTTGCATAACTTCCTATTCTTTTTTGTATTTAGATAAAAAAATCTATGATCTTTACTTATTATATTATATATTTTATTATACTAAAAATGCAATAGTTTTTTAAAAATAAAGATATAACTTTTTTAAGGTTATATCTTTATTTCTTTTTCTGCGCATTGTAAAGCTTCTAATATAATTTTGTCCATATCATAATATTTGTACATTCCTAACCTTCCACCAAATATCACTTTATTATCTTTGCTTGCTAATTCTGCATATTTCTGATAAAGTTCATTATTTTTGTCATTATTTATTGGGTAATACGCTTCTTTTTCCTTATTCCAGCTATCTGGATATTCTCTAGTTATTATTGTTTTTGGTATTGTGTCTTCTTGTCCTAAACTTTTTGCATACTCAAAATGCTTATGTTCTATTATTCTAGTATATGGAATTTCATATTCTGTGTAATTTACAACTGCATTTCCTTGATAATTTTGAGTATTTAATTCTTCTTCTTCAAATCTTAAGCTTCTGTATTCTAGTTCCCCAAACTGATAATTATAATATTTGTCTATCGGACCTGTAAATATTATTTTTTCTGCTACTTCGTTTAACTCTTGTTTATGATCAAAATAATCATAGTTTAGTTTTACTTCTATTCCGTCGAGCATCTTTTCTATTATTTGAGTATACCCACCAATTGGAATTCCTTGGTATTTGTCATTGAAGTAATTGTTGTCATATATAAATCTAACAGGTAAACGTTTAATAATAAAACTTGGAAGTTCTGTGCACTTTCTTCCCCATTGTTTTTCTGTATAGCCTTTTACAAGTTTTTCATAAATAGTTTTGCCGACTAATGAAATTGCTTGTTCTTCTAAATTTTTAGGTTCTACTATTCCCGCTTCTTTTTTCTCTTGCTCTATTTTTTCTTGTGCTTCTGCTGGTGTCACAACTCCCCATAACTTATTAAATGTATTCATATTGAACGGCATATTATAAAGTTCATTTTTATAACATGCTACTGGTGAATTTGTATATCTATTAAATTCTGCAAATTGATTTATGTACTCCCATGCTTTCTTATTGCTTGTATGGAAAATGTGTGCACCATATTTATGCACATTAATACCATCTTCGTTTTCTGTATAGATGTTTCCTGCTATATGTGAACGTTTATCTATTACTAATACTTTCTTTCCTTTTTTATTTGCTTCATAAGCAAATATTGAACCAAATAGGCCAGCGCCTACAATTAAATAATCATATTTCATAAATTTACTCCTCTCATTAGGTATATATTTTTACAGTTATGGCACTACCTTTTTTATTATCGGTATTTTTTTCAAAATTAAAACAATTCCTAAGCTTATCAAGTATATGACTAAGATTCCAATAGTCCTGTATGTCCAGGAATACTCATTCCAACCAGATATTTGCGTTACATAGTATTTTACAAGCATATGTATTAAATATATGCCAAAACTACATCCAGAGATATTTTTCAGCCACTCTCTAATCTTACAACTTTTTATTTTCGTATCTAAATTTAGGTTCTTAATAAATATAAAAACAGCACAAGAAAGCAATATACAATGCCATGAAAAATATCCCCAACTTAGCTTTATAACATCACCTGCATTTTTACTTAATATAAATGTTGTAATATATCTATAAACTAATCCTATACATGCTCCAATATAGATTCCTATCCTTTGTTTTTTACTCAATTCCTCTGTCGATAATAAATACCCCAAAATTACATATATCAA
This sequence comes from uncultured Clostridia bacterium, assembly GCA_934154805.1. GTDB lineage: Bacteria > Bacillota > Clostridia > TANB77 > CAG-508 > CAG-245. The sequence continues at coordinate 41,279 of CAKPGM010000014.1, read as the reverse complement.
ATACCCATTAATTCTTATTGCAAAAGCTTCGTTCCAGTAAATTTCAAATATACCTAATATATTGGGTATTAAACCATTAAAGATAAAGTATAAAACAACTATAAACCATAATGTCTTTCTATATTCTTTCTTTGTTAATAATGATATCAATGGCATTGTAAGATATACACCTAATATTTCAAACATAAAATAATATATAGACTGTTCTTTATTGCTAAAGAAAGCATTTAACCAATCTTTTATTCCATTATATTCACTAAGATTTAGTTTTCCCGTGGCAATTAACCAAGCGAACATGAATATAGCCCAGAATATAAAAGGAACAAGAACCTTTATAAATCTTTTTCTAAAGAAAGTCTTAGTATCATATTTTTCCCTATAATTCATTAATGTGGCACCAGATATCATCATAAAGACTGGTACAGCCCAATACATTATACATTCAATAATCAAACTAGTATTCCATGCTCTAATAGTTGGATTTAAATGTACAATACCATTCATATGTAATGCTACAACAGCAATTATTGCTAATATGTTTAGGACATCAAAATATACAACTCTATTACTTTTGATGTTTAATGTTTTCTCCATTTTTCCCCTTATTTATAGTTCCTTCGTATTTTGTTAATGTTTCATTTTCTTCAAAATTCCATAAACAAATTCATCTTTTAAAGCAATCATACATATTCCGTATGTCATCACTCCTGCGAATACTTGTATAATCAGTGTTGCCGAACCTTTTATTTTTATATATCCTACAAGGCTACATATTATAAACATTATAACGCTAGATATTAAGTAGTTTTTAGATAGTTTTATTATTTTCAGTAAATTAAAGTCTTTTCTAACAAAATATGCCTGAACTGCTGTTACGCTGAATTCTGCAACTACTGTGCCTATAGAAGCTCCTATTGCTCCAAACCTTCTTATTAATAATAAGTTCATAAAAAAGTTTACAACGGCTCCTATAACAACAGAAATAGTAAATTCTCTTTGTCTTTTAGTTGGTAGTAAGTATTGCGTACCTGTAACATTGCTTAATCCTATTAGTAAAATTATAGGACTAATTACATTCATAAGTATAGAAACTTTCTCATATCCTGGTCCAAAGAATATTGGTACAAAAGCCTTTGATACAGCTATAACTCCAAATATCATTGGAAATGCTAGCAAGAATACTATATTAAATGATTTTTGCATATATTCATTGACTTTCTTTTTATCTCCACTCGCAAAAGTATTTGCCACTCTTGGGAGCATTACTGTTCCTAAAGATGTAATAATAGCCAAGATTACTTTTATAATTTTTTGGCTTTGATCATAAAAACCTACTTCTGATTTATCAGTAATAATTGTTCCTATCATTGTTCTATCCAACACTGTATATACTTGCACTGCTATTTGTGGTACAAATAATCCTAGTGTTGGTTTAATATGTCTTGCTATATGCAAGTCCCTTAATTTTACTTTATCTAAATATTTGGGTAGGTATAACCATAGCGATCCATTTCCTATCAATATTGATAATACATAAATCCAGAAATATATGTATAAATCTGCCTGACATTTAACTAAACAAAATATTAATATTACGCTAATGAGTTTTACAACTATATTTCTCAAAACTGTTTTCTTAAATTCTTCCATTCCCTGAAAGAACCAACTTATATCTATGCAATTTCCTAGCAATTCAAGTAAGAGAATCTTATAATACATTTGATATTGTGAACCATTTACAAAGGCAATGTAAAATATAAACATTGATATTGCCATCGTTATTGTTCTAAATATTATAATTTCCCAGAATATCGTTGTATATTTCTTTTTATTTTCTTGATTGTATGCTATTTCTCTTTGCCCATATAAAGCGACTCCAAGAGATCCAAATAATATAAAATATGCAGATATTGATAATGTATAGCTGTATATACCAATACTCTCAGCACCAAGTACTCTTGATATATATGGTGTTGTTATTAGTGGTAAAATTAATATTAATATTTGATAAGTTAAGTTATAAATATAATTTTTAGTTATCGATTTTTTCATTATGTTTTACTTTCTATTCAATTTCTCTATATATTTTTTTGATAATTGATTATATAACATATATCTGCTATATAATAAAACTTTACATTTCTTTGACTTTTTATATATATTATATATATCTTTACTTTTTTCTCTTAATTGTTTATTAAAATCAACTATTTTTTTCTTATTTTCATCAGATTGTTCAAAAGTAAGTAAAGTACCTAACTGAACATCTGCCATGTTAGCAATTGACTTACATACATATTTTTTTGTTCCATATTTTAGGTTGTCTATGTTTTGTACATAAAACTCAACTAACCTATCTAGAACCTGTTTATGCATTGCTATATTCTTCTGCATACTTGGTATGCTTACACTTTGTTGGCTTTGCGCAATTCTATATACATATATATTTATATCAATATATTTAACTGTATTTACATATAACATTGGTAAAAGTAGATATTCCATATCAGTATAGAATCCTTTATCCAGTCTAATATTATGATCTTTTAATATTTGTGTTTTATATGTAACATTATGCATTTGTATATTTAGTTTCGAACCAACATCCTCCATCTTGAATATCTCATTCTCTGGAATTTTTGCTTTAACTGTTTCTATAATTTTCTCTTGCTTGTTATCATATATCTCATAATTGGTCAAAATCATGTCTGCATCTGTTTTCTTTAGTTCTTCAATGAATCTTTTTAAATTTTCCGTCTCTACCCAATCATCACCATCTACCATTTTAAAATATTTTCCAGTTGCATTACTTATCCCACTATTGACCGTTGATCCTGGTCCTTGGTTTTTTTGCTTTATTAGTTTTATAGTATCAGGATATTTGTCTGCATATTCCTTTATAATATCAGCAGTTTTATCTTTTGAGCCATCATCAGTTACTATTACTTCTATATCATCTCTTACTTCTGAATTTATAAATGACTCAATATTTTGTCTTATCATATTTTCTATATTGTAAGCAGCAACACTAACTGACAATATCTTATTCTTAACGCTTTTTTCCATTTTTAATCTTTCTTCCTTCCCACGGTTTTGAATATTAATGCAGCTTATTAAAAGAGCAGTAAATATCATATATGGAATTAAAACCTGTACATCATAAAAGGCATTTCCAACAAATCCCTCAATCAAAATGTATAGTTGATAAGTCAAATATATTGATATATATTTTTCATCCTCATCTGATGCTTTTATTGTTATTCCCCTATACATTGCATATAATATTAATCCTAATATTATTCCAGTACCTACAATTCCTATCTCACATAACATTTGCAAATATATATTATGTGCATCCATATAATCTCTTTCTTTTAACGCCATACTTGTATTATATAAATACTTATATGTTCCCCATCCACTTCCAAACAATTTATTTTGTTTGGAATTTTCTATAGCTAATTCATACATTGGTCTTCTCGATGCTAAAAGATCTTTCTTCTCTATCGATTCTATAGTTCTTGTTATTGGTCCAGAAATCTCTGGAATAAATATTGATAAAACTCCAATAAAAGTTATCGTTATTATGCTTCCTAATAATATTTTTTTTGCTTGTTTCTTTAAACTTCCTCTATTAATAATACCATATATAACTATAATCGATAAAAGTCCACCAAAAATCTGAGTTCTTTTTCCAGTTAGTAGCAAAGCTAATAATGTTGTAACCATAAAGAATATATTAAATAAACTTTTTTTTCTATTTTGTTTGAAGTCTATCTTTAAATAAAATACTTCTATAATGGCACCAATTAATAAATATGCCGCATTTGTACTATAATGTTGAGTTAGTCCAGCTATTTGATTATGTTCAAATTGATACATTAGTTCCTTATTAAAATCCGAAAATAATGGCATTATTTCATTTAAATAAAATTGTGGGAATAAAAACGAAATAATAGTTGCTATTACATGTTCCATTACAAACATTAACATTACATTTAACGCAATTTTATACCATTTTTTTGATGAAGCAAGTATACATACAAGAATGATTGAATATATTGTAAAAAAAGGCATCCCAAAATGCAAATTAAAAATGTCGCCATTTCTTACTATAATCATTATACCTAACACGAGCAAAGTTGTTATTGCTGTGCTAGAAATATATCGTATGCTTTTCTTAATTTCATAAAAATGTTCTATAAATATAATTAATAAACTAATTACCATTAGAATAAATAGTATAAAATCATTTTTATACACATAGTCTTTTAATGAAATATTAAATGGATAAAAGAAAATTACAAAGAAAGACACATACATAAATATATTGTAATGTTCTTGCATAAAGTTTATTATTTTTTTTATTACTATGTTCATTAAAAACTCCTTCTAATTTTCATATATTTTTTCTAATATTCTCGCTGATTCAATCGCATTATATCCTTTTTTTTCAATCAACGCAATTTCATCTATATTTCTTTTTGCTTCCTTATACTTTAATATTTCTTTTGCCCAATCAACAGCACCTTTATTTAATTCAATTTTTTCTAATAAATCTGTCACTTTAGCCTCATCAGGAATATTTTCGGAGCAAATAGTATGCAATCCTGCTGCTTGAGATTCTATTGCTGCAATCCCTAATCCTTCATATAAAGAAGGAAAGACAAAAATATCCATTGCCTGTAATATTTTATTTACATCACTCCTATCACTAAGCAATATAACATTGTTTTCTAAGCCTCTTTCTTTTATTTTTTCGTCAATTCTTTCTTTTAGTTCTCCGTTTCCAACAATTATAAGTTTTGCATCAATCTCTGTTTTCAATATTTCTTCTAAAATATCTAATAAGAACATTTGATTCTTCTCAAATCCCATTCTTCCTACATTTCCCATAACAAAAGACTTCTCACATTTTAAAAGTTTTCTATACTCATTTCTTGTTTCTTCACTATATTGAAATTCTTTCAGTTGAATCCCATTTTTTATAACTTTATACTCTTTTTGCTCACATATACTTTTAGGGAATTTACATTCAGCTGCAATCGAAGAGCAAGCCAGATATTCATCGGTATTATGTGTGAAAAGAATTTCACAGAATTTCTTTAGCATCTTTGTCTTCATATTTATTTTAGATGCACAATGCGAATGAACAATAACTTTTTTTACACCACTTTTTTTGGCTATTTTAGCGCCAGAAGCAAGCATTATGGTACTTCCAGAGTTTATATGCACTACATCATATTTATTAGTATCTAAAAATTTTTTTAATTCTCTCATAAAATACAGTTTTCTTAATTTAGAATTAAATCTCTTATTTCTAACAATTACTTTACCACCATAACTTTCAATCTTCTTTTTTGTATTTACGTTTTCACAATAATACGGAGTAAATAAATCAAATTGAAATTTCTCTTTGTCAATGCATTCATACATGTTCATAACAAAGCTCTCTTCTCCACCATTCGCAATCGGCTCTCCAAATATCTGTAATATCTTCATAATGCATTTCTCCTTATTTTACATACTCAATCTCTGGATTAAACTTTTTGCCCTCTTTTACCGCTTCATTTATCATCTTGATTCTATACTTTTTGTCCAGTTTATCTGATTTCAATACTCTAATTTTGTGTATTATTAGACGAATATATAGTAATAGCCATCCTTTTATTCCTTCTCCTCTATATAATACCACATCATTTCTATATAAATATTTAAATCTTTCAAGTCTGTCGTCAACCGTTGCAATACTTGCCCCCACATTTTGATTAGATTTATGTGTCACTATGCTAGTTGATATATAATAGCATTTATACTTTCTTGATATTCTCCTTGTATATTCCCAGTCATCTGTCCATATAAAGAATTCTTTTATTGGAAGTCCCATCTCTTCAACAATCGGTTTTTTTATAAATAAAGAAACAAAAGAAGCCATAGCAATCTCTTGCATATTTGTCTCAAAATCTCTAAGCCACTTTGAAAATTTTCTCTTTTGTATGTTCATCTTGCAAATTGTATTATCTTTCCACAATACTTTGCTTGATAAAAAGCCATATTTTCCTTCCAAATGTTTGTCTGCTTTTATAAGCTCTGTCAGCGAATCTTTATGTACAATACAATCATCATCCATTAGCCATATAAAGTCAAAGCCTATTTTGTAAGCTTCTTTAATTCCAAAATTAAATCCACCAGCTCCACCTAGGTTACTTCCAGTATTTACATAGTGAACTCTTTTATTTTTCATCTCTTCTTCAATGTAATCTTTCGTTCCATCTGTACTGGCATTATCTACAATTAGCACCTCGCAATTTTCGTAATCTTGGTCAATTAGTGCATTTATACACTCTCTTAATAACTTTTTTCTATTATATGTAACAACTATCGCAATTACTTTCTCTTCTTTTTCCATTTCAAAAGCTCTTTCCATATTTTCTCCCTGTAAATTTCGCCATTAGAAAACTGGTTCCTTTTTTGAGCCAATTTACTTTTTGCATATCCATTACTTTTACTTCTTCATATTTTATTTGATTTTTATTTATCCAAACATCTAATAAAAGTTCAGATATTCTTCCATAAAACCTTGCATGAAATCCATCATATTTGCTCGCATCCGTCCTTTTTTCTAATTCAAATAATATATCAAAAAGCCAATTACAATACTCATCCAATATTTCTTTTTTCATTATGAACATATTAAACATATGTGCTGATGTTCTTTTATGTAATTTATCAAATTCTTCCAAATATTCTGGATATTTTTCTTCTATTATTTTTCTTGTTTCGTCAAGTGGTTCTACATACATTGTGTGAGCATAATGTGAGTATAAATTTTCTATGTAATACATTCTTTTTTTAGGTAGTATGACATCAATATTTTGTAGTTTTTCTTCGGTCTCTTTTTGGCTTAATACTATTTTGAATTTTTCTTTTTCTGTTTTGGATGTTTTATTTTTCATTGTAAAGTATCTTCTATAATGTACTAGTCCAATGTAGTCTGCTTTTAGATTTTTCCACGCCCAATATAATCCTGTTAATTCACAAAAGTTTGGATTTTTAGAGGATATATTGCTTCCTGTGTTATCTTGTATATATTCTTTTATTTTTTCTTTTCCTTCTGCTCCTACTTGCATTGGAATATATATTTTATCTTCTGGCATTTGATATTTTTTATGTGCTGCAACAATTATTTTTATATCTTTCAATTATACTGCTCCTTCTTTTTTGAATACTGTTATAAATGTTTTAAAGAATATCTTTATATCCAGCCATAACGAGCAATTTTCCACATAATAAAGTTCCATAAACATTCTTTCCTTATATGTAGTATTGCTTCTTCCGTTCACTTGCCAATAGCCTGTAAGCCCTGGTGTTACACTCAGGAACTTCTCTTTGTTTTCTCCGTATTCTTCTACTTCTTCTGATACAACCGGTCTTGGTCCAACAAAGCTCATATCCCCTTTTAAAATATTTACCATCTGAGGAAGTTCATCAAGGCTTGTCTTTCTTAAAAAGTTACCAAGTTTTGTTATTCTTGGATCTTTTTGTAGTTTATGCGTTTTTTCGAATTCGTTTCTGGCCTCTTTATTGTTTTCTAGATATTCTTTTAGCTTTTGGTCTGCATTCATGCACATCGACCTGAATTTGTATAGTCTAAATATTTTTCCATTTTTACCATATCTTAATTGTTCATAAAATAACGGTCCTTGTTCTTCTTTTAATATTTTTCTGGCTATATATATAAATAGTGTCGTTGGTATGAGTAGTATTATTCCTATCACAGCTCCTATGATATCTATGAGTCTTTTAGTAACTCTATATAAAATTTTCTTGTTTGTTTTTATCTCTTTTTTAACCTTTTCTACTCCTGTTGGATAATCAAATAGTATGTCTTCTTTTATATCAATTGCCAAATTTCCATTTATATCATTTGCCGGTTTTTCTGCAATTCCATTTGCTTTAGCCAATTTTTTCCCCCCTCTGTTTTTTTATTCTATTCTGTGTATCCTGTTTTCTTGATAATTGCCTCATTCATTTCTTTTACAGCATCAGAAACCTCATAGTCTTCTTGTTCAAAAACTTCTTTGTGAAGTCTTACTACATTGCTTTCTAATGTTACTGGTACACCATACCAGGCTGTAGTTGATATTCCTCTTACATCATATGGCCATCCAAGACTTTCTGTAATATCGAACAACATTACACTTGGTATTAATGCTATTATGTCATTGTTCTCTATGTTTTTGCTTATTCTTGGTAGAATTGTATCTGCTAGTTTGTTTAGTTGGCCTATGTTTAGAGTTTTTGCTTTTGACATCATCGCCATTACTACTGTTCTCATTCTTTCTGTTCTTTTATAATCTCCCCCAGCTGTATATCTAATTCTCGAATACGCAACTGCTTGTACTCCATCTAGTGTTTGTTTACCTGATTTTGTTAGATGAGATGATGATACTCCTGAGCTTTGTGATGTTGCATCTATGTAGTCGTTTATGTATTTTAACTCTTCATTTGTTATCTCTATCTGAACTCCATTTAATGCATTTACTGCTGCTATAACGGCATCAAAGTTAACTGTTACATACTCAGTTATATTTAGGTCTAATGCTTCATTTAGTGATTTTAATGTATTTTGTGCTCCACCATAAGAATAAGCATGTGTAATTTTGTCAAGTTTTTTTGTTCCATTTTCTGTTACATATACATATGTATCTCTATATACCGATATCAATTTTACTTTTTTAGTTTTCTCATTAATACTTGCTATCATTATACAGTCGCTTCTGTTTCCAGTACCATAGTCATCTGCTCTACTATCTATTCCAAGTAGTGCGATATTTCTATATCCTTTTAATGAATCTTTTGCTTCTTCACTTATTCCTATTGCCGTCTTGTCTATATGTTCAGTTTGCATTTTATTTAATTTACTATGAATAAATGAATATCCTGCAATTGCAATTCCTAATATTATTACTATTATTACAATAAGAATTCTTAGAAAAATTTTTAATCCTTTACTTTTCTTTTTTGTTTTATATTGTGCTCTTTCTATATTTCTCTCGTATGCTCCATATTTATATTCTTCTTGATTTATATCTCTATTTTCTTTTTTGTTTTTTTCCTTCATTCTTTTAGCTTTCATTGTAGTTCTCCTTTGCAAAATTTCACCTCATAAATATACCATTATTTCACAAATGAATCAACCCTTTTGCAGAATTTTGTCGAATTATATCTTTCTTCTATATTTAAAGAACTTAGATACAAATCTAAGTTCTTTTATCCTAATATATTTATTTCTCTTTCAAGTTGTTTTAGAAAATATTGTTTGTTAGATTTTATTTGTTTTGGTTCAAGTTCTTTGGCTTGCTTTATCGCTTCATCTATTTTTTCAAAATCTTCTAGAGCTACTATATATCCTTTCTTTGAAAAGTTTTCTAGTATTTGAAGTTGATGGTCATTTACATGCTCTCCATATTCTTTTAGTCTTGCTGCTGCTATTACTTTTTTTCCTTTTTCCAAAGCTGTTAATATTGTTCCAACTCCTGCATGACATATTATTATATCAGCTTTTTCTATATACTCTTCAAATTGTTCTACTGGCATATAGTCAATTATCTGCATATCATTTGATTCGAATTTTGTGCTACCTGCTTGTACTATTATTTTTTCTTTTTTGCTAATCATTTTTTTATCTATTGCTTTTTGTACAGCTTCTAAAAGTCTAGGAAATTTTTTATCTTGAGTTCCTAATATTACAAATATCATTTAATATAGCCACCCCCAACATACTGATTTTGGATATACTTTATGCATTTCTTCCCATTGCACAACAAAGGTATCTGCTATGGGATATATTAATTTTCCAGCTACTGTTCCGCTTGTCCTGTTTGCAAATGTTTCTATAAATATGACTTTGCTCCCAAATATTTTGGCTATATAGCACATTGGAACTGCTGTATGAGTTCCTGTTGTTACTATTACTTCTGGTTGATATTTGAAGAAGTAATATAAACTTATAAAGCTGTTTGCTATGAATTTAAAAATGTAGCTTATTGGATATTTTTTTGTTCCATATATTAAGAAGCTCATTTTGTTTCCATATTTCTTTTTTAAGCTTTTGTCTACTTTCGTGTTTTCTGTTACTATGTGATAATCATATTTCTTAAATAGCGTTTTTAGTTGCATTAATTCATTAAGATGACCTCCTGTGCTTGCTATAAATAGTACTTTTCTTTTCGGTTCATCTTGTTTATTTTCTTCTGCTAGTTTTTTGGGTTTTCTAGCCTTTTTCTTTTTTATTTGAACACAAATTAATGCTATTGCCAGTACTATTAAAACTCCTAACATTGCTCCTACCGTGTCTAGACATACATCTGCAAATTCTCCGCTTCTTCCTGGTACAAATCGCTGATGCAGTTCATCAGTACACGCAAATACAAATGCAAACATAGTGCTAAAGTCGAATTTATAGACTCTTTGCCATTTAAAAGTTTCACTAGTACACATTAGTAGAAATCCAAGTAGCATGTAAACACAAAAATGAGCAACTTTTCTGATTGCCGGATCAAATATCTTTATTGTTGCATCATTGCATTTTAACCCAAAAATTTTCAATATAATGCTTGTAACTCTTTCACTTGTTCCTGATGAATTCACACCATTTTGACTAGAAAAGCTAAATATTTTACAGCATAGAATAATTATACAGATTATTAATATATATCTAATTATATGTTTTAAAATATTTTTGTTCATTCAAATTATCCTCTTACATTTTTTCTGGGACTTGTATTCCTAACAGATTTAATCCCTTCTCCAAAATTGTCTTTACCATATATGTCAAATATAGACGTGCATCTTGGGTTTCTTTATCTTCTCCAATTATATGACAGTTATTATAGAAGCTGCTAAATCCTTGTGCAAGATTTATTAAGTATCTCGCAAGAACTGATGGTTCTTCTTTTTCGGTTACACTCTTTAATACTGTATTAAAATTGTATAATATATTTATTACATTTTGAGAGTCTTTGTCGTTCAGTTTTTCTACATTAATGTCTTTAATGTTTGGAATATATCCAGCTTTTTCTATTACACTCTTTGCTCTTACTGTTATATATTGAACATAAGGGCCTGTTTCTCCATTGAAGTTTAACATTATATCCCAGTCAAATATTTCATCTTTTATTCTGTTATTTGATAAGTCATTAAATATAACTGCTCCAATTCCAACTTTTTTAGCAACATCTTCTTTGTTTTCCAAGTTAGGATTTTTATTTTCTATTACTTTTCTGCTTTTTTCTATTGCTTCATTTAGTAATTCTTCTAGTTTTATTATTTTTCCCTCTCTTGTAGACATCTTTCCTGTTTTTAATAAAACCATACCAAATGGCACATGCACAAGTCCATTTGTATATTTAGAATCTAATCCTAGATATTTAGCTGTTGCAAATACTTGTTTAAAGTGCAATATCTGCTCATATGATGTTACATATATAGCTTTATCAAAATCATATGTTCTTGCTCTGTACATTATCGCAGCTAAATCTCTAGTTGCATATGTAGTTGATCCATTTGATTTGATTATCAAACAAGGCGGCATTTCTTCACCTAGTTTTACTACTTTTGCTCCTTCTGATTCTTCTAGTTTACCAGATTTATCTAGTATGTCTATTATTTCAGGCATTTTATCTGAGTAGAAAGCTTCTCCATTAAGTGAATCAAATTTTACTCCTAGAATATCATACACTTTATTAAATTCTTTCAAACTTAGATCTCTAAACTTTTGCCATAATTGAGTACAATATTCATCTCCATCTTCTAATTTCTTGAAGTTATTTCTGCACTCTTCTAATACACTTTCATCTTCTTTGCAAAGGTTATTTATTCTTATATAAATTTTAGTTAGCTCGTCTATTGGATTTTCATCTATATTATATTCATTGCCCCAACGTTTATAGCCTTCTATTAATTTTCCAAATTGAGTTCCATAATCTCCTAGATGGTTTATTCCTGTAACATTATATCCTAAATATTTATATATGTTATACAAAGCTTGACCAATAACAGTTGAGCGTAAATGTCCTATATGAAATGGTTTTGCTATGTTTGGTGCCGAATAATCTATTACTACATTTTGTATTTTTTCTAATTTTCCAGCTCCAAAGTTTTCCTTTTCCTTGTCAAATTCATCTATAACTTCTTGTGCTATATGATTCTTATTTAACTTAAAGTTTAAAAAACCGTTTACTGCATTTACTTCTGATATTTCTTTTACACATTCTAAGTTTTGTAAAATCTTTTCTTTGATCTCTTCTGATATTGCAACCGGTGATTTCTTTAATTCCTTTGCTAGTATAAAGCAAGGGAAAGCATAATCACCATTAGAGGTGTCTTTTGGCACCCCTATATTCTCTAATATTTTCTCTTTATCTATATCTGTTGCTTTTCCTATTTCTTCTGCTATTATTTGCTTAAAATCTTTCATATCTATTCTTTCCTTTCATAAGATTAGATCATTCTAATCTCCAAGGCAAATTCCAACATCTCTTGCAGTTTTTACTAAGTCATCATCCATTTTTATCTTTCTTAGATTACTTAATGGTGTATTACCTGAAACAGCGCCTATCTCTTTATTTTGTCCTACAACATCTTCTAGTGTTGCATAATCTAATTTTCCATTTTTAATAACTGCTATTGTCCCAAATTTTCCTTCCATTGCAAGTTCCATTGCTTTTGCTCCATATTTTGTTGATAATACTCTATCAAATGCAGTTGGTGTTCCTCCTCTTTGCATATATCCAAGAACTGTGCATCTTGCTTCAAATCCTGTTAGTTTTTCTAATTGTTTAGTTACAATTTCTCCAGCTCCTCCAAGTTTTGTATTATCTACTCCTGCTCCATTATCTCTTACATTCTCTACAGAAATATCTCCACCTTTTGGAGTTGCTCCTTCTGCAACAACTACTATACTGAAACGCTTTCCAACTTTTGCTCTCTCTTGTATTTTTTCTACTGTTTTGTGTATATCATATGGTATCTCAGGAATAAGAGCTATGTCTGCTCCTCCTGCTATTGCAGATTCTAATGCTATCCAACCTGCATATCTTCCCATTACTTCTAGTACCATTATTCTATGATGTGTTTCTCCTGTTGTGTGTAATCTATCTAGTGCTTCTGTTGCTACTGATACTGCTGTATTGTATCCAAATGTTATTTCTGTACATGCTACATCATTATCTATTGTTTTTGGAACTCCTATTACATTTAGTCCTTTTTTATAGAAATCTCTTGCTGATTTTTGAGTTCCATCTCCACCTAATGTGAATATACAGTCAAATCCATCTTCTCTAACATTTTGTATACATCTATCTGATAAATCTTGATATTCTATCTCTCCGTTTTCTTTTACTATTTTATAATTAAATAGATTTGCATTTGTTGATGATCCTATTATAGATCCTCCTTTTGCAATTATTCCAGACGCATTTCTATTTCCACTGGTGCTTAATCTTATATAATCATTGTTTAATAATCCTCTATAACCATCTACAAATCCATAACATTCTATATTATTTTCTTCTGCTGTTTTTACTATTGCTCTTATAACAGCATTGAATCCAGCTACATCTCCACCATTTGTTAAAATTGCCACCTTTTTTAACATTTTATTTACCTCCTACGTTTTAACTTATGACTATTATATCAAAAACACAGAAAATTACAACATTTCTTTTAGATTTCTATACATATTGTTGCATTTTCATCAATTTTTCCCACTATTTGCTTCATTATTTCACTTTTTATCGCCACACATCCTGAAGTTGGTCTTTCCACTGAGCAATGTAAAAATATTGCACTCCCTTTTCCAGGAATATTGTTTTCGTTAGTTTTTATTTCAACAGCATATTCATATTGTTGTTTATATTCTACTAAATGTTCTGCACTATTAAAATCTGGTTTTATTTTTTCTATATCTATTAGCTTGTTATAGTAAACAGATTTTGCATCATCTACCCAATATATGTTTGGATTGATTTTTATATATTCTTTGTTCTTAACATCAGCATGTGTTCCAAATGCTTTTCCTAATTTAAATGTTCCTAAAGGAGTTTTTCCATCTCCTTCTGCTTTATTTGTTGTTACACCATTTTTTCCTATATATGCTTCTGTTTCAATTATTTTGATATTGTTCTCATAAACTTGAAGTCTTGCTTTGCTTCCCTTTATCTGGTCAACTTTTATCTCTAGCATATTACCTCCTTATTTTAAATATTTAATTGTAAAGGTTGTTCCTTTTCCTTGTTCTGATGTAACTTCTATATATCCGTTGTTTCTTTCGATTATTGATTTTGCAAGTGGAAGTCCTATTCCAATACTGTCTTTTGCAGAATTCTTGCTTTTGTAGAATCTTTGGAATATGTGTTTTAAATCTTTACTATTTATTCCCACACCATAGTCTTTTATCACTATCTTAGTATATACTTTGTTCTGTTCATAGCTAATGTCTATTTCCGAATCTGTTTTTGAATGTTCGGCAGCATTTTTTACAATGTTTGTTATTGCTTCTATTTGCCATCTTTCATCGCATACAATTTTAGCTTTTGGATCGCCTGTAATATTTATTTTTATATTCTTCAAATCACATATACTTGACACATTTTTTACTACATTTTGGATTATTTCTTCTACTTTCACTTCTTTGTTTATAAATTGTACTGAGTTCGCATCTAACTTTGATAATTTTAGTAAGTTTGCCACTAAGAATTGAATGTTAGTTATCTCTCTTTTTATATCTTTTATAAAATCTTCTCTAACTGTTTGTTCCATATCTGGATTGTCTAATATATTGTCTAGTATAATTATTATTGAAGTCAAAGGAGTTTTTAATTGATGCGAAATATCTGATAAAGATTCCTTTAGATTTTCTTTATCCTTCGTTTCGTTATCTGCTATTTCATTAAGCATTACAGTTGTTTTGTATATTTCATTTTTTAATATAGAAAGTTCTCCTTCTGAATTTTCTTCTATGTCTAGCTTATAATTCTTTTGGTTTATTTGCTCTATGTAATCAGTTATTTGCTTTATTTTTTTGTTCCTTCTTCTATTATATTCTGCAAATACTATCAATACTACTGATATAAATATTACTGTAATTGCTGTACTTAATAATGTAAACTCATAAAATCTTTTGTCATTTTCTAATATTGCAGAATCTTCATTTAGATTTATTCCATACTTTTTTAGAACATTGTCCGATTTGTTGTTTTCATTATTTAATATTTTTATTAATGTATCTTTGTCTATATCCGGATTCTCTTTTATGGTTTCTCCAATTATCAAATCTATCTTAGCATTAAAGTTTTTCGTGTATGTTCTGTAAGCCACACAATTTATAATCACATTTGTAAGTATAAATATAATTGCTATTATAATGCTTATTGTAAGCGTTTTGCCATAACCAATCTTATTTTTCATCTATTCTATATCCCATTCCTTTTATTGTTATTATAATATCTGTTTGTAATTTTTCTCTTATTCTTTTTAAATAAACTGTTACTGTATTATCATTGACATCATTGCCTGTCCATTCCCATATTTTTTCTATAATGTCATCTCTTTTTACAACTTTATTTAAATTCAAGAACAACATATGTAATATTTTTAGTTCAAGACTCGTTAGATCAATCGGTTTATTGTTTTTATATACAACCATTTTGTCTATGTCAAAGCTAATGTCTTGTACTGTTAATATTGTGTTCTTTTTTTGCCTTAATAAAATCTTTTTTATTCTTGCCAAAAGTTCTTTTGTTCCAAATGGCTTTGTAATATAATCTTCTGCTCCTAGCTCTAAACCTTTTACTATATCGATTTCATCATCTCTCGCTGTTAAAAATATTGTTGGTATATTTAGCTTTTTTATTGTGTCTTGATATAAGTCAAATCCGTTTCCATCAGGCAAGGCAACATCTAGTATTATTAAGTCAATTTTATCCTTAAGCATTTTTTTCGTTTTCTCTATACTTGTTGTATGAAGTACCTTATATTTTTGTTGTTCTAAAGTATATGTTAAAGCTTTTGCTATTGTTTCATTATCTTCTACTAATAATATCTGCATCTTATTTTCCTCCATTGATATTATACATTAAAAATAGGGACTTTTCCAGTCCCTATCTAGTTTTTTACTATATTCGAAATAACACACTTATTATACAATTATCTAACTAGATTGTATACTACACCTTCCTTTATTACATCTCCGTGGATATACCCAAGGTCCTGTACTTATAGTACCAGATGACTCAAAAACAGGTCCTCCAGCAGCAGTACATATAACACCTACTGGAACTCCATACTCTGTATGAAAAGCACCATTTTCTCCAACAACATTCGTTTCAACATCATTATTTGAAAATAATTCATACTTTTGTCCATTATCTTCATCACATGGTTTTTGCTCTCTTACAAATTCTCTCCAAGTAGTTCCAATTTCTACCATATACTCCGTTATTATATTAGACGTATCCACTCCACTATGAGTTTCTAGATAAAATTTTATTTTTGTATATTGATCTATTGTATTATTTATTTGATTTAGTGTATCCTCTTCATTTACTTTAGCTTGTTCATATTGTCTTCTTGCTTCTTTACTTTTTTGTATTATTCCATTGTTATCTAATATTAAGCTTATACTGACTCCTGCTAATATTAGAAGCACAACTATTGTTACAACTAATGCTATTAACGTTATTCCGTTTTTTGTTTTTTAACATTTTTCTCATTTTTACTTTTCCCCTTTCATTCGTTTTCTTTAAATTTTTTAATGTTTCTTTTGGCATTTCGTTCCCCTTTCCTTTTGTATATTGTTATTATAAAACATTACGTTTTATAAATCAACTATTAATTTTCTTTTATTAAACATATAATTTAATAAAAAACTATGATTTTCACAGTCTGCATTATATTAAGTAATATTTAATTTCGGGTACCTCTGTTTTTCGAATTTCTTTATTTTTTAGTATTGATTTTTCCTTACAGCTATGCTATAAATAAAAGTAGTTAATTTTAATTAAATTATATGTTTAATTAAAAATTTCGTAAATAAAAAAATCTAACTTATCAGATTTTCATCTGCAAGTTAGATTTTTATTTTCTATATGTTCTCGTTTCTTATTGTTTCTATTGTGTTTTGTTTGTTTATTTTGTTTATTGAATATTTCATTATGCAGAATATTAGTAAAAATACTGATATTATACTTATTAATATTCCTACTATTGGCAATTCATATTTTAACATCAACGAGCCTGATGACAGAGCTTTAAATATTAAGTATGATAGTACTACTCCTATTGGAATTCCTATTAATAATGATTTCATTCCATAGAAGAAACTTTCTAATCTTATCATTTTATTAAATTCTTTCGTAGTCATTCCAATGCTTTTTAACATTGCAAATTCTCTGCTTCTTAGTTCCATATTTGTTGTTATTGTGTTAAATATGTTAGTTATTCCAATTAGTGCAATTACAGCTATAAATCCATATAAGAATATTGCAACTAGTGCGAATAATGATTTTTGGTTTTTCTCAGATCTGGCTATATTGTTTAAACTATATCCACCCTTATATCCTGTCAATGCTTTTTCTATGTCTTCTTGTAATTTATCTGGATTTGATGATTTTATATATATTCCTATACTTCCATATGGGGTGAAGTCTTTGATACATTCATCACTAACTATGATAAACTCGCTAGTTAGCATATTTTCAAATCCTAAAGGTCTTTCATTTGTCACTTTAATTATTTGAATATTTTTTTCTTCACCTTTTGTTATCTTTTCTTCCATATTTATTAAGCTTTCGCTTTGATCTAATATAACATACTCTGTTTTTTGTGTTTCTCCTTGCAAAACATCTCCTGCTTTGTAGTCGTAGACTTCCACTTCTTCTGCTTTGTTTTTTGTGCTGTCATCATCAATTAAAACAAACTTGTTATTTACTAAAATTGCTTTATCTTTTGCATCTTCATATTTTAAGTTTAATTTCTTTAAATATTCTTTATACTCTTGCTCTCCAACAGAACATACTCTTATGCTCTTTGCTTCTTTCTCATCATCTGTAAGATTTACATCTTTTAAATATTTCTTTGTGTATTTTGGATCTTTAATATTATACACAGCTGTTTGTTCTACACAAATTTCATCTATATTTTCTAATGATGTTATCTTTTGAGCCATCTTTTGGGCATCATCACCTTTTTCAAAATATATTGCAATATTGTGGTTTAGTTCTCCATATTCTACTTTTGTAGTTCTATATGCTAAGTTTATAAAAGAATATAAAGCAATAAACACTGATACACAAACTATTATTGATACTACTGTTGTTCTATATTTTTTCTTGTTTCTCTTTAAGTTTTTGTAAGATACTTCTCCACCTATTCCAAATATTTTTCTTACTATTTTAGGACTTCTTATTTTATTAGCTTTTATTTTTATATCGTTGTTACTTCTTATTGCTGATATTGGGCTGGTTTTGCTTGCTCTTTTTGCGCTTTTTCTTGCAGATAAATATATTGTAATTATTCCTAATAATATAGACATTGCTATTGCTATAAATGATGTTCCGAATATTAGATGTATGTCTCCCATCTCATCTAGGAAGTAGTTTGTAATATGAATTAATATAAATGCAGCTAATAGTCCACATAGTATTCCTAATGGAATTCCTATAATAGATAATATCAAAGCTTCAAAATAGACATTTTTCTTTATTTGCTTTTTTGTCGCTCCTACACTTGCAAGCATTCCATATTGTCTTGTTTTTTCTGTTATTGATATATCAAAACTATTTTTTATACAAAATACTGATGTTCCTATAATTATTGCTACTACTACTCCCGCCGTACAATATAACGCTCTCATTGTACTTTCCCCAAAAGTTAGTGTTTCTAATTTTATTAATGTGGTATTTGGATTCCAATTGTATCTAGCCTTTTCTAGTTCTTTCACTACCTTGCCTTCTTCATTTAGATCTTCAACTATTTGTCCGCATTTTGTTTTCTCCATAAGTTCTTCATCTATTCCTAGAATATTTGCGGTTGTTCTATACTGATTTTTCAAAGCCTTTTTTGTATATCTTGCATATAAATTATATTCTTCTTCTCCTTGTCCTTTTTCAGTTATTCTTGTAATGAACGTATAACCTGGTGCAGTATATGGTTCTACTCCTCTTGAAGGTCTTTCTGTTCTACCAACTATTTTATATGTTTTTGCCTTTGCATTTTCTATCATTTCGTCATCATGGTATGGGTTGGATTGATCAAGTTTGATTCCTTCTGATGTTCTATCTCCTACTTCTAGATTTATTACATCTCCTACTTTATATTCCACTCCACCGTTGGTTCTTAGATGTTTTGGTATTACTATTTCGTCTTCTTTCTCTGGGAATCTACCTTCTATTAATTTTATTCCTAAATTTGAAAAAGCTGTTTCATCTAGTTCCATTATATAAGCATATGGTTTATAATCATTTTTGCTTTCTTTTACCTTTGCATATCCATTTGCTTTTGTTAAATAATAACTTTCAATTGCTCTATTGTTTTCAAATTCTTTTAAGTCTTTGCCTTTTACATTAAAGAAAGCATAATGATAATTTCCACTCGTTTCTTTTTCAAATTCTATATAACTTTTTCTAAAGCTCACCACCATAGATGCAACTGCTGTAATTAGTGCTATTGATAACATTATTCCTATTATTGTGACTACTGTTCTTTTTTTGTTTAATTTCAGATTTTTAGTAGTTAATTTGTTTAATAAATTCATATTATGCCTCCTTAACTATCTTTCCATCTTCTATTGTTATAATTCTATCTGCCACCTTTGCAATTTCTAGATTATGTGTAATCATTATTATTGTTTGTTTATAATCTTTATTTGATTTCTTTAATAATGTTACAACTTCATCACTTGATTTCGAGTCCAGATTTCCGGTTGGTTCATCTGCCAAAATTATTGCTGGATTTGTTATCATTGCTCTACCTATTGATGTTTTTTGCTGTTGTCCTCCAGATAATTCATTTGGAAGATGTGTTCTTCTTCCACTTAATCCTAATAGATTTATTAATTCTTCTAATCTTTTTTCGTCAACTTTCCTTCCATCTAAGCTTAGAGGTAAGGTTATATTTTCCTCTACATTAAGTATTGGAATTAAATTATAAAATTGATATATAAGCCCCACTTGTCTTCTTCTAAATATTGCAAGCTCATCATCGTTTAATTTGTATATATCTTTGCCTTCTATAAATACTTTCCCACTATTTGGTCTATCTACTCCTCCTAATAAATGTAACAATGTTGATTTTCCGCTTCCAGATGCACCAACTATTGCAACAAATTCTCCTTTCTCAACAGAAAAGGAAACATTATCTAATGCTTTTACTTTTGTTTGTCCTTTTCCATACTCTTTGCACAAGTTTTCAACTCTTAAAATTTCCATAAACATTCTCCTTTTTATTTATTTCAATTTTATTATAAATTATCAATAGTGACAAGTAAGTGACAAAATAAAAAAATACGAACTGATATAATATATGCCGAAAAGCTCGAATTGAAAATGATTGAGCCTAGGAGTTCTTAATAAAGTTTTACGGAAAGAGTTCAGGTGGATTCATTTATGAATCCATACGTGGAAGGGTGCCGTAAAACTCATTTAGAACTACTTGCGAAATTGTTTGAACGAGAGCTTTGAGAAATATATTTATATCAGTCCGTATTTATTATTACTTGTTAAACACTTTTTACTATAAAGTCTACTACTGCGTCTATGTTGTCCTTCTTTTTATATTCAATTTTATCTTCTGGTGTTAGTTCTGCTAAATATCTATTAAACTCTGGGACAATACTTATAGAATCTAGTGGATAGCCAGGATTTCTTGTTTGACAAGGCTTATCAACAAAGTAAAAATGGTCTTTGTGCCAAGTGTACTGACTTGTTCCCTTTTCACTGCAAACTACCATTCCATACACCCATTTAACAGTAAGTTTTCCACCGTTTTCTCGTACTAATTGTGTATAATGCTCTATCATTTCTTCGTCATTTAGCTCTTTGCCATTTACTCTTCTAACATAAGTTCCTGGTTGTTTTTCTTCTGGCAATTCTTCTATAAACAAATTATTGTCCATTCCTATCGTTGGCATTTTTAATACATCATAGTATGCTTTTGCTTGTATATATGCATTTTCTAATGCATTTTTTCCGCTTTCAACTACATCTAATTTTACATCTATATCTTTTAAAGTAATTAGTTCTATTCCTCTTTTTTCTAATTCAGCTTTATATTTTTTTACCTTTGCTGGATTAGTTGTTGCAAATAATACTTTCATTCTTACTCCTTATTACGTTCTATAATTCCATATACCATAGCAATATCTGTTGGTATTATGTATTTAGCTCCTATAGCTTCAGCAACTACTAATACAAATGCACACATTGCTCTTGTAGCATACCACCAATCTGGATCATCTACTCTATTTCTTATCTCATCTAAGGATATCTCTTTAAAATATCTTTCTGATTCTTTTTTTCTTAGTTCTATGTCCATCATTATTGGAGCTGCTGGATCTTTGTATAATGTGTTATCTTCATATTTGATTCCAGATAATCTTGCAAACTTTTCGTGTCCACCACCTGACAAAATTAATATATCACACTTTTCTTTTGGCAAATTTAGTTTATCTTTTAGATATTGTTCCACATCCTCTATTTTTGTTGTTGCTAGATCATTTGCTAGGTCTTTAAATTGATTCATCACATCAATAACTCCAATTTTGGTATTAACACTTTCTTTTATTCCATCATCGTATATAGATATTTCTGTTGAGCCACCACCGCCAATGAATACGCATACTTTTTCTTTGACAAATCTAGTTGCTCCATATACAGTTAGCTCATTTTCCATTTCTTGAGTAATTATGTTAAATTCTATTCCTGTTTCATTCTTAAATCTATTCAAGAACATAGTCTTTTCTTCATTTTCTAAAGTTCTAAATATACTTGTTCCACATACATATATATCATCGCTAACATTTTTTAGTTTATTGATTTCATTTATTAATTCTTTAACATCTTCTTCTCTTAGTTTTTTGTCTTCTGTATAATGTTTCTTAAATTGAATAGTTTTTCCTGGTAATTTTTCTATAGTCTCTCCATTATATTTATCAATCTTTGTACAAGTTGATCCTACTTCTACTATTATTTTATTCATATTATAACTCTCCTTATTTTATAAATTTTTAATCCAAGTAACCTTTTATAATTTGATATAATTTTTGCACTGGTAGTCCAACAACTGAATTATAGCTTCCCTCAAACTTAGTAATAAATTTAGAAAATTGTCCTTGAATTGCATATGCTCCTGCTTTGTCCATAGCCTCTCCACTATCAATCCATTCTTTGATCTCTGATGGAGTTATTTCTGATAGATATACTTTTGTTATATCATAATCAGTATATTCTTTTTGTTCTCCATCTTTTTCTATTATTACACACAAACTTGTAATAACCTCGTGAACATCATTTTGTAATCTCGAAATCATTTCAAAAGCTTCTTGCTCACTCTTTGGCTTTCCAAAATGTTCACCATTTTTTAATACTAGAGTGTCAGAACCTATCACTATTCTGTCTCCTGTAGTATTGTCAAATACACTCTTTGCTTTTAAGTGTGCTATTCTTTTTGATTGTTCCTGTATTGTTAAACCTTCTTGGAAACTTTCATCTGCATTACTAACCATTACTTCAAAATCTTTTGTTATATATCCTAATAATTCTTTTCTTCTAGGTGAAGCTGATGCTAATATAATTTTCATTTTATTCCCTCCTGTTTTTTTGCATTATATCACAAAAAAATTAAAAGTGGTAGATTTCTCTACCACTTTCACCTGGTTTATAAAATTTTATCATCTAGACGGTAATATTTGGTGACGATATTGCCATCCTTGTCTTTAGTAGTAATGGATTTCCACTTTGGAGCCCACGGATACTTGCACTTTACTACAAATAGTAGCAAAGTCAGACCGATGAGAATGTAGATCCAAAGCGGATCTATGCCCAACCAGTACGAGAATTCCCGTATTCTTTCTAGCATAGCAATCCCTCCTACATTTAGAATACTTTTATTATAGCATCTCACTATATTTATGTCAACCATGTTCCTATTGTAGTTCTTTTTCCATTATCCAATTTATATCTTCTATTGATTTATCTACATTAAAGCTACCATTTCCTACAGGGTAATATACTGGATAAAATTTATATTTCTTAGAGTTTATCTCTTTTTCAAATACTTTCTTTCTGCATTGTGAAACCGAAATCTTTTCATTCAAAACTATTGAACTTACTTGGTTTCCAAAGAGAATTACTACTTTGGGATTTATTATTTCTATTTCTTTCTCTAATAAATTCAGATATTTTTGATAAACACTATCTGGCAATTCTCTTGCATCCACTTGTGTACATTTTCCAAGATTAGTTATAAAATATTTGTGTTTTATAACATCATTATATACTTGATTTGCAAAGTCTTCTGTCCATTCTTTACCTTTAATATTTCTTATTTGGTTAAATATTGTTGCGTCTGTTAATCCCAATTTATAAAACAAGTTCCATATATTCTTTGTCCCTATCCAAGGCGATTTTAAACCTCTCCATTCTTTTGATGATGCGATATTTCTTCCTGTTGGATTCATGAATACAAAACATATATCCGGATTCTCTTCACATCCACCATTATATATAGAGTCTAATTCCTTTGCACCGTACTTCTGTTGTAATTTATCATATTCAATTCTCAAATCTTTTAATTGCATTTTTTACTCCATCTTTACTTATTAAAATTTAAGTTCTTTCATATTATTTATATCTAAACTAATCTTTTTATAAATCTCATCAACAGTACATGAAATAGTATCTTCAAACGAATATCCTAAAATATTTAATATATTTTCTATATCGTTTTTATCTCTTCCTTCAAATTCAATATATGGTGATAATTTAGGCCATGTGTCAATATCTATTTCATGCTCATTTAAAATATATTTTTCTCTTCTTTTTTCTTGATAACTTCTATATGAGAAACCTAATTCTTCAAGCACTTCATTTGTTTCTTCAAAAGAATTTACTTCTATTTCTGTTTCTTGCATTTGTTGGATGTTTGATTCATTATCCCTTAGAATATGTTTTATTGTTAAAGTTGTTTTTTCTTTTATCTCTTTGTTTTCTTTTTTCTCAATAGTTTTTCTTAATCTAACCCATTTTTTAGGAGTAGATTTATACTTATTTATAAATTCATTTAATTCTCTACTATTCAATATTTCTAATATTTGTTGTTTTTCTAAAGTAAATATATCTATTAACTTATTTATTCTAAAATTTCTTTTCAAAAAATTAATTTCTTCATTATTTAATAATTCATCTATTTCTTGAAAAAGATTTTTTATTTTAGTTAATGCTATATCTTTTCTTAATTCTATAGTTTCATTATTTAACTCATATAAATTAGAATAATATCTTTGATTTATATACATTAAATCATATACACATAAATATTGTTCTGACGAACTAATATATCTTCCCCCTGCTTTTTTTATTTTGTCTATTATTTCTTCTTTTTCAATATTTAAGACTTTTACCTCTAACTCCATACTACTCATATACATTTCTCTCCTTTATGTTCACAGTTCCTGTTTTAGTTGTAGCACTGCTACACACTCTACATGACTCACACACATTTAATAAGTCTCGCTTTAGTACACCGGGTGAACTTTTCCTTAAAACTAGATTCATTTAGTGAACTTTCGCACTCTAAACGGTATTTTTTAGGGATTCATTGGGTAAATTTCTGCATCACTTTTGCATAACTTTTTTGTTCTTTTATTAACTCTAGAAGTCTTGTCCTTCTATGTGTATGGGAGATGTGTTAATCATCGCTATCCTGCCTTTAGTAAGAAATTTGATTATTTTCTTTTTTATACAAATATATAAACTTATCTTCTTCATCATTTATATTAATTTTTAATTCAAAAGTCTCTTCATCTGGTATAATCGATACATTATCACCATTAATCCTTTTATTTACATTTTATTATATTTTTTATTTTTTCTAACACTTCTATTGTATCTTCATAACCAATATCTTCTGCATAACTAAACTTACTCTGATAATTCTTCCAATGTTCTTTCAAAACATCACTTTCTTTTATAACTTCCATTATCTCATCTATATGCTTTAATTTATCTATCGACTCTCTATATTCAAATTTCTTTACAATAGCTTGTCTTAGTAATTCTTTATCAAAATTTTGTTGTTGTGTAGTCCAAAGTATATAGATATCATAAAAGTCCCTTGCTCTTGTTGTATCAACATTTCTCGATATAATTGTTTCAAATTTATCTGCTATTACAGTTTCCATATTATATGCAAGTATTTCTATAGAACGATTTTCAAACATCAAACCAAATTTATAATTTACTTCTTTAGGTACAATAACATCTCCTGTTGTTATATCTAATTTCATTGGTACAACTAACTCATCAAATTTAGCATTTAATGAAACTCTATATCCTCCATATTCATCTTCTTGCCTTATTTCCTTTATATTTATAAATTCAAATATAACTCCATCGTCTAAGTTTATATTGAATATCTCATTTAATATATTTTCTAAATTGTCTTTTTCTAAATCAAAACCTTTTATTGTTGCATCCATATCTAGTGTATTTCTCATATCTATTCCAACTATAGCTGTTATTAACATTCCACCTTTTAATACAAATTTGTATTTATAATTAGACACTGAAATTCTTTCTAATAATCTTTCGAGCATATAGTTTTGCAAAATAATATTTTCATTTACATTAACTTTTGATGACATATTTTTTATCCATGCTTTTAATTGTGCTCTATTCTTAGCTATCATAGCAACACCTCCAAATATTTTCTTACTTCATCTTCTATATTAAATAATTTGGCATATTTGTGTAATCTAATGGAGTTTCTATCTTTTCTTTCTGCATATCTTTTCATTGCATCTGTAAATAAGGCTGTTTCGATTCTCTTTTTATTTCTAATAATATCGCAAATTGTTCTTTCTAGATCGTATACTTTAATCTTATTTCCATAAGGTGTTTTCATTTCTATAATTCCTATTTCATACAATTCATCTTTTAAATAAAAAAAGTCATAACTTTTATCTTTTAATAATTTTGTATTATAGTAACTTGGTATTGTTAATTGATACCTTATTGGGGTTCTATCACATAAATCATGAAAATATAAAGCAGTTTCGTGAGAAAATATTCCTTTTCTACAGATAGCTTGTGTAATAAAATATTGGTCTTCAAATGTATCTTCTCCTATATATACTCCTCTTGCAACTCTTTCTATCAAGCCTTTTTCAATCATTCTTGTTAGTACTTTATTGTTGATTCCTAATTCTTCTACTTGATATGTTTCAATCACTCCATTATTCTTTTTTAATAATTTTTCTACTTTTTGTATATCATCCATAATTTCTTTCTCCTTTGCCGTTTTCGTTCGTAAATATTGTATCATTTACGAACGAAAACGGCAAGTGTTTATATAAAATTTGCTAAAAATATTGCTTTATAATAAAATTTCTATTATAATTTTATTATATGACTGAGAAGGCTTACTTCGGTAAGCAGTTATGATTTAGAATGTAGCTTATATAGAAATATATAAGCTACAGTTTTTTATATTTTAAATTTTTTTACAAGATTATTGATACAATAGTTAAATACATTATAAAAGTCCCAATACATTTTCTTTATACCTCCATATAGCATTCTTCTCTTATTTAACTGCTATAAACCTTGATTTTTTAATGTTAGAATAGTTACTGTCTCAATACTGCTTGTCCAAGGGAACATATCTACTGGCTGTATGGTTTTTATATTATATATATCTTCTAATTTTGCTAAGTCTCTTACCATAGTGGCTGGATTACAACTTATGTACACTAGTTTCGTTGGTTGGATTTTTGCTATGTTTTCAACTGTCTTGTTGTCTAATCCTTTTCTTGGTGGATCTACTATAATAGCACTTGGAACTATTTTTTCTTTGTTTATTAATTCATCAAATGCAACTTCCACATCCCCACATATAAACTCAATGTTCTTTACATCATTTATTTTTGCGTTTTCTTTTGCATCTTCAATTGCTTGTGGAACTATCTCTATTCCATATACTTTATTTACATATTTTGATGCAAAAATTCCTATTGTTCCTATTCCGCAATATAAATCAAATAATATATCATTTTTATCTAAGTTAGCCTGATTTATTGCTGTTGTGTACAATATCTCTGCTTGAACAGGATTTACTTGATAAAATGACATTGGAGATATTTTAAAAGTATACTCTCCTAATTTGTCCTCGATATAACCATTTCCATATAAGTTTATATTCTCTTTTCCTAAAATTACATTAGTGTTTTTATTATTTATATTTTTTACTATTGTCTTTATCTCTGGATATTTTTCACATAGTAATTTTACAAGTTCTTGTTCTTGATCAAATTTAGAATCATTTAATACTAAAATGCACATTACTTGATTTGTGTATTTTCCAACTTTTATTACAATATGTCTTAATAACCCTTTTTGATTTTCTTCATTATATACTTGTATATTTTTTTCTTTTACAAAATCTATAATTGTTTTTGCTATTTTCTGTGATATTTCTGTCTGAATTAAACATTTTTGTATTGGTATTATAGTATGAGTTCTTTGTGCAAATACACCTACTTCTGGTTGTCCTTCTGAATTTAATCCTACAGGATATTGTGCTTTGTTTCTGTAATTATATGTATTTTCCATTCCTATTGTTTCTAATACTTCTACTTTCTTTTTTAATCCTTTATTTACCAGATTTTGAACTACTTGTCTTTTTAGTTTCAGTGTGCTTTCATATGTCATATGCCTTAAAGAGCAACCTCCACATCTTTTATATGTAGCACAATCGCTCTCTTTTCTATTCTCTGATTTTTCTATTATATTCACTATTTTTCCATATGCATGTGAAGCTAAAACTTTAACAATTAAAATTTCACATTTTTCGCCTTTTATGCTACCTGGTACAAATACAGTAAGTCCGTCTATTTTAGCTATTCCTTCTCCTTCAAAGCCATTATCTATAATGTCAACAACATATTTTTCATTTTTTACTACTGAGCTTTTATTCATTTTTACCTCTTATATTTTTTCTTTTATATCTTTCATCTTTTTTTCTAATTCTGTTTGATCTTCTTTTCCTGATAATAGATTATCTAATTCTCCTAAATCAAACTCAGATGCTATCTTTTTTAAATATTTATCTCCTTCATCCAAACCTAAATCTTTAAAAGTTTTTTCTTTCATTGCAGTGTCCTCACATTCTTTAATCTCTTATATAGAATATCATATTTACACTACTTTTGCAATGTATTGACCGTAAAGAATATTTTACTCTTTTGTTATAAAATCTATTATTTTTTCACATATAACAATGTGTTTTATATTGTTATACAACATTATGTTTTATCTTATAATCTGTTTATAAGTATTTTATATTTTAGAAAGGAAATTTAAAATATGCAAACTCGTATTAAAGATTTAAGAGAAGATCACGATCTTACTCAAAAAGATGTAAGTAAAATTCTTAATATTTCTCAGGTTGCTTATTCTTATTATGAGATTAATAAGCGTAGTGTTCCTTTAGAGGTATTATCTCAATTAGCTGATTTTTATCAAACCAGTGTTGATTATTTGTTGTTTAGAACTGAGGAAATGAAACCATATCCTAAGAAACATAAAAAATATGTTGCTAGTAGCAAGACACCTTTATTAAAATAAAATTAACAGAGCTTTTCGCTCTGTTAGTTTTATCTTTTTTTGTACCACTTAGCAAATTCTTCCATAGAATTTACCGATCCATTTCTTTCTCTGTTATTTCTTTCTTCTTCTGACATTTCTGCTAAAGTTTTGTCATAACCCAAAGGTTTATATATGTACCACAAATCCGACCATTTTTTGTCTGTATCTTTTCCTTGAATTTTATCTGCTAACATTCCTTCGTGTTTTCCCATAAATTGATGTAACTCTTTTCCATCATAGTATGATAAACATTCAGTAAATCTGCAATTTCTATGTTCTTTTCCTTCCATCAACTTTAATATTCCATCTATTCCAATAGAATCTAATGCAAAATTAACAAATGCTTTTGGAAATCCATTTAACTCATCTATCCAAAAACCAGAATCTAATGAAATGCAAGGTTTATTTACTAATTTGTAAGCTTCTTTTACCTTATACTCAGATATATATTTTATATCATCACTTCTTGGTTCTTCTAAGTCATATTCAAACACTTTAAAGTTCACTTCTTTTAATTGATTTTTTGCTGACGCTATTTTTCCTTTATTATGTGTTACAAAAACTATATCTTCCATTTCTTTCTCTCCATTTATTAGTATTTTAGATACTTTCCTTTATATATTTCTTTGAAACCTTTAATATTCTCAAAGTCTTTTGGTTTTACTAAGCATACAGGTTTATTAAATTTAAGTATATTTGCTTTTTCTAGAACTTCTGCAACAAAGTAGCTACAAACATATCTATTTTCTAGTGTTATTGGAATTCCAAAAAATCTTGGTATTATTCCAACAAAATCATATTTGTACTTGTCTTGTTCCTTTATCATATTTTCTATAATCTCTACCACTTTTTTGTATTGTTCTTCTGTAACATCAACTTCATAAATTTTGCATTTTGTCTTATTAAACTTTTTAAAGAACTCTCCATCTTTATGCAGAATATTGAATCCTCCATTTAGTATAGAATTGAGTTTTCTTCTTCCAAAACTATATGTCACTTCACAACTTTTGTCAAGCGAAATTGCAACATGACTATATTTGTATCTAGTAAATATTTTCACTATCTTAGATGGTATGGTTTCTGTATGCATTAATAATATATATATTTCTTTCATTTATCATTTTCCTTATTAAAATTCGAGAAAAGAGTAAAAATTAAATTCATCTTTACTCTCTCCATTTTAGTTATATTATTCTTCTCTTAAAACTGCTCCACATCTCTTGTTAAGAGTTTTTAATATACTTTCCATTTTAGTATTTATTTCTTCAGATGTCATATTTGTAGTGCCATTATCAATTACTATTCTTAGCATTATTGATTTTTTGCCTTCCGGAACTTGATTTCCTCTATATTCTTCAATAAATCTTACATCTTTTAATTTTCCTTTAATTGAGCCAGAAATTTCTTCCCAAGTTACAGTCTCATCAACTAATATTGATAAGTCTTTTTCAATTAATGGTAATACTGGAATGTGAACAAATTTATTTTCTCTAGATGCGTAAGGTACTAATTCATCAACATCTAACTCAAAAACTGCTACATTAGCTCTTTTAATTTTAGCTGCATTCATTGTCTTTATTGATAATAATCCTAACTTACCTATTACTTTGTTATCTAGCATAATATCTAAATATACGTTTATATCTGCCCAAGAAGGTTTTGTTCCTGATTTAAGAGTAATTTTTTCCATATGGCAATAATCAGACATATTCTCTATTACGCCTTTTAACTCATAAAATAGTTTACTAGCATCTTTTCCAACAATACTTGCTGTTACTAATTTTTTATGAACTGGTAATGTCTCATCTTCTGATGATTCATGATATTCACCTTTTTCAAATGCCTGTGCAACTTCAAATAATTTGAATTCATCAAAATATCTTAGGTTTTTAGAAATCGCTTCCAACATTCCCGGAATAAGTGAAGTTCTTAAGTATGCTTCACTTGGAGATGGAGGTGTAGCTAATTTAACTGCATTCTCTTTGTCTAGCCCTACTGCATCTATATATTTTTCATTTATCCAAGGATAAGTAAATATTTCGTTAAATCCACATCTAAGAGCTAAATATTGTTTTATTCTCTGCTCTAACAATACTTTATTTTGTAGAACAGCATGTTCAAATTTAATAGTTAATGGTTTTGCTTCAAAGCTTTCGAAGCTTAATAATCTAGCAATATCTCCCATTACATCATCTTTTAAATAAACATCACCTGTTGAACGCCATATTGGAACAACAACATGATAAATTTTATCTTTGTATTCCACATCATATCCTAGACCTTTTAATACTGTTTCAATTGTTTCTCTAGGTAGGACTTTTCCTAATCTAACATTAAGGAATTCTTCTGGTACGTCTATTTTTTCTCTTTGTGTCTTTATTGGATAAACATCATTAAATGCAACTACTTCACTTTCAGGGAATAATTCTTTGAATAATATCAATGCTAATGAAATTCCTTGACTAACTCTTTCAGTGTCAAGATTCTTCTCATATCTTATAGAAGCATCTGTTTTTTCATCAAATCTTTTACCTGTTTTTCTAATTGTAGAAGCTACGAAGTTAGCTACTTCAACAACAACTCCTGTTGTCTCTGGAAGAATTGAATCTTTCTTTCCTCCACGTATTCCAGCTAATGCCATTGCATCTGTGTCATCACATATTACTAAATCATCTTCTGTTAAGCTAATTGTATTATTATCAAGAAGTAATAATTCTTCATTCTTTTTAGCATTTCTAACAATTATTTTTTCACCATTTACATGAGTTCTATCGAAAGCATGTAAAGGTTGCCCTACTGCCATCATAACATAATTTGTAATATCTACGATAGCACTTATTGGTCTCATTCCTCCATTTATTAAAGCTGCTTTCATCCACATTGGAGATTCTTTATCATATACATTTTCTATTTCAATCGCTGCATATCTATTACACTTTTCAGGTTCTTGTATTTCAACATTATATTTTGGAAGATTTTTATCTACTTCCACACTTGGTAGTTCTTTTAAAGGCACATTGTAAATAGCTGATAATTCTCTTGCTATTCCATAGTGTCCCCATAAATCTGGTCTATTTGTTAATGATTTATTATCTATCTCAAGAACTACATCATTCATACATATTACATCTGCTATATTTTGACCTGGCTTGCATTCAATACCTTTCAAGTCAACAATTTCATCTTTGTCCTTAGGTGGGAAGATGTTTTCTAAATATACTTCCTCTGCTCCACAAATCATACCATAAGATGATTCTCCACGCATATTTGTTTTCTTTATTTTAACTAATTCTGGTTCTCCATGCCAATATACTTCAGCACCCGGTTTAGATATAACAACATATTCATCCACATATAGATTTGAACCACCACATACAATTTGTACTGGCTCTTTTTCGCCTATATCAACCATACATATTTTTAGTGTGTCAGCATTAGGATGCTTTCTCACCTCTAATATTTTTCCTACTACTATATCGTGAAATTTATCACTAGTATTTTCAACTGACTCTACTTCAACAGTTCTTAAAGTTAAGTCATAAGCTATTTGCTTATCTGTTATTTCTTTTGGTAAATCAACATATTTTCTAACCCAATTTAATGATACTTTCATTTTGTCTACCTCCTTATTTAAATTGCTCTAAGAATCTTAAATCTGCACTATGGAATAATCTTACATCATCCACTCCATAACGCATCATAACTAATCTATCTAATCCAATATTGATGTAGAATCCAGTCCATTCTTCTGGATCAAGATTAGCTGATTTAAGAACATTAGGATGAATTACACCTCCTGGCATTACTTCAATCCATCCGTTGTGGTTACATACACTGCATCCTTTTCCTCCACAAACTAAGCATTCCATATCTATTTCATAACCTGGCTCAGTGAATGGGAAAAATCCTTCTCTCATACGCACATTGATTTTTTTACCAAATACTTTCTCAAAAATTGTTTGAATCATTACCATTCCAGATGAGAAAGAAATATCTTTATCTACAATAAGAGCTTCATATTGGAAGAATGCTCTTTCATGTCTTGCATCTGTATTTTCGTTTCTGTATACTCTGCCTGGATATACAAATCTTGCTGGAGCACCATGTTCTAATAAGTATCTAACTGATCCACCTGTTAAGTGAGGTCTTAAACATAAACGCTCTGTTCCTAGTTTGTCTTCTGTTCCATCTAGCCAGAATGTATCCATAGATTGACGTGCTGGATGGTCAGCAGGGAAATTTAAATTATCAAAAGCATATTTTTCACTGCTAATATCATCTTCACTATAAACTTCGAATCCTAATGATAAGAATGCTTCATTTAAGTCATAGCACATTTGAGTAATAGGATGTAACGCTCCTTTACTTATAGATGTTCCTGGTAGTGTAAGATCTAATGGTTTATCTACAACACTTTTAGCACTTATAAGTTCGTCTTCTTTTTGTTTTATCTTTTCTCCAAATAATTGTTTAATCTCAGTTGTTTTCATTCCAACAACCTTTTTTTCCTCATTAGATAATGTAGTTATAGACTTTAAAACTTCACCTAACTCGCTTTTTTTACCAGTTAGTTCTTTTGCAATATTTTGTAGTTCTTCTACTGTCTTTGCATTTTCTAATTTTTCAAGTCCATCGTTTTTGATTTTTTCTAACTTTTCTTCCATAATCGCAATCCTCTCCCTAAAAAACAAAAATAGTGATACCAAATTAAAGGACGAATTTTAATCCGCGGTACCACCTTTTTTCTAATTTCTTAGCACTTATTTAAATAATTCTTAACGACATTGACTCCACTATTGAAATTCATTATATAGTTTCTCTAGTATGGCTCTCAGTCCATCGACCATAACTCCCTGTATAGAATACTAAATAACTACTTAGATAATCTCTTCATCATATGTCTAAGATTTTATATATTAAAACTATATTACTAGTATATATGCAAAAATCATTTTTGTCAATAGAGAAGAAATAAAATTTTTATATTATTATGTCAAGCAAGATTTTTTTAGTAGTTAACTCTAAATTTCATCTACATCTATCCCTAAGCTTTTGAAATTCTGATTAACTTTAGACATGTTTCTATACATACCTTGCTCTATCTCAAATCTATAATTTTCCTTTTCTATATTTAAATCTTCATCTTCTAGTTCCTTTTTTATATCATAAGGTATTTTTATAAATTGAAATGAGATATCAGATGAATAATCCTTACTTCCATATTCTCCCTCTATTATCAAATAGTTGCTTTTAGTTGTCTCTAATGCTTTGCTATCTTTTGCTGTGTTTCTTATGACATCAAATGAGTTTCCTACACTTCCTACATTTATTAGTGTCTTATTATACAATTTGTCCATATATGGATGATGGATATGCCCATATATTACAACATCTGCAACCTCTTGAGAAATTGTATTCTCGCTTGGTAAAAACATTTTATATTTTGTTTCGATAGTATCTATATTTAGCACTGCTTGATTATTTGCTACTGGAGTTGCGTGAAATAATCTCACTAAACTTCCACTCATATAAAACTCGTAACAAAATAGCAAGTTTAACAAATATTCTCTATCTTCTTTATTTATTAATGATTGATTCCATTTTATTCGTTTTTGTTCTTCTTCATTAAATTCATCAATATTCTTATATTCCATTGAAAAATGCTCATCACAATTTCCTTGCAATATTATGTCGCATTTTTCTCTTATTAATTTTAAACACTCTTTTGGATGAACTCCTTTTGCTATTATATCTCCCAAACATATAATTCTATCCACTTTTCTCTTTTCTATATCTTTAAATGTTGCCTTTAAAGCCTCTAAATTCGAGTGTATATCAGAAATAATTGCTATTCTTGTCATTATCATACCTCATCTCTATTTATTAATACTTTAGATTTCTCCATTTTTCTTTAATTCATTTATATAGTTTCTTTGAACATTCTTGAAATTTTCTTTATCAGATAACAATTCTCTAATTTCCTTTAAGAAACTGTCATATTCATCATCTTTAAAGAAAAATTTTGCATATCCATCCTCTCCAAATTTCATAACAAGATGTTCATAGGCTCTTTCAAAGAGTTCTTCATCAGTAAAATCAGGTTCATGTTTCCTTCCCCAAGTATAGCTTCTTTTCAAGCAACTTTTTACAGTATTATTTCTATCAGCTGTTGAAACTATTTTTCCATATATACTTCTAGGTTCGTGGTCATTTGATGCTCTATGATCTTCGATTGCTTCTTTAATAGTTTTCAATTCCTCCGTTGAAAAGAATCTTTTTAAGTTTTCATCTTTAGACATTATTTCGCCAGAAATTATCTCGTGTCTTTTGGCATCTATATGATGTCCAATGTCATGATACGCTGCAATTGTATATACCATATTGTAATTTATCCCCGGTACAGTATCTGCAAACTTAAAGCTTCTATTTATAACATATTGTATATGATCTATATTATGTCCTGCTTCATTTTTCGAATATTCTGGGAATATGTTTTTCTCTATGTATTCTTTTAATTCATTATCTATTTTCATAATTTAATTTCTCCTCTTATTTACTTTTTTATCATTCTATCATATGTTTTTATAAATTTCTATATGTTTTAAATTTTCAAGTAAAAAATCTAGTTTAAGTTCCATACAAAAAGAGATTAGCTTTGCTAATCTCTACTCTGGTGCGGATGAAGGGACTACGCCAAGCCGCGTCGGTAAAATAGTCCAAAGGGACTATTTTAGCTCTCTTTTCGGCAGGCTCCTGTCCTGCTCGAAACTCAGCAACCTCCTTTTCGAGTCCCTTTTTCAAATCATACAAAAAGAGATTAGCTTTGCTAATCTCTACTTTGGTGCGGATGAAGGGACTCGAACCCCCACGTCGTTGACACTGGTTCCTAAGACCAGCGCGTCTACCAATTCCGCCACATCCGCATATTTTATTTGTGTGCTAACACTTATTAATATTAGCACACTTTTTTTATTTTTGCAATAGTTATTCTAAAATTTTTATAAATTATTTTTAATTCTATAATCCATATTCTTGTTTATATTTTTCTAATGCTTTCGCTACTTGATCAGGACAAGATGTTCCTTTGTTTCCACAAGGTATTCCTTTTAATATACTAATTAGCTCGTCTATTGTTCTATTTTCTGCTAATTTAGAAACTCCCACTGTATTTCCTGGGCATCCTCCTACTATTTTTAGTTTTTTTACTATATTTCCCTCTATTTCAAATATCATTTGCATTGAGCAAACTCCTTCTGGTGTATATCTATATTCCATATTTTTTCCTCCTTTTAATCTAATAAATCATAAATTGTCTGGAATTTGTATCCCTTTTCTCTTAAGTATGATATTAATTCTGGCAACATTTCATAAGTTAATATTTTATCGCTTGCATCGTGCATTAGAATTACTACACTATCTTTATCTCCCATTGTGTCTATTATGTTTTGCATTAAAGCTTCTTTTGTGTTTGCTCCCTCTGCATCTTTGCTTAAACAGTTCCAGTCTAAGTGCACTATTCCATTTTCACGAAGTAAAGCTTTGCTATTTTGTTTTGCTGTATGATAATGTCCGCCATTTGATCCTCCTGGAAATCTGAATACTTTTGATTTGTAATTTTGATTTCCTAACGCATCTCTTATTGCTTGTTGTGTGAAGTTGTATTCGTCAAGAGTTGCTTCTGGCGATGCATAAACTGTTGAGTATTTGTGTGTATAACCGTGATTTGCTATATAGTGTCCTTCTTCAAATTCTCTTTTTATTAGGTCTGGATTATATTTTGTATTTGTTCCTAATACAAAGAATGTTGCTTTTACATTTTCTTGTTTCAATACATCTAAAATTAGCGGTGTTACACTTTGAGAAGGTCCATCATCAAATGTTAAGAATACTCTTTTTTCTCCTGTTGACCTATATATGTGCAATATTCTGTCTTTTTCTTCTTCAGTAAATTCTCTATTAGTTTGTTCTATTCTTTTTTGTATTGCCTTTTGTTTTTCTTCTTCTTCTTTTTTTTGCTGTTCTAGTGCTATTTGTCTTTCTAATTCTTCTTGTGCTCTTAGTTGTTTTTCATATTGATTTTTTTGATATTGTTTTGCTAGTTTTATTCCTCCCATTGTTAGCAAAACTATTAATAGTATTATCATTAATAATACTATTAATACTTTCCTTTTATTTAATCGTTTTATAATTACTAAGTCGTGCATTTTCCTTTTGCCTCTTTAATTATTTTTTCTTATTATACTACAAATTATTTATTTAATCTACATTTTTTTACATTTTTCTATGTTCTTTGCTTTGGTTGTAGTTATAAAAAATTACCCAAAAGTTTTGCTTTCAGGTAATTTCCTATTATTCCGCATTTTTTGTTCCATTTATTTTAAGTAATTTAAATATTTCGACAATTGCAATTGGTGCAAGTATTAGTAACACTGTCTCTACTATGTTTTCCATTGGTAGTACTGGAATACTAAATATTGCTCTTAGTGCAGGTATTGCAAGTATTACTATCATTAATAATGCAGATACACCGATTGCCCAGAATAGTTGTTTATTTCCTCCTATTCCTGTTTTGAATATTGATTCTTTGTTGTTTCTTATATTAAATACATGTACTAGTTCTGCAAATGCTAATACTATAAATGTCATTGTTTGTGCTATTTCTACTTTTACTTCTTCTGGTGTCAGTCCTTCTATTACAGGAGGATTTTTTGTTGATAAACCAATGATAAATGCTGCTAATGTTAGAAGTCCTATCATTATTCCTTGATATACAATTCTCCAAGACATTCCTTTTGTGAATATTCCCGTGTTTGATTTTATTGGTTTTCTTTTCATTACATTTTTGTTAGCTGGATCAAAAGCTAGTGCTAATGCTGGTAATGAGTCTGTTACTAAGTTAATCCATAATATGTGTATTGGTAGTAATGGTTCAATTAGATTAATTGGTATGTTGAATTTTTGTGCTAATAATGGTGTTATTAATATTGCAAAGAATAACACTACTACTTCTCCAACATTACTTGATAGTAAGAATTGAATTGCTTTTAATATATTGTCGTATATTCTTCTTCCTTCTTCTACTGCTGATACTACTGTTGCAAAGTTGTCATCTGTTAATACTACATCTGCCGCTTCTTTTGCAACATCTGTTCCAACCATTCCCATCGCACAGCCAATGTCAGCTGTTTTTAAGGCTGGTGCATCATTTACACCATCTCCGGTCATCGCAACTACTTCTCCATTTGCTTGCCAAGCTTTTACTATACGAACTTTATGCTCTGGTGATACTCTTGCATATACTCTAATATTCTTTACTCTTTTTTCTAGTTCTTCTTGTGACATTTTCTCTAGGTCACTACCTGTAACAGCCTCTTCTTCTCCTTCTAGTATTCCTAGTTGTTTTGCAATCGCTACTGCTGTTGTTTTGTGGTCGCCTGTTATCATTACGGTTTTTATTCCTGCTGTTTTACATTTTTCAACAGCAGTCTTAACTTCTTCTCTTGGTGGATCTATCATTCCTACCATTCCAATGTATGTTAAGTCTTTTTCTATATCTTTCATTTCTTCTTTTGATGGTTTATGATCTATTTCTTTGTAAGCCATTGCTAGTACTCTTAACGCATCTTCTGCCATTACATCATTGTATTTGTCTATTGTTTCTGCATATTTTTCTATATCTGTAAGGACTTTTCCATTTACAACATAGCTATTGCATCTTGCTAATAGTTCATCTACTCCACCTTTAGTGTACACCATATATTTTTTATCAGATACTTTGTGAACTGTTGTCATCAACTTTCTATCTGAATCAAATGGTATTTCTTCAACTCTTGGCATTAATTCAAATAACTCTGGTTTAAAGTCTAGTCTGAATCCCATATCTATTAGTGCTGTTTCTGTTGGATCTCCTGTTAATTTGTTGTTTTCTCCAACTTTTGTATCATTACACAACATCGATATATATACTAATTGTCTTAATTCTTCGTTGTCTTTATTTGTATCTATCTTTTCAACTTCTTTTATTTCATCATTAAAGAACATTTTTTGTACTGTCATTTTGTTCTGAGTTAAGGTTCCTGTCTTATCAGAACATATAACTGTTGCACTTCCTAATGTTTCTACTGCTGGTAACTTTTTAACAATTGCATGTTTCTTTACCATTCTTTGAACACCTATTGCCAATACTATTGTAGAAACTGCTGCTAATCCCTCTGGTATTACTGCAACAGCTAAACTTACAGCTGTCATAAACATATCTAATGGTGCTTTTCCATATAGAAGTCCTATTACAAATATTACTGCACATATTGCAAGCGAAGCTATTCCTAATGTTTTTCCTAATTTATTTAATCTTTGTTGTAGCGGTGTATCTGTTGATTCTGTTTCGTTTAACATTCCTGCAATCTTTCCAACTTCTGTATTCATTCCAGTTTCTACAACAATTCCTTTACCTCTACCGTAGGTAATCAAGCTCGATGAAAACAACATATTGTTTCTATCTCCAACACCAATGTTCTTCTCATCTATTGCTACTGCCATTTTTTCTACTGGAACAGATTCTCCTGTTAAAGATGCTTCTTGTGATTTTAAGTTAAATGCTTCTACTATTCTGATATCTGCTGGTACATAATCACCTGTTTCAAGTTCCACTATATCTCCTGGCACAAGTTCTTTTGATGGTACTACCATTAGTTTTCCATCTCTTATTACTTTTGCAGAATAACTACTTAATTTTTTTAGAGCATCAAGTGATTTTTCTGCCTTATTTTCTTGTGCAACACCAATTATTGCATTTACTATTACAACAATTAAAATAATGATAGAGTCTGTTATTCCCTCACCTTGTAGGTGGCCTACTACTCCTGAAATAATTGCTGCAATGATTAAAACTATTATCATAAAGTCTTTAAATTGTTCTAAAAATTTTATGAATAGACTTTTTTTCTTTGCTTCTGCTAATTGGTTAAGCCCATATTTCTGTCTTCTCTCTTCTATTTCAGATTCTGAAAGTCCTTTTTCCTTATTTGAGTCTAATTCTTCCACTGCTTCTTCGACAGTCTTGTTATACCAATTTTTCTCTTCCATATCTTTCTCCTTTACTATTATTATGTAACAAAAAAAGCAAGACTATAAAAAGAAATTTGCTTTTTTGTAAATCTCTTTAAAAGTCTTGCTTACCAATATGGTTACTAGCCATGCTTTTCGCCGTGATGTTGACTAGTAGTTTATAAGCTACTCCCTTTTAACTTTAATTATTGTAACATTTATTTAAAAAAATGGCAATGGTTTTATTAAAATATTTTTATTGTTGCACATGTCAAATTAATATTATTATTTTATTCAGGACATACCTTAGCATATCCTCTGTATTCTACTCCACCTTTTTCTATTATAAATTGTTGCTCTGAATTATAAAATTCATCACTATTCAAATCTTCTAATTGCGTACTTAAATACCACCTTATCCAACTGCCTCTAACATAATTATATCCATTTACATTAACAATTCCTTCACTTATATCTATTTTTTGATTATTATATATTATATATGCAGTAGTAAATATTTGAAGACTATCTGTTGCTTTATCTCTTAAAGCTACACACCAAGAATTCGCCTCTCTTTCTGCAAATCTTATTTGCTGTATTGTTGCTAGTTTTGTCATCAATTTTGCCGTGTTATTATCGATATCCGATTCTTTTATGCTTGTAACATAATATTGTTCAATCCTATATTCTATCTGTTTTAATATACTTCCATTTTTTCTTTTTATTGTTATTATTTCGTTATCTCTATCTATCTCGTCTTCGTTTAAAAGTTTTCTTGAAATTAAACTTTGTAATACAGCATTTGCATTTTCTATGCTTTCCCCTGTTTCTGATTTTATAAAATTATTCTGTTTCCATAGTCCTATTTCATCTTCTACCTGTGATGCCCTTGTTTCTAATCTAGATTCTTGAGACTTTCCTATAATTCCATTGTTGTCTAATACTAAACTTATGCTCACTCCTGCTAGTATTAAAAGTATAATTATTGTTACAACTAGTGCAATTAGCGTTATTCCTTTGTTGACTTCAAAAATATTTTTCATTCTACTCTTCATCCTTTCTTTAGTTTATTTTTATTAAATATATTATTTAATTAAATTTAACTATCTTTATGTATAGCATAACTGTAAGGAAAAAGTCAATAGCTTAAAACGAAAAAGTATAAAGTAAAAAACAATATAAATTTTGAAAATACTTGAAAGAACGGTACTTGAGCCTTTCGATACTTTTATTTAATAATATATTTAATTAAAAAAATATTTTATGATATTTATTACTTTAAAGGAGCTTGAAAGTTACATTTCCAAGCTC
>CAKPGM010000013.1 GCA_934154805.1 uncultured Clostridia bacterium | reverse complement strand
TACCAAAGATGTTATTAATGGAAAAGAAGAGTATCACTATAGAAAAAAAGATTAAGAAAATAGAAGAATGTAAATTTACAGAAGACGAAAAAGAAAGAATAAGCATATATATAACAAATATAATAAGAGAAATAGATACAAACTTAGCAGAAAAACTGCTAGCAAGAATAAATAAAGATGAGGAGGAGAATAGTATGAGATTTGGGCAAGAATTAGTAAATTA
The DNA here is from genome assembly GCA_934154805.1 of uncultured Clostridia bacterium. Taxonomy (GTDB): domain Bacteria; phylum Bacillota; class Clostridia; order TANB77; family CAG-508; genus CAG-245. The sequence continues at coordinate 50,134 of CAKPGM010000013.1, read as the reverse complement.
TTGGTACGAGGGAGTAGCAAAGGGAGAAGAAAAACGGAGCAAAAGAAACGAGAATGGAAGTTATTAAAAGAATGTTAAAAGAAAACTTTGATAATAATGTAATAAAGAAGATAACAAATGCAACTGATGAAGAAATAGAACAAGCAAAAATAGCAAAATAATATTTATTTAAAGGAACTTGAAAAAGTTCCTTTTACTATGTATATAAAATAATAAATTAATGTTATAATATAAGCATATAATAGAAACAAAGGAGCTTATACAAGTGAAAGATGATGTTTTGATAGTAATTCCGGCATTTAATCCAGATGATAACTTAAAAATTATAGTAGATAGATTAATAAAAAAGAATTTTAATAAAATTATAGTTGTGAATGATGGAAGTATTAATGAAGAACCATTTAAAGAAATAAACAATAAGGTTATACTTTTAGAACATAACGAAAATCGAGGCAAGGGTAGAACACTAAAAACAGCTTTTAAATATTGCCTTGAAAATAATGAAGAGATAAAGGTAGTTATAACAGTTGATGCTGACGGACAACACGATATAGATGATGTTGATAAAGTATATAAAAAATTTAAGGAAAATAAAAACAAGGTGGTGTTGGGAAGTAGAAATTTCGAGAATGCACCATTATGTAGTAAAATAGGAAATAATATTATAAATAAAAAAATACATAAAAAAACAAAGTTAAATCTTAAAGATACTCAAACAGGATTGAGGGTTGTACCAATGGAATGTTTGGCAGATCTAATAAATATTCCAGGAGAAAGATATGAATATGAAACCAATATGTTATTTTACTTTGCAAAAAATAAAATAGATATAGTGGAAGAAGATATAAAAACCATTTATATAGATAAAAACAAGAATAGTAATTTTAAGAAAATTAAAGATTCTATTAGAGTTTATAAAACAATAAAAAGCGGTATGTGAGAAGACTGCTTTTTTTTGTCGAAAAAATTAAAAAAATATTTAAAATTTTTTGAAAAAACTATTGCTTTTTATAAAAATTTATATTAAAATTTAATCGAAGTGGTAAGAAGTGGTACAAAGTGGTGAAAAAGTGTTGAGGAGGTGAGGATAGTGTTAATAGGTGAATATAGCCATTCTCTAGATGCTAAAGGCAGATTAATAATGCCAGCAAAGCTAAGAGAAGATATGGGAGAAAAATTTATAATAACAACTGGTTTAGATGGTTGTTTATTTGGATTTTCTATGTCAGAATGGCAAAAATTCGAGGACAAGCTAAAAACACTACCAATCACTAACAAAAACGCAAGAAACTTTGTAAGATTCTTTTTATCAGGAGCAACAGAGTGTGAACTAGATAAACAAGGCAGATTTCTAATAGCAGGAAAGCTTCGTGAAGTTGCATCATTAGATAAAGATGTAACAATAATCGGAACAGGAACGAGAATTGAAATCTGGAACAAAGAGAAATGGGAAGAGCATATTAGTGAAGAAAATCTTTCAATAGAAGAAATAGAACAAAATATGCAAGAACTTGGTATATAACTTTTTAAAAGTTTATATAGTCTCAATCTAAAGATAAAACCTAAAAAAAACAAAAGATTAACTAATAAGACACAAAAGCTAAAAACGTACAAAAGAAAAAAACACAAAAGATAAAATTTAAACTAAAGTATCCAACCAAAGAAAAAATCTAACCTACAACCAGAGAAACACGAGAAAAAATTATCAAAAGAAAAAATCAAACCACTTAAAGTTTGAAGAAGCTTAAACAAAAGAATCTAGAAATCAAAAGATTATGTTTTAAGCTACTAAAGCTAAATATAATAAGAACCAAAGAAAAAATGAAATAATAATTGTAACAAAAGACGGAGCAAATAAAATAGCTAAATATACAAAAGATAAAATCTTTTTGTAGTACACAGTTGGTATGAAAATACCAACTGATTGTGCTTTTATGGGCAAAATGCGAAAATTTGTTTTGGATTATTATATTTGATAGAGGGAAAAAGACTTGGAATTTAAACATACTCCGATAATGTTAAATGAATGTATAAATGGACTAAATATAAAAGAAGATGGAATATATGTCGATGGAACTCTTGGAGGAGCTGGACATAGTAAAGAAATATTAAAACATCTTTCGAGTAAAGGTTTATTGATAGGAATAGATAGAGATGAAGAAGCTTTAAAAGCTGCAAAAGAAAATCTAAAAGACTATGATAACGTAAAATATATCCACGGAAATCATGATAACATAAAGGAAATATTAGAAGATCTAAAAATAAATAAAGTAGATGGAATCTTGTTAGACTTGGGAGTTTCATCGTATCAACTAGATGAAAGGAATAGAGGTTTTAGCTATCTAGGACAAAATGAGTTAGATATGAGAATGGACCAAACTCAAGACTTAACAGCAAAAGATGTTGTTAATAATTATGACGAAGAAAAGCTTGCAAATATTATCTTTGAATATGGAGAAGAAAGATTCTCAAGAAATATAGCAAGAAATATTTGTAAATACAGAGAAGAAAAAACAATAGAAACAACAGATGAGCTTGTAAGAATAATAGAAAATTCGATTCCAAAGTCTAAGCAAAAAGATGGACATCCGGCAAAAAGGACATTTCAAGCAATTAGAATAGAAGTAAATAATGAAATTAGACCGTTGTATGAAACAGTTTTAAATTCAATAGAATGTTTAAATGAAGGCGGAAGGTTATGCATTATAACATTCCATTCAATAGAAGATAGAGCAGTAAAAAATGCGTATGTAGAGGCACAAGGACAATGCACTTGTCCAAAAGAATTGCCATATTGCGTTTGCAATTATAAATCATTTGGTAAAATAATAAATAAAAAACCAATAGAAGCAGATGAAAAAGAAAGAGAAGAGAATTCAAGATCAAAAAGCGCAAAGCTTAGAATTTTTGAAAAACACACAAAGGAAAATTAAAAAGGAAAAGAGGTGAAAATAACTTATGGCAGGTTATCAATATGAAACTAGCCCAAGAAAATTACAACCTGAAAGAATACCGGCAAAGAAAAAAACACAAAGCAAGAAGAAACCAGTAGCAAAAAAAGTGGCTCCAAAAGCAGTAAAAAAGACTAAGAAAAAAGCAAAGTATAACTATAAACCAATAGTATATATAATGCTTGGATTTGTAATGCTGTTTACCATAAGTTATAGAAATTCACTAATAAACGAAAATTATAATAAGAAAGAAGATATAAAATCTCAAGTAAGTGCTATGCAAAAAGAAAATGAACAATTAAAAGTAAGCATAGAAAATAGCTTAAATCTAAGTACGATAGAGAAAGCTGCAGAAGAAAAATTAGGAATGAGAAAGCTAGATAATAGTCAAAAAGTATATGTGGACTTACAGAAAAAAGATTACATAGAACCTGCAACAGAAGAGATTGTGATAGAAGAAAATACATCATTCTTTAATAAAATTTTAACAAGAATATCAGAATTGTTTAAATAATCGACCAATAAAATGGAAGATTATTTTTTTTACCTGTTAATAATTTTTTTTCATATGAATACATATAGAATTAGGTGATAAATATGAGAAAAAAACAATCAGAGATTAGAAAATTTAAGGAGAAAGAATTAAAGAGCAATAAAGATAAAAAATTAAATAAGAGTTTGTTAAATAAGAGAAAAAGAAAGAAGAATAGAGCGGAGAAAAAGCTTATAAGACAAAACAGAATTAATAAAAGTAAAATGAATAAAAAAGGAGAAATATCTAGAAAAAGAAGAATGAAATTTGCTCTTGTGTGTTCAACTTTTATATTTTTAGGACTGGCAACAAGAGTTGGATATATACAATTTTTTGAAGGTGAAAAGCTAAAACAAATGGCTTATTTACAGCAAACGTTGAACAGAAACATTAATCCTAAGAGAGGAACTATTTATGATGCAAGTGGTAAAATAGCACTAGCTACAAGTAGTAGTGTTGAAACAATAACTGTTAATCCAGTAAATATTCCAAGTAGTGAAAAAGAGAAAGTAGCGACAAAGCTGACACAACTGTTTAATTTAAAATATGAAGAAGTCTTAAAGAAAGTAAGTAAAAAAACTGCAATTGAAACAATAGCAAAGAAAGTAGACAAGAACCAGACGAAAGAGCTAAGATTATGGATGGAGGCTAATAATATAACGTCTGGAATAAATATAGATGAAGATACAAAAAGGTTCTATTCATATAATAATTTGGCTTCGCAAATATTAGGATTTTGCGGTAGTGATAATCAAGGATTAGCTGGGATAGAAGCAAAATATGATAATGAGCTAAAAGGAGAAAAAGGTAAAATCTTAAAGATGACAGATGCAAAGGGGATAGATATAAATGACACATCTGAAGCATATGAGCCGGCGAAACAAGGAAATGATTTGGTACTTAGTATAGATACAACGATACAGGGAATAGCAGAGAAATATTTAAAGGAAGCTTGTATTGACAATGTGTGTACAGATGGTGGAAATATATTGCTGATGAATCCAAAAAATGGAGATATACTTGCAATTGCTAGTTATCCGGATTTTAATTTAAATGATCCATATACAATTAACAATGAAGAACTAAAAGCAAACTGGTCAAATATGACAGCAACAGAAAGATCAAATGCACTTCAAGGAATGTGGAGAAATAAGGCAATATCAGATACATACGAACCTGGATCTACATTTAAATTAGTAACTGCTTCAACAGCACTAGAGGAAGGAATAGTTGCTTCGACAGATAAAGAAGGAGAATTTTGTTGTACTGGGTACATAGAAGTTGCAGGGGTAAGAATGAAGTGTTGGAGATATTACAGACCACACGGACCTGAAAGTCTAAGGCAAGCATTAATGAATTCGTGTAATCCGGTATTTATAGGACTCGGAGGAAAAATAGGAGTTACAAAATATTATGAATACTTAAGAAAATATGGATTCTTAGGAAAAACAGGAATAGATCTTCCAGGAGAAGCGGGAAGTATATTCTTAAAAGAATCGAAGGTAGGACCTGTTGAACTAGGAACAATAGCATTTGGACAGAGATTTGAAGTAACGCCAATACAAATGATAACAATGGTGTCTACGATTGCAAATGGAGGAATATATACTCAACCTAGAATTGTAAAACAAATAATAGATAGCCAAACAGGTGAGGTAAGGAACATAGAAACAATAAAAAAAGATAGAGTAATTTCAGAAGAAACTTCTAAGAAAATGCTTAGTATGATGGAAAGCGTTGTAGCAGAAGGAACTGGAAAAAATGCTCAAGTTAAAGGATATGCGATAGGTGGAAAGACAGGAACTTCAGAAGATGGAGTAAATACGGGAAAATATGTAACATCATTTATAGGCGTTGCGCCAATATCGGATCCAGAAGTAGCAATATTGATAACATTATATAACCCAACAGGAGAAGGAGGACATCAAGGAGGAGGTGTTGCAGCCCCAATTGCTTCTCAGGTTTTAGGGGAAGTACTGCCATATTTAGAGATAAAAAAAGATAATCAAGAAGAAGAGGAAAAGAGTGAAGTAGAAGTTCCAAATCTTATAGGATTAACTAAAAAAGAGGCTAAAAAAATATTGGAGGAAATAGGTTTGTTACTAGAAACAAAGGAAACATTAAGAGAAAATCAAGAAGATACTGATGATACAATAAAAGCACAGTTACCAAAAGCTGGAATAAGGATAAAACAAGGAAGTACAGTATTTGTAGATAAGTAAAAATTCCCTATAAGGGGAATTTTTTTGTGCCAGAGATAATTAAAATTAAGTATTTACTAAAATTATTTTTTATAGTATAATCAAATAATATAAAAAATAGATAAGGTTAAAAGATGTTGCTTGATTACGAATCAAACGAATCTGTAACTTAGAAGGGCAGGATACAAAAAAGATGAAGGTAACATTTTATTCTAATTTTTTAACACATCATCAATTACCTTTTTGCTTAGAGATGCAAAAAAGATTAGGCGATGACTTTAAATTTGTATCAACAACGAAGATATTTCAATGGAGACTAGATATGGGATTTAAAGATCTAGACCAAGAATATGATTTCGTTGTTAGAGCATATGAAAATGATGAAATGCGTAAAAAAGCAATACAACTTGCTATGGATAGTGATGTAGTTATAATAGGTTCTACAACAGATGAATTAATAGAAGAAAGATTAAAGCAAGATAAATTAACATTTAGATACAGAGCAAGGGTCTTTATCTATCCAGAAGGATTCTTTAAATCAGCACTTAGCAAAGAGAAAATAAAATTGTTCTATAACAGACATCTAAAATATAGAAAAAATAAGAACTTATATATGTTGTGTGCAAATGCTTATGGAGTTAATGACTTTAATTCATTGGGATTATATAAAGATAAAGTATACAAATGGGGATACTTCTTAGAAACAAATACATATGATATAGAAAAATTAATTGAAGAAAAAGAACACAATGAGAAGATGGAAATAGTATGGGTGGCAAGATTTATAAAATGGAAACATCCAGAGGTTGTAATCAAGTTAGCAAAAAACTTAAAAAAACAGAAATATAATTTTGAAATTACAATGTTAGGGGCAGGAGTGCTACAAGATAGGATAAAAAGAACTATCAAAAAAGAAAATCTAGAAGATGTGGTAAAATTGGTAGGACAAGTGCCAAGCGATAAAGTAAAAGATTATATGGAAAAGGCTAATATATTTATTGCAACAAGCGATTCTTCAGAAGGCTGGGGAGCAGTAGTAAATGAAGCAATGAATGCAGGATGTGCAATAGTTGCAAATAAAAAGATGGGATCAGTACCGTTTCTGATACAAGATAATGAAAATGGTATGATGTATGAGAAATATAAAGATTTTGAACTAAAAGTAAAAGAATTATTAGATAACAAAAAGTTAAGAGCAAAGTTGTCAAAAAATGCATATGAATATATTACACAAAAATGGACAAGCAGTATGGCAGCTGAAAACTTAATAGAACTATTTGAAGCAGTAATGAATGGAAAGGAGTCTAAAATAAAAGATGGACCAGCAAGTAAAGCAAAAAAGATTTAGTATAATAATAGCGGCATATAATATACAAGATTATATTCAAAGAGCACTAGAGAGCATAGAAACTCAGACATTTCAAAATATAGAAATAATAGTGGTGAATGACTGCTCAACAGATGATACAGGCAAAAAAATATTAGAATTATGTCAAAAGTACGATAACATTAAATATATAGAACACAAAGAAAATAAAAAAGCAGGAGGAGCAAGGAATACTGGGCTAGATGTGGCTACAGGAGAGTACATTGTATTTTTGGATGGAGACGACAAGTTATCTAATGATAATGTATTAGAACAGTTAGATTGCTTAATAGGAAATGATACACCTGATGTTATATATTTAGGATTTCAGATTACTGGAGATAGATATGAATTAGTAATGCCAACAGAGGAAACTTGCACGAAAAGATATAAAGTTGCCATTGATAAATATCCAAATCCTTGGAGTAAATGTTGGAATAGAGCATTTCTAGAGAAAAATAGAATTAGATTTCCAGAGCATAGATTTTATGAGGATGTATTGTTTGTCTATAAAGGAGTAATGAAATCAGAAAGCTATAAAATAGCTGATTTTGTGGTTCATGATTATACAAGTGGAAGAACTAATAGTATGACAACGAAAATAAATTTTAAAAACATAGAAGATACAGTGTTAAATCTAAAAGACTTTGAAGAAATGAGAAAAAATGAATATACAGAAGAAATAGATATAATAATGCAAAAAGAAATAAAAATGTGCAAAAAGAGATTAGATATGATATCACAGGACTTATTTGGTTCGAGTAACTAGAAGCAAGACTTCTAGTTACTTTTTTAAAAATTGGTAGTATTTGACATGAGTATTTTTATATTGTAAAATAATATTAGTTGAGTATATTCGAAAGAAATAAAGGAAGGTTAAATGATGGGAAAAATAAAAAATAAAATTATAACATTATCTGGAGAACCTGTTAGTGGAAAGGGAACGGTAGCAAAAAAACTTATTCATGAACTAGTTGAACAAGGATATCAACCAGAAAATATTCATATGCACTCTACAGGAAATGAATTTAGAAAATATTTTAATTCTATTATAGAGTTGATGAGAAACTTCAGCAATGAGAATAAAGATGAGATTTTGCAAAGACCAGAAGTAAAGGAGTTATTTCAAAAAGAGGAATATAGAAAAATAATATCAAAGACCATGGCAACATTGATGCAAAACGGAACAGATTTATCGCATTTTACAATAGAAGATGCAAACAACAGTGAAGCTTTTGATGATATAAGACACATTGTTGATGCCATAATAGATGAGGGAACGAAAAAGTTAGGAATAGAAATAAATAAAGAACAACATCCAGAAGAAGCATGGATTATAGATTCTAGATTAGCTTTTGCTAATATTCCGGATTCATTTGCAGTTAGACTAACAACCGATCCAAGGGTTGCTGGAAAGAGATTATTTGAAGATAAAACAAGAGGAAATGAAGACAAATATTCTTCGGTGGAAGAAGCTGTGCAAGAAAGAGAAGAAAGAAAAATTGGAGAAATAGAGAGATATAAGAAGATATATGGAATAGATTTAACAGATGAGAGTAACTATGATTTAGTAATTGATACTTCATATTCAAGTCCAGAGTCTATTGCACATATTATAATGGAATGTTCAGATAGATATCAAGATGGCGAAGAATATGCTAAACATTGGGCTAGCCCAGAAATATTTGTACCATTACAAAGAGAAATGGATACACTGGGACCTGCATCATATACATTTGAAGAAATGGTAGAAAGTATAAAAACTAATGGATATTTTCCAGACAACAGTATTGAAGTAGTAAATGTTGACGGAGTGAATTATATTATTGAGGGACATCATAGAAATTTTGGAGCTGCTTATGTTGGTGAAGAATTAGTACCATATGAGGTTATAGCTAAAGATGATGAACAAATTCCATGGTATAGCAATACTGCAAGGCAGAGAGCTGATTCAGCAAGAATGGGAAATCTATATGGTCACGAAGGATTTCTGGATAATCTTGAAAGAAAGATTACAGGAGACCCAAAAGCAAGTTTTTCATATGCTAAAATCTACCCAGAACTAGTAAAAAGATTGAGAGAAAAACAAGAAATAGAGCGTTAATTTATAAAAGAAGTACTATATGTAATAAATTTACAGTAGTACTTTTTTTATAAAGAATACAATAAATATTTACAAAAATATTTTGATAATGATATAATACGTGTAATAATAAGAAATAAAAATCGTAAAGATTAAAACATTTTATTTCTTGAGAAAGGGGGAGAAAGTTGAAGAAGAACAAAGACATATGGTGGCTTATTATAGTTGCAATTGTTTTTTTGGTGTTAGCATACCTAAGAACGATGAAGTATGATGTAAAACCAAATGATAATATAACTACAACTAAAACATTTAGATTAATTTCTAGTTCTGAAAATACTGATTTAGAGCAAACACTACAAGAATTTGCAAGAAAAAACAACATAAAATTAAGTATTGATTATGCCGGAACAATTGATATAATGGACAAGCTAAACAGCAAAGAACAATATGATGCAGTTTGGACATCTAATTCGATCTGGTTATATATGTTAGACAAAACAGTGTCAGTAAAGAATTCGAAATCGACAAGTATAAATCCAGTAGTATTTGGAATAAAGAAATCAAAAGCAAAAGAGCTAGGTTTTGTAGATAAAGAAGTAAGCACAAAAGATATATTAACAGAGATACAAAATGGAAAATTGAAATTTAGCATGTCATCTGCAACACAAACAAACACTGGAGCTACAGCTTATCTGGGATTTTTAACAACTCTTGCTGGTAATCCAGAAATCTTAAAAGTAGAAGATTTAGAGAATGAAGAGTTAAAGGAAAATGTAAAAAGTTTATTTTCAGGGGTGACAAGATCATCTGGAAGTGAAGAATTTTTGGAGGAAATGTTTATAAAAGGTGATTATGAAGCGGTTGTAACATATGAAACTTCAATTATAAACATAAACAAAAAATTAGAAGAACAAGGAAGAGAACCATTGTATATAGTGTATGCAAAAGATGGTGTATCAATATCTGATTCTCCACTAGCATATATTGATAATTCTGACAAAGATAAATTAGCAATATTCGAAAAGTTGCAGGCTTATGTTTTAAGTGAAGAAGGACAACAGGAATTATTAAAAACAGGTAGAAGAGTTTGGTATGGAGGAGTTAATCCTAATGCAGATAAAACGATATTTAATCCAAATTGGGGAATAGACACAACTAAATATCTGGTTCCTGTAAAATATCCAAGCACAGCAGTGATAAAGAAAGCACTAGCTTTATATCAATCAGAGTTAAGAAAACCAACGCATACTGTATTTTGTTTAGATTACTCGGGAAGCATGTCTGGAGATGGAGAAAAACAATTAGTTTCAGCAATGAAATATATATTAACAGAAGAGGAAGCTTCAAAGAATATGCTTCAGTTCTCAAGCAAAGATAAAATATCAGTCATAACATTTAATCAAAGCATAATAAACAGCTGGAATATATCAGATGGAGTACAAACACAACAATTGATTGAGAATATAGAAAATGAAAAACCAACAGGAATGACTAATATATATTTAGCAACAACAGAAGCGCTAAATATACTAAAAACAGAAGATGTTGACCAGTATAATGTTTCTATAATATTGATGACAGATGGACTATCAAATAAAGGAAATTTATACGATGTAAGAAAAACTTACAATGATATAAAAAGAGATATACCAATATATAGTATAATGTTTGGAAGTGCTTCGGCAAGCCAATTGGATGATATAGCAAAGCTAAGTAATGCAAAGGTATTTGATGGAAGAACTAATTTACTAGAAGCATTTAAAAAAGTTAGAAGCTACAATTAGAGGAGGAACAAAATTGAAAAAGGAATATATTTATTCTTGTTTACTAGGAGGAACATTTTTTGCAGTGCCATATTTGGCATGCGGACTAGCTGCGTTACCATCTGCTGCAATAGGGGTTGCTGCATATGGAGCTGGAATACTAATATTCAGAGATAAGAAAAAAATCGACATATCTGACAATTTTGAAATGGAAGATAGAATTGCTATAAAGAAAGCAAAAGAGTTAACAATAAAAATGCAAAATATTTCTAAACAATTAGAGAGTCCTCAATTGGTACAAAATGTAAAGTCTATAGTTGGTACAACAAATAAGATTATTGAAACTGTAGAAAAGAAACCAGAAAAGATAAAGAAGGTTAGAAATTTCTTAAATTACTATTTACCGGTAACAATGAAAATATTAGAAAGATATGATGAAATAGAAAATCAAAGATTAAATACAAAAGATAGCAAAAAATTTATGTCATCAGTTGAAGATATGATTGCAAAAATCAAGGCAGCTTTTGAAGAACAGTTAAGTAACATATATCAGACAGAAATGGTTGATACAGATGCTGAATTAAAAGTTTTTGAATCGATGCTAAAGTCGGATGGATTTTTGGATGAGATAGATTTTAATATAGAAAAGAAAGATAAGGAGGTGTAATAATGGACAGAAAAAAACAAGCTTTTTTAGGATTTGCAATATTAGTGGTTCTAATAATTATAATAGTAGTTGCAACAACATTAAACAACAAAGATGCACTAGTGGATAGTAATCTAAAGCAAGTATTTGTTGCTACAGGGGGCGGAAAAGAAAACTTCTTAGCAGACGAAGAAGTAAATAATATAATGAAAGAAAAATATGGACTAAAAGTAACATATGATTCTTGGAGCAATGGAAAGATTGTAAAAGATCCATTAGTTAGAAAAAATGGAGGCAAATATGATGCAATGTTTTGCTCTGACCAAAGATTCTACGATTATTTTAAAGTAAGCGCAGATACATCAAAAGGAGAAGCTCAAAGGGATAGAGTATTAGAAGGAGGTCTTACATTAAATACTCCAATAGTTATTTATAGCTGGGATATAGTAGTAGATGCTTTAATAAAAGAAAATATAGTAACACAAAAAGATAATGTTTATTATATAACAGATATGAACAAATTAATATCTTATATATTAAAAGGAAAGAAATGGTCTGATATAGGAGTAGATATGTTATATGGAACTATAAACATAGACTCAACAGACCCAGTTACATCATCACCAGGAGCAACATATTATGGTTTATTATTATCAATAATGTGTGGCGGAACTGTAACAGAGGAAAATTTACAAGCAAACTTACAGAATTTGAAAGAATTTTATATAAAATCAGGGTATATGAATAATACTCCGGCGGATTTGTTTGAATTATACTTAAAGACAGGAGTTGGTGGAAAACCAATGATAGTCGACTATGAAAAAAGTGTAATAGATTTTGCAAACTCGAATCCTGATGGATGGGAACAAGTAAAGGATAAAATTAGAATACTATACCCAACTCCTACAATATGGAATTCACATTGTATAGCAACATTTAATGAAACGGGAAATGAATTCTTTAAAGCATTTGAAGATAAAGATATTGGACAAATCGCATGGTCAAGATACGGATTTAGAACAGGTATTACTGGTGGAAACTATGATGTAACAAAAGTAAATGTTTCAGGAATTCCACAAAGCATAACAAGCACAGTATCAAGTTTAAAAATGAAAATGTATGATGAAATGATTTCATATTTAGGTCAATAATGGCAATCTCAAGCCATAATTGAGAAAGAATAAAAAGGAGAAATTTAATATGGAAAATTTAGAACTAAAAGTGGTATCAAATATTGATACAAGCAAAGTTGAAAACAGTTTAATCCAGGAGAAAAAAGTTACAGAAGAAGAGGTAGAGAAATCATTAAACTACAATGAACTACCAGAAGAAGAAAAGAAAGCAATAGACGAATTTGTTGCTAAAATAGATCCTAAAAATACAACAGAAATATTGCAATATGGAGCTTCTGCACAAAATAATATATCAAAATTTTCAGATTCAGTATTAGATAATGTAAAAACAAGAAGCACAGGAGAAGTTGGAGATTTATTATCAGATTTAGTAGTAGAAATCAAACAATTTGATAGCGATATTCCAAGAAAAGAATACACAGGAATTGCAAAATTATTCCATTCAGCAAAAAAAGAATTAGAAAAATTAATAGCAAGATATAACAAAGTAGAGGGAAATATAGGTAAAATAGAAAAACAATTAGAAGGTCACAAACTTCAAATGTTAAAAGATATAGCTGTATATGATTCTATGTATGAGAAAAACTTAGAATATTTTAAACAATTATCATTATATATAATCGCAGGTGAAAGAAAAATACAAGAACTAAAAGAAACTGTTTTACCAGAATTACAAAGAGTTGCACAAGAAAGCAATGATCAAACTGATGTACAAGCAGTTAATGATATGGCAGCAACAATAAACAGATTTGAAAAGAAATTATATGATTTAAAAACTACAAGAATAATATCAATTCAAATGGCGCCACAAATTAGATTAATACAAAATAATGATAGCGAATTAGTTGAAAAAATACAAAGCTCTTTAATAAACACAATTCCACTTTGGAAGAATCAAATTGTTATAGCTTTAGGAATAACACATGCTAAATCAGCATTGGATGCTCAAAAAGCTGTAACAGATATGACAAATGAAATGCTAAAGAAAAACAGTGAAACATTAAAACAAGGAACAATAGAGATAGCACAAGAATCAGAAAGAGCTATAGTAGATGTAGAAACACTTCAAAAAACAAATCAAGATATTATAGACACATTAGATCAACTAATTGCAATTCACGAAGCTGGAAGAGAGAAGAGAAAAGAAGCAGAAGTGGAATTACAAAATATAGAAGGACAATTAAAAGAGAAATTATTAGAAATAAGAACAGAACAATAAAAATTATCAGATTAGACATTCTTAGTCTAATCTGTTTTTTATTGTAGTGAAATCTAATAAATTAAGAATAAAACGTAAAACAAATAATAGTATATAAAAAGGAATATATCATTACTAGACTAAAAGTTAAAAAAATTTGTAAAACTCTATACAAAATCATTTTTTAATTATATAATATAAAAGACAAATTGACGATGATAGCAATTGCTATATGTTAAAACAATAATACCAGCTTAAAAAGCGTGGAGGGAAAATAAATTATGAATTTAAAACAAATACTAGTAGGACTAGAAAATATTAAAGCAAAAGGAGAAATTGATAGAGAAGTAACAACAATAGAAAATGATTCAAGAAACATAGTAGAAGGAAGCATGTTTTTTGCAATTAAAGGATTTTCGACAGATGGAGTTCAGTTTATACCATCTGCAATAGAAAAAGGAGCAAAAGTAATATTAGTTGATGAAACAACAGACTTAAAAAGTCTAAATATACCATCAGACGTTACATTAATAGTAGTTCCAGATGCAAGATATGCGATGGCTATTTGCGCTTGTAACTTCTATGACAATCCATCTCGTAAATTCAAATTAATCGGAGTAACAGGAACAAAAGGAAAAACAACAACAACTTTTATGATAAAAGAAATATTACAAAAGCAAGGAATAAAAGCAGGGTTAATTGGGACAATTGCTACATATATAGGTGAAAATAAATTAAAAGATAATTCTAGAACAACACCAGAAAGTATAGAACTACAAAGAAATTTTGCAAAAATGGCAGAAGAAGGCTGTAAAGCAGTTGTTATGGAAGTATCATCTCAAAGTTTAAAATTACATAGAGTTGCTGGATGCAACTTTGATATAGCAGTATTTACAAACTTCTCTGAGGACCACATAAGTCCAAAAGAGCATCCAAATATGGAGGATTATTTTAATTCTAAACTTAAATTATTTAAAATGTGTAAAACGGGTTTTGTAAATGCTGATGACATTCAAGCTTGCAAAATACCAAAATTAGTACCAGAATGCGATATAAAGACATATGGAATAGATAATACTTGCGATTTATTAGCAAAAGACATCACAATTACAAATTCATATGTTGATTTTAGAGCTAAAATTGGAGAAAGAAATGAAAGAATTAAGGTAGGAATACCAGGAAGATTTAGTGTTTACAATAGTCTAGCTGCAATTAGTGTGGCAACAAAATTAGGTTGCTCGACAGAAGCTATAAAAGATGCATTACTAGAAGTAAGAGTTCCAGGAAGATCTGAACTTGTAAACAATAGCAAAGAATTAACTATAATGATAGATTATGCACATTCACCAGAAAGCTTACAAAATATCCTAAGTGCAGTAAAAGCTTATACAAGAGGTAGAGTAATTTCTGTATTTGGATGTGGTGGAAATAGAGATTCTGGTAAAAGACCTATAATGGGCGAGATATCAGGAAAAATAGCAGATTTTACTATAATAACTTCTGATAACCCAAGAGATGAAGAACCTCAAGAAATAGTTAATCAAATAGAAGAAGGAATTAAAAAGACAAAAGGAAAATATATATGTATAGTAGATAGAGTTGAAGCTATCAGATATGCAATAAATATGGCTAGTAAAAAAGATATAATTGTTCTAGCAGGAAAAGGACATGAGCCATATCAAGAAATCAAAGGAGAAACACATCCTTTTGATGAAAGAATAATAGTAAACAAAATAATCAAAGGAGAAATGTAATTAGGAGGAAAATATGGAATATCATATAAAGATACTCTTGCTAGCATTTGCTGTAGCATTTGTAATAGCACTAATAATAATACCAATACTAAGAAAAAAGAAAATAGGACAAAACGAGAGAGATGACGGACCACGTTCACATCTAAAAAAACAAGGAACACCAACTATGGGTGGAATAATTATGATGTTATCTTTAATCATAATTGGTGGAGTAGTGTACTTTGGGTATGCAGGAAAAGAGGCTCAAGTAGAAAGAGATATGGCTCAAAACCTTTTACCATTATTAGTAGCCACATTGGGATTTGGATTAGTAGGACTTATAGATGATTTCAAAAAGGTTGTATTGAGGAATACAGATGGACTAAAACCAAAATATAAAATGTTAGGTTTATTAATAATAGCAACTGTATTTACAGTATATCTAGTAAAAGTAATGAACATAGGAACAGACATAATAATACCATTTGCAAAAACAACAGTGACATTACCAATATGGTTGTATATTCCATTTACAATAGTAGTAATGCTTGCAACAACAAATGCTATCAATTTAACAGATGGAATAGATGGCTTAAGTACATCAGTAACAACAATAATATTAACCTGTTTAACTGTTATAGGAATAGTAACGGGAGTAAAAGAAATAGTAGTATTTGGAACAAGCTTAATAGGAATATGTTTAGCATTTTTACTATTCAACTTGCATCCAGCAAAAATATTTATGGGTGATACAGGATCGTTACTACTTGGAGGAGCAGTGTCGGTTATGGCAATATATTTAAAAATGCCAATACTATTATTAATAATAGCAATAGTACCAGTATTAGAAACATTATCAGATATAATACAAGTAGCTCATTATAAGAGAACAAAGAAAAGAATATTCAAAATGGCACCATTACATCATCATTTTGAATTATCAGGATGGAATGAAAATACAATAGTTTCAGTTTTTAGCATTGTAACATTAATTGCCTGTGTTATAGGAATAATGGCAATCTAGAATAAAGGGAAGGATGAACAAATGCCAAATAAGAGCGAGAAAAAAGTTAAAAGATTTTCTAATTTTTTAAATAACAAAATGGATTATGTATTAGTAATAACTGTATTGATATTAGTATCTCTAGGGGTTGTTATGGTCTTGTCAGCAAGTGCTCCTTCGGCATTATCAAAGACAGGAAGTAGTTATACATATTTCATAAAACAGTTTATATTTGCTGTTTTAGGAATATTTGTTATGTTATTTATTTCAAAAATAGACTACAGATTCTATAAGAAATATTATTGGTTTGTATATGTAGTATCAGTTGCAGTTTTACTATTAGTACTAGTTCCTGGACTGGGAAAAACAGTAAATGGAGCATTAAGATGGATAGAAATAAAAGGACTTCGGACAATTCCAACCATCAGAGATTACTAAGATAGGACTTATAATATTTTATGCAGGATACTTATCTGACCATAAAAGTGAGTTAAAAGATTTTTGGAGAGGTTTTGTTAAACCATTAATATTTTTAGCAATACCGGTAGCAATTTTATATAAAGTACAAAACCATTTGAGCGTATCTTTAGTAATATCTGTTATTACATTCGTAATGATGTTAATGGCTGGAGTTAGGATGTTACACTTTGTATGGGCTGGTCTAGCTGGTGGGGCAGCAGGAGCAATCTTACTGTTAAAAGGAAAAGTAGATCAAATGAAAGGTGTTGGAGGAACATCAGAAAGCTTTAGATTAGACAGAATAAAAGTATTTTTTGATCCTTGGTCAGATGCAACAGGAACAGGTTACCAAATGATACAAAGTTTGTATGCAATAGGCTCGGGAGGTTTGTTTGGAGTTGGACTTGGAAATAGTAAACAGAAATACTTATACATACCAGAACCACAAAACGACTTTATATTTGCAATAGTTGCGGAAGAATTAGGATTTGTGGGATGTGTGGCCATAATAGCATTATTTGCAGTATTTGTTTGGAGGGGAATAGTAATATCTATGAAAGCCCCTGATATGTTTGGAAGTTTAATAGCAATAGGAATAACAACATTAGTTGCCATACAAACAATTATAAATATAGCAGTTGTAACAGCGTCGATTCCAACAACAGGAATGGCACTTCCATTCTTTAGTTATGGAGGAACAGCGTTAGTTATATTACTGGCATCTGTAGGTATATTGCTGAATATATCAAGAGCAGGTGCAAAAGTTTAAGACTTCGCCCAGGAGGGACGCCCTTTCTTGGGCGAAAATTTTAAATTGAGAGGAATAGAAATGAAAGTAGTTATAGCAGCGGCAGGAACTGGAGGCCATATAAATCCAGGAATAGCAATTGCAAATAAAATAATTGAAAAAGAGCCAAACTCGGAAATAATATTTATAGGTACTAACAGAGGATTAGAAACTGATTTGGTACCAAGAGCTGGATATAAACTAGAATGTATTAATTCATATGGAATAAATAGAAAGATAAATATTGACAATATTAAACGACTTTTTAAGACTATAAAATCTATAAGTGAAGCAAAAAAAATATTAAAAGAATTTAAACCAGATGTAGTAATAGGAACAGGTGGGTATATATGTGTATCTGTTGGAATGGCTGCAAAAAAATTAAAAATTCCAATTATTCTTCACGAAAGTAATGCCTTCCCGGGAGTTGCAGTGAAACTATTATCTAAAGATGCAGAAAAGATTTTAGTTGGATTTAAAGAAGCAGAAGAAAGACTTCCTAAAGCAAAAAAAGTAGTAGTAACAGGCAATCCAACAAAAATAAAAAGAAGCTATATGTCAATAGAAGAAAAAAGAAATAAAATAAGAGAATTAGGATTAAATTCTGAATTGCCAACTATACTTGTATTTGGAGGAAGCCAAGGAGCTGTATCAATAAACAAAGCGCTAATAGGGATAATAGAAAATAAAATGAATGAAAATTACCAAATAATTTGGGCTGCTGGAACAAACAACTATGAAACTGTAAAACAAGAGTTAAAAGATAAACAAATAGATATAAATAATATCAAAAATACAAAGATTTTACCTTACATATATAATATGCAAGAAGTAATGCAGATATCAGATTTGGTAGTTTGCAGAAGCGGAGCTATGACGATAACAGAAATAGCTTTACTTGGAAAACCAGCAATATTTATACCATTTCCATTTGCAACAGAAAATCATCAAGAATATAATGCTAAGGTATTACAGAATGCTGGATCTGCACAAATTATATTAGATAAAAATTTAACACATATAGTTTTAAATAATAAAATAAACAATATGATAAAAGATAAGGAAAAGCTAACTCAGATGGGAGAGAAAGCATTGAGTGTAGCAAAAGAGAATGTGGAAGAAAAGATATATGAAGAAATCAAAATGTCGATAAATGTCGAAAACTGTAAAAACTAGTCGTACGAAAGTTCTTGCCTTTTTACTTGTTGTGGTGTATGATAAAAAATACCGGAAACAAATAAGAAGGGAAGAATTTTTATGCTAAATATAAGAAAACTTTATGGTGTTGCAAAAATAGACCAATTAGAATTAGGTCAAAACAATCAAGAAATAGATATAAAGTATTACAGAATCAAAAAGCTAATAAGAAAAGGAACTAACAAAAAGTACGGAATAGAAATAATAAAAGAACAAAAACAAGGAAAAACAACAACTAGAGAGAAAAGCAGGATAAATTATATATCAAACAACAAAGAAATAATTGAGAATTTATTAAAAATATTAATGAAGAATAGAGTGACACCAACGGCAACAAATGATGTAATAACTGATTTAAGAAAAAATCCACAAATGATATATGATATGTTATAAAATAAAAAATGGAAACGAGTACAATCAGGATTTCGCAATAATTGAAATCTAGGTTGTATATTTTTGATTTTAAGTATACTTATAAAGAAACGTTTACGGATGATTACTTAATAACAATTATAGAAAAATTTTGTAGAAAATTGACATAAAAAAGAAATTTTGTCTAAAAGCTTGAAAAATAAACAAAAGTAAGCTACAATACTATAGTAATAAAATATAAGGAGAAAATGATGTCAAATAAATTAATCATTGTTGAATCACCAGCAAAAGCTAATACAATAAAAAAGTTTTTGGGAGCGAATACAAAGGTAGTTGCTTCAATGGGACATATAAGAGATTTGCCAAAATCAAAATTAGGAGTAGATATAGAACACGATTTTGAACCAGAATACATAAACATCAGAGGAAAAGGAGACTTAATAAAATCTCTAAAAAAGGAAGCAAAAGGCGCTGATGTAGTGTACCTTGCAACCGACCCTGACCGTGAAGGAGAAGCAATAGCTTGGCATTTAGCAAAGATTCTAGAAATACCAGAAGATTCTGTTTGCAGAGTAACATTTAACGAGATAACAAAAGAAGCGGTAAAAGAATCGATAAAACAACCTAGAAAAATAGATATGAACTTAACAGATGCTCAGCAAGCAAGAAGAGTGCTAGACAGAATAGTTGGTTACAAAATAAGTCCACTTTTATGGAAAAAAGTTAAACCGGGTTTATCTGCAGGAAGAGTTCAATCAGTTGCAGTAAAATTAATTGTAGATAGAGAAAATGAGATAAGAAACTTCATACCAGAAGAATATTGGAATATATACGCTACATTACTAGATGAAAAATCAAAACAAGATTTTGTTGCAAAGTTTTATGGTAAAAATGACAAAAAGGTTGAATTGCATAAAAAAGAAGAGGTAGACGAAATTCTATCAAATATAAAGAATGGAAAATATATAGTTACAAACATAAAGAATGGAGAAAAGAAAAGAACTCCAGCTCCACCATTTACAACAAGTACAATGCAACAAGAAGCATCAAGAAAAATAGGATTTACGATCAAGAAAACAATGTCAGTTGCACAAGGATTATATGAAGGTGTAAGAATACCAGAAAAAGGTAGTGTAGGACTTATAACATATATGAGAACTGACTCTACAAGAATATCTGAAGAAGCAAGAGCAGTAGCAAAAGAAGTAATAACACAAACTTATGGAGCTAATTATTATGAGAACAGATATTATAGGCAAAATAAAGATGCACAAGATGCACACGAGGGTATAAGACCAACATATATTCATATAACACCAGATAGTATAAAAGATTCGCTTACAGCAGATCAATACAAATTGTATAAGCTGATATATAATAGATTTATAGCAAGTCAGATGGCAGCAGCTGTGTATGACACAATAAGTGTAGACATAGATGTAAATGAATATAAATTCAAAGCAAGTGGACAAAACTTGAAATTTAAAGGATTTATGACACTATATGTAGAAGGTAACGACTCTAAGGAAGACGAAGAAGAAAGCACAAATATTCCGAAACTAGAGCTAAATCAAGAAGTAAAAAAAGAAAAATTGGATGCGAAACAAAGCTTTACAGAACCACCAGCAAGATATACAGAGGCAAGTCTTGTAAAAGAACTAGAAACAAAAGGAATAGGAAGACCAAGTACTTATTCACCAATAATAACAACAATAATCGAAAGAAGATATATAGAAAAAGACAAAAAACAATTAGTTCCAACACAACTTGGAGAAGTAGTAAATACATTATTAACAGAAAATTTTACAGACATAATAGATGTAACATTTACAGCAAGAGTTGAAGATGAATTCGATGAAGTGGCAGAAGGAAAAGAAGAATGGAAACAAATACTTAGAGAATTCTATCCACCATTTGAAAAAGAATTAGAAAAAGTAGACAAAGAGCTAGAACATGTAAAACTAGAAGATGAAGTTAGTGATGTTAAATGCGATAAATGTGGAAGAATGATGGTTATAAAAATGAGCAGATATGGAAAATTCCTTGCTTGCCCAGGATATCCAGAATGTAAGAATGTAAAACCTTTTGTAGTAACAATAGATGTTCCTTGCCCTGTTTGTGGGGGAGAAGTGCAAGTTCGTAAAACAAAGAGAGGAAAAAACTACTATATTTGTGAGAACAACAAAAACACTGAAGAAACTTGCAAATTTATCTCTTGGGATAAACCAAAGGCTGGAGAACCTTGGAATCCTGAAGAAGAGAAGGAAAAAGCACCAAAAAGAACTGCAAGGAAAACAAAAAGAAAAACTACAAAAAAGAAAACAACCAAAAAAACAAAATAAAAAATTAAAAAAATTTTAAAAAGTACTTGATAAATTTTTAAATTTATAGTATAAGTATATTAGATAATAATAGGCCTACAAAGGAGGAAATTAAAATGGAAATACCAAATAATGATAATATTATACAAAATCAATTTGATGCATCAGTACCAAGCAAAATAAGCACATGGACAAAAGTAAAGAATTTCTTATTTCAAGAAATAAAGATAGAATTAACTCCAAGACAAGCAGCAACATTTAAAGCAATAAATGATTTCTGGCATCAAGAGATTTCAGATGAAGAAGGAGTAAACTTCATATTCCAAAAAATGAAATTTTAGTAAATAATAAAACAGCAAGTATTATTAAGCTTGCTGTTTTTTGCTGTACTTATGAAGTACAAATTTTTTAGTTTAAATAATATATAAATAATCATAAAAATACTTGAAAACTATTTGTTTTTGGTATAAAATGATAACTGTCTAGAAAGACTAAAATAGAACAAAAATATCTAAAGAGGAGGAAAAATTTTATGTCAGTTAAAGTTGGAATCAATGGCTTTGGAAGAATAGGAAAACTAGCACTTCAAGCAGCCTTAGAAAATGACGAGGTAGAGGTTGTTGCAATAAATGATCCATTTATAGCAGCAGACTACATGGCATACATGGTAAAATATGACTCAATGCACGGAAGATTTAAAGGAGAGATAAAATCAGAAGAAGGAAAACTAATTGTTAATGGAAAAACATTAAACGTTTATAACGAAATGGATCCAAATAATATTCCTTGGGGAGAAAATGGAGTAGAATATGTATTAGAATGTTCAGGAGTATTTACTACAACAGAAAAAGCTCAAGCTCATTTAAATGCAGGAGCAAAAAAAGTTGTAATAAGTGCACCTTCAAAAGATGCTCCAATGTTTGTAATGGGAGTTAACGAGGATAAATATGATCCAAGTATGAACATTGTATCGAATGCATCTTGTACAACAAACTGTTTAGCACCACTTGCTAAAGTTATAAATGATAACTTTGGAATAAAAGAAGGATTAATGACAACAGTTCATTCAATAACAGCTACACAAAAAACAGTTGATGGAGCATCTAAAAAAGATTGGAGAGGCGGACGTGCTGCAGGTGGCAATATAATACCATCTTCAACAGGAGCTGCAAAAGCTGTTGGAAAAGTAATTCCAGAACTAAGTGGAAAACTTACAGGAATGGCATTCAGAGTACCAACAATGGATGTATCAGTTGTTGACTTAACATGTAACCTAGAAAGACCAACAACATATGAAGAAATATGTGCAGCAGTAAAGAAAGCAGCAGAAGGAGAAATGAAAGGAATAGTTGAATATGTTGATGAAGACGTAGTATCTTCTGACTTCCTAACAGATTCTCATACATCAATATTTGATGCAAAAGCTGGAATTATGCTAACAGACACATTTGTAAAATTAGTTGCTTGGTATGACAACGAGTGGGGATATGCAAACAAATTAGTAGACTTAGCAACACACATGGCAAGAGTTGATCATAAATAAGAAGAAATAAAAAAGAAGTTAGAAGTCTAGTTTTAGACTTCTAACCTCCACTATATAAAAGCTAGATATTAGAAATTTAAGCAAATTTCTAATATGTGTCTTTAAAAAACAGGAGGATTAAATATGAATAAAAAAACTATAAGAGATATCGATTTAAAAGATAAGAAAGTACTTGTAAGATGTGACTTTAATGTTCCATTAGATGAAAACTTTAACATAACAGATAATAGAAGAATAGTAGGAGCATTACCAACAATAAAATATCTATTAGATAATAATTGTAAAGTAATACTATGTTCTCATTTAGGAAGACCAAAAGGAGAAGTAAAAAAAGAATTCTCTCTAGCTCCAGTACAAAAAGAACTATCAAGACTATTAGGAATAGAAGTAAAATTAGCAGATGATATAATAGGAGAAAGTGCTAAGAACCTAACAGAAAATATGAAAAACGGAGAAGTAGTTTTACTAGAAAATATCAGATTTGATGCAAGAGAAGAAGCAAACGATAGAGAATTTGCAAAAGAACTTGCTAGTATGGCAGAAGTATATGTAAATGATGCATTTGGAACAGCTCATAGAGCACATAGCTCAACAGCAGGTGTAGCAGAATTTTTACCAGCAGTAGCAGGATTCTTAATGGAAAAAGAAATTAACTTCTTAGGAACAACTTTAGAAAATCCAGAAAGACCATTTATATCTATACTTGGAGGAAAGAAAGTTTCAGACAAAATAGGAGTTATAGATAATTTATTAGAAAAAGTGGATACATTGCTAATAGGCGGAGGAATGGCATACACATTTGTAAAAGCAATGGGTGGAAATATAGGAAACTCAATATGTGAAGAAGATAAATTAGATTTAGCTTTAAACCTAATAGAAAAAGCAAAACAAAAAGGTGTAAAACTAATGCTACCTGTAGATACTAAAATAGGAAAAGAATTCGACAAAGATACAGAAAGTGATACAGTAAAAATAAACGAAATACCAGAGGGATGGCAAGGTTTCGATATAGGAGAAGAAACAATTAAACTATATGAGGAAGAACTTGCAAAAGCAAAGACAGTAGTATGGAATGGTCCACTTGGAGCATTTGAACTTGATCAATTTGCAATAGGAACAAATAAAATAGCTGAATTTTTAGGAAATCTAGATGGAGTAACAACAATAATAGGTGGAGGAGATTCAGCAGCAGCTATCGAAAAATTAGGAATAAGTGATAAATTTACACATATTTCAACAGGAGGAGGAGCATCTCTAGAATTTTTAGAGGGCAAAAAACTTCCAGGAGTAGAATGTCTATTAGATAAATAGAAAGGATGAATTATTTGGCAGAAGAGTTAGTAGATGTGTTTGACGAAAACGGAGTCAGAACACAAGAAACACTATCTAAAGAAGAAGCAATAAAAGAAGGAAAACTAATAAAAGCATTCCAAATTTGGATATTGAATAACGAAAATGAGGTGCTTATGCAAAGACGAAGTGGAGGAGAAACACAAGATGCAGGAATGTTGGATCTTTGTTCAGGACACGTCAGAAGCAGAGAAATAGAGCGCCATGCGGTAGCAAGAGAGATAATAGAAGAATTAGGGGAAAAAGCAATAAGAAAAAATGAATTTTCTAATATACAAAAAGTTGGAACAGCAAGAATGGACTTCAGAAAGTATGGAAGAAAAGGAAATTATATAGTTCCTTGGTATTATTTAAAATTGAATAGACAGATTCCAGAAACAGATTTCGAATTAGAAGAAGAAGAAGTAAGCAGTGTTGAATGGATACCATATGAAGAAGTTAAACAAATAATACGAGAAAATAAAGGAAATATAAGAATTCCATATCTTAAGGAAACAGCTAGATTATTCGAACAATTAGATGGATTCGTATATGAAAAAACTAAAGAAGAGGATGTGGAGAGGTAAATATTATACCTTAGGAAGGAATAAATAATAATGAGAAAAAAAGTAATAGCAGGAAACTGGAAAATGAATATGCTTCCAAACGAAGCGATTGACTTTATAACAGGACTAACACCTTGTGCTGCGAAAACAGAACATACAGTAATTTTGTGTGTGCCATATACAGATTTATTTTATTCATTACTAACTGCTCAAGAAACAAATATACACATAGGAGCGCAAAATGTGCATTGGGCAGATAAAGGAGCTTTTACAGGAGAAGTTTCAGCAGAGATGCTAAGCTCAATAAAAACAGAATATGTAATAATAGGCCATTCTGAGAGAAGACAATACTTTTCAGAAACAGATGAAATAGTGAACCAGAAAATAAAAATAGCATTACAAAATTATTTAAAACCAATAGTTTGTGTGGGCGAAACTCTTGAACAAAAAGAACAGGGAAAGACAGAAGAAATAATAACAAAACAAGTAGAGTTAGCCTTAGAAGGATTAAATGAAGAACAAACAAAACAGATAATTATTGCATATGAACCAATATGGGCAATAGGCACTGGAAAAACAGCAACCTCGGAAGATGCTAACAATAGCATAAAAGCAATAAGAAATAAAATAAAAGAACTATATGGAGAAGAAATTTCAGAGAATATAATCATATTATATGGTGGAAGTGTAAAAGCTTCAAATGCAAAAGAATTATTCGAAACTTCTGACATTGATGGAGCGCTAATTGGAGGAGCAAGTTTGAAGTTAGACGAATTTGAGAAAATAATTAATTATGACAAATAAATTTTAGAGGAAGAAGGAAAATAAAAATGGATAAAAAATTAACAATGCTAATGATATTAGATGGTTTTGGAATTAATGAAAATGAGCAAGGAAATGCTGTAAAGCTAGCTAAAACTCCTAATATAGATAAACTAATGAAAACTTGTAAAACTACAGTAATGAATGCAAGTGGTTTAGCAGTAGGATTACCAGAAGGACAAATGGGAAATTCTGAAGTAGGACATACAAATATAGGAGCAGGAAGAATAGTATATCAAGAGTTAACTAAAATCACAAAATCAATAGAAGATGGAGATTTTTTCAGTATACCAGAATTCAATAAAGCAATAGAAAACTGTAAAAAACATAATTCTAAATTGCATATAATGGGACTTCTATCAGATGGTGGAGTTCATAGTCATATTCGTCATTTATTTGGATTACTTGAATTTGCAAAAAGAAAAGACTTTGAAGATGTGTATGTACACTGCTTTATGGATGGAAGAGATACTCCACCAGCATCAGGAGAAACTTATATTGCTCAACTAGAAGAGAAAATGAAAGAAAAAGGAATTGGAAAGATTGCAACAGTATCAGGAAGATTCTATAGTATGGACAGAGATAAGAGATGGCAAAGAATACAAAAATCATATGATGCATTAGTAAATGGAAAAGGATTAACTGCAACATCAGCTATGCAAGCAGTTGAAGCATCATATCAAAAAGAAGTATTTGATGAATTTATCGAGCCAACTGTAATATGTAATGGTACAGAACCAATTGCAAAAATAGGACCAAATGACTCTGTAATATTCTTTAACTTTAGACCAGACAGAGCAAGGGAGATAACCAGAACTTTAGTAGATCCAGAATTTAACGAATTCGAAACAAGAAAAGATTTAAATTTATTCTTTGTATGTATGACACCATATGACGAGACATTACCAAATGTAGAAATAGCATTCAAAAAAGAACAGCTAAAAAATACATTTGGAGAATTCATAAGCAAACAAGGATTAAAACAACTTAGAATTGCCGAAACAGAAAAATATGCGCATGTAACTTTCTTCTTTAATGGAGGAGAAGAAAAGCAATATCCAGGTGAAGATAGAATTTTAATTCCTTCTCCAAAGGTAGAAACATATGATATGAAACCTGAAATGAGTGCTTTAGAAGTTACTGAAAAAGTACTAGAAGCAATCAACTCTAAAAAATATGATAGCATAATTCTAAACTATGCAAATCCAGATATGGTAGGACATACAGGAAGTTTAGAAGCTGCAATAAAAGCAGTTGAAACAATAGATGGATGTGTTGGAAGAGTAGTTGAAGCAATCAATGCTCAAAATGGAGTATTAATAATAACTGCTGACCATGGAAATTGTGAGCAAATGATTGATTACAAAACAGGAGAACCACATACAGCACATACAACAAACAAAGTTCCATTAATATTAGTAGGAATAGATAATGTAAAACTAAGAGAAGGAAAATTATCAGATTTAGCACCAACAATGTTACAAATAATGGGATTTGAAAAACCAGAAGAAATGACAGGAGAAAGTATAATAGAAAAATAAGAGGGATAAATATGTCAGAAAACTCTAATATAAAGGGATTATATGAGAGAATAAGAAAAGAATTATTTTATATGATACCAGAAAAATGGGAGAGTATATATTTGTATGCGAGTGTAGTGCAAAGAGGAAATAATAGAGAAACAGGGGAAATGTTTTTCTATTATTTTCCTAAGAGCCTACTAAAGAAAAATCCGATAAATGTATATCAAGTACCACAAAAATTCAATATAGATGAAAATGAATATTTAAAACTTGCAAATAGGTTGTTCGAAATAATAAAAAAACTTAGAAAAAGCTGTATAAAGTATGAAAATTTTGATTGGAGTAATGTAACTATAATAGTAAAAGATACTAGTTTCATAGTCGAATATAACAATGATCATTTAAGAAGCTCTAAGTTCACAAGTGATGACAGAATGGCAATTTGGCAATATAAATATTTAGAATATCCAATGGAAAAATTTAATAAAGAGCAAAGAACATTAATTGCTGAGTATTTAGCAGAAGAACAACAAGGATTACATCAAATAAAAGAATATTCAGAAAGTTTTTATCAACAGCATTTACACAACAGCATCCAGTATGATATAAATAAGGAAGAATACATAAATATTGATGAAATAAAAAAAGAGACACCTAAGGAAGAGCAAACAGAGAAAGAAATAGTTATTAGAAATCAATTATTAAAATACTCAAAGTAGTAATAAAATAAAAAGGAATGGTACCCAAAATGGCTAAAGAAAAAAAGTTTTATTTATACAAGTTGATAGTAGTAATAATACTTGCAATTGCAGTAATATTTGTATTGAAAACTGCGACAAATTATAAAAAAGATGAAATAATAGGAAAAACAAATTTAGTAATTAATAATAGTAATACTACTAAAGACTTAAAAAATGATGTAGTAGTAGAAAATGGAGTTGTGTATATTTCTACAAAAGATATAGCAAATTTCTTTGATGACCATATATTCTATGACAACAAATATGATCAAATTATAACAACAACAGAAACAAAAGTAGCAACTTTAAAACTAAACGAAAACAAATCTACTATAAATGGAGCAACAGTCGATTTAGTAGCTCCCGCTAAAAAAATAGGAGAACAATTCTATTTACCTTTTTCAGAAATAAGCGAAAGTGTATATAATGTGGAAACTACATATGTAAAAAATACAGATACTGTAGTTTTAGTTTCATTAGATAGAGAATTAACATATGCCAACAGTAGCAAAAACAATTCTGTAAAGAGCAAACCAACAGTACTTTCTAAAACAGTTGATAAAATAGAAAAAGGAGATAATGTAACAATTATTCCGAAAAAAACTGATGAAGAAAGTGGTTGGACGAAAATAACAACTGAAAATGGAAAAATTGGATATGTAAAAACATCAACACTTGCAAATACAAAAAAAATAAGAGATAACTTTACAATAGAAAAACAAATTCAAGGAAACGTAAGCTTGGTATGGGAGTACTTTTCTAAATATGGAAAAGCACCACAAAGAACAGAAAAAATAGATGGAATAAATGTAGTTGCACCAACATTCTTCTCACTAGCTACTTCAGAAAAAGGAGCAATAGTAGCAAATGTTGGACAAGCAGGTCAAAACTATATAAACTGGGCTCATAGCAATGGATATAAAGTATGGCCTTGGATTGCAAATGAAGCAACTAATAAAGAAGAAAAAGACTTTACATCTTCAATATTAAATGACTATAAATCAAGAGAAAGACTAATAAATAGCATATTAGCAGCGGTAGAAATGTACAATCTAGATGGAATAAATCTAGACTTTGAAAATATGTATGAAGCAGATAAAGATGCCTACACTAGATTAGTTATAGAATTAGCTCCTCGTTTAAAAGAATTAGGAAAAGTATTATCAGTAGATGTAACTGCCCCTGATGGATCACCGGACTGGTCTTTATGCTTTAATAGAAATGTAATAGGTGATGTTGCAGATTATATAATATTTATGGCATATGACCAACATAATAATTCTTCAAGTGAAGCAGGAACTGTAGCGGGATGTGATTGGGTAGAAGCAAATATTAAAAAATTCTTAGGACAAGAAGGAGTAAAACCAGAAAAAATAATACTTGCAATGCCATTCTACACAAGAGTTTGGAATGTTACAAATGGAGGATTATCAAGTAGTGCTGTTGATATGAAATCACAAGCAACATTAATTCCAGCTGATGCTAAAATAACTTGGGATGACTCATTAAAACAAAACCTTGCAGAATACGAGAAAAATGGAAAATCATATAAAGTATGGATGGAAGATGAGCAATCTCTAAAATATAAACTAGAATTAGTAAAAAAATATAATTTAGCAGGTGGAGCTTTCTGGAGAAAAGGACAAGAGATAGATAGTGTTTGGACACTTATAAAAGAAAATCTATAATATGAGAAAAAAGTAGAACAATGTCGAAAAAATAGCATATTATATAATATAACATCAGAAAGATGTTATATGGAGGTGACTTTTATGGAGCCACAAGAATATAGTTATTGCTGTGAAGCAAAGAAAAGATGCAAAAGACCAAATTGTTTATGTATAATTGCCGTAATATTGGGAGTATTATTTGCAGGAATAATTGGAGTAATAATTGGAGCAGAAATAGCAACAGCCGTATTAGAAGCATTAGCTGCAGTTATAGTATTAGCAATAACTTTTGGAGTTCTTTTCATATTAACTATCATACTTCTACTTTGTAAAAAGCACAAAGATTGTTAAAATCAAATACACTTAATAGGAGAATCCTGTTAAGTGTATTTTTATGATTATATATTTAAAGTCGTAAGAAATTTTAATTAAATATGTTATTTAATTAAAACTAACTATCTTTATATA
Source organism: uncultured Clostridia bacterium (assembly GCA_934154805.1). Lineage (GTDB taxonomy): Bacteria > Bacillota > Clostridia > TANB77 > CAG-508 > CAG-245. Next base: position 19,725 of record CAKPGM010000013.1, on the reverse strand, counting down.
TAGCACAACCACAAGAAAAAAGTCAATAGTATAAAACAAAGAATTATAAAAATAACAAATACTTATAAACAATAAAAACTTAGAGGTCAAAAGAGTTTAGCCTCTAAGATTTTTTATTAAATAACATATTTAATAAAAACTAAATAACATTGATTTATAAAACATAATGTTTTATAATGATAATATACTAAAAAGAAGTGTAAAAGGAACACTAAAACACCAAAGAAAGAGAGGAAAAAAGATGAATCAAAAATTGAAAAATAAAAGAGGAATTACACTAATCGCATTAGTAGTAACAATTGTAGTGCTTTTAATACTAGCAGGAGTGAGCATAAGCTTGATACTAGATAACAATGGAATAATCCAAAAATCAAAAGATGCAAAAAGAGAATATGGGCAGGCAAGAGCAAACGAACAGGCAGACTTAGAGAATATATCAGATTTTATAGATGATGCTGTGGGAGAAATAAACTGGGAAAAGATTCTAGATGAGGCACAAAAAAATCCAGACAAATATAAACATCCAGATCAATCAGATACAAATGGAGATATTGGAATAGGAACTGATGGAAAACCAGTAAACCTAGATTTGTGGATTTATAGAAGTGAAAATAATAAAGAGATAATTCTTAATAGTTTTACATCCTCAGGGCCTACAGCAATGGGATATCAAAATTCGGATATTATTGATGGCAAAATTATAGGAACTGTTCCACAATACATAAAACTAGAAGGAGAAACAGAATTTTATACAGTAACAGATATGAGTAATACTTTTTGTTTTTGTAGAGCATTAACTATAGCACCTGAGATACCATCAACAGTTACTAATTTGCAATGGGCCTTCAGTTATACAAATATAAAGCAGGCGTCGACAATTCCAGAAGGTGTAGATAATATGGATTATACATTTTTTGATTGTCCGAAACTACAAGGAACAATAGAAATTAATGCAAATCCATCAACATATAGAGGATGTTTTGCAGGAGCCGGTTTTGGAGGAGCTGCAACAGAAGGAACAGGATTAGTTGTTACAGGAAAATCAACGATTCTTGATGAAATAATTGCAACAAAAGGAACTGATAATACAAAAAAAACAAAAGGAAACTAAATTTGCACGATAGAATGCACTATTGAAAGTGAAAGATAAGATAGAGTTAATAAATAATTATTGGCTCTATCTTTGTTTATTAATGTATATTTATAAAAGAACAAAAGCAATAAAATAGTACATAATATTATTGTCGAACTTTGACATACGATTTTGCTGGACAAATAGATGCTTTCAGGGTATAATACAAATATAATTATAAGTAAATTCGAATTTATTTTTTATCTAAAGAAAATTAAAATCTAGAAACTTCCCAGAGAAAAATAATTAATAGAGAGATAAAAAAGATGCAAAATATTTTACTAAATAGTTGAAAATAAAAGAATTATTTGGTAAAATAAGAAAGGAATAGAATGAATAAAAATAATAAAGAAAATAGAGGGCTTTCTCAGAAAGAAATTGATGAAATAATTGATAGAATAATAGAACAAGAACCAGTAAAAGAAATAAAAGAACATTTAATAAAATATGAAAGAGAATATAGAAGAAAAAGAGATCAAGGGCAATTAGAAAACGATCAATTAAAAGAAGAAAGTGAAACATATGATAAAACAATAAATCATCCACACGACAAAGCGGTAAGATTAATGCTTTCAAATTCACAAGAGGCAGCAAACCTAATAAATCTAGCACTAAAAAAGAAAGATTTTATAAAAGCAATTGAAATAGAACAATACAAAAGTAGCTTTGTAACAAAATTGTACAAGAATAAAGAATCAGATATTGTATATAAAGACTTAAAGAATAAAGGAATATACTACTTAATAGAGCATCAAAGTAAACAAGATAAAATGATGCCAGTAAGAATAGCAGAATATAGTATAGAAATAATGAGAGAAGCACTAGACTTAGCAAAAAAAGAGAAAAACTATGAAATTCCAAGAGTAATACCAATAGTATTATATACAGGAGAAGGAAAATGGAAAGTATCAAAGTCACTAGAAGATATACAAGCAAAAATACCAGAAATTACCTTACCGTCGATAGGAAACTATAATCTTGTAGATATAAATACATATAGTGATGAGGAACTGTTAGATGCAGAGGGAGCATTACCAAAAATGTTGTTAATGGAAAAGAACAACACCAATATAGAAAAAAGCATTAAGGAAATAGAAAAATGTAGATTTACAGAAGACGAAAAAGAGAGAATAAGCATATACATAACAAATATAATAAGAGAAATAGATAAAAACTTAGCAGAAGAACTGCTAGAAAAAATAAATAAAGATGAGGAGGAAGATAGTATGAGATTTGGACAAGCATTAGTAGATTATTGGTACGAGGGCGTAGCAAAGGGAGAAGAAAAACGGAAGAAAAGAAGGCAAAAAGATTCGGAAAAATCGAAGGAGCAAAAGAAACAAAAATAGAAGTAATTAAGAGAATGATGCATGATAATTTAAAAATTGAATTTATAAAGAAATATGTTAATGCAACTGATGAAGAAATAGAAGAAGCAAAGATGGTGAAATAAAAATAAAAGAGCTTGAAAGAGTAAAACTTTTAGGCTCTTTTTATGAATAATAAACAAAAATTTTTTTAATTAAATACATTATTTAATTAAAACTAACTATCTTTACTTATAGCACAACTGTAAGAAAAAAGTCAATAGTATAAAACAAAGAATTATAAAAGTAACTAATATGTAAAAACAATATAATCTTAGAGAATACGTAAATTGTGTCTCTGAGATTTTTTATTGAATAATGTATTTAATAAAAAATTAACAAATAATTGCATTGCAAAACATAATGTTTTATAATAATGACATAATAAAATAAACAAACATTAAAATACTAAAGAAAGAGAGGAAAAGAGATGAATCAAAAATTGAAAAATAAAAGAGGAATTACACTAATTGCATTAGTGGTAACAATTGTAGTACTTTTAATACTAGCAGGAGTAAGTATAAGCTTAATATTAGATAACAATGGAATAATCCAAAAATCAAAAGATGCAAAAAGAGAATATGGGCAGGCAAGAGCAAACGAACAGGCAGACTTGGATAAAATAGATAGTTGGATCGATGAAGTGGCAAATACTCCTGAAATAGTTGAGCCAGTAAACATAGATGACTGGGAATACAGAGAAGAAAATGATGAAACAATAACATTAACGAGTTATAAGGGAACGGATACAATAGTAATAATACCAAATAGTATAAATGGAAAAAAAGTAAAAAAAATTTCAGGAAATACTACAGGTTCTACAGATAATCATGCTCGATATTTTTCAATATGGAATAAATCAATATGCAATGGAAATGAATATGATAATGCTTCTACTGGATATAGTAAAGGACAAGATACAATAACAAAAGTAATAATTAGTGAAGGAATAGAAGAAATAGAAGCACAAGCTTTTCAATATAGTACAGCATTATGTGAAATATCAATTCCTAATACTATGTCAAAAATAGGGAATAGTGCTTTTTATGGATGCAAAAGCCTAAAAAAGGTTAATATTCCCAATAAAGTCAACGAGATAGAAGATAGCACTTTTGAGCATTGTAGTGGTTTAGAAAAAGTAGTAATTCCTAGTAATATAACTAAGATAGGGAAACATGCTTTTAAGAGTTGCCAAGAACTAACTGAAATAACTATACCGAATAGTGTAACGACAATGGGAGAATATGTCTTTTATTTTATACAATCAATAACGGTAAATGTACCGTTCAAAGAAGGTGAACAACCAACAGGATGGAATTCGGACTGGAATAAAACATGGGATAATTGTAATGTAATAGTAAACTATGCTAAATAAACACAATTAAGCTGATAATAAGATAAAACTTATTATCGGTTTTTTTGTTAAAACTTTTTAAAAACATTGTATAAAAATGTCGATTTTGGTATAATCAATTTGCAGTTATATTGCATCCAAAAAGATAATAAACTTAAAAGAAGATATAAACACAAAATACAAATGTATAAAGGAGGAAAGTATGGAGGAGAACAAATGCACAAATTGTGTTGATGAAAAGCTAAAGACAGAAATCGGAGAAATCTTAAAAAAGTACAAAGGACATAAGGACAATTTAATTCCAATACTAAACGAAGTACAAGTAAAATATGGATACATTCCTAAAATTGCACAAATTGAAATAGCCAATTATTTAAATATGGCGTTAGCAGAAGTGTACGGAGTTATAACATTTTATTCAAGATTTACATTAGTACCAAAAGGAAAATACAATGTTTCGGTATGTCTAGGTACTGCTTGTTTCGTAAAAGGTTCCAAAGAAATATTAGAAAGAGCAAAGTCGAAATTAGGAGTAGAAGAAGGTCAAACAACATCTGACGGAAAGTTTTCACTAGATACAACAAGATGTGTTGGAGCTTGTGGGCTAGCACCTGTATTTACAGTTAATGATGAAGTATATGGAAAAGCTACTGTTAAGAAAATGGATGAAGTCTTAGATATGTATATGTCTAAAGAATAAATTTTAACCAAAGGCTAGTAAGCCATAAAGGAGGAAATTGTGAAAAAAACTATTGAAGATATAGAAAAAATACGCAAAGAAAAAAGAGAAGAACTAGATTTAAGAGTTAATGTAAATGCAAAGTGCAAAGAAAAACACATATTAGTATGTCACGGAACAGGATGTACGTCTTCTAAATCAACTCAAATAATAGAGAACTTTAGAAAAATAGTAAAGAAAGAGAAGCTAGAAAATGTGAGAGTAATACAAACAGGATGTTTTGGTTTATGCTCAAAAGGTCCAATTGTAATAATTAGACCAGAAGATACTTTTTATTCAATGGTAAAACCAGAAGATTGTGAAGAAATTATAAAAACTCATATAATGGAAGGTAAAATTGTTGAGAGATTACTTTGCAAGGATATTGATGGCACTGTAGTAAAAAAATTAGATGAACTTCCTTTTTACAAAAAGCAGATGCGTATAGCTCTTAAAAATTGTGGAGTTATAGATCCAGAGAATATTGATGAATATATAGCTTTTGATGGATTTAAAGCTTTGGAAAAAGTTTTAACAACAATGACAAGAGATGAAGTAATAGAAGAAATTAGTAAATCTGGCTTAAGAGGTAGAGGTGGAGCTGGCTTCCCAACAGGTAAGAAATGGAGCTTTGTAAAAGCAGAACCTGATGGTCAGAAATATGTAATATGCAATGCTGATGAAGGGGATCCAGGAGCTTTTATGGATAGAAGCATACTAGAGGGAGATCCAAACTCTGTAATAGAGGCTATGGCGATAGCAGGATATGCTATTGGAGCAGATAAGGGTTACATATATGTAAGAGCAGAATATCCAATTGCAGTAAAAAGACTTCAAATTGCAATAGACCAAGAAAGAAAATATGGAATATTAGGAAAGAAAATATTTGGAACAGATTTCAACTTTGATGTTGAAATAAGACTAGGAGCGGGAGCTTTTGTTTGTGGAGAGGAAACGGCATTAATTGAATCAATAGAAGGAAAACGTGGTCAACCAAGAGTAAAACCACCATATCCAGCACATTATGGTTTATGGGGTAAACCAACATTAATAAATAATGTTGAAACATATGCAAATGTAACAAAAATAATTATAAATGGAGCAGACTGGTATTCTAAAATAGGAACAGAAACTTCAAAAGGTACAAAGGTGTTTGCACTTGGTGGAAATGTAAACAATGTAGGACTTGTAGAGGTTCCAATGGGAACAACATTAAGAGAGATTATATATGATATAGGTGGAGGAATACCAAATGGTAGAGAGTTCAAAGCTGCTCAAACAGGAGGTCCTTCAGGAGGCTGTATTCCAAAAGAGCATTTAGATACAAAGATTGATTATGAAAGTTTAGCTCAAATTGGCTCTATGATGGGATCTGGTGGACTTATTGTAATGGATGATACTAAATGTATGGTTAATATAGCAAGATTTTATTTAGATTTTACAGTAAGCGAAAGTTGTGGAAAATGTACACCTTGTAGAATTGGAACAAAGAGAATGTTAGAAATACTTGAAAGAATTTGCGAAGGAAATGGAACAGAAGAAGATTTATATAAGCTAGAAAGATTAGCATTCAATATTAAAAAATCTGCAATATGTGGTCTTGGTCAAACAGCACCAAATCCAGTTTTAAGTACAATGAAATATTTTAAAGAAGAATACAGAAGACACGTAATAACCTATGAATGTGAAGCAATGGAATGTAAAGCATTAGCTAAAATTGTAATAGATTCAGAAAAGTGCAGAGGTTGTGATATTTGTAAAAAAGTGTGTCCAGTTGGAGCAATATCTGGTGAACCAGGAAAAGTACACGCAATTGACCAGAGCAAGTGTATAAAGTGTAGAAGTTGTATGCAAAAATGTCCGTTCAAAGCAATAGGAGCAGGACAAACAGCACAAGTTGATATGTCAAATTTTCAATGCTAAAGAAGGAGAAAAAATAGAATGATTAATTTAAAAATTGATAATAAAGAAATAAGTGTTCCAGAAGGTACTACTATACTAGAAGCTGCAAGACAAGCTAACATAGACATACCAACTCTTTGCTATCTAAAAAAAGTTAATGAAATTGGCGATTGCAGAATGTGTATAGTAGAAGTGGAAGGCAGAAAAGGATTTGCTACATCTTGTATTCAAAAAGTAGAAGAAGGAATGGCAGTTCATACTCATACACCAGATGTATTAGAGGCAAGAAAAATGGTACTTGACCTAATAATATCTAATCACGCCAAGGACTGCTTAACCTGTATAAGAAATGGAAATTGTGAGCTACAAGCATTAGCTATAAAATTTAATGTACTAGATGTAGAATATGAAGGAGAAAGAACAAAACACAAAATAGACGATAAGTCTCCTGCAATAGTGAGAGATTTTAATAAGTGTGTATTGTGTAGAAGATGTGTAGGAGCTTGTAAAAATATCCAAAATGTAGGAGCAATAGATTGTATAAATAGAGGATTCGAAGCTTGTGTATCAACAGCAGGTGATCATAGTTTGGCAGATGTGGACTGCACATTTTGTGGACAATGTATAGAAGCTTGTCCAACAGGTGCACTTCATGAAAAAGATGATACAAAAAAGGTATGGATAAAATTAAAAGATCCAGAGGTATATACAGTAGTTCAAACAGCACCAGCTGTAAGGGTTGCACTTGGAGAAGAGTTTGGAATGCCAATAGGCACAAATGTACAAGGCAAGATGATAACTGCTCTTAGGAGACTAGGATTTGACAAAGTGTTTGATACAAATACAGGAGCAGATCTTACAATAATGGAAGAAGCAAATGAATTTATAGATAGACTAAACGGAAAAGCAGTTCTACCAATGATTACTTCTTGTAGCCCAGGTTGGGTAAGATTTGCAGAAAAGAACTATCCAGAATTACTAGATCATTTATCAAGTTGCAAATCTCCACATCAAATGTTTGGAGCAATTATAAAATCATATTATGCTCAAAAGTTTAATGTTGATCCATCAAAAATATATGTGGTATCTGTAATGCCTTGTATTGCTAAGAAGTATGAGTGCACAAGAGAAGAAATGGAAGTAGACGGACTAAGAGATGTAGATGCAGTTATTACAACAAGAGAACTTTCAAGAATGATTAAGCAAGGAAACATAGAATTTAATGAGCTAGAAGATTCTGAGTTTGATGATCCAATGGGAGAAGCAACAGGAGCAGGAGCTATATTTGGAACAACTGGTGGAGTTATGGAAGCGGCTCTAAGGACAGCATCTGATATACTAGAAGGAAAGAACCTTGAGAAGGTGGAATATGAGGATGTTAGAGGACAAGAAGGAATAAAAAAAGCTACATTAACAATTGCCGGAAAAGATGTGAATATTGCAGTTGCATCTGGTTTAAAAGCTGCAAGACAAATTATGGAAGAAATAAAAAGTGGAAAAGCAGAATATCATTTTATAGAGATAATGGCCTGCCCAGGCGGATGTGTAATGGGTGGAGGGCAACCTATAAAAAGCTCGAAGATTAGAAGTACAGTTGATGTAAGAAAATTAAGAGCAGACAGTCTATATTCAATAGATGAAGCTAGCACAATAAGAAAATCACATCAAAATCCTACTATTATAAAATTATATAAAGAATTTCTAGAAAAACCAGGAAGCAAAGTTGCTCATAAATATTTACATACAACATATAGCAAAAAAGAAAAATATAATATATAAATAAAATTCCTCGGCATTACCGAGGAATTTAACACTTTATTTTGAATAAGTTGATGAATCAATCTGAGTATATAATTTATTAGCTTCTTCTTGAGATAATGTTCCTGCCTCTACCATAGAAGAGATAACTTTTTTTTGTCTACTTTTAGTTAGATGGAAATTAGCTGTTGGAGCGTAAAGACTAGGAGCGTTTGGAACACCAGCAAGCATAGTAGCTTCGTATAATGTTAAATCTTTTGCATCTTTATTAAAATATCCTTTTGCTGCTTCTTGAATTCCGTAATATCCATCTCCAAAGTAGATGGTATTAACATATAATTCTAAAATTTCGTCTTTATTATATTTTTTTTCTAAATCTCTACCAATTAAGAATTCTGAAACTTTTCTATTCGAAACATCTTTTTCTTCCATTAAGTATAAATTTTTTGCGGTTTGTTGAGTAATGGTACTTCCGCCTTCTTTAAAATCTTTTTGCTTTATATTGCTGAATGTTGCTCGTGCTAAAGCAATAAAGTCAATAGTTCCATGAGAATAGAATCTTCTATCTTCTACAGAAACTACAGCATCTTTATAATAAGATGGGAGACTGCTTAAATTAACGAAATTTGAGTCTTCTCTGACTGAAGAAACTTTATCTTCGATACTGGTTTCTTCAATTTTTTCTTTATACAATTTGTTACCATTTAAATAAAGAACACTTCCAACTATTAGAATGATAACAAGAATAAATAACAATAATCTTCTAATAAACTTCATAAATTCCCCCTAAAATAATTCTATAAACATTATAACACAAAATACGACAAAAAAGAAATGCTATTTAAAGCATTTCTTAAATTTTATATCTTTTAAAAACTAGTGTAAGTCACTTGTAACTTTTTGCAATGTAACCCTAACAATACTTCCTTCTTCAACAGATGACCCAACTGCTGGATCTTGTGAAACTACAATTCCACTACCGGTGGCTTGTATATTTAGATTTTTAGCCTTTAATGCTGCAGTTGCTTGTGTTAGACTCTTGCCTTTTAAATCTGGAACAGAAGTAGAAACAGAAGAATTATTTTCTGCAGTATATAATCTTACAAATCCATTCTGAGAAATTGATGTTCCAGCCTTTGGAGTCTGAGAAGTTATAATTTCTGAAGAGTTTGCACTAGTTAAACAGTTTATACCTAAATCTTTTAATATTTGTTTAGCTTCTTCAACTGTTTTATTTTTTAAATCAGGTATCTTAATTCCATTTGATTCAGAAGAGTTGTCATTAGAAGGTATACCTAGATAAGGCAATACTTCACTTAACACTTGAGAAACAACTGGAGCAGCGATAACTCCGCCAAAATGAGATTTTCCTTGAGGGCCATATAATGACAATAGAGCAACTACTTTAGTGTTTTCAACAGGAGCGATAGCTAAAAATGAAGCTACATATCCATTTTCTGGATGATTAGGATCTGGTTCTGAAGTACCTGTTTTTCCTCCTATAGTATAACCTTTAACAGCACCTGATTGTCCACCACCATCTTCAACGACAGAACGCATCATACCGCGAACCTTTGCTGCAGTTTCAGGAGAGATAACTTGTCTTACTTCTTCAATATCTACATTGGTAACAACTTTTGTATCTGGATTTTCTATTTTAGTTATAAGTCTTGGCTTAACTAAGACTCCATCATTTGCAATAGCGCAAGCTGCTGTTATCATTTGCAAAGGAGTAATTGTAAATCTTTGACCAAATGACATGGTTGCAAGCTCTACAGGTCCGACAGAATTTAATGAGTGAAATTGACTAGAAGATTCTCCTGCTGTATCAATACCTGTTTTGCTAAATAACCCAAAAGCATTAAAATACTTATATAGAGTATTGGCTCCAATTCTTTGACCTAACTGGATTAAAGCTGGGTTACAAGAATTTTCTAATGCGTTTCGTAAAGATTCTGAACCATGGCCAGAAGTTTTTGCACAGTTAATGTTTTTATCTGCTACTTGCATACTACCACTGCAGTAGAAATCACCTGAGATATCTGTTTCTGTAATATCCTCTTCTAAAGCTACAGATGCCATAATAACCTTGAATATAGAGCCTGGTTCAAATGTTTCATTAACTACTTTGTTGCTATACATTTTATATAAACTATTACTTTTCTCTTCGCTAGATAATTCATCCCAACCTTGAGAAAGACTTTCATTTGGCTCAAAAGGTGTATTTAAATTATAATCTGGATAAGTGGCCATTGCTAAAATATCTCCTGTTGAAGGATCCATTAGTATCATAGAACCACCATTTTTACAGTTGTTTTCATCCACTGCTTGTTTCAAATACTTTTCTACAATTGCTTGAATATTAGCATCTATAGATAAAGTGATATTACTTCCGTTTTCAGGAGCAATGTATTGCTTATCACTATCAGGTATTGCTTCCTGTGTTACATCTGTTGCTGTAACAAGCTTACCAGGAGTACCTGTTAGAGTTGAATCTAGATTGTATTCAATTCCAGACAAACCATTGTTATCACTACCACAAAAACCTATAAGATTTGAAGCTAAATTATTGTATGGATAGGAACGTTTTGTATCCTTATCAATATTTATTCCAGAATAGCATTTGTTATCTTTCATCCACTGCTTTAATTCTTCAACCTTACTCAAATCTACTTTTTTTGCAATTGTTTCTACTGAATTTGTACTAGTTACTTTTACTAAAACTTCGTTATAGTTTAACTCGAAAATATTTGCTAAAGCGGTTGCAACTTTTTCTTTTAAAGCATTTGTTTCATCTTGATTGTTTTTTACAACGATAAGAGAAGGATTAACACTAATAGTATCCACTTCTGTACTTACGGCAAGTGCCTTTCCGGTGGCATCATATATAGTTCCTCTTTTTGGACTAATAACCCTATTTGCTGTTGATTGTTTATAAGCTTTTTCTTTTAAAGAAGCACTATCAACAAATTGTAAAACAAACAATCTTGAGATTAATGCTAAGATAAAAATAACGAATACAACAACAAACCATTTCAATCTTTTACTTTTATTATCAATTTGTATATTTTGTTGTTTTTTATAATTCATAAAATCACCATCTTTTCTTTTGATAGAAATATTCTATATTAATACGAAAGAAAAATCAATAATTTATTGATTTTTATGCAAAAATGTAATATAATTGAAATATATGATTTAAGGTCGAAAAAAATCGAAAAAACACTTGCGTCCGTAAGCAAAATTAACTTTGAATAAAAAACGATGAGCGCTTATGGAAAAAATACCTATTGACTTTAATCTAGTATATTATTAAAATGTATATAACTATGATAAATAGAAGGATGGAGAAGTATGAAAAGAGTTAAAAAAATCAATAAAATATTATTAAGCTTTATTCTAAGTATTATTACGGTTACAGCACTTAGCTTGTCTAATCTTGTACAAGCTGCCAATGCGGGACCATTATATTTGGGAATAGAATTATACAGAAATTCTGGATATGCATATAGACAAGGACAACTAGAAATATTTAAAATATTGTCATATACATCAACAGATAAAACAAGTAGAGTACCAGGAGAAAAGACAATATACTGTATAAAGGGAGGAGCAGGATTTGGTTCGGCAACTCCATCAACAACAGGAGCAATAGCATATACAAATAAATTTGATTTAAAGAATGTATCGGCAATACCAAGTCCATATAAAGATGTATTACCAACAGGAGAAAATTATAATAAATTAATGTGGGTATTAGATCATTTATTTATAATGCCAGAAAATCCACAAGAAGATAATACAGCAGAAAGAGAAGCATTTTTATCAAAAGTAATACCAGAAGAATTTTATGAAAAATTAACCAATGATGATATAGATGTAGTACAACAAATGGCAATATGGTATTTTACCAACCCAGATGACAATTGGCACTTCGGAAATGCAAACTTAAAAATAAAGAAATCTGGCGAAGAATATGAATCAATCTTTAATATCGATGAAGATAGAGATGATGCTGTAACAGCACTTTATGATTATTATATAACTTCTGCACCAGCTAATTATGTGAGTCCAACAGTTGCAACAAATGCAAAGCCAATTCAAATAGAAGATAAATCAAATGGAAAAATGCAAACAATTGGAACAAATTATGTTGCTGGTCCATACAAAATAAATCAAGTATTAGATTTAGGATATGAAATAACCAATGTGACTTATAACGATGGAGCTATAACTCCTACAATAGGAGTCAAGAATCAAAACGGAGATATAGTATCGACAAATAAAACGATTAAAGACTTAATTGGAGAAGAATTTTATTTAATAGTACCAACAAGTAGCAATATTACACAATTAACAATGAAAATAAATGGAAAATACACAGTGAGACAAGAATGGTACTGGTCAACAGAAACTGATTTGGAAAACAACCAACCAGTAGTAATTGTAGAAGAAGAAAGCAAACCATTTGAAGATGCAGTTGCATCAAAAGTTGAAAACAAAAAAGTATTTGATATGTCATTAAGAAAATTCATAACAGAGATAAATGGAAAAAGAATTGAAGAATTAGGATTGACAAGTAGAGTTCCAACAATAGAAGGATTAGAAGACCTAAAAAATGGAACATCAAATACAGCAATATATAAACATCTAAAAACACCAGTAAAAGTTGATATAGGGGATATAGTAACATATACAATAAGAGTATATAATGAAGGTGAACTAGATGGATATGTAACAGAGATAACAGATCATTTACCAGAACAATTAGAATATTTAATTAATGATTCAACAAATTTGAAATATGGATGGAAATACGATGCTGGAGATACACATACAATAAAAACCAATTTCTTATCAAATGCAGATGGAACAACAAGTGAAAATCCAGAGAATAATAAAATAGCAGCATTTAATGGAACAAAGCTAGACTATAGAGATGTACAAATAAGATGCAAAGTAGTATCAACAGCAAATATGCCAAAGAAGATAACAAATATTGCTGATATAACTGGATGTAAAGATTCTGAAGGAAATGTGATAAAAAATCCAAGTACAGGGGAAAGAGATTCAACTGTAAAGAATGTAACAATACCAGCAGATCTATCAAGCTATAGAGATCAGGAAATAAATAGACAAGATCCGACAGATCCAGACTATATACCAGGACAAGAGGATGACGATGACTTTGAGAAATTAATCTTAAAAGAATTTGACTTAAGCTTAAAGAAATTTATTACAGCAGTAAATGATACAGAAATAACAAATAGAGAACCACAGGTAGATGTAAGTCCATTAAAAGGAACAAGCACAACAGCAAAATACACATATAAAATAAGTCCAGAGAAAAATCCAGTAGTTGTAGAAAATTCAGACATAGTAACATATACAATAAGAATATACAATGAAGGAGAGGAAAATGGATATGCAGAAAAAGTAAGAGATGATATACCAGCAGGTTTAGAATTTTTACCAGAACATAGCATAAATACAGAATACAGATGGAAGATGTATGATGAGAACAACAATGAAACAACAGATGTAAGCAAAGCTAAGACAATTGCAACAGATTATTTGTCAAAAGCACAAGAAGAAGCGACAGGAAGAACAAACTTATTAAAAGCATTCGAAATGACAAATACAACATTAGACTACAAAGATGTGAAAGTAGCATTTAAAGTAATAGAACCAAATTCATCAAAAAACATAATAATAAACAAGGCACAAATAGCAGAGGATTCAGATAATGACAGAGATTCTACTCCAGATCAATGGATAGATGGAGAAGATGACCAAGACATAGAAAAAATAAGATTAAAAGAATTTGACTTGAGCCTAAAGAAATTTATTACAAAAGTAAATGATGAAAATATTACAAATAGAGAACCACAAGTAGATGTGACACCATTGAAAAATGGACAAACAACAGCAAGTTATACATATAAAATAAGTCCAGAGAAAAATCCGGTAGTTGTAGAGAATTCTGATATAGTAACATATACAATAAGAGTATACAACGAGGGAGAAGTAAGTGGTTATGCAGAAAAGATAAGAGATGATATACCAGAAGGCTTAGAATTCTTGCCAGAACATAGCACAAATACAGAATATAGATGGAAAATGTACGACGAGAATAATAACGAAACAACAGATGTAAGCAAAGCAAAAACAATAGCAACAGATTATCTATCAAAAGCACAAGAAGAAGCAACTGGAAGAACAAACTTATTAAATGCGTTTAGCTCAGACAAAGATGTCTTAGATTATAAAGATGTAAAAGTTGCATTTAAGGTAATAGAACCAAATTCATCAAAGAATATCATAATAAACAAAGCACAAATTGCAGAAGATTCGAATGATGATAGAGATTCGACACCAGATAAATGGATAGAAGGTGAAGATGATCAGGATATTGAAAAAATAAGACTAAAAGATTTTGACCTTGCATTAAGAAAATTTGTTACAAAAATAAATGAAAAAGAAATAAATAACAGAGTACCTCAAGTAGAATTAGATTCGCTAAAAACAGGTACAACAGCAACATACAATCATACAAAAGTACCACTAAGCGTTTATTTAGATGATGTTGTAGAATATACAATAAGAGTTTACAATGAAGGTGATACTGATGGATATGCAACAGAAATAACAGATTATTTACCAAAACAACTAGAATTTATAGCAGATAATCAAACAAACATTGATAATAACTGGAAAATGTATGATGAAAATGACAATGAAACTACAGATGCAAGCAAAGCAGTAAAGATAAAAACAGACAAAATTAAAGATGAGAAAATAGTAGCATTTGACGGAAATACATTAGCATATAAAGAAGTAAAAGTAGTTTGTAAAGTTGTAGAAACAGAAAATATGGCAAAGAAGATAACAAATATAGCAGAAATAAGCAAATGTGAGAATTCAAACAGAGTAGAAGTAAAAGGCAAAGATTCAGGAGATGAAAGAGATTCAAATCCAAATAAAGTAAATGTACCAACAGGAATAGATTTAGAAAACTACAAAGATGATGAAATAAACAAAGAGTATGTACCAGGACAAGAAGATGATGATGACTTTGAAAAATTAGTTTTGAAAGAATTTGATTTATCTTTAAGAAAATTCATCACAGCAGTAAATGATACAGCAATAACAAACAGAGAACCAAAAGTAGATGTAACACCATTAAAAGATGGTAGCGGAACAACAGCTATATATGAACATTCTAAAGATCCAGTATTAGTATCAAATGGAAATGTTGTTGAATATACAATAAGAGTATATAATGAGGGCAGTGTATCTGGATATGCAAAAGAAGTAAAAGATGATATTCCAGAAGGTCTAGAGTTCTTACCAGAAAATGAAACAAACAAAGAATATAGATGGGTAATGCTAGATGAAAATGGAGAAGAAACAACAGAAGTAAGTGAAGCAAAGACAATAGCAACAGATTACTTATCAAAAGAACAAGAAAAGACTGCAGGAGCAAATCTAATAAAAGCTTTTGATCCAGAAACAATGGATACATTAGATTACAAAGATGTAAAAATAGCATTTAAAGTAATAGAACCTACTACATCAGATAGAGTAATAATAAATAAAGCTCAAATATCAAAAAATACTGATGAAGAAAACGATGATGTAAAAGATAGAGATTCAACACCAGATAAATGGATAGAAGGTGAAGATGATCAAGATATCGAAAAAGTAAAAGTTCAATACTTTGATTTGTCATTAAGAAAATGGGTAACACAATCAATAGTAATAGAAGATGGACAAGAAAAAATAACAGAAACAGGACATACAGCAGAAGATGATCCAGAAGCAGTAGCAAAAGTAGATCTAAAGAAGAGCAAAATAGATAAAGTTACAGTAAAATTTAGATTTAAAATCAGAGTAAAAAATGAAGGAACAATAGCAGGATATGCAAAGGAAATAAAAGATTATATACCAGATGGACTAAGATTTGTAGAAGAAGACAACCCATTATGGACAAAGATTGATGAAAAAACAATAACAACAGATCAGTGCAAAGATAAACTATTAAAACCAGGAGACACAACAGAAGTAGAAGTAGTACTAACATGGATAAATGGAGAAGAAAATATGGGAGTAATGGACAACTGGGCAGAAATCAGCAAAGATTATAATGAATACGGAAGTCCAGACATAGACTCAACTCCAGATAACAATAAAAAAGGCGAAGATGATATAGATGACGCACCAGTAATGGTAACAGTACAAACAGGCGAAATAGCAAAATATACAGTAATTACAATAGCGGTAGTAACAATATTAACAACTGGAGTAGTCTTAATTAGAAAATATGTTCTAAATTAGAATAAAAAAGTACGCAAAAGTATTATAATAATATGAATAGCGTACTTTTTATTATTAATAGAAAAACATATAAATCAGTCAACTATTATTATTCGCCAAAATCTTATAATTATTTAATTAATATTGTTTACTTTGAAAAAATGGTATGCTATAATTCTAATTGTAAAAGACTCGTTAAAGATAAGGAAGGTAATTGTAATGAACCAAATTCTGATGACAGAAGATAATAATTCGGATAATAGAAGACAACAGACAGAAACAATAAATTATACAGAAAAACCTAAAAAAATAAAACATACTACTACAAGCACAGGAAATAATGGAATAGTAAAGGTTTTTGCTATTGTAATCCTTCTTTTTGGTATGGCAATTGTGGGAAATACAGCTTATGCAATGGTACAGAATGCTAGAGATGCGCAATTAAATAAAGGACCAGAAGTAACAACGCAAAGAAGAGGAAATTCTGTTACAGTAGTAGCTAAATGTGACCAAGGAATAAGAACGATGATGTATTCTTGGAATGACTCTACAGAAAAAGTTGTATTTGGAAGAAATAACACAGAACTAGAACAAACACTAAGTATCCCATCAGGAGAAAATAAACTAAACATAACAATAGTAAATTCAAAAGGTAAACAGACAAAATTTGTTAAGAACTTTATACAAGAAACAAAAGATGTAACAGAACCTGTAATAAGTATAGATACAGTTAATTCGGATATAAAAATTGTGGTAACAGATGATACAGCACTTGATTATATTGTATACAAATATGGTGATGATAGTGAAGTAAAACTAAAAGCAAATGAAGATGATCCTACAAAAATAGAAAGTGTAATAACAACAAAATCAGGGCAACATACATTAAGAATAGAAGCAGTTGATAAAGCACAAAATTATGCAACAAAAGAACAAGAAATAAAAGGTGTAAATAAACCTGTAATAGAGGTTGTACCAGATCCAACAGATCCATCATATTTAATAATAAAAGCAACTGATGAAGAAGGTCTAAGAATGGTTTCATTCTATATCAATGATCAAGAGTACAAGACAGATCCTAATGTTTCATTAAATACAAAAGTATTTGAGTGGAGACAGAAAGTTGAAAAAGGAGAAACTAGAGTTAGAGTTAATGCTTATAGTATAAACGAACAGGTAACACCATTTAATGGAATATACAATTATTAAACCAATGGAGGAAAATTAATGCAAAATATTTATTTAATTGATGATGATGATAATTTAAAGAAAAAGTTAGCAGAAGACTTTAAAAAAGAAAATGAATTTAAATTTAAGCAGATAAAAACAGAAAACATAGATATTGCATTAAAAGACATACCAGCTTTAATAATAATAAATGAAGATACTATTTCAGAAAATGCAGCAATTGTATGTAGAAAAATAAGAAACAATGAAGATAATTCAATAACACCAGTTATAGTTGTAACATCTAACATTGCTAGAGAACATAGAATAGATGTGTTAAAAGAAGCAGCAACATATTTTATAAAAGCACCTATAGATTCAGAATATTTATATTATACAATAAAAAATATAACAGGATTATTGCGAATAAATAGAAAAGTAAGCCCTTTAACAAATCTACCAGGAAATGTACAAATACAGGCAGAAATGAAAAAGAGATTACTAAAAAAAGAATTCTTTGTAATGTTGTATATAGATTTAGACAATTTTAAAGCATACAATGACACATATGGATTTGCACAAGGTGATGAACTTATAAAATTTACGGCAAGAACTATAACAAATAATGTACACTCAAAACAAGAAGACAATAATTTTGTGGGACACATTGGTGGAGACGATTTTATTGCAATAGTAGAAGATGAAAATTATGAAGCAATTTGCCAAAATATAATTATCACTTTTGATAAGAATATAAAGAAGTATTATTGCAAGGAAGATGTGGAGAGAGGATTCGTAGAAGTACCAAATAGAAAAGGAATTATAGAAGAATTTCCACTTACATCAATATCTATTGGAGCAGTTGAGGTAGATGCAGATCGATTCCATAACACATTAGAAATTGGCGAAGCCGGAGCTCAAGTAAAACATTTATCAAAAACAATTCCAGGCAGTACTTATGTGGTGGATAGAAGAAAAATGTAAAATTATAATGACAATAAACAAAAGGGAAGGAGAGAAAAATGCAAAAAGAAAAATTAAAAGATTTTAAAGAAACAAAAGAAGGTAGAGAAGTAAAAATAAATAAAATATTTAAAAACAAAAGAGGAATTACGCTAATAGCTTTGGTTGTAACAATAGTAGTACTTTTGATACTAGCGGGGGTAAGTATAAGCTTAGTAGTAGACAATAATGGAATAATAAAAAGAAGTAAAGAGGCAAGAAGTAAATATGGAGAAGCCAAGGAGAATGAGCAAGCACAAATGAGTGGAGTATCAGATTGGATAGATAAACAAGTAGGAGAAAATGGAGGAACAAAAGTAAATCCAACAGTACCAGGGTGGGAGAATAAGAAAGATGATAACTCAACCATAAATGGAGGAGAAAAAAATTCAAATAATCCAACAATACCAGCAGGATATGTGCCAATAAACACAGATACATCAAACTGGGGAGATGGAAGTTCAGCTCCAACTCAAGATTCAGTAGACCATGGATTAGTAATAAAAGATGACAAGAATAATGAATGGGTGTGGGTACCAGTAGATTCAGCGACACTAGCAACAATGTATGAAACATCAAGTGATGTAAAGACACTATGTGGAACGACAGTAACAACAAATAAATATTCAAAATCAGAAATAATAAACAGACAAACAAGAACAACTCCAGGAACAGCAGATGATTGGCGTGAGCCGGACCTAGTGGTTGGTGATGGAACAGGCTATGATGCAGAAGAATATTATTATAAAACAATATTAGGATTTGAAAGTAAAGAAAAAATGGCAGAAACGTTTGTTGCAGATTATAATGAAATGATAGCAAGTATTGAAAAATATGGGGGATTTTATATAGGAAGATATGAGCTATCAGAAGCAGGAGTACAAAAAGATAAGGTAACATTAACAAAAACAAATTGGTATAATTTATATAAGAAATGTAAAGAATTAAATGCAAGTAATAAGGTAGAAACAAGAATGATATGGGGATGCCAATGGGATGTAACATGTAA
>CAKPGM010000012.1 GCA_934154805.1 uncultured Clostridia bacterium | reverse complement strand
TCGAGTCCTACATCAAATGCAAAATAAAAATACACCTCTTCGAGATGTATTTTATTTTGGTACCACTGATGGGACTCTCCCGCATGGCTATCAACTGTCCATCGGGACAGTTGTCTTAACGCCATTTTTCGAGTCCTACATCAAATGCAAAATAAAAATACACCTCTTCGAGATGTATTTTATTTTGGTACCACTGATGGGACTCGAACCCATATGGTTTCCCGCTGGATTTTGAATCCAGTGCGTCTACCAATTCCGCCACAGTGGCATATATTTAATACTTACTAAATATAGCACATTTTTTAATAAATGTCTATATTTTTTTGAATTTAATTTTATAAAGTGTCAAAATATTCACCATTTTCCGACAAACTTCATAAAATTTAGTATACAACAAATTACTTGTATATAAAAAGGAGGAAGGAATTGTAATGAACAAAAACTGTAATTGTATGTGTAATTGCAATATGAATCAAGAAAACAGCCCTCTTGAAACAATATGTGATGATGTGCAAAATGATAATACAAACATGTGTGGATGCAACAATAGTAATAATCAGTGTATGTGTGGATTTAATGAAGAAGAAAGTGTATTTCCATCAAATCCAATGTTAGGTCAAAGTTATGTACCAATTCAAAGAATGACAAATACTTTCACACCATGTTGTGGACTAAAAAATGGAACAATATTTCCAGAGCTAGTTAGTCCATATTATCCATGCCAAAGTGTAGAAGACATTGAATATTTAAGAAGTCGCAATACTATTGGAAAGGGGTGTAATAGATGAATTTTGACAATATAAATAATTGTGAATATGAACCAACAGGAATAAATGCACAATTCGGTTACAACACACCTAATATGATGAACAACACTGGATGCTGCTGTAAAGAAAGAGATGAACTTGGAGAAAAAATGTTATCAGAAATAAGATGTTTAAAATTCGCTATAACAGATTTAGGAGAATATTTAAATACTCATCCAGACGATGAAAAGGCATTATGCTTACACAGAGAATATTGCAATCAATTAAGAGATTTATCAGACAAATATCAAAGAGTGTATGGACCACTTAGCATCTACTGTCCTTGCAATAGTTGGAGATGGCTAGAAAATCCATGGCCTTGGGAAAGGAGTGAAGATTAATTATGTGGACATATAATAAAATTTTACAATATCCTATTAATTTAAGAAATAGAAATCCAGAAATGGCTAAGGTAATTATTTCTCAATATGGTGGACCAGATGGAGAACTTGCAGCTTCGTTAAGATATTTATCTCAAAGGTTTGCAATGCCAGATCAAAAAGCAAAAGCTACTTTAAATGATATAGGAACAGAAGAATTGGCACATTTAGAAATGGTTGGAACTTTAGTTCATCAGTTAACAGATGGAGTTTGTCCGGAAGAATTGAAAAAAGCAGGATTAGGACCATATTATACTGATCACGGAGTAGATATATATCCTCAATCAGCAGCAGGAGTACCATTTAATGCAACTTGTTTGGCTTGTAAAGGAGATGCTATAGCAAATCTACAAGAAGATTTAGCAGCAGAACAGAAAGCAAGAGCAACTTATGAAAAATTAATAGATTTGTGTGCAGACGATAAAGATGTTGTAGATGTATTAAAATATCTAAGACAAAGAGAAATAGTGCACTTCCAAAGATTTGGAGAAGCGCTAAGAGGAGTACAGGATAAAATGGCAGAAAAGAAATTTTATATGAATCAAATGAACAACAACTGTAATTGAAGAAAATAAAAAAATAAGGGATACTAAAAAGTATCCTTTATTATGTTGATTTTATCTAATCAAAGTACTTATCATAAAGTTTGTTGGTAAGCGCTATTTTGCAATAAATTTTATTGCTTGATGATATGAGTAGATGACAATACCACTAAAAAGTTGAAAATTATGTAAATATGTGGTATAATAATAATAGAAAACCGTATAGGTTATCCTTAAAACACTAATGTGTGAGAGGATAAATCTCTAAATTTTAATAAAAAAAGGAGAACAACAAATGAAAAAGTTACAGGAAATAATGCTTGCTATGACAGTTGTCATGGCACTGACGGCAGTGATCTGCCGGATTATCATCAACGAGCTCACAATAACCTTCGTGGTGAAGGCTTTGACGGCAATTTGCTTTTCCATTGATGCCATTTTGGCAAAGAAAGCAAAAAAACAAAGCGAATTTATTAACTATTTATCATTTGCAATTCTTTGGTTAGGCTTCGCAAGCCTGGATCTTATCAGATGATTACGAGAAATCGGCGAGTGCACACGCATTCGTCGGTTTCTTGTTTTGAATAAATTTATATAAAAAAGAATAATAATGTATTTATATAGAAATAATAACAAGGGGAATTATGGAAGATAAAAAATATAATTTCATAAAAAAGTTATTAGATAATATACAACAAGACTATATAAGCGAAGTATCTGCACAGTGTTCTTACTATACAATATTATCTTTTATTCCATTCATAATTCTGGTAATAACATTAATACAGTATACAGGAATAGAACCGAGTACACTATTTGAATTTATTTCAAAGATCATTCCGGATACTATGAATGAAATTGTCTTAAGTATAGTTCAAGAAGTATATTCGAAATCAATAGGAACGATATCGATTTCTATAATATTTACAATATGGTCGGCAGGACAAGGGTTATTTGCATTAACAAAGGGAATGCAAAACATTTATAAAACAGATAATGATGCAGTTCCATCTTATTTATATATAAGAATAAAGTCGATTTTAGAAACAATCTTATTCATATTATTGATAGTAATCGGACTAGTATTTTTGGTATTTGGTAGCAACATTAGATTAGTATTAAGTAGTAAATTAACAACTTATTCAATATTGTCAACAATATGGGCAAAACTAATATTTACAATAGCAACATTCATAGTATTTTTATTAGTATATAGATTTATGCCCAAACACAAAGTGACAATAAGAAGTCAAATATATGGAGCTATATTTTCGGCTATATCACTGAATGTTGTATCATTTATATTCTCAAAATATTTATATATTTTTAAAGATTTTTCAATAACATATGGAAGTTTAACAACATTAATGCTAATAATGATGTGGACGTATTTGTGCTTTTATATAGTATTTATAGGCGCAGAATTAAATAAGACAATAAAAAACTATAAATAGGTCACAGAAAATTCACAATTGTATGTTATAAAATAATAAAAATATTTTAGGAGGTATTTTAAAATGGATAAAGAAGAAAGAAAACAAAAAGTTGAAGAATTCAACAAGAAAATGAAAGATTTAAATGCAAAAATAAAGGATGGAACAGATACAGTAATTATAGCAGGAATGGAAGCAAAAGATGTTTTAGATGATAAAATTCAAGATGCAAAAGGAAATCTAGAAGCAGCAAAAGAGCAATGTAGAATAGTATCGGAAAGAGGAAAAGGAAAAATATCAAGTGAATTAATAAAAGCACAAATGAACTTCAAAGTAGCAAAAGAAAATATACAAGAAAGAAAAGAAGCAAGAGATAAAGAAAAATTATCTAAATATATAGATGATGAATTAGAATATGCAGAACAATCAATAGCACTTGCTTTATTAGCAGCAGAAGAAGCAAAAGTGGCTTTCTTGGAAGCAGTAGAAGCACAAAAAGAATATGATGAAAAATATGGCGAAGAATAATCAAAGTAGGATAGCGTAAGCTGTCCTGTTTTTATATTTATATGGCAATTAAATAAGAATAGTGGTATAATAGAAACATAAAAGAAAAAAGAGGAAAAAGAAATGTATATAGAATTAAAAGAAAAAGACTTTACGAAACTAGAAGAACCAGCACAAATTATTAAAAATGGTGGAATAGTAGTATTTCCAACAGAAACAGTATATGGAATAGGAGCAAATGGGTTAAATGCAGAAGCGGTTAAAAAGATATATGAGATTAAAAGAAGACCATTAAGTAAGCCAATTAATTTGCTAGTAAATAGTATAGAAATGATAGAAAAAGTTGCAAAGAATATTACACCATTGGAGTATGCAATAATAAAGGAATTCTTTCCAGGACCACTAACGATAATCTTGCAGAAAAAAGATGTAGTACCAGACATCGTTACAGCAAATGGAACAACTGTAGGAGTTCGTATGCCAGCAAATGAAATAGCTCTTGAGTTAATAAAAAGAGCAGGCGTACCACTTGCAACACCAAGTGCTAATATTTCTGATAAGCCAAGTAAGACAAATATAAAAGATGTAATGAAAGATTTTCCGGAAGGTGTAGACTGTTTTGTAGATGGAGGAGAGAGCAGAATAGGAGTGGCATCAACAATTGTCCAAGTAATAGATGGAGTACTACATATTTTAAGACAAGGAATAATAACAGAAGAACAAATAAAGAAGCTAATATAAAATTCCCACCAATACAGGTGGGAAAAATTTATTTATGTTCTAAACATTTATTAACAATATCCTCTAGGTCTTGTGTATCGACAATAGATTTTATACTGGCATCTAAAATTTCTTGTGCTGTGAAATTCTGCAAGTTTAAATTATAATTGTATTTTAACGCAATTTGCCTTATAAATTCTCTAGTAGTTCTGCCGTTTCCTTCTCTAAAAGGGTGAAGAACATTTAACTCTGACCAATAATAGGCCAAGCGTTTAGCAAAGTCTTCTTGTGAAAGGTTATCTAACTTTTCGGTTCTTAATTGAGTAAGTAAACGATCTAATTCACTATCAATATATTCCCATTGAGCAAATTGAAAATAGCCTTTTGCAATATTTTCACTTCTAAATAATCCAGCAAATGGGTAAATATCCTCAAAAAGAAATTTATGAATTCCAACAAAATGAGCAACATCAAAATTGCCAGTAATTCCTTTTTTTTCTAATGCCATTAATTTTAAAGCGACAATACTCTTCTCATAATTATCTAATTTATTTGCATCTTTAATATTAAGTTTATTGACCAAAGTATTTGTACCAGGGTAACAATAAACAGAATCTCTAGCTTCGTACATAATTTTATCCTTTCGTTTTATCAATAAAATCTAACAATAAATTCGTACATTTTGTATGTACGAATTAGTTACTAATTTAAGCACAACAAAAGATTAGAAAAACATACTCTTAACCCTTTGCATAGCATCCTCCATCGAAATTTTGTTATCTGCAAAATCGTTTAACAACGAAATATCATTTTGAGTTAAAGTTTGATTTTCCATTTCCATTGAAGTTTTTATATTATTAATTATTCTCATTTTTTCTTCTTCAGGAATCATCTTTTTATCTCCTTTTTAAACAAAATCACTACATATCTATTATACCATAAAATGAAGAAAATTACTAGTGTTTTCAAAGAAAAAGTGCTGTTTTTTGAATAATTTAACATAAAAATTATAGTGGGAGAGTAAAAGGGGGACGAAATTGATATACTAGTAAAAAAAGAAAGTATTTAACATGAAAATATTGCTTTTTTTGCAAATATGTGGTATCATAGATAATGTGTAAAAATACCTTATACTTAGTTTTAGGAAAAAACACCACTAAGACTCAGTTTAAGGCTAATAAGTTATCAGGAGGTGTAAAAAATGACAAAGGAAAGAAAACAAGAAATCATCGAGACATATAGAAGAGATGAAAAAGACACTGGTTCTCCAGAAGTTCAAATAGCTCTTTTAACAGAAAGAATCAATGATTTAACAGAACACTTGAAAACACATAAAAAAGACAATCATTCAAGAAGAGGTCTTTTACAAATGGTTGGTGCAAGAAGAAGCTTGTTAAATTACCTAGTAAAGAAAGATGTTCAAAGATATAGAGACATCGTTGAAAAATTAGGACTAAGAAAATAATAACATTTAGGGCGTTTTACAAGTTTAAAGCGCCCTTTTACACAATAATAAAACAATACTTAAATTAGAAGTAGCTTGTATAAAATACTATAAAAAAACTATAATATTTTATAGAGGTTACAATCTAATACAAGTATTGCTAAAATAAAAAAGGAGAGGAAAATATGTATAAAAAATTTGAAACAGAACTAGCAGGAAGACCACTTGTAGTAGAAACAGGTAGAGTAGCAGAATTAACAAACGGAAATGCCATAATTCATTATGGAGATACAGTTGTAATGGTAAACGTTACAGCTTCAAAAGAACCAAAAGAGGGAGTAGATTTCTTCCCATTATCAGTGGACTATGAAGAGAAATTATATGCAGTTGGAAAAATTCCAGGAAGCTTCCAAAAAAGAGAAGGAAAGCCAGCAGATAAAGCAATTTTAACATCAAGAGCAATTGATAGACCAATAAGACCTTTATTCCCAAAGGATTTTAGAAATGATGTATGTGTTGTAGCAACAGTATTATCTGTTGAACAAGACAATAGCCCAGAAGTATGTGCAATGATAGGTGCATCAGTAGCACTTTCAATTTCAGATATACCATTTGCAGGACCAACAGCCGCAGTAAGTGTAGGATATGTGGATAATCAAATTGTAATTAACCCAACAGTTGAACAAAGAGAGAAGAGCAGATTAAGATTAACAGTTGCAGGAACTTTAGAAAAAGTTACAATGATAGAAGCAGGAGCTGATGAAATTCCAAATGACACAATGCTTGAAGCAATAAAAGCAGGACATGAAGAAATTAAAAAATTATGTGCATTTATAAAAGGAATTGAAGAAGAAGTAGGTAAGCCAAAATTTGAATATGTATCATTTGCAACAAATCCAGAGGTATTTGCAGAAATAGAAACAAACTTCAAAGAGAGAATGTATAACGATGTACAAGCTCAAGATAAAGAAGTAAGAGATGCAAATATGGAAGCATTAGCAACAGATATTCAAAACTACTTTGTAGAAAAATATGGAGAAGAAGAAACAGAAAACAAATCAGCAGATATAGCAGCAAGTATACACGATTTAGAAAAACAATGTGTAAGAGAAATGATACTAAAAGAGCATAAACGTCCAGATGGAAGAAAAATAGATGAAATAAGACCACTTTCTTGTGAAGTAGGAGTATTACCAAGAGTACACGGAAGTGCAATATTCACAAGAGGACAAACACAAGTATTATCAGTAGTTACACTTGGAACAAAATCAGAAGAACAAGAACTAGATGGATTAGATGAAGAAGAATCAAAAAGATATATGCATCAATACAACTTCCCTTCATATAGCGTAGGAGAAGCAAGACCTTCAAGAGGACCAGGAAGAAGAGAAATAGGACACGGGGCATTAGCAGAAAAAGCACTAGTTCCAGTAATACCATCAGAAGATGAATTCCCTTATACAATAAGAGTTGTATCAGAAGTATTATCTTCAAATGGTTCAACATCACAGGCAAGTATATGTGGAAGCACATTAGCATTAATGGATGCTGGTGTTCCAATTAAAAAGCCAGTAGCAGGAATATCAACAGGACTTGTAACATCAAAAGAAAATCCAGATGATTATATAATGCTTACAGACATTCAAGGAATAGAAGATTTCTTTGGAGATATGGATTTTAAAGTTGGTGGAACAAAGGATGGTATAACAGCAATACAAGTAGACATTAAAAACGATGGTTTAACATATGATATTATTAAACAAGCTTTTGAAAGAACAAAAGTAGCAAGAGATTATATATTAGACGAAATAATGTTGAAACAAATAGCAGAACCAAGAAAAGAATTATCAAAATATGCACCAAAAATAATTACAACAACAATTAATGTAGACAAAATAAAAGATGTAATAGGACCTGGTGGAAAAATGATAAATAAAATAATAGATGCAACAGGTGTTAAAATAGACATAGAAGAAGATGGAAGAGTTTGCATTTATACAGATGATCAAGAAGCAGGAAATAGAGCATTAAAGATGATAGAAGATATTGCAAAAGATATAGAAGTAGGAAAAATCTATGACGGAAAAGTTACTAGAATAATGAACTTCGGAGCTTTTGTTGATATTGGTGGAGGAAGAGAAGGATTACTACACATATCAAAAATTTCAAACAAAAGAGTAGAAAAAGTTGAAGACGTACTAGCTGTTGGAGACGAAGTAAGAGTAAAAGTTTATGAAATCGACAGCCAAGACAGAATTAACTTAACTATGAAAGATTTAGAAGAAAACAAAGAAGTAGAAGAGTAATTTTAAATAGAGGAAGGAAAAATGAAATATTTATATATAATACAGCAAGCAATGGTGTGGATATTAACAATATACTGGATATATCAACTAATTGTAAGCTTATGCTCGCTAGTAAAGTTAAAAGATAAACCATTAATAGTAGATAAAAAACATAAATTTATGGCTATATTGCCGGCTCATAACGAGGAAAATGTTATTGGAAACTTGATAGAAAGTTTAAAAAAACAAGACTATCCAAAAGAATTATTAGATATTTATGTAATAGCCGACAACTGTACGGATAATACAGCCAAAATAGCCAAAGAATCAGGTGCTATTGTATTAGAAAGAAAAGAAGATGATCCGGCAAAGAAAACAAAAGGAGCAGCGCTTCAATGGTTCTTAAAACAAAAAATAGAAGAAAACGCTGACTACGATGCTTTCTGCGTATTTGATGCAGACAACATAGTGGATAAAAACTTCTTTAAGGCGATGAATAAAAAACTTTGTCAAGGAGAAGAAGTTGTACAGGGATACAGAGATATTAAAAACCCTACAGATAGCTGGGTGTCAGCAGGATATGCGATATTCTATTGGACAATGAATAGATTTTATCATCTAGCAAGATATAATTTAGGTTTATCTCCATTAATAAATGGTACAGGATTTATGGTAAAATTTGATGTTGTAAAGCCTACAGGATGGAACACAAAAACATTAACAGAGGATATAGAATTCTCATTAAAAAGAATAATAGCAGGTAAAAAGCTAGGATGGGCAACAGATGCAATAGTATATGATGAACAGCCAGTTGGGTTCAAACAATCATGGTCACAAAGATCAAGATGGACAATTGGACATATTCAATGTTTACACGAATATACAAAACCATTAGCAGGAGCAGTTAAAGAAAATAAAACTTTAATGAACTTCGATGGCTTATTATATATGCTTGGTAGTATACCAATGTTCATAATGACAATAGTATTGGTAATATTGAACTTTGTAATGTATATATTTGGAGGAATGAATGTAACAGATTTACTAATAAACTGTTTAAAATACATTTTCCCAACATTTTTCTTACCGATATTTGTTGGAATAATAATAATGATAATAGACAAAAAACCAATAAAGCCTATGATTAAAGGATTAGCACTATTCCCATTGTTCTTGGGTTCGTGGTTATTGATAAACTTTAAATGTTTATTTATAAGAAACACAAAATGGGAAAAAATAGAACACGTAAGAGATATAAAAATTAAAGATGTAGCATAATAAAAAACTGCTAACAATCTACAAAATATTTTGTTAGCAGTTTACATATGTTTAATTTTGACAAATAAGTTGATTATTAACATAAACACGAGTAAAAATAGTTGACAAAATGCGCAAAATTAATTATAATAGTAATGTAGTATAAAATATTGGGAGAAAAAAATGGCTAAAATTTGGAAAAAATTATTAATGGCAATATTAATAATAGCTTGCTTGTTTAATATAGTAAACAAAATAGTGAAAAAATACTCTTTAAGGCAAGAAGTAGAAAGTTCTATACAATATATGCAACAAGCAAACGAAAATAATGATATTGAACAAAATAAATAAAATTAACACTTGAAAATATAATAATATTATGTTATTATAGTGGATAGTAGTTTTATAAAAAAGGGAGAGGTGAATTAACAGTGAAAGAAGGAATACATCCAAATTATGCAGAAACAACAATCACATGTGCATGTGGTAATGTTATAGAAGCAGGATCAACAAAAAAAGATATGAAAGTTGATGTTTGCTCAAAATGTCATCCATTCTGGACAGGTAACTTAAAAAGAGAAACAACAGGTGGTAGAGCAGACAAATTCAAAAAGAAATATGGAATTCAATAATTTAAATATATTAGAAGGAGTAAACATATGTGTTTATTCTTTTTAATTTTTACAACAAAAAACGAAATTTGTCGAACGATTATAATTAAACTTTACTAAAAAGTATTGCATATTTTTATGAATATAGTATAATATATAGTAGTGGAGATTTCATAGAACACAACCTTTAAAAGTTGGAATGTAATCCAAAGGATTACGAAAAAACACAGGCATTCCTACTGCCTGTGTTTTTCTTATCGAAATAAATCGATAAGTTCTTTGAGTACTTTACCAATCTTCAAGAAGTACTTAGATACAATAAGTAAACTATGTAAAAACTTAAAAGGTCTTTTTGTACTCTTCTTCCTACGTTTAGGAGATTTCATATAATCACCTCCTTTTTTTGGAATAACATAATTATACAACATAAAAAGAATAAAGTTTGTCACAATTTGGAATCCGGTTAAAAAAATTTTCTTATATTTTTTGTTGAAAATTTGGACAAAATGTAATATAATGTTAGAAAATGAACGAAAATGGAAGGTAAGCATATTATGCAAAAAGAGCAAGAACAAAATTACACTGAAAAAGTGAATAAAATAAATGCGGGAAAAAATTTAAAATATTCAATCTTAACAATGGGATGCCAGCTAAATGAAAACGATTCTGAGAAAATCGCGGGGATGGCGGAACAGATGGGATATACCAAAACAGATGACATTTCTCAAGCAAATCTGATAATATTTAATACTTGTTGTGTTAGAGAAAATGCAGAAGACAAGTTGTTTGGTAAACTAGGAGAAGTAAAAAAGTATAAAGAAGCCAATGGTACAATAATTGCCATTGGCGGTTGTATGATGCAAGAAAAACACATTGTAGAAAAGCTAAAAAAGAGCTATCCATTTTTTGATATAGTGTTTGGAACGCATACATTACATACATTCCCAAAAGATGTATATGAAGTTATACAAAATAAAGGAAGAATAGAAGATATACTGGATATAGATGGAGAAGTAATAGAAGGATTACCGATAAAAAGAGAAGATAATATAAAAGCGTCTGTTTTAATTATGAATGGTTGCAATAATTTTTGTACATATTGCATAGTTCCATATGTAAGAGGAAGAGAAAGAAGCAGAAAAGCAGAAGACATCATAGCAGAGGTAAAATGTTTGGCAAAAGAGGGATACAAAGAAATTACTTTGCTTGGACAAAATGTTAACTCGTATATGAGAGTCGAAAGAGAAAGAGGCGAAGATGTAGGAGAAATAAATTCTTTTGCTAAACTTTTGAAAGAGATAAATAAAATAGAAGGAATAGAAAGAATAAGATTTGTTTCGCCTCATCCAAAGGATTTTACAGATGATGTAATAGAAGCAATAAAAACTTGTGATAAAGTGTGCAAAATAATACATTTACCACTTCAATCAGGAAGTACTAATGTTCTAAAAAAGATGAATAGAAAATATACAAAAGAACAATATTTAGAATTGGCACAAAAAATAAAAAAAGAAATACCAGAAATAGTATTCTCAACAGATATAATAGTTGGGTTCCCAGGAGAAACAGAAGAAGATTTTGAGGACACTCTTGATGTAGTAGATAAGATTTGTTTTGAGCAAGTTTATATGTTTATATATTCGAGAAGAGTTGGAACTCCAGCAGATAAAATGGAAGATCAAATTCCGGAAGAGATTAAACATAAAAGATTTGATAGACTAAAGAAATTAGTAGAAAGTCAAGTACAAAAAAATAATGAAAAATATGTTGGAACAATGCAAAAGGTTCTAGTAGAAGGAAAAAGCAAGACAAACGAAAATATGTTTACAGGAAGAACTTCTACTAATAAAGTTGTTAATTTTGAGGGAACAGAAGATTTGATAGGAAAAATAATAGACTTAAAAATCGTATCAGAACATATGTGGTATTTAAAAGGAGAAAAATAATATGGCAGAATATTCACCAATGATGCAACATTATCTTGAAACAAAGGAAAAATATAAAGACTGTATTTTGTTTTATAGATTAGGCGATTTCTATGAAATGTTTTTTGATGATGCTATAAATGTTTCAAGAGAACTAGAATTAACATTAACAGGAAAAGATTGTGGGCAAGAGCAAAGAGCTCCAATGTGTGGAATTCCTTATCATGCTGCAGAAAACTATATATCAAGACTTGTTAGTAATGGACACAAAGTTGCAATATGTGAACAACTAGAAGATCCAAAACAGGCAAAAGGGATAGTAAAAAGAGATGTAATAAGAATAGTAACACCTGGAACAGTAACAGAAACGAATCTTTTAGAAGAAAAGAGAAATAATTATATAATGAGCATATTTCAAAAAGGAGTGTTCTTTGGAATTGCTGTATGTGATATATCAACAGGCGATTTTTATGCATCAGAAATAAAGGAAGAAAATAATTTTGAAAGACTACTTGATGAAATATCAAGATATGCACCATCTGAAATCATAGCAAATGAAATGCTTTATAATTGCAGTGAAGAAATAAGTAAGATAAAAGAAAGATTTGATGTATATATTTCGACAGAGGAAGAAGAAAAATTTAGTGAAGAAATAGATAATCTTTATAATCAATATGAAATACTTTGTGATAATGGAGAAAATCTAAAAGATTTAGAGCAAAGATTATTTGCTGTATCTGCAATAAATGGACTTATACAATACATAGAAGATACACAAAAAACAAAGTTAGAACACATAAACAAAATTATAATATACACAATAACAAAATATATGGCATTAGACATCAATGCGAGAAGAAACCTAGAACTAACAGAAAAATTAAGAGATAAATCAAAAAAAGGAACTCTTTTATGGGTGCTAGATAAGACTGCAACATCTATGGGTGGAAGACTCTTAAGAAGATGGATTTCAGACCCTTTAATAGATGTATTTGAGGTAAATAATAGATTAGATGCAGTAAAAGAATTAAAAGAAGATGTAATGATGAGAGGAGAACTTGTATCTAGCTTAAAAGGAGTTTACGATATAGAAAGATTAGCTGGAAAAGTATCGTATGGAAGTGCAAATGCAAGAGATTTAAACTCATTAAAAGCGTCTGCTAAGAAATTACCAGAAATTAAGAAACTAATTGAAAATTCAAAATCAAATATGTTACAAGGCTTATATCAAGATTTAGATGAACTTGAAGACGTATATACATTAATTGAAAATGCAATAATAGAAGATCCACCAATTAGCGTAACAGAAGGTGGAATAATAAAACTTGGATATGACCCAGAAATAGATGAACTAAAAACAGCAATGACTGATGGAAGAACTTGGCTTGCAAAACTAGAAGCGACAGAGAAAGAACAAACAGGAATAAAAGGCTTAAAAATAGGATATAACAAAGTGTTTGGGTACTACATAGAAGTTACGAAATCAAATTTATCACTAGTTCCAGATAGATATATAAGAAAACAAACACTAACTGGTGGAGAGAGATATATCACAGAAGAGCTAAAAGAGTTAGAAAGCAAAATCTTAGGAGCAGAAGAAAAGGTAGTATCATTAGAATATAAATTATTTACGCAAATAAGAGAGCAAATAAAATCTCAAATACAAAGAATACAAAAATCTGCAATGGTAATATCAAAACTAGACGTTTTAGCATCTTTTGCAACTGTTGCAGAAGACCTAAACTACTGTATGCCACAGGTTGATAATAGCGGAATTATAGACATAAAAGATGGAAGACATCCAGTAATAGAAAAAATGCTTCCAGCAGGGAGCTTTGTAGCTAACGACACTTATATGGACAAGGATGAAAACAGACTGTCAATAATAACGGGACCCAATATGGCTGGTAAATCAACATACATGAGGCAAGTAGCATTAATAACACTAATGGCTCAAATTGGAAGTTTTGTGCCAGCGACATCTGCTCATATAGGAATAGTTGATAAAATATTTACAAGAGTTGGAGCGTCTGATGACTTAAGCATGGGGCAAAGTACATTTATGGTAGAAATGATGGAAGTTGCAAATATCTTGAAAGAAGCAACAGGCAATAGCTTAGTTATACTTGATGAAATAGGAAGAGGAACATCTACATATGATGGACTTTCAATAGCTTGGGCAGTGGCAGAATACATAGAAGATAAAGAAAAATGTGGTGCAAAAACATTATTTGCAACTCATTATCACGAGTTAACAGGACTAGAAGACAAATTAGAAGGAGTTAAAAATTACTCAATTGCTGTAAAAGAAAAGGGAGAAGATGTAATCTTCTTAAGAAAAATAGTTACAGGTGGAACTGACGAAAGCTATGGAGTCCATGTTGCAAGACTTGCAGGAGTTCCAAAGGTTGTAACACAAAGAGCAAATGAAATACTAAAATCAATAGAAAGAAAAAATGTGCTAACAAACAAAAAAGCGGAGAAAGAATCAAACAAACAAGTTTCAGGACAGCTTGACATGTACAACTTTAAATTAGCAGAAATTGCACACGAATTGGACAAGATAAATGTAAACGAATTAACTCCAATTGATGCATTAAATACGCTTGTAAAGATAAAAGAGGATTTAAAATAAAAAAATCTCAAAAATATTTAAAAAATAGCAAGTATTTCCTTGCTATTTTTTTCATTCTAGTGTAAAATATTACTTGAATGATATTAAATAGAAATAATATAAAAAAATAGGAAGGGATAAGTATATGAAAAAAGTAATCACAATAATAGCAATAGTTATTTGTATTTTTACGGGTGCAACAGTATATGCTACAAATGAAGTTGCTGAAGTAAAACAAGGTACAACAGGAAAAATAATAGAAATAAAAGACAAAGAAATAAAAACTCTACAAGATTATAGAGAAGCATATGGATCTGATTCATATGGACTAACAGCATTTTTATTAAATAAAGTAAGAATTTATAGTATACCTTGCGGATTCGTAACTATAATTATAGGAGCAATATATCAGTATATTATAGGCTTAAAGAAACTAGATACAAGAGATAAAGGTTTTGGACTTATTATTGCAAGTGTGACTTTAATAGTAATATGTCAAGTGCTACCACTTGTTTTTGCAATAGTAGTAAAAGGTTGGAGGGGTTAAACTAATGAAGGTTTTATTCGCTGTAAATAATGAAAAAATTTCATCTGCAATTATAAAGAAATATCAAACTATGTATAAGGAAATAATTTCATATAAAAATGTATATTTTTTCAATGCGATAATAAAAGAATTACAAAAAGATAAATCTTATGACAGAATAGTAATAGGAGAAGATTTAGAACCATATGCAAACAATAACTATGAAGTTATCGATAATTTTTTATTTGATAAACTTGATAGTATAAGTGATGAGGCTTCAAACAGTAGAGATGGAGATATTCCAATCATTCTTATAGGAGCAGACAGAAGAGAAAAAGGATGCGCAATACTTGTGAAACTATTTGGTATAGGAATATATAATATGCTAATGGGACAAGATAGAAGTATTGAAAATGTGTGTAGATTAATAGCTCAACCTCGTACTAAGAAAGAGGCTAAAGCTTATTATAAAATAGAATCAGATGATGTAGACTATCAACTAGTAGATCCAGATAGTGTTAGTGAAACAGAAATACAAAATATTATTAGACATTATAGAAAACTAGGAAGAGATGAACAAAAATATGTAGAAAGCTTTAATGATATAGCAGAACAATATACAGATACTCAGCTAAAGCTTATTACTAAATTTTTGCCATTAAACGTTAGAGCTGTACTAGAAGAAAAGAGTCCTAAATATCAACAAGTAATGATTGGTAGTGTAAAAGGACAACTTGATGCTCAAGCAAGAAAAGATAGAGACAAATATACAACAACGAATATATCAGGCTCTAGAGGTTCTAGAGGAAACAAAATTGATTTAATAGACAGAGAGCTACAAAAATCAAGAATTACAAAACCAGTTGTAATTCCATCTACACTAGATGTGAAAGATGTAAAAAAGGTATATACAAAGCCAGAAGTAGTAGAGCAACCTAAAGTTCAGATGCCAGAAATAGAGATGAAAACACCTGAAATCCAGACTTCTACACCAGATATGCTACAACCACAAGGAAATTCTATCGAGGAAGAATTAGATAGAAGATTGAATATAGAAAATAACGAAACAGCTCAGAGAATCGAAAACATAGAAACACAAACAATTGAGCCAGCAAAGAAAGGAAGAGGAAGACCTAAAAAAGAAAAATCTCCAGAAGAACTTGAAAAAGAGGCTAATAAGGAGAAAAGAGGAAGAGGTAGACCTAAGAAAATAGTAGAAGAACCTGCACCAGAAATTGATTTATTTGGTATGGCAAACGATGATGAAAAAGATAATTCAAATAGTTCTATATTACCAGGATTAGAAGACGACGAGGAAGAAAACGTAGATGGAGTATTGCCAGGATTACTAGATGAAGAAGATGACGATGAATTAAATGACAATATGATTTCAAATATCAACGAAAACAAACAAGAACAATCAACAATATTGCCAGGATTTGAGTCTAACAGCACTCCAATTAATAATATGTCTAACAATATGATGAACAATATGGCAACTAATAACACAATAAGTAATATGCCAGTAGTTGAACAAAAACCTATTTATGAAGATAATGGTAATTTAGCTAACTTATTAACTGGTGATAAAAAAATAGCAGCATTTGTTGGAACATCTAAGAACGGAACATCATTCCTAGTAAACAACTTAGCAGCACTATTATCAAGTAAGGGCATAAATACAGCCATCTTAGATCTTACTAAAAACAAGAATTCGTATTACATTTACACATTAAACGAAGATAGTCTAAGAAACAAAGCATTTTCTTGTATCGAAGGATTAAGAAGAGGTGTGGCTGATGGAATTAGAGTAAATAATAATCTTACAGTATACACAAATGTAGCTAAAGAAGATAATTCAGAATATGATGATTATGCAAATATATTAGAAACACTAGTAAAAAATCACTCTTTAATATTACTAGATTGTGATTTTGATACTAATATGAATTATTTTTCAAAGGCTCAAGAAATATACTTAGTTCAAACATATGATATTTTAACAATTCAACCATTAACATTATTCTTAAATGAATTAAAATACAAAAATGGTTTAGACCAAAACAAACTAAGAATAGTTATAAACAAATCATTAAATCTAAAGAAATTAACAAGCCAGTTGATAATTGGAGGAATATCTTGTTATAATGATCCAGCTTCAACCTACATTAATACACTATTTGATAAAGATAGAATTAGATATACAATAATACCATTTGAAGAGCAAACATATGCTAAATACCTAGAAAGAATGGTAGACTGTGAAATATCTTTAAATGGATATTCAAGAATATTCTTGGATGCTTTAGAAAAACTAGGAGATATGGTATATCCTCTAATAGCGGGAGGAAGAAATCAAAATTCGACACCTGTTTATGGAGATTATAATAAGAGAAATGCAACATTCAACAGTAGTATGAATGAAACTTTAAACAAAATGAGAAATAAATTTTAAAAAACAAAAAATGAGGTGATATTTTTTGACAGGACTAATTATTGTAGTAATTTTGCTATTAGTGGGCATAATAATAGGCTTGGTCTTATATAATATGTCTATTCATAAGAAAATACAAGCATTTAATAATATAAATGAACAAATAGTTAATTTAAATGTTTTACAAGACTTTATAAATACTATTAGCGAAACCTCAAGTGCAGATGAAAAATTAAAGAAAATAAATGATATTTTAATAGATAAATACAAAATTAAATATTCCACCATTGTAGTATACAATGGTGCCGAATATGTTATAAAAGCAACCAATGTTGCAGAAAAACACTGGTCTGTTTTAAGAAACTTACAGTCAGAACCTATTTTTAAAGATAGTATAGAAACGGGAGTATCAAAATATATAACAGTAAATAGCGAGGGAGAAAAATTACCATATCAAAAAATGGAGTTTGGACGAGCTAAATCAGCTATATTCTTTCCTTTATACATAGATAATGTATACATTGGATATTGGATAATAGAAGGCAGTATGCCACACGAATATGATAAAGCTGATACAACAATATTAGAAGTTGTAAAAAATAACATAGTATCAGTATTAAAAACCGTAGAAAATCAATCTATAATAGAAAAAATAGTAAATGATGATAAGTACTCAGAATTAAAAACAGCAGAGTTCTTGTATGCAGATGGAAAAAAAGTCATTGATCAATATACAACTTCAACTATATGTTTATTTAGAATAATAAATTTAACAGAGATAAATGAAACATATAGTAGAAAAACTGG
The DNA here is from genome assembly GCA_934154805.1 of uncultured Clostridia bacterium. Taxonomy (GTDB): domain Bacteria; phylum Bacillota; class Clostridia; order TANB77; family CAG-508; genus CAG-245. The sequence goes on along the minus strand of CAKPGM010000012.1, from coordinate 35,067 downwards.
AGACAGAGTAATAACTCAAATATGTAGAAACATAAAAGGAGACTTATCACCAGAATATTTATTTGTTAGATATATGGGACCAAAGTTTGCTATAGTATTTTCTGGAGTGGAAAAAGAAGCTGTTGAAGAATTTATGAAAACAGTTAAAGAAAAAATAGAAGCTCTTGAAATTCCAACTGCAGAAGACTATAAAGGAGAAGAAACTAAAGTATCACCAAAAATAAACATAGCATTAGCTACGTATTACAAAGGAACAGCTTTAGTAGGGGTGGCAAAACGACTAGAAGAATATCTAGACACTGCAAACCCAACAGAAAGTAATATAAATTATTTATAGGAGGTTTTTATGGTTACAGACGAAACTGTCAGCTTCAATGTTGAAAAAGAAAAAAATGCGAGAACAAAAGAGATATTAAAAACGGTATATGAAGCACTAGCAGAAAAAGGTTATAATCCAATTAATCAAATAGTCGGATATATTCTTTCAGGAGATCCAACTTATATAACAAGTCATAACAATGCAAGAAACCTAATAAGACAAATAGAAAGAGATGAACTTTTAGACGAAATGGTAAAAACATATATAGGATTGGAAAAATAGAATGAGAACATTAGGAATTGATTATGGAGATGCAAGAGTTGGAATAGCGATTACTGATCCGTTAGGATATACAGCTCAAGGGTTAGAAACCATACATCATCAAGGCAATGATAAAGTTGTATTAAAAAGATTAGAAGAAATTTTAAATGAGTATGAAATAGATACAATAGCAATTGGAATGCCCATTAATATGAATGGAACCAAAACTGAAAGAGCAGAAGTAACAGAAAAATTCATTCACAAATTACAATGTAAATTCAATAAAGTTAAAATTGTAAGAATAGATGAAAGGCTAACAACGGTAGAAGCACATAAAACAATGAACTTTTTAAATATAAATAAGCACAAAAAAAGAAATATAGTAGATACTATTTCTGCCGTATACATATTAGAATCATATATGAAATTAAACAAAAATAATTGAATATGATTGACAAAATTGAAAGATAATAGTATAAAATAAGTGATTTTACTATTGTAGAAATACAAATAAAATAAAAGTAAAAATCGAAAGGAGAAATAAAATGAGTGACGAAAAAACACCAAACAATGTAGATGAGGAATTAGATGATAACATAATAATATTAAATGACGAGGATGGAAAAGAAGTAAGATTTGAATTCTTAGATTTAATAGAATTAGATAACGAACAATATGTTGTATTATTACCAGCAGAAGACAAACAAGGAGAAGAACCAGGAGAAGTAGTAATACTACAAGTAGAAGATACAGAAAATGATGAAGAAGAATCATATATAAGTGTTGAAGATGAAGAAGTACTAAACAGAGTATTTGAAATGTTTAAAGAAAAATTCAAAGATGAATTTGATTTTGTAGACTAAACAAAATAGGGACAGTTTTTTTAAACAGAAAGACTGTCCCTATAAACAAAAGGAAAAAAACAAGGGGGAACAAAAAATGCAAAAATTTAGTACTTGGATGATTTTATCTTTAGATGTAATATTTTGGGTATTAAGAATAGTAGCAACATATACGTATACAATGGGAATTGAATTTATGATAAAACCATTAGATACAAACTTAGAAATAGCACTTATATTCTTTACCCTTTTTGCTTTTATATTTATAGCAAAAAGAAAATTATTGGGACCTATCGTATATATGATAGCATATTATGGATATTTTGGAGTTGCACTATATAAAAACATAGAACAAATGCAAACAGTAGGCGGTATGATAGATGACTACTTAACTGTATTCGTATCTTTTGTAGGAATCATATTACCAACATTAACAATGTTAGACTGGTTACTAGATAAAAATAAAAAATTACATCCAACAGATAAGAAAACAGATTGGTATTACAGAAACAAGAAATATGATATGCAAAAAGATGATAGAGCAGATAGAAACAATTACAGAACATTATAAAAACCAAGGAGAAGCATCATCTAGAGATGCTTCTCTTTTATATTTAGGAGGAATTGATGAAAAATCAAGAGTACATTGAATATACATATAAACATAGAAAAATAGTTATGCATTTAGCTAATAAATATGTAAAAGATGAAGAGGTACTAAAACAAATACAAAATCACGATGTAGATAAACTATTTATGTATTTATTTTATAATAAAAAAGATGTATCAGCTTTACATAGAAAATTATCTTCACATCACGAAAATGAAATAGAAAAGAGCAAAGCTGATTATATAGAAATGGTATTAGACTGGGAAAGTGCAAGATATACAAAACCTGATAAACCATTAAATGCGTATGATACATTATATAAATATTATCCTGAAATGGAAAAAGAGATACTTCCAATTCTAAAAGAATTTAATATAGATAAGCCAAACTTACCGATGGAACAAGACGTGGTGGAATATGCAGAGAAAATAAAAAACACAAAAACAGAAGAAATAAAGCAAGAACTAATTAATTATATAGAAACAGCTTTTGAAAACTAAAATAATTTATTATTGGAGTAAAATATGAAAAAAAGAGCGATGATTTTTCTAACGATATGCATAATTATAATAGTAAGCTTAGTTATAGCATTAGTGTACATATTAAACATAATTCCACACAGTCAGTATGAAAATATCGACTTTAATATCGAAACTTATAAAAGTGAAGTTGATAAAGATTGCGATGGGTTAGACGATCAAACTGATATGCTAACAAGTGTTAGAAAATACATAGAAACTAAACCAGTATATAAAAGTAAATACTATGCAACAGGCTATCCAGATGATCAATATGGAGTATGTACAGATGTTGTGGCTTTTGGAATGAAAAATACTGGATATGATTTGATGGAATTGGTAAATCAAGACATTGTGAATCATAGGGAAAACTACAATATCGAAACTGTAGATAAAAACATAGATTTTAGAAGAGTAAGAAATCTAAATGTTTATTTTAAAAATAATATCATATCACTTACAACAGATTTATCTAAGATAGAAGAATGGCAAGGTGGAGATATAATAGTCTTTAAAGACCATATTGGCGTAATATCAGACAAGAGAAATAGAAAAGGAATTCCATTCTTAATACATCACGCAAATCCAGTTCAAGTAAATTATGAAGAAGACGTATTAGAATTTTATGGACAAGACTATATAATAGGACATTATAGAATAAGCTAAAAAGAGAGGTTATTATCGTATGTACAAAAAAGAATATTATTCACCATTAGGAAAAATATATATGAGAAGCGATGGTAAATATCTAACAGGACTTTGGTTTGAAAGCTCAAGAGATGCAAGCAAGCACAAATATAATTATGAAGAAAAGGAACTACCAATATTCGAGCGAACAACTAAATGGCTAGATATTTATTTTAATGGAAAGAACCCAGACTTTATACCAGAATATAAGATAGAAAATGTAACACCATTTAGACAACAAGTAATAGATATTATGAATAAAATTCCTTATGGAAAGACAATTACATATAATGATATAGCAAAAGAAATTGCAAAAAATCAAGGAATAGAGAAGATGTCTGCACAAGCTGTAGGAGGAGCAGTAGGATGGAATCCTATATGCATTATTATTCCTTGCCATAGAGTTGTCGGAACTAATGGATCATTAACTGGATATGGAGGCGGAATAAAAAATAAAATAGGACTCCTAGAAATAGAAAAAGTAGATATGAGCAAATTTAGTGTGCCAACAAAAGGAACAGCTTTATAAGGAGAATATATGAATAATAAAACTAGGTGCAAATGGTGTAATTTGCAAAATCTAAGGTATATAAAATATCACGACGAAGAATGGTGTCAACCAAACTTTAATGACCGATACTTATTTGAAATGCTAATATTAGAATCTTTTCAAGCAGGACTATCTTGGGAATGTGTACTAAATAAAAGAGATGATTTTAGAAAAGCATATGATAATTTTGACATTGACAAAATATGTAATTATAACAACGAAAAAATACAGGAGCTACTATCGAACGAAAAGATAATAAGAAACAAATTAAAAATAAATGCTAGCATAAATAACGCTAAAATATTCAAAGATATACAAAAAGAATATGGTACGTTTTATAATTATCTGATTAAATTCACAGAGGAAAAGACGTTTTATGAAATAGACAAAACAACGTCAGAATTATCAGATAAAATTTCTGAAGACTTAAAGAAAAAAGGAATGAGATTTGTAGGATCAACAATAATATATTCATATCTACAAGCAATAGGTGTGATATATTCGCACGACAAAGAATGTTTTATGTATAAAGAAATATAAGATAAAAGGAGAAGAAAATGGACATTTGGGAAGAAATGTATGAAAAGGCAAAAAAGGAGTATCATCCAGAAGAGATATCACCATTCATAACGGCTCATCATGTGGTTGCAGCTGTTCAAAGCGAAAGCGGAAAAATCTTTACAGGATTTTGTATCGAAGGAGCAAGCGGAGTAATGAATTTATGCGCAGAGAGAGTTGCTGCATTGAATATGTATTTGAATACAGGTGAAACCAAAATTATAAGAATGATAGCATTTAGAAAAGAACCACCAAAAACAAACGGAGGAATGCCATGTGGAGCTTGTAGAGAATTTTTAATGCAACTTAATTACGAAAATAGAAACATGGAAATACTTACAGACTATGAAACAAGAAAAATAGTTCATCTAAACGAATTAGTACCAAATTGGTGGGGAGATAAAAGATACAAAAAATAATGTTATGTAAAACAAGCGATTAGTTGAAAATCGCTTGTTTTTATGTTAAAATATTAAATGTATTAAGGAGAAGAAAACTATGGAAAAAGAAAAATTTTTATCATCAGTATATATGATAATTAGAAATGAAAAAAATGATATTTTGTTACAAAGGAGACAAGGCACTAAATTATGGCCGGGCTTTCTAGCATTACCAGCTGGACATATCGACCAAGGTGAAAACGCATATGACGCTCTTGTTAGAGAAGCAAAAGAAGAACTTGGAATAGAATTATCATTGGATGATATAATTGATACATTTGTAGTGAATAGACGTAACAAATCGTTATTGCCATACTATGATGTATATTTTGAAGTATCAAAGTATAAAGGTAACATAAAAATCAATGAACCAGAAAAATGCTCAGAATTAGTGTGGTGCGATATAAATAAATTACCTGAAGATATGATAGACTTTGAAATAGAAGCAATAAAGAATAATCAAAAAGGAATAAAATTCAGTGTGATAGATACTGATAATGAGAAAAAGATAAATAAAGAAGGAAGTGAAGCTATGAATAACGAAATAAAATAAATATGAAATGAGTAATGTGAGTTAAAGAAAATACTAAGAAAAATATTGATATATTAAGTTTTTTTGCAAATATATTAAAAATGTTAATTAAGGAGAATAATTATGAAGGAAAAATTAAGAAAAGTTATTGAGATTTATAAGAATAAAACTAAAAAAGAATGTTACGAAATAGTTATAGATAATAGCGAAGATATTGGAATAAAAGATAATAAAATAGGAGGCAAAGCATATATGCCTAAGGGAGAAGAATATCCTCTAGATGAAGATGGTAACCCAATGATTTTGCTAATACAAATTAATTTAAAAGATATTGAATTAGATGGCTATCCAAAAAAAGGAATATTGGAAGTATTTATAGATAAAGAATGTAGCTGGCCAGCCGATTATAAAATAAAGTATTTCGAAGAAAATCTTGAATATAGAACTGATTTACCAGAGTTTCCATCAAATAATTACATAATTAAGAAACCACTAAAAATAAAATTAAAAAAGAATATAGAACACATGCCAATAAATGATTATAGATTTGCAAATGTTATGAAAGAAATAATTAAAGAAGAAATAGGCATAGAGCTAAAAAATTATAAGGAAATAATAGATCTTTTTGAATCTAATGATATAGACTTATATAATGTTTTCTATGAAGAAATGTCTATTTTGAATGGAAATATTGGAGGATATGCAGACTTCACTCAGACAGATCCTAGAGAAATAGGAGATTTAAAAGAAGAATGTTTATTTAAAATTGATAGTAATATAGGCAATGGAATTATGATTGGTGATTGTGGAATTATATTTGCACTAATTTCTAGAGAAGATATAGAAAAAGGTAACTTTACTAATGCTGTAGTAGATTGGGATTGCTGCTAAAGGAATAGATATTTATAAGTTGAATTTATTGTAAATAATGGAGAATAAAAAATGAAAAGGAAGTGATTAAAATGGATATGTATCAAAAAAGGAAAAAAAGACAAGAAATAAAAATTAATGAAAATAAAAAAGAAGTGCAAAAACAAATGAATATTAACTGTGATGTCAGGAAAAATGGAAACCACCTTGAAAACATTGAAATATAAAGCTTTTAATACGAATACATATTACATTTTTTTAGCTTGTTTATATAGATAATGTAGTTATTGAAATAATATCTAACAGATAGAAGATAAATAAGGATAGGAAATTTTGGAATAAGTAAAAAAATACTTTTCAACATTTCAAATTTATGTTATAGTAATTTTAGAAAACAAGAGAGGAAGGTTATATATAATATGTTAAAAAAAGTAAGAATAGTAGTATTAATTATAGTAATAATTGTAACAGCAAATATACCAGTATTAGTAGGAGCTAAAAGCTCAGAAAAAGCAAAACAAAACTTTGCAAATGTTGTTTTCTTTGCATACTTTAGAGGAGATACAGAGGGAAAAGAATATTTGATAAATAATTATCAAGACTTTGTAAAAATGTATGAAGGCGAAGGAAACTTATCTGTAAAAGGATACTTAAATAAAGTATCATATGGAAAATTTAATTTAATAAATATTTTTCCACAATATGATGGAAAACAGTTAGTTCCAATAGAATTACCATGTACAGCAGAAGATGCAGAAAAATCTAATGTGGACTATACAATAATAAATACTATAATTTCTTCTATATCAGGAATTAATGACAATTTAGACTACGATAATGATGGCTACATAGATAATTTTTCTATTATATTAAAAGGAGGTTCTGATGAAGTAGATTCGAACACTACATTAGTTAGCCATAAAAGTGATTATGGAGAAAATGATAAATGGTCTAACAAAAAACTAGGGACATACAATATGTTAAATACATATTCAATTTCAAATAGCAAAGCAGGAGTGATTGCACACGAATTTTTGCATTCTTTGGGATATCCAGATTTATATACATCTAATGGAACGTATCCAGTATATATATGGGATATAATGGGAGCTGTGGACCAGCAAATGTCATATCCGCTAGCATATTTAAGAATGAAATTTACAAACTGGCTTACTATAGATACAATTACAACTAGTCAAACGCTTACATTAAGCTCACAAGATAACGCAAATGGGAATCAAGCATATATTTTAAAATCACCATTAAACGAATATGAACTATTTGTAGTAGAATTTAGAAAAAAGCCAACAGATTTTACTAGCCTAGATAGAATGATAGGAAACTCAGGAATGATAGTATATAGAATAGATACAACAGTAGAAGGTTTAAATAATAATAGAGGAAAAACTGGTGTATATGTTTTTAGGCAGGAAAGTGGACTTCAAGATGATGCTACTCTAAGATATGAAGCATATAATGCATCATATTCAAAGGAACAAGGAAAAACACTGATAGGTTCTAGTGATTTAAATGTAACTAAAGGAGCATTAACATTTAGTGATGGTAGTAACTCTGGAATAGTTATAAGTAATATATCTAGTAGTAAAGGCGATAACATGACAATTGATGTTACTATACCAGATGCACAAAATTATGATACATGGAAAAACACAGAATTTCCAGATAGTGTAGGAGGAGATGTATATACAAGGAAAAACGCTGATATTATTTCATACAACAATAAACTTTATTCAGTAAATATGGGAAACAATAAAATATATACACACAGTTATGAAAATTCAGAGTGGAAAAAGATAAATGAAGCTTCAATGGATAGCACAAGTGAAATCATAAATGCGTCACTACTAACAGTAAAGAATGACATGTACTTAATAATATCTATGTGGGACAAAATTACATTATATAAATTTAGTAACAATGCATGGAGCAAAGTTACCACGTTAACTGATACAAACGGAACTTTTGCATACAAAGAGTATAAGGATAAACTATATTTGTCAAAAGTGCATTCAGATAATTTACAAGCATCTTTATACGAACTAAATGGAAATACATTCAATTTAATTGGAACATATTATAAAGGAAGTTTAGAAGCTGGTTCGCAAAAAACTTATGCAGGAACTCCTAAAATAGAAATAATGAATGACAAAATGTATATTATAAATAACCAGTCAAATGGATTAATTAGAATGTATGAAATGAAAAATAACAAATTTACAGAGATAGAAACAACTATGAATTCTAATCAATACGATGTAGTAACGCTTAATAACAAAATATATTTTGTATTAGGTAGCGATTATAATAATGATAAAATGCGAATGGTAATATATGATGGAGAAAAATTTGAAAAAATAGATACAACAATAAAATTAGGTACACCTATAATTACAGTATCACAAGGAAATATGTATGTTCTAGCAATAGACATGTCAGCAACAGGAAAAGCAATTGTATATGCATATAATGAGAATACGGGTCTAACTAAAGAAGGAATAGATGTAGACAATTCAGCAGACTCTAATAATTTAAATATAGTTTCTATTAAAAATAATTTATACGTAGTACTAAGAAGAACTACAGATGGAACTATAGTTGTAAAACAAAAGGAAACAGTCAATAGCCTAAAGTCTATAAGCATTATAGCTCCTAAAAAGACTACATATATTGTAGGAAACAAGCTAGATTTAACAGGATTAAAGGTAATAGCAAATTATAAAAATGCACAAAAAGAGGTCAACGATTATACAATAACAGGATTTGATTCATCTGTACCGGGAATATATGATGCTACAATTACATATGAGGGAGTAAGCAATACTTTTACATATACAATTGTGGAAGATGTAAAGGAATATACAACATTAACAGAGTATTTAAACAAGGCCGGATATAAAACTACAGAAAACTTTGCTACAGGATTTAAAGTAAACGAAAAGATAAGCTCCATAAAGAATCAATTAACAAATCAAGATATAAAAATAACAGCAAAAGCAAATGTTATTTCAACTGGAACGGAATTTAGTTATCTTTCAGAAAATTATGTAAGTGTAGTTTATGGAGATATTAATGGGGATGGAAAAATAAATTCAGCAGACTTATTAAAGATGAGGCAACATTTAATTGGAACTAGTACACTAACAGGAGCCTATAAAAAAGCTGCTGCATTAGTAAATGGAAGCACAATTAATTCTGCAGATTTATTAAGACTTAGACAACATCTTTTAGGAATAAAAACGATACTTCAATAGCTTTATAAAGCATTTTACAGTTGACTTCAGAGCAAGTAAATTAATGAAAGAGAGGAATGTACTAACATATGAAAAAATTATATATATTTTTTGCAATACTAATAATGATAATACTTGTACCACAAATTGCTTTTGGAGCAGGCTCTACTTCAATTTCAGCACCAGCTTCTGTAGAAAGTGGCTCTAATGTAACTATAAAAGTAACATTAAGCAATGTGGCAGCATGGAATATAAAAATAAAAGCATCTGGAGCAACAGATGGAGCAACCAAAAGTTATGCTGATGCAACAGAAGATGCTGAAAATACAACTAAAACATTTAGTGTAACATGTAATAGTAAAGGTACAGGAACAATAACAGTTACTGTTACAGGAGATATCACTAGTGCAGATGGAGCAAATAAAGATATATCTTTAACAAAGGCAATAACAGTAAAAGAAAAACAAGTAAACAATTCAACAAATAATAACCCAAGTCAACCTACAAATCCATCTACAAGTGGAACAACATCAAAACCTAATACACCAAGTTCAGGAGGACAAACATCAAGTGGCCAAACAACAGGAGGTCAAACACAAAATGGGCAGACTACAAATGAAAATGTAGAAAAAGAAGCGGAAGCAAGACTGGCAGAATTATCTGTTTTGGGTTATGAGATTAGTCCTGCATTTAATAAAGACACACAAGAGTATTTTGTAGAAGTACCATTAACACAAGAAAATGTAACAATAGATGCTAAAACATTAGGAAGCAAAGCACAAATACAAGGCACAGGAAACTATGAGGTAAAAGAAGGAAATAATATTTTTGAAATAGTTGTAACAGCTGAAAACGGAGAAACAAAGACATATAAATTAAATGTAGCAGTAGTAGATAAAAATCCAATAATAGCTACAATAAATCAAAAGCAATACACAGTAGTAAAACAGGCAAAATTACTAAAAAAACCAAATTTATATGAAGAAACAACTATAAAGATAAATGATATAGAGGTGCCAGCTTTCAAAAATGAAACAAATAAACTTATAATAGTAGGAATAAAAGACGAAAATAATCAAATATTATATGCGACATATAATGATGGAAAGTATAACATATACACAGAGGTAACATCTAAAAATTTATTGTTATATATAACAGAAGGAAAATTAGAGGGATATAAAAAGACATCTGTAACAATAAATGAAAAGCAATATAGTGCTTACGAAATAAATGATAGATTTGTGGTTGTGTATGCAATGAATGTTAATAATGGAGAATATGGATACTATAAATATGACAAAAAGGATGAAACTTTTCAATATTATGAAATAGATAAAGCTGAACAAAAAGAAATAAATGTATTTGCTGTAATAAGTTTTATTTTAGGAATATTACTTGTAATAAGTATAATTGCGCAGATTGTAATTAATAAAAAGAAATTGAAAATAGAAAATATATAAAAATGTAATACAAATGTAATATTTAACTTGTTGTTTTTTATAAATCTTATGTAATAATAAAATAGAAAAAAATTAGATAGAGGTAAAAGAGCCTACAATATACTCTTTTACCTCTGTTTTTATAAGTAAAAACGAAACTGTGAAAAATCTAATTAACGTAACAGTCGGAGCCATGTAAGTAATACTTTTTCTGAAAATGACAAAACTCCGATTTTTTTAATATCATTTTGTGCAACTAAATTTACGCTGCTTATGGTAGAACCGTTAAGATTATTGCGAATATATAAAACAATTAAATAAAATAAAAAAAGAATTGAATCATGAATTGAAAAGTAATAAATCTAATAGTATAGCAAATAAAAAGTGGATAAATACATTTACAGAGTTTAAACAAATAGAAAAACTTAATTCTAAAATTATATATGAACTAATAGACAATATATATAGAAGAAAATGGTGGAATTAAAATAAAATTTAGATATCAAGATGAATTTATTCAAGCAATTGACTTTATAAAAACAAATAATTGTGTTATAATATAGAAAGTTGTATAAATTGAAAGATAGAATGGAAGTGAATAATATATATGGACATGTATCAAAAAAGAAAAATCAGAGCAGAAAAGAAAAAAAATAATAGTCAAAAAAGTTTTTCAAAGGTTTCCATTTCGTGGTATCCCGGACATATGAAAAAAGCCATGGATCAAATAGAACAAGATGTTAAACTAGTCGATATAATAATAGAAATACTAGATGCTAGAATACCAATTTCTAGCCAGAATCCAGAAGTGCAAAAAATAATAAAAAATAAAAACAGAATAATAATATTAAATAAAGCCGACTTGTCAGAAGAAAAAGAGAACAAAAAATGGGTAGAATATTTTGCAAAGAAGGGGATACCATCAATATTATGCGATTCGAATAAAGGTGAAGGTATAAACAAAATAACAAAACAAATAAATAAAGTAATGCAAGAAGAATTAGAGAAGCAAAAAGCAAAAGGAAGAACTTCGAAAATAATAAGAGCAATGATACTAGGAGTACCAAATGTAGGAAAGTCGTCATTCATAAACAGAGTATCAAATAAAGTGGCAATGCAAGTTGGAAATAAACCAGGAGTAACAAAACAAAAACAATGGATACGTCTATCAAATAACATAGAATTACTGGATACTCCAGGAGTGTTATGGCCTAGATTAGAAAAAGAAGAAATAGCTTTAAATCTAGCATATACAGGAACAATTAAAAGTGAGATACTAGATGAAGTAGAGATTGCGTATAACTTGTTAAAATACTTACTTGAAGAATATAGACAATCAGTAGTTGAAAGATATTCTTTAAATCCAGAAGTAGTGGAAAAAATACTTTCAAACGATCAACTTGCGGAAAATGAGCGAATAGTAGAAGTTATGAACTACATAGGAGAAAAAAGGGGAGCAGTAGCAAAAGGAAATACAATAGATTTAAATAAAGTATCAAAAATAATATTAGATGATTTTAGAAGCGGAAATTTAGGAAGAATTACGCTAGAAAAAGTAGAAAGGTAAAAAATGATAGAAATAATAAACAGAGAAAAAGATATATCAGAAATAAACACAATGTCACCACTTACTTGGGCATATGTGGGGGATGCTGTGTATGAATTGTTTATCAGAATGAATTTAGTGAATACAAAAAAGTCAAAACCACATATGTTACATATTGAATCAATAAAATATGTAAAAGCAGAAGCTCAAGCAAATATATTGAAAAACATATATGATAATCTAACAGAAGACGAAAAGGATATTGTAAGAAGAGGAAGAAATGCAGAAAACCATCATCTTCCCAAAAATTCAACAGTAGAAGAATATAGATACTCAACAGCATTTGAAGCCTTAATAGGATATTTATACTTAACTAAACAAGACAAGAGATTAGAAGAAATACTAAAAATGTGTTGGTAATTTAGAATGATAATAAAATTCTATAAATCATTTTGAAAAATATCTTAAACTATAAGAATAAAAATATGGAATTGTACTATAAAGTTTAAAATAATCTAACTTACAGGAGAAAATCTGATAAGTTAGATTATTTTTTATTATTATAAAAATTTTTTTTTAATTGAATATGTAATTTAATAAAATTTAACTATCCTTATATATAACATAGCAGTAAGAAAAAATCAATACTAAAGAATAAAAAAATGAAAAGAATAAGAATACTAAGAATCAAATTAATCTTAGAGAGAAAAGAATTGTATGGAATTTTGACTTTTATTAAATTACATATTTAATAAAAATTTGATATCTAGTTGGTTTATAAAACGTATTGTTTTATAATAACAATATACAAAAGGAAAGGGAGAAAAATGCAAAAAGAAACATTAAAAAATTCAAAAGAAACAAAGGAGGAAAAAAGAATGTTAAGAAATAAAAAGCGGAATAACACTAATAGCTTTGGTTGTAACAATAGTGGTACTTTTAATACTAGCGGGAGTAAGTATAAGCCTAATATTAGATAACAATGGAATAATACAAAAAAGCAAAGATGCAAGAAGAGAATATGGACAGGCTAAGGACAATGAGCAAGCACAAATGAGTGGAGTATCAGACTGGATAGATAATCAAGTAGGAGGAAATGGAGGAACAAAAGTAAATCCAACAGTACCAGGATGGGAGAATAAGAAAGATGATAACTCAACCATAAATGGAGGGAAAGGAAATGCCAATAATCCAACAATACCAGCAGGATATACACCAATAAATACAGACACATCAAACTGGGGAGATGGAAGTAGTGTTCCAACACAAGACTCAGTAGACCATGGGCTAGTAATAAAAGATGATAGTAATAACGAATGGGTGTGGGTGCCAGTACCAGATGTAACAGTAATGTGCGATACTTCAAATACTACAGAATATACACTATGTGGAACGACAGGAGAAACAGCAGTAACAACAAATAAATATTCAAAATCTGGCATAATAGAAGGACTAACAAGAACTATACCGGGAACAACAAATGATTACCGTGAGCCGGACTTAGTGGTTTATTACAATAGAACAGGTTATGATGCAGACGAAGAATATTATAACACAATATTAGGATTTGAAAGTAAAGAAAAAATGGCAGAAGCGTTAGTTTCTGAATATAATGAAATGATAGCAAGTATTGGTAAATATGGAGGATTTTATATAGGAAGATATGAACTATCAGAAGCAGGAGTACAAAAAGATAAAGAACCATTAAACACAAATTGGTATAATCTATATAAAAAATGTAAAGAATTAAAAGCAAGTGATAAAGTAGAAACAAGAATGATATGGGGATGCCAGTGGGATGTAACATGTAATTTTATAGCAAATAAAGGAGATAAAAAAAGTATAGCAGACTCAAGCTCATGGGGAAATTATTCTAATACATCAGTAAAAGCAGATGATGGAACAACGGAGCTAAAAGCAAGTGGAACAGAAGCGATGTTAAATACAGGAGTAACAACATTTACAATGGTAAATAATATCTACGACCTAGCTGGAAATTGTATTGAATGGACCCAAGAGGCGAGCGACACCCACTATCGAGCTGGCAGGGGTGGTGACTGCTACGGCGATGGCTTTGACGTCCCGGTATCTTACCGCGATGACCTCAACGACTATCCGGTCTACATCGGCGGCGCCCTCATACGGTACTCGTCCCACTTTAATAATAAAGTAACATAAAAATAGGGCCTGTAAACGGGTCTGTAAATTATTTTGTGTAAATTCTATACTTTCTTAAGTTAAAACTTTTCTTGTGTAATTTTTTATAAACCCCTTGTTATTTTAAAAATGATGTGATATACTATATATCATCAAAATAAAATAAAAATTGTGATAAGGACACGATAAATAAATTAAAGTTTTTAGAGAGTCAAAGGTAGCTGAAAATTTGATAAACCATATTTATTTATTATCACCTTTGAATTGTTTATGTGAAATAATAGTAATGTAAATCGTAAATCTTGCGTTAAAAGATAATTAAGAGGAGAATTTATTAAAAGTTCTCAAATTAGGTGGTACCGCGGATACAAAGCTAATTCGTCCTAGATAGGATGATTAGCTTTTTTTGATGTTCATACAAAATAAGGTTAAACAAATTCTAACCTCATTTTGATTTTAAGAAAGGAAGGATGATATTATGTACAAAAAAGTTGAACTAAAAGATGATGGCTTTGTTGGAATGGAACACGAAGTAGCGCAAGTTTGGAAGGACAAAGACATTATAAAAAAGAATTTTGCAATGAATGAAGGCAAAAGATATTTTACATTTTATGATGGACCTCCAACAGCAAATGGTATGCCACACGCTGGACATATCTTAACAAGAGTTATGAAAGACATAATTCCTAGATACAAAGTAATGCAAGGTTACAGAGTAATAAGAAAAGCTGGATGGGATACTCATGGACTTCCAGTAGAACTTGAAATCGAAAAGAAATTAGGAATTTCAGGAAAAGAACAAATAGAAGAATATGGAGTAGAAAAGTTTGTAAAAGAATGTAAAGAAAGTGTTTTTAAATATGTTCATGTCTGGGAAGAAATGACCAATAAAGTAGGTTTTTGGGTAGATATGGAGAATCCATATATAACATATAAAAACGAGTATATTGAGTCTGTTTGGTGGGCTTTAAAAGAATTATGGAACAAAGGTCTATTATATGAAGGACACAAAGTTATGCCATATTGCCCAAGATGTGGAACAGCACTATCTTCACACGAAGTTGCACAAGGATATAAAGACGTAAATGATTTAACTTGTATTGCAAAATTTAAAGTAGTAGGAGAGGACAAATATTTCTTAGCTTGGACAACAACACCTTGGACACTACCTTCAAACTTAGCATTATGTGTAAATAAATCATATGATTACTGTGATGTAAAAGTTAATGTTGGAACTGAAGAAGAACCAGAATATGAAACATACATCTTAGCAAAAGAATTAGTGCCAACAGTTTTAAAAGACAAACAATATGAAGTCTTAAAAGAATATAAAGGTTCTGAACTACTTGGAACAAAATATGAGCAATTAATGCCATTTGCAAAAGTAGAAGGAAAAGCATTTGAAGTAATTCACGGAGATTATGTAACACTTACAGATGGTACAGGAATTGTACACATAGCACCAGCATATGGAGAAGATGATAGCTTAGTTGCAAAGAAAAATGGAATAACATTTGTAAACTTAGTAGATAAATCAGGAAAATTCGTAGCAGAAGTAGAACCTTGGGCTGGAAAAAATGTAAGAGATTGTAACGAAGATATATGCAAATGGTTAAAAGAAGAAAATAAGCTATTTAGCAAAGAAAGACATATCCACTCATATCCACATTGCTGGAGATGTGACACACCACTTCTATATTATCCAAAAGCAAGCTGGTTTGTTGCAATGAGCCAACTAAGAGATGAGTTAGTTTCAAATAATGACAAAGTAAACTGGTATCCAGAAACAATAAAAACAGGAAGATTTGGAAAATTCTTAGAGAATGTTATAGATTGGGGAATCTCAAGAGATCGTTATTGGGGAACTCCACTTCCAATCTGGACTTGTGAAGATGAAAATTGCGGACACCAAGAATGTATTGGAAGCATAGAAGAACTAAAACAAAAAGGAATAGATGTACCGGATGACATAGAACTTCATAAACCATATATAGACAATGTACACTTAAAATGTCCAAAATGTGGTGGAGAAATGAAGAGAGCAAAAGAGGTTATAGACTGCTGGTTCGATTCAGGAGCAATGCCATTTGCTCAATGGCACTATCCATTTGAGAACAAGGAAATGTTTGATAACAATTTCCCAGCACAATTCATATCAGAGGCAATAGACCAGACAAGAGGATGGTTCTATACATTAACAGCATTAGGAACAGCATTGTTTAACAGAACTCCATTTGAAAACTGTATAGTACTAGGACACGTTCTAGATGGCAATGGTCAAAAGATGTCTAAGTCAAAGAGAAATGGTGTTGATCCATTATATCTATTAGATACAGTTGGTGCAGATGCTACAAGATGGTATTTCTATACAGGAAGTGCACCTTGGATTTCTTCAAGACTATCACTAGAAAATGTAAAGAAATCACAAAGAGGATTCTTAAGCACATTATGGAATGTATATTCATTCTATGTTCTATATGCAGAAATTGACCAATTCAACCCACTAAAATATTCAGACTTTAAGTCAGAGAATGTAATGGATAAATGGATTATTTCTAAGTTAAATACATTAGTAAAATCAGTTGCAGAAAAACTTGATGCATACGATATAACAGGAGCAGGAAACTTAATAGAAAGCTTTACAGATGAACTTTCTAACTGGTATGTAAGAAGAAACAGAGAGAGATTCTGGAGTACAGAATTAAATGACGAAAAAATTGGTGCTTATACAACATTATATAGAGTATTAACAACAGTGAGCAAAATAATAGCTCCATTCGTACCATTTATGGCTGATGCAATATATCAAAACTTAGTTGTAGGATTAGATAAAAATGCGCCAGAAAGTGTTCACTTATGCCATTGGCCAGAGTACAACGAAAAAGAAGTTGATACAAAATTAGAGAATGAAATGGATTTAGCTTATAGAATAGTTGAACTTGGAAGAAGTGCAAGAAATAATGCAAATATCAAGAACAGACAACCACTTTCTAAGATGTTAATATCAGTTGAATCTCTACCAGAGTATTATGGCAACATTATAAAAGAGGAATTAAATATCAAAGAAGTAGAATTAGGAGCAGAAATGTCAGAATTCGTTAACTTTGATATAAAACCAAATTTACCAGTATTAGGAAAAACATATGGTAAATACATTCCAAAAATCAAAGAAGAAATAGCAAAATGTAACCCACTAGACTTAGCAAATACAGTTAAATCTGGAAAAGGATATGTAATTATGCTAGATGAAGATACAGAACTAGAATTAAATTCTGATAATCTACTTGTAATGATGCAAGGAAAAGATGGTTACTCTTTTGCCGGAGAAGGCGAGATTGGTGTAATGCTTGATACAACTATAACAGAAGAACTTAAAGAAGAAGGATATTTAAGAGAAGTATTATCTAAAGTTCAAAATATGAGAAAAGAATCAGGATTTGAAGTTATGGATAATATAGACCTATATGTATCTGGAAGCAAAGAAGTTATAGATGTAATAAAAGCAAATGAACAAGAAATAAAGAAAGACACATTAGCTCTAAGCATAAAATATGACGAAGAAAATTCAGACTACAAAGATATGAGCATAAATGGATTACCATTAAAAATTGCAGTAGTAAAGAAATAGTACAAAAATCTACCGAAAGGTAGATTTTTTGTATATTAAATATTGAGAAAATTTATTCTATGTGATAAAATAAAGGAAAATTACAAGTAAGGAAGACCATTAATGGAAAAAAGGAAAATGAAGGTATATGCATTTGTTGGACCATCAGGAACGGGAAAGAGCTATAGAGCACAAATGGTAGCAAGTGCAAATAATATTCATCATATAATAGATGATGGACTACTAATAAATGAAAATGAAGTATTAGCAGGAACTTCTGCCAAAAAAGCACCAACAAAAATAGAAACAGTAAAACATGCTTTATTTATAGAGAAAAATGAGCAAGACGAAATGAAAAAAGCATTTAAAAAGTACAAGCCAGATAGTATATTAATTCTGGGAACATCTGATAAAATGGTGGAAAAAATACAGGAAAATTTGGGATTACCTAAGATAGAAAAAACAATATATATAACTGATGTTGCGACAGAAGAAGAAATGGAAAAGGCTAGAAATATCCGTGTAACTCAAGGAAAGCACGTAATACCAGTGCCAACTTTTGAAATAAAAAAAGATTTTTCGGGATACATATTAGATCCACTTCAAATATTTAGATCAAAAGGAAAAGGTGAAGATCCATACATATCAGAGAAATCTATAATAAGGCCAACTTTTAGTTATTTAGGAAACTTTACTATATCAGATAGTGTATTTAGACAAATAGCAGAACAAATAGCAAATAATATGCCTGAGGTATATGAAGTATCAAGAACAAGAGTCGAAAACTATGGGGATGGTATATCAATATATATGGAAGCGATTCTAAACTATGGTAATAACATAATTAATGTAATGCAAGAGCTAAAAAATAAAACCAAAAAAGAAATTGAAAAACAAACTGCAATGAATGTATTAAAGGTAGACCTAGTAGCAAAAGGAATACATATGGAGGAGGAGTAAAATGTCTTTTATAGTAGCAATAGATGGACCTGCAGGAACAGGAAAAGGAACAATGGCGGAAAGACTAGCAAAAAAATACAAGCTAGTAAACATAGACACAGGAGCAACTTATAGATGTGTAACATTAGAAATGTTAAATAAAAATATAGGTTTAGATGATGAAGAAGCAATTGCCGAGATGCTAAAAAACATTAAAATAGAAATGCTTAATGAAGACGGAAAACAAAAATTCTTATTAAACGGAAAAGATGTAACTGCAGAAATAAGAAGTAAAGAAGTATCTAGCAATGTTTCACCAGTATCTAGCATTAAGCAAATAAGAGTTGCAATGGCAGGATTACAAAGAAAAATGGCTCAGGGAAAAGATGTAATAATGGAAGGCAGAGATATTTGTACAGTAATATTCCCAACAGCAGATGTAAAAATATATCTTGATGCAGATGCGGAAGAAAGAGCAAAAAGAAGATTTAAACAAAACCAAGAAAAAGGAATAGAAATGTCATATGAGGAAGTCCTAGCAAGCATCAAAGCGAGAGATAAAAATGATATGGAAAAAGAGATAGGAGCACTTAAAGTAGCTCCTGGAGCAACTGTTATTGATTCTACTAATATGACAATAGATCAAGTAGAAAAAGCTATTTCTAAAATAATAGATAAAAGAAAAAAAGAGATAAAAAAAGAAAAGAAAATATACTGGGAAAGACCAGAAACACCTTGGAAAAAAGGTGTAAGGGCAACTATAAAAGCAATACTTCACGCATTTTATAAAGTAGTATTTAGATTGGAAAAAGTAGATGAAGAAAATCTTCCTATGGACGAACCTGTTATAATATGTGCAAACCATTTGAATTACTGGGATGCAACAGGATTAGTAGTATGTTCAAAAAGGGTAATCAGATTTATAGGAAAAGAAGATTTATTTAATCATGCTTTCTTGAATTGGATTGCACATGTATTTAATGTAATACCAATAAAAAGAGGGCAAAGAGATTTAGAAGCAATGAAGAGATGCTTAAAAGCATTAAAAAATGGAGAAGCAATAGGACTATTCCCAGAAGGCACAAGAAAAGGCTTGGAAAAAGGAGCAAAAGTGCAAAATGGAGCAGCTTATATGGCGTTAAAAGCTAAGGTGAAAGTAGTACCAGTTGGAATACAAGGAACATTCAAACCTTTTACAAAAGTTAGATTAGTATATGGTAAACCATTAGATTTTAGTAAATACGATGCAAAAAATCCGGAAAAAGACAATTTAGAGCAGGCAACAAAAGAAATTATGGACAATATAATTATGTTGACAAAAAAGGAAAAATAAGGTATAATATAGAACATATATGGCTTATAATATTAGGCAAATAAGTAAATTAGAAATGAAGGATTTGTATGGGAAATTTTGAAGGTAACTTAACATTTGAAGATGTAATAAATCAAACGCTTAAACAAATAAAAACAGGAACTACTGTTACAGGTACAATAATAGAAATAAATAAACAAGGAGAAATCTTTGTTGATATAGGGTATAAGGCAGATGGAATAATTCCAAGAACAGAATATTTTAGCGAAAAAGGTCTACTTCCAAACGAAGAGTATAAAGTTGGAGACAAAATAAAAGCTGATGTTCTAAAATTAAATGATGGACAAGGTAATGTATTAATGTCTTGCAAACACTCTAAAATTAAAGAAATTAGAAAAGAATTTAAAGAAAAAGTAGAAGCAAAAAATATATTCGAAGAAACAGTAAGCCAAGTAAATAAAAATGGACTAATAATTCTATATAAACAATTAATTAGAGTATTTATACCATTATCACTTTCAAATATAGGAAGAGATGAAGATGTAAACGAATATAAAGGTAAAACAGTTAGATTTAGAGTAATAGAAAATGACGAAAGAGCAAAGAAAATTATTGGTTCTATAAAAGATGTAGTAGAAGAAGAGAAAAAACAAAAATCAGAAGAATTTTGGAACAGCATAGAAGTTGGTAAAAAATATGTTGGAACAGTAACAAGTATTAGCGATTATGGAGCTTTTGTTGATATAGGTGGAGCACAAGGACTTCTACATATATCAGAAATAGCTTGGGGAAGAAATCAAAATCCTAAAGATATATTACAAGTAGGGCAAGAAATTGATGTTAAAGTTAAAGAACTAGACAAAGAAAATAAGAGATTTAAACTTTCATACGAGAAAAAAGGACCAAATCCTTGGAATAAAGTTGGAGAAAAATATAACGTTGGAGATATAGTAAAAGTTAAAATTTCAAAACTAATGCCTTTTGGTGCATTTGCAGAATTAGAAAAAGGAGTAGAAGGGCTAGTACACATTTCACAAATCTGTGAAAGAAAAATTTCAAAACCAGAAGAAGAATTAAAAGTCGGACAAAAAGTAAATGCAAAAATAATAAATATCGACTTAGAAAATAAAAAAATAGAACTTTCAATTAGAGAATTAGAAGGAACTTCTAATGAATATAAAGAAGACTAATAATCTAAAATAAAAACTATGGATGTTGGAAGATAGAAGCTGGCAAATAAAAGCTGAGCATCTAACTTCCAACCTCCAATTGTGATAAATAAAATAATCAAAATCGAGGGGAAAGAAAATGAATAATAAGAATATAAGAAATATAGCAATAATTGCACACGTTGATCATGGAAAAACAACGTTAGTAGATGCTTTATTAAAACAAAGTCACGTATTTAGAGAAAATGAACAAGTATCAGAAAGAGTAATGGACTCTGGAGATATAGAAAAAGAAAGAGGAATAACAATCCTTTCTAAAAATACATCTGTAATGTATGATGGAGTAAAAATAAACATAGTTGATACTCCTGGACATGCAGACTTTGGAGGAGAAGTAGAACGTGTTCTAAAAACAGTTGATGGAGTTTTACTATTAGTGGATGCTTTCGAGGGTGTCATGCCACAGACTCGTGAAGTTCTAAAAAAATCTTTAGCATTAAATCTAAAACCAATAGTAGTAATAAATAAAATAGATAGACCTGGAGCAGATCCAGAAAAAGTATTGGATAAGGTTATAGAGCTATTTATAGAACTAAATGCAACAGATGATCAATTAGACTTCCCAGTTATATATGCATCAGCAAAAAACGGAATAGCAAAAATGAATTTATCAGATGAATCTGACAACATTACTTGCATATTCAAAACAATAATAGAGAAAATAGATCCACCACAATGTGATATAGATGGAACAATGCAAATGTTAGTTTCTAACATCGATTATGATGATTATTTAGGAAGAATTGCAGTTGGAAGAGTTGAGCGTGGAAAAATTAAAAATGGAATGGCAGTAGCTGTTTGCAAAGATGAAAAAAATGAACAAGGAAAAATTGCAAAATTATTCACATATATGGGATTAAAGAGAACAGAAGTAGATGAAGTTGAAGCAGGAGATATAGTTGCAGTATCAGGAATATCAAATATCAACATAGGTGACACAATTTGTGATTTATCAAATCCAGAAAAAATACCATTTGTAAACATAGATGAGCCAACAGTTTCTATGACATTTAGTGTAAACAATGGACCATTTGCAGGAAAAGAAGGAGAGTTTGTAACTTCAAGACACATTAGAGATAGATTATTTAAAGAACTAGAAAGAAATGTAAGCTTAAGAGTAAAAGAAACAGCTTCACCAGATAGCTTCGAGGTATGTGGTAGAGGAGAATTACATTTATCTGTATTAATCGAAACAATGAGAAGAGAAGGATATGAACTTCTAGTATCAAGACCAAAAGTTATATTCAAAGAAATAGATGGAGTAAAATGTGAACCAATAGAGAACTTAGTTGTAAACGTACCAGATGAAGCAATTGGAACAGTTATAGAGAAACTAGGTAGACGTAAAGCAGAAATGAAGAATATGGAACCTGCAGAGCTAGGACATACAAAAATAGAATTTAGAATACCAGCTCGTGGATTAATCGGTTATAGAACAGAATTCTTAACAGATACAAAAGGAACAGGAACAATGAACTCAATATTTGATTGCTATGAACCATATAAAGGAGATATACAATCAAGAACAAGAGGAGTTTTAGTAGCATTTGAACAAGGAACATCAATAACATACGGATTATACAATGCTCAATTAAGAGGAGAACTATTTATAGGTCCTGGTGTAGAAGTATATGAAGGAATGATAGTTGGAATCAATTCTAGAAACGAAGATATATCAATAAATGTATGTAAAGAAAAACACTTAACAAATACAAGAGCTTCAGGTTCTGATGATGCTTTAAGATTAGTTCCACCAATTCAATTATCATTAGAAAAAGCTATAGAATTTATAGCAGAGGACGAACTTGTAGAAGTAACTCCAAAAAATATTAGATTAAGAAAGATAATCTTAAATAACAAAGACAGAGAAAAAGCAGCAAGAAGATAAACCGTTTTAGACAGAAAAGTCTAAAACGGCTTTTCTGTATTTAGAAATAATATAAATAAAAAAGTACTTGTAAAAAATTTTTTGTTGTGATAGTATAAGCATAAGGTAAAAATCTATATAAAATATAGAATTTACAACCAAAGTAAAAAAGTAAAAATCTATAAAATATGTAGATATTTATTGAAAAAAACAAAGACAATATAAATAAAAAACATAAAAAAGAGAATAATAAATAACTAAAGAAGGAGGAAAAAAAGAATGAATAAGATATTAAGAAATAAAAAGCGGAATAACACTAATAGCTTTGGTTGTAACAATAGTAGTGCTTTTGATACTAGCAGGAGTAAGCATAAGCTTAATACTAGACAATGATGGAATAATACAAAGAAGTAAAGATGCCAGAAGAGAATATGGACAAGCAAAAGAGAATGAGCAAGCAGATTTAAATAAAGTATCAGAATGGATAGAAAAACAAGCAAACGGAAATGGAGAAACAACAAAGCCGATAAAAGTAGCAGTAAATGAAAAAGCAACATCAAATGGAACAATAAATGGAGGAGAAGGAAATTTAAATAATCCAACAATACCAGAGGGATATACACCAATAGATACAGAAACATCTGAATGGGGAGATGGAAACTCATCTCCAACCCAAGATTCAGTAGACCACGGACTTGTAATAAGAGATGATAATAATAATGAATGGGTATGGATACCAGTACCAGATGTAACAGTAATGTGTGATACATCAAACCAAACAGAATATACACTATGTGGAACGACAGGAGACACAGCAGTAACAACAAATAAATATTCAAAATCAGGGATGATAAGTGGAATAACAAGAACTACACCGGGAACATCAAGTTGGCGTGAGCCAGACCTAGTAGTTGGAGATGATGGTGCAAGCTATGATGCAGAAGCAGAGTATTATAATACAATATTAGGATTTGAAAGTAAAGAAAAGATGGCAGAAGCGTTTGTTTCTGATTATAATGAAATGATAGCAAGTATTAGTAAGTATGGAGGATTTTATATAGGAAGATATGAGCTATCAAGTGCGGGAGTTCAGAAAGATAAGGCAACGTTAACAAAAACAAATTGGTATAATCTATATAAAAAATGTAAAGAATTAAATGCAAGTAATAAAGTAGAAACAAGAATGATATGGGGATGCCAATGGGATGTAACAATGAATTGGCTAATAAGTTCAGGAGCGAAAACAAGCGATGAAGTAAATAAAGACTCAAGCTCATGGGGAAATTACTATAATACATCAGTAAAAGCAGATGATGGAGCAACGGAACTGAAAGCAAGTGGAACAAGGGCAAAGTTAAATACAGGAAAAACAACATTTACAATGGCAAATAATATCTACGACCTAGCTGGAAATGTATGGGAGTGGACCCAAGAGGCGAACAACCCCAACTTTCGAGTTGACAGGGGTGGTGGCTACGACAGCAATGGCTCTGACTTTCAAGCTTCAAGCCGCAACTTCTACGGTCCGGTCGTCAGCAGCTACGGCTTCGTACGGTTCTCGTCCCACTTTAATAATAAAGTAACACTGGACTCTAGAGCGTGAGCACCAGTGTGAAGAATAATTATTAAGTAGACATAATAAAAGCTAAAAGAAGGCGCCACTAGCGTGGCGCTTTTTCTATGTTTGCAGGCACGGTTATGTAAACAGTTAAAAAATAATTTGTTAGAAAATGTACCAACATAGAAAAGCAAAATACGATAATTTTAAATAGCCTATAAATAGGTTTATTAAGTGAATCTAAAAATATAGAAGAACAATGATAAAAATATAAAATGAAATAGGAATCTTAAAATCTAACAGATAAAATAGTTTTACAATTTTAGAAAAGAGAAATCCTACTAAAAATTTATGCTATCATATCTCTTGAAATATTGACATAATAAGTCAAAGGCGTGTATAATAATATAGTAAACTTCGCAATAGAGAGGAAGAACAAATGGAAATAAATAAGGGAAAAGCAATAGTAGAAGCAATACTCTTCTCAGCAGGAAGAGTAATAAAAATAAATGAACTAATGGCAATAATGGAAATATCTTCAGATGAAGTTATTCTTATTGTTAATAGTTTACAAGAAGATTATAAAAAAGAAGATAGAGGAATAGAAATAATAAAAGTAGAAGATGGGTATCAACTAGCAACTAAAAAAGAAATGTATGAGTATCTATATCCTATATTTGATAAGAGAAGTAAGCCAAGCTTATCACAAGCAGCAATGGAAACTTTATCAATAATAGCATATAATCCAAAGATTACAAGAGCTGAAATAGAAGCCATAAGAGGAGTAAACTCTGATGGTACAATATATAAACTATTAGAATACAATCTGATAGAGAATGTTGGAAAGGCAGATTTACCAGGCAGACCATCAATGTATTCTACAACACAAAACTTTTTAAAAATGTTTGGAATATCTGATTTAAAAGAATTACCAGAACTTCCAAGATACAAACTAGATGAAAATGAACAAATAGTAATAGATGATTTAATAGAGGAAAAAACGCAAGAAACAGAAAACGAAGAAAAATTAGAACCAATAGAGGCTCCAATGCCCGCAAGGGAAGATGAAGAATAAATTTGCGTAATAAATTAAGAAAGGAAGTAAAAAAATGAAACTATCACAAACAGGATTAGGAACAATAAGAGTAAATAATTTAGATAAATCATATCCAGCACAGGATACATTGTTACAAACAAATCAATTAGTACAATATGGAACAGGAATATATGCATACAATAATGTCCCTCTAAGATTAAGACAAAACGTAGAAAGCGTTATAAGAGGAGTATTAGACAAATATGGTTGCATAGAAATATTATTACCAACTTTGCAACCAGCAAAATTATGGGAAGAATCTGGAAGACTTGCAAAATATATGGAAGAAGATGTTATAATGCCAGTTGAAACAGATAATGGAAAATTTGTAATGGCACCAACAGCAGAAGAAGCGGTTACAGAATTTGTTAAAGGAAGAATAACATCATATAAAAATCTACCAGTAATTTTATACCAAATTGGAGAAAAATACAGAAACGAAATTCGTACAAGAGGATATTTATTAAGAGGAAAAACTTTTCCAATGATGGATGCTTACAGCTTTGACTTAAATGCAGAAGAATCAGCAAAAGCATATCAAAACATTAGAAAAGCATATTTAGAAATATTTGAAATATTAGGATTAAAAGTTCAACCAGTTGCAGCAGACAGTGGAGCAATGGGAGGAAATCTTTCAGAAGAATTTATGTTAGAGTCACCAATTGGTGAGGACACAATATTAGTAGATAAAGAAACAGGAACAGCATTTAATACAGAAATACTAGAAAGAGAAGATGCTGACGAATATTTAAGAGAAAAATATGGAATAAAAGATAAAAATAATGTAGAAGCTAAAAAATCAATAGAATTAGGACATATTTTCCAATTAGGAACAAAATATACAGAATCAATGAATGCAAAATATATAGATCAAGAAGGAAATGAACAACTATTATATATGGGATGCTATGGAATTGGTGTAAGTAGAACAGTTGCAACAATATATGAAGAAAATGTTGTAACAGGAAAAGATGGAGAAGCAAAAGGAATTTCATTACCAGTTAGTGTTGCACCATATTTACTACAAATAATTCCAAAGGAAGAAAAAAGAGAAGTTGCCCAAGAACTTTATAATAAGTTAATGGAAGCAAATGTTCCAGTAATATTAGATGACAGAACACAAGGAATGTTAGGTGCAAAAATAAGAGATTGCTTAATGCTTGGAACACCTTATATGCTTGTAATTGGAGATAAACAAGAAGAAGGAAAATTCGAAGTAGAAAATAGCAAAACAGGTGAAAAGAATATATACACAGAAGAAGAACTAATAAAAGAATTTGTAAATATCAACAATGCAAGAAAATATGTAAAATAAACAGTAAAAAACAACCCCTCAGATTTTTTCTGAGGGGTATATTTTAGTCTTCTTTACTAATTTTTGCATATTTTCTTAATTTTGCATATGCTAAACAATTTATACTACCAGCTGGAAATCTTCCTGATAAATCTTTTTTACCAGCAGGAACACCAGTTAAAAGTTCAATACCTTGTTCGATAGTAGAAATTGCATAAATATGAAATTTCTTATCTTTAACAGCTTCTATAACTTCATCAGATAAGTTTAGATTTTTTTCATTAGACTTTGGAATCATAACTCCATGTGAGCCATCAAGACCACGCATTTTGCATATTTCAAAAAATCCTTGTATCTTTTCATTAACTCCACCAATTGGTTGAATTTCGCCTTTCTGATTTACAGAACCAGTAACTGCAATTGACTGATTAATTGGAATACCAGATAAGCTAGAAAGTATAGCATAAAGTTCTGTACTAGAAGCACTATCACCGTCAACACCATTATATAATTGTTCAAAACAAAGACTAGCAGTTAACGAAAGCGGCATATCTTGTGCAAACATTTCACCTAAGTAAC
Organism: uncultured Clostridia bacterium; assembly: GCA_934154805.1. Classification (GTDB taxonomy): domain Bacteria; phylum Bacillota; class Clostridia; order TANB77; family CAG-508; genus CAG-245. Next base: position 7,003 of record CAKPGM010000012.1, on the reverse strand, counting down.
CAGATAGAATAAGAATTCCCTTTGAATGAGAAGAGCCTGACATATCAACTTCTCTTTCGATATTTATAATTCCATTCTTACCAACATAAGTGTTAGCTGTGATTTTTACAGGTAATCCAAAAGAGTAATTACCAAGGTTCATAACGGTAAGACCATTGATTTGTCCAACTTTAAATCCAGAAGTATCTATCAAAAGTGTATTAGAGTTAATCATATCAAAATATTTTTCATTATATTTTTGCTCTCTTTCATCTCTTTGAGCAAGAGCTAGGTCAACAGTTTCACCAGTAATAACTTTATCTTTATTTAATCTAGCCAAGGTTCCAGCTTCACCAATGATTTGAGTAATTTCTCCAAATCTTGTAGAAAGCTTAGTCTGGTCATTTGCCAATTTAGAAGCATATTCTATAACTCTTGCCATAGCTGTTTTGTCAAGAGGAGGTAATTCCTCAGCTTCACAGAATCCGTGAATAACACGAGCTAGTTTATTCATATTATCTAAAGTTAATGGTGCGTCATCTTCGAACTCAACTTTTATCTTAAATAGTTTCTTGAAATCTGTATCAACAGAAATTAATGTTTGATATAGCATTTCGTCACCAATTAAAATAACTTTTAAGTTAAGAGGAATAGGTTCTGGTTTTAAAGATACCATTACCATAGAAGTATGTTGTTCTACAGAATTTTCTATTCCAAGTTCTTTAGTTCTAAGAACCTTTTTTAAAGTTTCATAGCATAATTGATTAGAAACTATATCTCTAGCTTGCATTACTAGATATCCACCATTAGCATTATGAAGAAGTCCAGGCTTTAACATTGTGTAATCAGTTCTTAAACTACCATAACAATTTTCATATTCTAATCTACCAAATAGGTTAGGGTATGAATAGTTAGAGTCCATTATAACAGGAGCACCTTCTAAATTGCTATTATCAATAAATAAATTAACTCGATAATTTAACCAAGGCTTTTGAATTTCTGGTCGTTGCATATTTTGTGGATTATTTGACTTACCATCATCTTTTACTAAAAATGCATTTACATTTTTTAATATATCTTTCTTTATATCATCTAAAAATTTAGTTATTTTCTTGTTTCGCTTAAAATTAGATTTTATGAAATTGATGTGTGCATTAACTGTTAAAAGTGCAACGTTTGATTGCCATTCACTTATTTTTTGGTCAGCCTCTGACTGAATTGATTTTATTTGTGAAATTGCTTCCATTACATGTTGTTGAACAATAGAAGATTTATCCTCAAATTCTTTTTTTGTTGCGTCATCTAACTTTTCAAATTCTTCTTCCTCAATGGTCTTACCATTTAAAACAGGCATCATATAAATTCCGTTATTTGCAGACTTTACTTGAAAGCCATATTGTGCAGAAGTTTGATTTAGTTGTTCCATTAAAGCAGATCTTTTTAAATCATATTCTTGTTTTATAAGAGCTTTTTCTTTCTCAAAATCTTCGTTATTAAAGGTATCTCGTATATCTCTAGTTATATCTTTAACAAACTTGTCCATGGCTTCTTTAAATTCTTTACCTTGACCCGCAGAAAGTGGAATTGCAACTGGTTCATTTGGATTATCAAAATTATATACATAGCACCAATCTTGTGGAATCTTTTTCTTCTTAGAAATAGAATCTAAGAAATGTTTAGTATACATTGTTTTTCCAACACCGCTAGGTCCTTCAACATAAAGGTTATAACCATTAATATCCACATTTAATCCAAACTCTAAGGCTTTTATACCTCTGTCTTGACCGATTCCTCCTTGAATTGGCTCAAGACTTTCAGTTGTATCAAACTTAAATAGACTTGGATTACATATGGATTTCAAGCTCTTGTATGAAAGTTCAAATTCGTTCTTCATTAGTAATTTCCTCCTAAAATTTATCTTATTAGTATATATTAAAGCTTATATGTCATAAGCAAAGCATCATATGTATTATCGTAGTATTTCTTGCGTAAACCTACTTCAACAAAATTATACTTTTTATAAAAATTAATTGCAATAGTATTTTGAGTATTTACTTCCAAATTTAGTAATTTAATATTATTTTCTTTACAAATAGAAAGTAAATGATTAAGTATAGAAGATGCAACTCCACAATGTCTCATATCTTTTTTTGTTACAATATTCATTAATTCAGCTTCATCTAAAATGATTTTTATACCAGCAAATCCTACTATAGTATTATCTTTATTTTTAGCAACAATATACTTTGAATTGCTAGAAGAAAGCTCATTTAGCAAAATATCATAATTCCAAAATTCATCAAAATCAGATTGCAAAATATCCTTGATTTGTTCTAAATCATCTAAGGTCATAGTTGATATATTAATCTCCATATTTAGCCCTTTCTGCTTGTGATTTTCTTAGATAAAGGGGAGAGATATGATTAGAATCTCCATAATCTCCTTGTAAATACTTATCATACGCACATTTTGCAAGAGAAATACTAGATTGCATATTATCATTAGAAAATTTGGCTTGTGGAAATTTTTGCAAAATTAAATTTTTGTGAATAATACTACCATCTCCAATAAAAGTAATAGACTTACTATCAGAAATTAGACTTGAAATTCTGTCCAAGGTAACATCTATACTTTCAGCAATATTTTCTCCAATTTGTTTCATATCTGAGAATAAAGCAGAATAAACATTGTTATTTTTGCAATCGATAATAGGGCAGATGTAATCATTTGTGCTAATGTTATATGCTAAAGATTCAAGAGAAGTAACTCCTACAGTAGGAATTTCCTTTACATCTGCAAAAGCTTTCATTGTTGCTATACCAATTCTGATTCCAGTAAAAGAGCCAGGCCCCAAGCAACAAGCTAATAAGTTAATATCGCTTAAATAAAGATGAGATTCTCTTAATGCTTCATCAATCATAGGCATAAGTTTTTGAGAATGAGTTTTTTCATTATCATTGTTTTTTGATATTATAATATTAAAATTCTTGTTTTCATCTATTTCTGTAATCGAAACAGAACAATTAGAAGATGATGTATCTACTGCTAATATTTTCATAATTAAAACTCCTCGATAGTTAATTTTCTAAAGTTAATATTTTCTAAATCACGGTCAAAAGTGATTTTTGTATATCCTTGTTTAAGCATATCTTCAATCATTTCGCCCCATTCAAAAATACAAATACCGTTACCGTAAGTATTCTTCACCACCCATAGCATAAAATTCGTCAATATCAGAAAGTCTGTATAAATCAAAATGATATATGTTCATAGCATTTGAGTGATACTCATTAACAATAGTAAAAGTTGGGCTTGATATTTCGTCTTCAAGTCCGAAATGTTTTAAAACACCTTCTGTGAATTTAGTTTTACCAGAACCTAAATCTCCTGATAAAATAATAACAGAGTTTTTATCTAATTTTCTTGCAAAATCACTTGCAAAATTAATTGTATCTTCTTCTGAATGTGAAATAAATTCTTGCATAATTCCTCCATAAATATATCTGTTCATATTTTATATTAATCTATGATATTTTTCAAGTAAAACCTTAGAAAAATTAAATATTTTCTAAGGTTTCTTTGGATTAACATATAAAGTTTTATTATTTGTATAAATAACCATGCCAGGCTTTGCGCCATTAGGTTTTCTAACATATTTTATATAAGTGTAATCGACTGGCACATTTTGTGACAACTTAGCTTTGCTATAATATGCTGCAATAGTTGCACATTTATAAATGATAGAATCAGTTGCAGTTTTGTTCTTATTGAGTTTTAAAACAACATGGCTTCCATGAATATCTTTAGTGTGAAACCATAGATCAGAACTCTTAGCAATTCTGCAAGTTAAATAATCATTTTGTTTATTATTCTTACCAACTAAAATTGTAAAACCATCTATTGTAAGTTCTGTTGGCATAGAAGAATTTACCTTCTCATTTTTCTTTGGAGTATTTTTATCATTTATTTTTAAGTCTAAAGATTCAGAAATCTCTGAGTAAACTGACTCTAAATCTTGCAAAGTTTGACAATTATTTATTTCATAGACAATACTATCTAGATACTCGATTTCAGCAGTAATTAGTTCTTTCTGTTTTTGAACTATTGAATATGTATTCTGCAATTTCTTATATTTCTTAAAAAACTTCTTTGCATTAGCAGAAGGGGAGATGCTACCATCTAACTTTATCTCTATTGGTTCATTATTTTTATAATAATTTTCTAAAGTTATAGAAGTTTGATTATAATTTTGTATTCTATACAAGTTAGCGGTAATTAGCTCTCCATATAATTTAAAATCTTCCATCTTAGAACATTCATTTAAAGATTTATTTGCAGTAATTAATTTATCTTCCAATCTTTTTAAACGATTTAAAATAAGACGTAGTAAATCGTTTTGATAAGAAGAAAATTTTTCTTTTTCTTCTTTGCCGAAATAAAAATCATCAATAAAAAAGTTGACCTGAAAATTGTCAGAATTTTGCAATTTTACATAGAAATCATCCTTTTCACCATCAATCTTATAACAAAGAAATTGCTTGCCAGATATGATGTCTTTTAAATACTTATATAATCTCTTATAATCATCAAGAGAAAAATTTTCGGTATCTATATGCAAATCATTAAGAATATACGAAATTCCCGCTTTACTAAACCCGGTATAATAGTTAGAAAGGGCAGTAGCAATACTTTCTGTGTTCTGCAAGATTCTATAAAAATCATCAAAAGTAGAACTTGTAAAATCTTGCTTAGAACTATCTAATACTAAGTATTTATAGCCAGGAAGAATATCTCTAAGCGAATTATCAAGTTTATCAAGATGACGCAAACTATCAATAATAGTATTATCGGAATTTAGTAAAATTACATTACTATGCTTTCCCATAAGCTCAATTACAATAGTCTTAGTAACCAAATCGTTAAAATCATTATAACAATCTACATCTATGTAAATAATTCTTTCAAGTCCATTCATATAGATCTTCTTAATAGTGCCACCATTTAAATGCTTTCTTAAAACCATACAGAAATTAAAAACATTTTGTGGATTAGGCTTAGAGTGGGTGGTAAGATGAACTCTATAATTTACAGGATTAATGCAAATATTTAGAGCATAATTTTTACCACAAGAATAAATGCCTAATAAAATTTCATTTTTATTAGGCTCAAAGATTTTATTTATTTTTCCATTTAGTAAACAGCCATTTAATTCAGAGACAACAGCTCTTGTTATAATTCCATCAAATGCCATATAATTAACCGCCTATACATTAAATTTAAATAAAACAATATCTCCGTCTTGCATAATATATTCTTTTCCCTCAGAACGCATAAGTCCTTTTTCTTTAGCAGCGTTTAGGGAACCTTCTCTCATTAAATCATTATAAGAAACGATTTCGGCTCTAATAAATCCTCTTTCAATATCAGAGTGAATCTTTCCAGCAGCTTGGGGCGCTTTAGTTCCTTTTTTTATAGTCCAAGCTCTAACTTCTGGTTCACCTGCAGTTAAGAAAGACATTAATCCTAACAAATCATAACTTGCTTTTATAACTTTATCTAATCCAGACTCATCAAGGCCAAGAGCTTCTAACATTTCTTTTTTGTCATCTCCATCAAGGGCAGACAATTCTTCTTCGATTTTAACACAAAGAGTAATAACCTCAGCTTTATCTTCTTTTGCGTAATCTTTAACCTTTTTTACATTCTCATCATCAGGATTAGATAACTGTTCCTCTGAAACATTTGCTACATATAAAATAGGTTTCATTGTTAGTAAAAAAGCATCCTTAATAACTTCTAATTCCTCATCAGAATAATCAAGACTTCTAGCTGGTTTTCCATTTTGTAAAGCTTCTCTAACTTTTTTCCAAGTATCAAATTCAAATTGATACTTTTTATCGCCTTTAATCAATTTACTAGCTCTATCAATTCTTTTTTCAACAGTATCTAGATCAGCAAAAACTAATTCTAGGTTAATAGTTTCAATATCTCTAACTGGATTAATGCTACCATCAACATGAACAATGTTTGAATCCTCGAAACATCTTACAACTTGGCAGATAGCATCAGTTTCTCTAATATGAGATAAAAACTTGTTACCTAAACCTTCACCTTTGCTAGCGCCTTTAACAAGACCAGCAATATCAACAAATTCTATTATTGCGTGAGTTACCTTTTGAGGATTATATATTTTTGCTAAATTATCTAATCTTTCGTCTGGTACAGGTACAACACCAACATTTGGTTCTATTGTACAAAAAGGGTAATTAGCACATTCTGCTCCAGCATTAGTAATTGCATTAAACAAAGTACTTTTTCCTACATTTGGTAATCCTACTATTCCAATTTTCATTATAATTATCTCCTCGTATAAAAATAAATCAACCGTAACGGTCAATTAACATTAATAGTATAGCATAAAAATTGGGAAAAGTATATAAAAAACAAAAAATAAAAGCCTAAAAGTAAGAACTTAAAGCTTTCCGATAGAATGTGATAGATATAATTTTTTTCATTAAATATGTTATTAAATAAAAAAACTTACAAGAGTTATTTTCATATATTTCTAAGTTTTCATCGCTTTTTATTATTTTATATTTTTATAATTCTTTGTTTTAAGTTATTGACTTTTTTCTTACAGTTATGCTATAAATAAAAATAGTTAGTTTTAATTGAATAACATATTTAATAAAAAATGAAAATAGCAGTTGATATATAAAACAAAATGTTTTATAATGAAATTGCTAAAAGAGAACAAGAAATATAGAAAAACTAAAATATAAAAAACGGAGGAAGAAATTATGTTAAAAAACAAAAAGGGAATAACATTGATCGCATTAGTTGTAACAATAGTTATACTTTTAATACTAGCGGGAGTGAGTATAAGTTTAGTATTAGACAACAATGGAATTATAGGAAAATCTAAAGAATCTAGACTAGAAACAAGAGCATCACAAGTAGAAGATGAAATAGGACTATGGAAACAGAATAATTTTATAAAATCAGAAACAGGGGAAAGCATAGA
>CAKPGM010000011.1 GCA_934154805.1 uncultured Clostridia bacterium | reverse complement strand
AATACAAAAAAGTAAAGATGCCAGAAGAGAATATGGACAAGCAAAAGAAAATGAGCAAGCAGATTTAAATAAAGTATCAGAATGGATAGAAAAACAAGCTAATGGAGATGGAGAAACAAAAGTAAATCCAACAGTACCAGGATGGGAGAATAAGAAAGAAGATAACGCAACAATAAATGGTGGAGAAGGAAATGCCAATAATCCGACAATACCAGCAGGATATGTGCCAATAAACACAGATACATCAAACTGGGGAGATGGAAACTCAACACCAACTCAAGATTCAGTAGATCACGGACTTGTGATAAAAGATGAAAGTAATAACGAATGGGTATGGATACCAGTACCAGATGTAACAGTAATGTGTGATACAGCAAATCAAACAGAATATACACTATATGGAACGACAGGGAATACAGCAGTAACAACAAATAGATACTCAAAGACAATAACGATTGGAAAAGATAGTAATACAAAAACAATGTCAAGAACTACACCGGGAGCGACCAGTAGCTACCGTGAGCCAGACTTAGTAATTGGAAGTGATAGTACAAGCTATGATGCGAAAGAAGAATATTATAAAACAATACTAGGATTTGCAAGTAAAGAAAAAATGGCAGAAGCGTTTGTTGCTGATTATAATGAAATGATAGCAAGTGTTAGTAAATATGGAGGATTTTATATAGGAAGATATGAATTATCAAGTGCGGGAGTTCAGAAAGATAAACCCGTACTATCAAGAGAAAATTGGTATATTTTATATAAAAGGTGTAAAAAATTAAATGCAAGTAATAAGGTAGAAACAAGAATGATATGGGGATGCCAATGGGATGTGACATGTAACTTTATAGCAAATAAAGGAGATCAAAAAGATATAATCGACTCAAGTTCTTGGGGAAATTATAAAGGAACATCAGTAAAAGCAGATGATGGAACAACTGAATTAAAAAGAAGTGGAACAGATTATAATTTAAATACAGGAGCAACAACATTTACAATGGCAAATAACATTTACGACCTAGCAGGAAATTGCTATGAATGGACCCAAGAGGCAATAGGACCAAAATATCCGCGGTAGAGCTTACAGGGGTGGCAACAGCCACTACAATGGCTCTAGCGAGCCGGTCGTATACCGCAGTAGCAACCCTTCGAACTACGGCACCACCGACAAGCGGTACTCGTCCAACTTTAATAATAAAGTAACACTGAGAGTATAAATTTAACTGTGCATATTCAAAGACTGAATATACACAGTTTTTTTCTTGTATGATATATCTATTGTGATGTTTAAAAGTAAGAATATAAAGATGCCTTCCTAAATTTTATATATTTGATATACAATCTGAAAAAAGAATGGTATAATTGATTTGGGAGATTACTATAAAATGGAAAAACAAAAAATTAAAATATTTAAAATATTAATGACAATATTAGCAGTATCAATAATTGTAGGAATAATAATCTATATGTTTCCAGTAATGAAAGAACTATCAACAAAAGATGGACAAGTTGCATTTGAGGAAAAAGTTTCCAGCTCAGGAATACTAGGGTTACTATTGCTATTTGCATTGCAAGTAGCACAAATATTTCTAATAATAATTCCGGGAGAGCCTATAGAAATATTGGCAGGAATGTGCTATGGTCCAGTATGGGGAACTGTATTTATTATGGCGTCTGCGGGAATAATATCCACAGCAATATTCTTCTTAGTAAGAAAATTTGGAAAAAAGTTTGTATACAATTTTTGTGATCCGAAAAAAGTTGCAAAAATAGAAAATAGTAAATTATTTAAAAATCCGAAAAAGATAGAAATGATAATGTTTATATTATTCTTAATACCGGGAACGCCAAAAGATTTATTAGTGTATATATCTGGATTATTACCAATAAATCCTGTAAAATTTATATTAATATCTGTATTTGCAAGATTTCCTTCTGTAATATCTTCTACACTTGCAGGAGCAAATTTAGCAGTAGGTGACTGGAAAAAGAGCATAATAATGTATGCAGGAATAGTACTAATAGCAATAATTGTAATATTAATAGCCAATAAATTTGATAAGGATAAATTAGCTGAAAAAGCAATAAAGACAATAAAATAATGAGAAAATAATAAAAAATCACATTATTTTCTTGACAATTGTTTTAACTCGTAGTACAATAGACAACATCGATTATAGAGAGAACCTGTTCCCATTCCGAACACAGAAGTCAAACTCTATTTTATAGGATTATATGATTTAAGCAAGTCAAGAAATGCTATAAAAACAAGTAAAAGACTACAACGAAGGGAAAGTAAAGAAATCATATAATGCCAAATGTAAAGATAAGGGGTATATATCTTTATATTTGGTATTTTTTCCGTTGCGAAATTTTTGTAAAAGGAGGGCAAAGCTAAAAAAGTACTAGTAATTTAATTAAAAAATTGGTTTCTAACAATTAAAAGTAGAAAGAAAGGGGCAATTTTATGATTGAATTAGAACACATAACTAAAACGTACAAAGTAGCACAAAGAAACGCAGGATTAGGAAATGCTTTTAAGAGTTATTTTAAAAGAGAATATAAAGAAGTAAAAGCACTAAACGATATATCTTTTAAGATAAACGAAGGAGAAATGGTCGGTTACATAGGACCGAACGGAGCAGGAAAATCAACCACAATAAAAATAATGTGTGGAATATTAACGCCAGATTCAGGAGAATGTAAAATAAATGGCTTAATTCCATACAAACAGAGACAGAACTATGTAAAAGATATAGGAGTAGTATTTGGCAATAGGTCAGCGCTATGGTGGGATGTGCCGGTAGAAGATTCTTTTGAATTACTAAAAGAGATCTATAATATACCTGATGAAAAATACATACAGCAAAGAGATATGCTTACAGAGATGCTAAACATAAAAGAAATAATAAAAACACCAACAAGGCAATTAAGTCTGGGTCAAAGAATGAGATGTGAAATTGCGGCAGCATTTTTGCACGATCCCAAAATAGTATTCTTAGATGAACCAACAATAGGACTTGATAGCACATCAAAAATTGCTGTTAGAGAATTCATAAAAAAGATAAACAAAGAAAAAAATACAACAATAATTCTTACAACACACGATACAGGCGATATAGAAGCACTGACAAAAAGAATAATATTAATAGGAAAAGGACAATTACTACTAGACGGAAGTCTAAATAGCTTAATGAAAAAATATAGCAAAAAGGAACTTAATATAAAATACAGAGGAAGAATAACGGAATTACCTCTTGGAATGAGGATACTAGAAAAGAACCAGAATGAAGCCAAAATCGAAGTTGACGAACATCAAATAAAGCTAGCAGACGCAATAGTATTCTTATCAAACATAGTTGAAGTACAAGACCTAGATGTAAACAATACTCCAATAGACGATGTTGTTGCAAATCTTTACAGAGAATATCAAATTTAAGAAAGGAGATATTTGAGTAATGGAAAAGTTGAAAAAACTAATAAGAATGATAAGAATCTATTTATCATATTTCAAGATTAAATTCTTGAACGAGATTCAATACAAAACAGCAGCAATAGCAGGAGCGTCTACACAGTTTGTATGGGCAGGAATGTACATAATGTTATATACTGCTTTTCTGAAAGATGGAAGTGCAAGTGATTTCTCAGTAAGGCAAATGGCAACATATATATGGCTACAACAGGCATTCTTTGCTTTCTTTAATATCTGGAATGTTGACAAAGAAATTGAAGAACAATGCAGATTAGGGGATATTGCAACAGAACTAGTAAAACCAATAAGCTTGTACTCAATATGGCACGCCAAAAGTTTAGCAAGAAAGACAGCAATGGTAACATTAAGAGCACTACCGATATTAATATTTGCAATAATGCCTTTCCTTGGACAATATCAATTGATGGCACCCAAAAGTGCACTGGCTTTAGTAGTGAGCATAATAACAATGATTTTATCTGTACTAGTAATGCTATCTTTTATAATGATAATGTATGGAGTGATACTTAAAACAGTAACTTCTGATGGAATTAAGACTATGTTCGGATTAGTAATGGACTTTGCATCAGGAGGATTAATCCCAATACCTTTTATGCCGGAATTCTTAATAAACATTTTAAAATTCACACCATTCTACTATATGCAAAATGTAACATTCAACATATACAACGGCTATATCAGCTCGGCAGGAGAGATAATAAAGATACTGATATTACAAGTATGTTGGATTATATTACTTACATACATTGGCAAAAGAATGATAAACAAACAAATAGCAAAAGTAGTAGTACAAGGAGGGTAATGAGATGAGGTTATATTTAAAATATCTAACAATGCAACTGAAAATAGCACTTGCTTATAAAAAGACATTTATAATAGCTACATTAGCCAAAACAGGAACGACAGCATTTGCCTTTGTATCAATAATATTCTTATTTAACAAATTTGGAGATGTGGCTGGATATACAATTGATGAAGTAATAATATGTTTTATAGTATCCTTCTTAGGATACTCAATGTCGGAATGCTTTTTTAGAGCATTTGACAGATTTGATAAAATACTCCGGAAATGGAGAGTTTGACAGAATACTAGTAAGACCTAGAAATACAATATTACAGGTGTTAGGAGCAAATATATCATTTGAGAGAGTTGGAAGATCAATTACTGCTATAGGTTTGTTTATATACTTACTAATTAGCAAACCACAATTACTAAGAATTGACTTATTAATAACAATGCTACTAATGGTAATTTGCACATTTATATTGTACTCAGCATTATTTATCCTAAAAGCAGGAATCACATTCTTTACAACGCAAAGCTTAGAGATAATGAATATATTTACAGATGGCGCAAGAGATTTGACTCAGTATCCATTAGATATATACCAAGAATGGGTTAAAAAGTTTTTCACATTTGTGATTCCACTAGCACTGGTAAACTATTATCCGTTATTATATATAATAGGAAGATCAACAAATAAACTTTATATAATATCACCACTACTTTCGATACTATTTGTAATTCCTTGTTATATAGTCTGGAAAATAGGATTAAAAAAATATAGATCAACAGGGTCATAAGATTAGCAAAGCAGAGATAATTGATAAATCTCTGCTTTTGTATTATTATAACCAATAGGTGATGATATGAGAATTTTAATTATAGAAGATGAACTTAAAATTGCAGATGTAATAGCAAGTAGACTTAGAAAAGAACAATATGTAGTTGATGTGTTTGATGACGGAGAGGAAGGATTAGACAATGCATTAACAAACATTTATGATTATATATTAAATGGAAATAAAGAAAAGACAACAAGAATAGGTAATTTGTATTTTGATGAATATTCGTATCTATTTAAAGAAAATAACTCTCTTACAATAATAGATAACAGTAGAGCAAAGGCAAAATTAATAAATCTATTAAAAACATCTATTATGATATTTGTGTTATTAGAAATTGTAATAATTATTGTATCAGTAAAAATAACAAGATGGATTATAAAGCCAGTAGAAGAAAGCTTTAGCAAACAAAAACAATTTGTAACAGACGCATCTCACGAATTAAAAACTCCAGTGGCAGTAATAATGGCAAATGCAGAAGCTCTAGAAAAAGAACCAAATGAAACCAAATGGCTAGACAACATAAAGAGTGAATCAGAAAGAATGAATGGACTTATATCAGATTTATTAGATTTAGCTAAATTAGAGAATGGAACAAATAAAGAAAATTACAAAGAAGAAGACTTGTCAAAAATAGTAGAGAAATCATTACTAACATTTGAAAGCTTAATATATGAAAACAAAATAAAACTAGATTATGATTTATCAATCAATGTCAGGAGATGCAGGTCAAGGAACAGGAACATTTACAGCAAAGAATTCAACACTAAGTGTTCAACCAGATTCAAATTACTATAAAACAGCACCTATGTTCTTTATAACAAACACAGATGCAATTATAAACTTAACAAATTGCAAATTGTCTTATGGAAGCAACATTTTAATAAGTAGCAAAGGAACTTCTGAATGGGGAAAAACAGGATTTAATGGAGGAAACTTAATACTAAATGCAAATTCACAAGAATTAGAAGGAAATATTGAAACTGATGAAATATCAACATTAACAATGAATTTAAGTAATAGTTCATACAAAGGAACTATAAATTCAGATGATTCTACAAAAGAAATTAATATAAAGCTAGATAGCAATTCAAAAATTACATTAACTGGAGATTCATATGTTACATCTTTAGAGAATAGTGATGAAACAAATAGCAATATAGACTTTAATGGATACAAATTATATGTTAATGGAGTAGCTATATAAAAACGAAAAAAAGTTAGAAGATTTTTCTAACTTTTTTTGGTATAAAATATAAACTGAATAATTGAGAAAAATTTTATTATTTAATTAAAAGATATAGAAATAATTTAAAAATGTGCTATAATAATGAGAACAAAATTAAATTGGAGGCGATATTTATGCAAAGAGAAGAAGCATTAAAACTATTAAGAGAACATAACAAAGAGCCATTTCATATTCTACACGGCTTAACAGTAGAAGGAGTCATGAGATATTTTGCAAAGCAAAACGGAGAAGATGAGGAATACTGGGGAATAGTAGGACTATTACACGATGTTGATTTTGAAGAATATCCAGAGCAACACTGCAAAAAATGTATAGAAATATTAAAAGATGCTGGATACCCAGAAGATGTAATAAATAGCATTTGTAGTCACGGATATGGTATATGCTCAGATATAAAACCAGAAAAACAAATGGAAAAAATATTATTTGCAACAGATGAGCTTACTGGTTTAATAGGAGCAACCATAAAAATGAGACCTTCAAAAAGTACAAAAGACTTAGAGGTTTCTAGTGTGAAAAAGAAATTCAAAGATAAGAAGTTTGCTGCAGGATGCTCAAGAGATGTAATACAAAAAGGTGCAGAAATGTTGGGATGGGATTTAGAAAAACTAATTGAAGAAACTATCCTAGCAATGAGAAGTTGTGAAGACTCTGTAAATGAATATATGAAAAACTTTTAAAATAATTGCCCAAGAAGGAGTAATCTTTCTTGGGTGAATTCTTGTAGAACAAGCATAAAGGACATTCGTAAAGTAATATCATTAATCAGGGGTGTTATTTTATGAAGGTTATTACTATAAAGAAGAGAATGATTTTTAGAATGTCTGCATTTATAGTGTTTACACTTGTATTATGTGGTTTGACAACATCTTTTGGAATGCAACATTATTATAAGCTAGACTTTTCTACAGGGCTGGTAACTGCTTCTAAGTTAAATGTAAGAAATGGACCAGGAACACAGTATAAAGTTATTGCAACAGTAAACAAAAACGAATATATAAGAGTTTTTGCGGGAGTGGGCGACTGGTATGTTGTGCAAATTGAAGGAGATTACATTGGAGCAGTCAATAAAAAATATGTAAAACCTATTTATCCAAAATCATCAGGTTCACAAACAACAAACAATAATCAGACAAGTATGAATGCTGATGAAAAGGAAGTGTTTAACTTAATAAATCAGCAAAGAATAAATAATGGATTACCAGCATTAAAAAATGATGATGAAGTGCAAAGAGTTGCAAGGATTAAGGCACAAGATATGGTGGATAATAATTATTTTTCACATACTTCTCCAACATATGGTTCTCCATTTGACATGTTAAAAAGTTTTAAAATAACATACAATTCAGCAGGTGAGAATATTGCGGGAAATTCTAGCAACAGTGGAGCTGTTAATGCTTGGATGAATTCATCGGGGCACAAAGCAAATATTTTAAACAGTAGCTTTAATTACACAGGTATAGGAGTAGTAAGCAGTCCTAGATATGGCAAAATTTATGTTCAAATGTTTATAGGAAAATAGACCAAAACTCTTGCTTTTTAAAATTCTAAATGATATAATAGACGCATTAATTTTAGAAAAGGGGGACAAAGATATGAATGTATTAGACACTTTAGAAGCAAGAGGCTACATTGAACAAGTCACAGATGAAGAAGACTTGAGAAAATTATTGGATAAGGAAAGTGTGCCATTCTATATAGGATTTGACCCAACGGCAGATAGCTTACATGTGGGGCACTTCGTATCTATGATGGTAGCTTCATATATGCAAAAAGCAGGACACAGACCTATTATATTAGTAGGTGGAGGAACAGTAAACATAGGAGATCCATCAGGAAAAACAGATATGAGAAGAATGATGGACAGAGATGAAATTAATCATAATGTAGAATGTTGTAAAAAACAACTATCAAAATTTGTAAGTTTTGAAGGAGAAAATGCAGCAGTAATTGTTAACAATGCAGATTGGTTATTAGATTTAAACTTTATAGATTTTATGAGAAAGATAGGATCTTTATTCTCAGTAAACAAAATGCTTGCAGCAGACTGTTACAAAAATAGATTAGAAACAGGATTAACATTTTTCGAAATGGGATATATGTTAATGCAATCATATGATTTCTTACATTTATATGAAACATTAGGATGCAAATTACAAATGGGAGGAAATGATCAATGGTCTAACATAATAGGTGGAGTTAACCTAATCAGAAAAGTTGGACACGACGACTCATTTGGATTAACATTTAGACTTCTTACAACAAAAGAAGGAAAGAAGATGGGAAAAACAGAAAAAGGAGCTTTATGGTTAGATCCAGAAAAAACAACTCCATACGAGTTTTACCAATACTGGAGAAACATTGATGATAGCAGTGTTGAAACAGTTTTAAAAATGCTTACATTTATGCCAATGGATGAAATAGCTAAACTTACATCAGTTGAAGGAGCAGCATTAAACGAAACTAAAAAGATTGCAGCATATGAGATTACAAAATTAGTACACGGAGAAGAAGCTGCAAAACAAGCAGAAGAAGCTTCAAATGCTCTATTCGGTGGAAATGGTAATACAGAAAATATGCCTACTGTAAAAGTAGAAGCAGACACTAACATTGTTGATGCCATAGTTTCAGCTGGATTTGCTACATCAAAAGGACAAGCTAAAACATTAATAGCTCAAAATGGAATAACTTTAAATGATGAAACAGTAACAGATGTTCAATTAAAAGTTACAGCAGAAATGCTTGAAAAAGGAGCAATATTAAGAAAAGGTAAGAAAAATCACTGTAAATTAGTTAAATAATATTAAAACGCTAGAAAAATAAAATTTTCTGGCGTTTTTGTATATAATTTATAAAAAATATTGATATAAGGCTAAAAAAGTGGTAAAATAGTAATGTATGAAATTTTTTAAAAAGGAGTGCGTAGGACTAATGAACAAAAAAATTAAAACTATCGGAATAATAACACTAATATTAGCAGTACTATTTTCAACAACAGTATTTGCAGCAAATGAAGACGTAACATTAGAAGAAGTAAAGGATGATGTTTGTGATATAAAATTAGGAGAAGATGGAGAAGTAATTAAAAAACTAATATCTGTAGACGATCCTAAAAAAGAAGTTATATTACAAATAGATGTTAAAAATCTAAAAAGTGAAGAAGAGCAAATAAAACCAAGTGAAATATTCTTAGTACTAGATAACTCAAAAAGTATGATAGACAATAAAATTGATGATACAACAACAAGAAAGGATGCAGTATTTGCAGCAGCAAAGAACTTGGCAGAAAAAATATTAGAGAAACAACCAAGTACTAAAATAGGAATAGTAAGTTTTTCAACTACAGCAGACTTAGATAAAGAAGGAACATTGGAAGACGCTAAACTTGTAAAACTTCCAACAAACGACTTAACAGAAATAAAAACAGCAATAGACACTGTGGAAGCTAAAGGTTATAGAACTGATATAGATGCTGGTCTACAAATAGCAAGAGAAAATTTCTCTACAGATTCAAACTTAAATAAATATTTAATACTATTAACTGATGGTGTACCTAATACAGTTGTAGGAGGACCAGTTAACCAATATTCAGGAGAAGTTAGAACAAAGACAAAAGCAACATTACAATCTGTAATTGATAAAGGAATAAATATAATTACAGTTATGACAGGTGTAGACTCAACATATATGCCAGATCCAGATGGAAATGTATGTTCAGAAGCAGCTGGAAAAAATTACAAAGATTTAGCTGAAGAAGTATTTGGAACACAAGAAGCTCCAAACTATGGAAAATTCTTTTATGTAACAGATGACAAAGCAACAGACACAATTGTTACAGATGTTTATAAAAATATTATCACATATGTTAAAAATGAAATAAAGAATATAACATTAGTTGACTATTTCCCAGAGTTAATACTTGCAAACTATGATTTCGAAATTTTAGAGAAAGCAAATATCGGAGAGGTAACTCCTACTGTAGATACAGAAAACAACAGTATAACTTGGAAGATAGAAACTCTAAGAGCAGGAGAAACAGCATCATTCAAATATAAATTAACATTAAAAGAAAATTTTGATGAAAAAATAATTAATGTTGAAACTCCTACCAACGAGAAAGTAGATGTAACATATACAGATACAAATGGAGATGAAAAGAAAGAAACTTCTGATGTTTCACCATCAATAATATTAAAGAAACCTGAAGAACCTGAGAAACCAGAAGAACCAAAAAAAGACAATACTCAGGCAGAAACTCCAATTCCACAAACTGGCGATGCAACAGTTTTTGCAGTTCTTGCTTCTATAGGAATAATAACTGCTATGGGAATTTACACATTTAAATATATAAAAAATAAATAAAATATAAATATCCATTCAGACTTAGTTTGAATGAATATTTTAATTTATTAGAAATCAAAATACGAGAAAGTGAATATTTGATATGAAAGCTTTACATAATTTGACAAAATCAATATAAACTGGTATAATAACAACATATCAGTCAACTAAGTTATCGTAACCAACACACTTAACAATTGGTTATGATAACGCCGTGCAATCTTAAATAGGAGGTGTCTATACAGATGACTGAAGGATGGCGGAGGCTACTCGAAGGTCATAAGGCCTACGAAGAGCTTAAAGTAAAACCCAGAGAAGAGGAAGAATATGATTTCTTCTTCGTAAACCCGAAGGGAAAAGAAACACCAATGCACATACTTCTGTTGCCCAGAACCAAAGGAAATCTGAGCAGAGTGAAAGAGTGCTTAGAGCTTATCAATACAAAGGACAATGCTTGGTGGGTATACTACCTGGCAAAGTGCATTGAGAAAGCTCTGGAGAACAAGCAGAACTACGCGCACATAAATCTCTTACTTCGGTATACCATCATCGTCAAAAGAAATGATGGACAAGTGAGGATTTATCATCCGGAAGAAATCCGAAAAACACTCTACAAATATCTCGAAAAAGATGGAGAAACTCCGGAAAGAAAATTCTGGAGATGGAAGATTTGACACAGCAAAGACCTTAACCACGATGTGGTTAAGGTCTTATTTTATTATGTGCTTTTTAATTGAATATACAATTTAATAAAATTTTACTTTCTTTATTTATAGCATAGCTGTAATGAAAAATCAATACTAAAAAATAAGAAAATAGTAAAAATAAAAACACTGGAAATTGCATATTTCTTAGAGGTAAACAAACTGTAGAAAATTTAATTTTTTATTAAATTGTATATTTAATAAAAATTTTAATACTAGTTGATTTATAAAACATATTGTTTTATAATAACAATATACAAATGGAAAGGGGAAGAAAATGCCAAAAGAAACATTAAAAAATTTAAAAGAAACTAAAGAAGGAGGAAGAATAAAAATGATTAAAAGTAAAAAGCGGAATAACATTAATTGCATTAGTGGTAACGATAGTAGTACTTCTAATACTAGCAGGAGTAAGTATAAGTTTAATATTAGATAATAATGGAATAATACAAAAGAGTAAAGAAGCAAAAAGAGAATATAGACAAGCGAAAGAAAATGAACAGAAGGATTTATTTGATTTATCGGATATGATAGATGATGCAACAGCAGAGCCAACACCAAAAGTAGATGTAAATACAAAGGCAGAAGACAATAGTACAATAAATGGTAAAAAAGGAAGAGCAAATAATCCAACAATACCAAAAGGATATACACCAATAAACACAGATACGTCTACATGGGGAGATGGAGGCTCTGCTCCAACACAAGATTCAGTAGATCACGGACTTGTAATAAAAGATGAAAGTAATAATGAATGGGTGTGGGTACCAGTAGATTCAACAACACTTGCAACAATGTATGAAACATCGAGTGACGAGAAAACATTATGTGGAACAGCAGTAACAACGAACCAATATTCAAAATCGGAAATAATAAGTGGAAAAACAAGAACTACACCGGGAACATTAACTTCTGACAACTACCGTGAGCCAGACCTAGTAGTTGGAAATAATGGAACAAGTTGTGATGCGAACGAAACATATTATAAAACAAAATTAGGATTTGAAAGTAAAGAAAAAATGGCAGAGGCATTTGTTGCAGATTATAATGAAATGATAGCAAGTATTAGTAAATATGGAGGATTTTATATAGGAAGATATGAACTATCACAAGCAGGAGTGCAGAAAGATAAAGCACCATTAACAAGCACAAATTGGTATAATTTATATAAAAAATGTAAAGAATTAAATGCAAGTAATAAAGTGGAAACAAGAATGATATGGGGGTGTCAATGGGATGTAACATGTAACTTTATAGCAAATAAAGGAGACAAAAAAAGTATAACAGATTCAAGGTCCTGGGGGAATCATACTGATTCAATAGGGCCAGCTAACACTGGAAATTATAAACAAGACCGATTAAAAAATACAGGCTCAAATGAAGCTTGGAAAGCAAATAATATATACGACTTAGCTGGAAATGTATGGGAGTGGACCCAAGAGGCGATTAATACCGGCAGTCGAGCTAACAGAGGTGGTCACTACAGCAGTGCAGGCTCTAGCCACCCAGTTTCGGTCCGCATTAACGACAGCCCGGTCAGCAGTTTCAGCGTCCTACGGTTCTCGTCCTACTTTAATAATAAAGTAATAAGAGTATAAATTTAAGTGTGTAAAATCAAAAGAAATTTTGATTATGCACACTTTTAAATTGCTTTAATGAAATCATAAAGGCTAAGCAAAGCATTGACAATACTGTAAACAATCTGTTATAATTACAAGGTACCTACAAACAAAATAATGTTATATGAATTATGAGATAATCATGAATCATGTGACAGATGTGCCTATAAGGAGGTATCTAGCAAAATGACCACAGGATGGAAGTTGCTGCTACAACAAAAGGCAGCAACCACGACAGAAGAAGAAGGGTATCGGTTCTTCTTCCTTAATCCCGAAGAAAAACCAGTCCCGTACAACATGTTGCTTCTCCCTACGGAGAAAGAACTGCCTAAAATGCTGGCAAAGATTGACAGCATTAACCAGAACGGAAATGCGCTTTGGACACACTATCTGAAAAAGTGTATCAAAACGGCGGTGAAAAGAGGACAAATAACGGTTCACCTGAACTTGCTGTTCAGGTATCCCACTTTGGTTGCAAAGGGTGACACAATCGTTGTTACCTACGAACCCAAAGAGGTTCGGAAAGTGCTGACCAAGTATATGGAGATCTTCAAAAAGGACCAAAGGGCTATCGTGTGGCGCTGGAAAGAATAAAAGGCACTGGCCTCCGACCGATTTTTTCGGTCGAAGGCCTTTTTACAACATAAATAATTTACATAACTTGACGAAAATCGGTAAAAGTGCTATAATAAAAATATCACAACCAGAAAAAGCTAACGCATAACAGCAATACGTTTCAAATTATGTTGTTAGCAATGTGCAAAGAGAAAGGATGAGAAAAATTGACCTTAATGCAGATGCTGAGGAAGCTGAACAAAGGCGGACGGTGTTATGTGCAGCTCCGTAATCGAATTGATTACGAGTTCTTCGACGTCTATTTCGTAGAGAGAAAGACGAAACGAGCAGAGTTTGAGAATCTGCTCGAACTCCCCAAGATGGATGAAATTCCTGACTTCTACGGAGTCTGGAATGCCGTACTCGAAAAGCACAAGAACGACACGGGGATGTGGTTCATCCTCAAAAAGATCGGAGAGTTCATCATCGAGGGAAGGGATACTTTCCCGTTGGAGCTCTTGCAGGATTACACCTGTATCATCCGGAAAGAGGATGATACGCTGATCATCAGGCGCCCCGGCAAGCTCTGGAAGGGGCTGAGGAAGTACTTAACCCGCAAAGAGGCTTCAGGCAGGAGCAGTGTCTGGGTCTTGAACTGGAACCGGTAGTTTGCACAAAAAGATTTCTGACTATATAGTCGGAAATCTTTTTTTGTCTAAATCAGCCAAATTTATTAAAAATGGTTGAAATAATTGTGCTTTATAGATATAATATAAAAGAAATTTTGATAATTAATTTGGAGGAAAAATAAATGGAATGGAATAGAGAAATCATGCAAAAACCTATGTGGAAAGAAGAAATATCTAATAGAGAAGAAAAAGAAAAAATAGCAAGAAGAATGGCGGAAAAAGTACAAGATGGAGAAGTTGTAGGCTTTGGTTCTGGGTCAACATCATATCTAACTGCCATAGAAATTGCAAACAAAATCCAAAAAGAAAATATAACAATAACAGCAATTCCAACGTCATATGAAATAAAAATGCTATGCACATATCTAAACATTCCAACAGCAACAATAGACGAAAAAAAGCCTGACTGGTGTTTTGATGGAGCAGATGAAGTAGATAATGACAAATGGCTAATAAAAGGCAGAGGAGCAGCGATGTTTAATGAAAAATTAAACATTAAGACAGCAGCCAAAACTTATATTTTAGTAGACAAATCAAAACTAGTAAACAAATTAGGAACAAATTTTCCAATACCAGTAGAATGCACACCAAAAGCCATAAATCTAGTCAAAGAAGAACTTTACAAATTAGGAGCAAGCAGTGTAGAATTAAGATTAGCGCTTAAGAAAGATGGACCAGTTATTACAGAAAACGGAAATATAATATTAGATGCAAAATTTGAAAATATTGATGAAACACTTGAAAGAAGATTGAAAAACATTACAGGAGTAATAGAAACAGGATTATTTATAGGATACAATGTAGAGGTAATTACAGCAGATTAAAGGAAGGTTAATTTATATGAAAAAATTGTTATTTGCAGCAGTTAGCCTGAATGTAGGTGGAATTGAAACAGCATTAGTAACATTATTAAATTATTTAGCTCAAAATAAAAAATATGATATAACACTTGTATTAGAAAGAAAAGAAGGGATTTTTCTAGACTTATTAAATACGGACATAAAGGTAATAGAATATACTCCTGATAACAATAAAAATGTGTTAGTTAGAAAAGTTAAAAACCTAATAAAACAAATTAAGTTTAAATCGGAATATAAAAATAAATACGATTTTTCGGCTTCATATGCAACATATTCAAAACCCGCTTCTTTTGTAGCAAGAACAGCTTCAAAGAATTCGGCATTGTGGGTTCATGGAGACTATATGACAATGTTTAAAGAAGATAAGAAAGAATATATTAACTTCTTTAGAGAGCTAAAATCAAAAAAATTCAAAGAAATAGTATTTGTGTCCGAAACGGCTAAAAATGTATTCATAAAAGAGATAAAAACCAAACAAAGTGTGGAAGTAATACATAATTTGATTGATTATGAAAACATTATTGAAAAGTCTAAAGAACAAATCGAAGATGTTAAAAAAAGTGAGATATATACTTTTTTAAATGTTGGAAGACATACAGAAGAGGACAAAAAATTATCTAGAATAATTGAGGCGTCGAACTTACTAAAACAAGATAATTTGAAATTTAGAATAGTAATGATAGGAACAGGGAAAGATGATAAAGACTACAAAAAGCTGGTAAGTAAATATAGCTTACAAGATCAGATACTGTTCTTAGGCCAAAAATCTAATCCATACCCATATTTTAAAATAGCTGATAGTCTTTTAATCACATCTGAGCACGAAGGCTTTCCTGTTGTGTATATCGAAGCTATGACATTGGGACTACCGATATTAACAACAGAGGTCTCTGACAGTAAAAAAGTTATACAGAACAAATATGGTATAGTGACAAATAAAGATGTAGATTCAATATATAAAGCAATGAAACTAGCTATTAATCAGGGTATACAAAATGAAGAAACTTTTAATTGTGAAAAGTATAATAATCAAATTAAACAAAAATTAAATATATTGATAAATAATTGTGGAGGAAAAGATGAATAAAAGTGAATTTGTATTTTCAATAATAATTCCGGTATATAATACAGAAAAGTATATAGAAAAGTGTTTGGGTTCCGTATTAGATGCAATGGATACAGATTGTGAAGTTATTATAGTTAATGATGGAGCAACTGACAATTCAGAAAAAATAATAAAACAATTTATAAACGATTTACCAGAGAAATATAAAGAAAACTTTGTATATACTAAAAAGAAAAACAAAGGTTTAGCGGACACCAAAAATGTCGGTATAGAGATGGCTAGAGGTAAATTTATAAGCGTTGTTGATTCTGATGATTACATCGACAAAAATTTTTACAAGATTGCTAGAGAATATATAAATAACTATGATGTTATTATATATGACTTATATGTTGTTTTTGAAAAAAATCCAATATACAATCACACATCAAGAGCGTATAGAGAAGACAAAGAACTTTTCCTAGAGGGGTTACTAGATGGAGCAATGTCTGGATCTTCTTGCAATAAAATAATAAAAAAAGAGTTATATAATGATTTTAAATTTCCGGTAGGAAAGCAATATGAGGATGTCGCTGTAACACCATTTATATTGACTAATGCAAAAAATATCAAGTATATACCATATCCATTTTACTATTACTTGCAAAGAGAAAAATCGATAGTTGCAACAAATACGTATGTTTCGGCTTTTTATAAAAGTTGCGAAAATATATCGGAAGTTATAAGAAAGCAGAATAATGAATTTGAAAAATATAAATATATAGTAAATGAATTTGTTACAATAAGAATATTAGAAATATTTAATGAAGACTTTAATAAAGATAAAGAAAAATTTGTGTCAAACTTAAAGGACTTCGAAAAGAAAAATAAAGACACTATAAATTATATATTAGAGAGCAATATGCTTTATAGTTTAAATAATGAATATTCAGAACGACAAAAAAAATTAATGCAAGATATCTTTAAAACCCTTTCAGAGGGAAATTGCGGAAAAGTAAAAGAAATATTAACCAAAAGAAAAATAGTGAATTATTTTAGAAATATATTAAGGAACACAAAAACGCTATTGAAATCAATAGTAAATAGATAATAGGAGGAAAAAATGACAAAGAAAATACATTATTGTTGGTTTGGTGGAAAGCCATTACCTAAGTCAGTAAAAGATTGCATAAAAACGTGGAGAAAATTTCTGCCAGATTATGAAATAAAAGAATGGAACGAAAGTAATTTTGATATTAATAGTTTTCCTTTTGTAAAAGAAGCCTATGAAAGTAAAAAATGGGCATTTGTCAGTGACTATGTAAGAATCTATGCTCTTTATAATGAAGGAGGATTATATTTAGATACAGACATGAAAATTCTGAAAGATCCATCAGATATATTAAACAAAGATATGATATTAGGCTTTGAAGATAGTGGATATGTTGGAACTGCAATGATATATGTCAAAGAAGCGAAAAATCAGTATATAAAAGAAATCATGGAATATTACAATAAGATTAAGCATTTTAATCCGGAAATTATGTACAATTTTGCAAATCCAGTAATTATAACTAAAACATTACAAAAATATGATAGTGTTTTAATAAATAATAATATTACTGTGGTAGATGGTAATGTGTATGTATATCCAAGAGAGTACTTTTATCCATTGAACTATAATTATTCAGAAAAAGTCTATACACAAAATACATACATGGTACATTTATTTAAGGCAACATGGACTGACAATGGAGAAAAGAGAACGATTGGAATATATAGAACTTTTGGACCAAGTGCTGGAAAAAGAATAAATCATGCAATAGACTTTATATTTGGACTAAAAAATAAAACGATAAACTTACTAAAAAAATTATATTGTTGGTTTAGGATGAAAGCATCCATATATATAAATAGAGGGAAAAGAGTAAGAAGAATAAAAGAGAATCTTTCACAGAAAAAAGGAGAATATTTAGTTATTGCTCATCCTGATTTAAATGAAGAAACTGAAGGCATAATTCCATTGCTAAAAAATGAGTGTTTATATGTAAGAGAACAATATACAAATAAAGAGGCAAGATTAATAGCTCAGGCCATAGCTGATACTGGTAAAAAGACTGTAATATTTAACTCGTATATTGATGGATGGGACAAGATAATAAAAGAACTAAAAAACATAAATCAAAATATATCAATAAAAGTGTTAATCCACAAAAATCATGATTCTTTAAAAGAGGACTGCACATGGAATTACTTTGATCTATTATTAGATTTATACAACAAGAAATGGGTAAATGAATTCGTAGTATTTAAAAAGAGTTTATACGAATTTTACAAACAAAAGGGGTATAAAGTTTCATATCTTAGTAAGTACCTTGCTAATGATGAGATACCACAATTAAAAGAAACAGCAATAGAGAACGATTATATAAGAATAGGAATATACAATGCTGAAAATAAAGAAAACAAAGAAATATATAATCAAATATGTGCTATCAGTTTAATGGAACTTGCTAAATTGGATTGTATGCCATTAAATTACAAAATTGCAAAAATATGTAGAAGATTGAACGTGAATGTAGGAGGAAAATCAGGAAAAGTATCTAGAAAAGAAATGCAACAAAAAATGGCACAAAATGATATAAATCTTTTTATAAGTGAGTTTGATGAGACGTCAATTATGCCATTGGAAAGCCTAGAACTTGGAACTATATGCTTAGTGGATAATAATTCAGAATATTTTAGAGATAATGAATTAGAAAAATATTTAGTACTAGAAAAGCAAAATGATATAATAGAAATATATAATAAAATAAATTATGCTCTACAAAATAAAGAGAAGATACTAGAATTATACAAAAAATGGAAAGTGGAGTATAATGCAAAAGCAGAGGAAAATGTTAAGAAGTTTTTAGAAAAATAAGAAATAGAGAATAAAGGGAGAAAATATGGAGTTAGTTGATGAATTAAGAATAAAGAATGAAGAATTAGAACTTGAAAACAAAATTCTAATAGAAAAAGTAAAAGAGAATAAACTTCTGAAAAAAGAAAACAAGGAAATGAGAGAACAGTTGGATTCAATACTATATTCTAGAAGTTACAAAATTGTAAATAAGATAAGTAATATAATAAAAAGGAGCTAAAAGTGGAAAAAGAAGAAATGAAAAATACTAAGCCTAGAATTGCCTTAATGATAGACAAAGAGGGATGGGCCCTTGACAATTCGGCTAAACAAATAAAAAAATATTTATCAGATTATTATGATATAGACATAATACCAATGGATATTTTTGGAGATAATGCTATTAAGATATTAATACTAGCAAATTTATATGACTTGATGTTCTTTATGTGGAGAGGAAATATATCATGGTTATATAGTGACTTTTCTAAAGAATATATTTCTAATTTGGGCTTTGAATATGAAGAGTTTATTGAAAAATATTTGAGAGGTCAAAATATAGTTACAGCTGTTTATGATCATTTGTTTCTAGAAGAACAAAAAGAAAGAACTGAATTCATCTTCAATAATGTTAAAGACTACATTGTTTCTTCTGAAAAGTTAAAAACAATATATGATAAATATCCAAACATAAAAAAACCAAGTATGGTAATTGCTGATGGTGTGGATTTAGATTTGTTTAAACCTAAGGGTTCAAAAGAGAACGACTCAAATAAAACATTGATAATAGGATGGACTGGAAATAGCAAGTTTACAGATGCGACAGATGACGATTTAAAGGGAGTAACAAAAATAATAATGCCAGCAATAAAAGAACTAAAAGAAGAAGGATATGATATAACATTAAATGTTGCAGATAGAAATGTAAAAATGATTGCTCATGAGGACATGCCTGAATATTATAATGGCATAGATATTTATGTTTGTGCTTCGAGAACAGAAGGAACACCAAACACAGTACTTGAAGCGATGGCGTGTGGAGTGCCGGTTATCTCTACTGATGTAGGAATTGTTCCGGAAGTATTTGGAGAGAAACAAAAAGAGTTTATCATTAAAAGAGATAAAAATGAGTTAAAAGATAAAATAAAAGAGCTAATAAATGATAGAAAAAAACGTCAAGAACTATCAGAGGAAAACCTAAAACAAATAAAAGAGTGGTCATGGAAAAATAAAGCAAAATTGTTTAAGGAATTTTTTGATAAAAATTTATAAAGTAGAGGTTAGAATGATAAAAATCAGTATAATAGTACCAATATACAATGTTGAAAAACAGTTAGAAAGATGTATCAAGAGCTTATTGACTCAAGAAGATAAAGATTTACAAACAGAAATTATATTAGTAAATGACGGTTCAACAGATGATTCTGGCAAAATAGCAAAGGAATATGCATTAAAATATAAAGATAAAATTATATATTTAGAAAAAGAAAATGGAGGCCTTTCTGATGCAAGAAACTATGGAATGAGTTATGCAACAGGACAATATATTGCGTTTGTGGATTCTGACGATTATATAAGTGAAGAACTGTATCCAAAGCTTGTAAAGTACATGATGGATGATTATGATTTAATAAAAATAAAAATATCAAAAGTAGACGAGCAAGGTGATATAATAGATAAGAATTATAGCCCGGAATTTTATGAAAAGACTGGGGAAGAGGCTTTCGAGATATTATATAAATCTGATGTAATGACAGAAGTGGCTTGGAGTTACATATATAAAACAAGTTTTATTAAAGAAAATAATTTTAAATTTGCAAAAGGATTATATCACGAAGATTTTGGACTAGTTCCTCTAATAATTCTAAAAGCAAAAAAAGTTGCCTCAACCAATGTAGGAACATATAATTATGTACAAACACAGAACAGTATTACAAGAGGACAAAATTCGAAAAAAGTAAAAATGGCAAAAGATTTGCTAACACACTATGATAACATGATAAAAGAGATTGATACCTATGATGTTTCGAAAAAATCAAAGGAAAATCTAAAAATATATTATACAAACTGTATTATATTGAATACAATTAACTTACAGGGAAGCGACAGGAAAAACTATATAAAAGAAATACGAAAAAGAAAAATGACTCGAAATATAAAGGCTAGAAATATCAAACAACTAATAAAAAAAGTAATCCTAGCAATAAATATAGAATGGTATTTAAAATTAAGATAAAAGGAGATTAAGATGCCAAAAGTAAGCATTATAGTTCCAATTTATAATGTGGAAAAATATTTAGAAAGATGCATAAATTCGCTTATAAGACAAACATTAGAAGATATACAGATAATATTAGTAAATGATGGTTCGACAGATAAATCGGGAGAGATAGCAAAAGGGTATGCATCTAAATATAAAGAAAAAATTATGTATTTAGAAAAAACGAATGGAGGCCTTTCAGATGCTAGAAACTATGGGCTTCCTTATGCAACAGGAGAATATATAGCATTTCTGGATTCTGATGACTACATAGAAAAAGAAGCATATCAAGAAATGTATGAAAAAGCAAAACAAGAAAATGCTGATTTTGTGGAATGTGATTTTTTGTGGGAATATCCTGATAAAATAAAAAAGGATAAAAGATATGAATATAAGAACAAAAAAGAAATGCTGGCATTTGTGAGAGTTGTAGCATGGAATAAATTAATAAAAAATGAAGTGGTAGAAAAAAACAAATTAGAATTCCCAAAGGGATTACGTTATGAAGATATAGAATTTACATATAAAATGATACCACATTTAACTAAAACTGCGTACGTGGACAAATGCTTTGTTCATTATGTACAAAGAGATAATTCAATAGCTAATGTTCAAAACTCAAGAACAGCTGAGATATTCACTATATTAGATGATGTTATAAAATATTATAAAGAAAATGGATTTTATGAAGAATATAAAGCAGAGTTAGAATACAATTATGCTAGATATTTGCTATGCAGTTCATTAAAAAGAATCTGCAAAGTTCAAGACAAGGTAACCCGAAAAAAATTAATAAATGAAACTTGGAATAAACTAAATTCGGAATTCCCGAACTGGAAGAAAAACAAGATATTAAATACTGTAAATATCGGAAAAAACAAATACATGAGGACAATAAATAAATTTACATACAAGATATATGCAACAATATTTAGCATATAGAAAGGGAGTATAATGAAAAAATATAAAAGTAATATAATTTCACTTATTTTGGCGATTGTACTGCTGATTTTCATTTGGCATAATTTCTTAATTAGTGGAAACAACATAATATTTGTATTTATATTTGCTAGTGCTTATATCACAATAAAGAAAACGATTGCAAATAAAAGTTTTTTTGATAAAAATAAAATGATTAACATTGGTGTAATTGCACTATTATTTTCAATGATAGAAATCATTTGTAAGAATATAGGGACAGGAAATCCAACAAATAATATTATAAACAAATGGCTAATCGTAAATTTTATGGGATATTTCATAATATCTGGAATAATAATTTTTTGGCTTTATCATATCTTTGAAAACTTGAGATTCCAATTTGGAAATAGAGAGCTCTTTAAAGAGGATCGATATAAATGGTTGAAGAATGAAAAATTTATAACTGTGATGAACATAATAGTTATATTTGTTGCTTGGATACCTTTCTTCCTTAGATTTTATCCTGGAATAGTGACATCGGACTCGTATTCTCAAATAGAGCAGACAATAGGATTGATTGGCTTAAGTGATCACCATCCTATAACACATACTGCGATAATTGGAATATTTATTAATATTGGATTAAAGTTAACAAATAATATAAATGTTGGAATAGCTTTATATAGCATTTTTTCTATGATAGCAATGGCTACAATGGATGCTTTAGTTTTAAAATATCTAAGAAAAAAGAAAGTTCCTTCAATGATTCGCCTTATGCTACTATTGTTTTACGCTCTATACCCGATCAATGCAATATATTCAATAACAATGTGGAAAGATGTATTGTTTTCAGGCATGATGTCAATATTTATAATCCAGAACATAGAGCTTGTAACTAATACAGATGAGTTTTTACAAAAGAAGAGAAATATTGTATTATATATACTTGTTTCGATACTTACAATTCTACTAAGACATAATGGCTTATATGTGGTAATGATTACTTTGATAGCTACATTAATTCCACTAAGAAAATACTGGAAGAAGTTATTGATGATGTTTATAATAATATTAGTAGTATATGAGAGCCATAAGATAATCACATTTAATGTGTTGAAAGCCGAAAAGAGTTCTGTTGCGGAGATGTTATCAGTTCCAATTCAACAAATTGCAAGGACTGTTAAATATAATATTGATGATATAAATGAAGAAACAATAGAAGAAATTAATAAATATTTCATAATTGAAAATGTTTGGGAAAATTATGATCCAACTTTATCAGATCCTGTTAAGTTTAAATTTAATACCCAGTATTTTAATGATAATAAATTAGAATTTATCAAAATCTGGATAGAATTATTTACTAAGTATCCAAAAGATTATATAATTGCAACAATATCAAACTCTTATGGCTATTATTATCCAGAAGCTAAAAACACAATGGCAAGTTGGGCAACATTGGACCATAATAATATGGGAATAAAGCAAACTCCCGTAATAAAAGGAGAAGAAGTGGAAGAAATATTGGTAACAGCTGAATCGAGAGATATTCCTGTAATTAGCCTTATCTTTAGCATTGGAGCCGGTGTTTGGTTGACCATTATAGCATTGGGATATAAAATGTATAAAAAAGAATATAAATATATATTGGTGTATTTACCAATAATTGTATTATGGCTAACATTACTTGCTTCACCTGCGTATTGTGAATATAGATATGCATATCCTATATTCTTAGCATTACCAATATATATATCAATGAACTTTATAAACAGAAAGGAAGAAAAAGATGGAGAAAATAGCAGTATTAATACCTTGCTACAATGAGGAATTAACGATTGAAAAAGTAATAAAAGATTTTAGAAAAGAATTACCGGAAGCAGATATCTATGTATATAATAACAATTCAAAAGATAGAACTAAAGAAATAGCTATCAAAAATGGCGCAATAGTTGTAGATGAATATAAGCAAGGAAAAGGCAATGTCGTAAGAAGCCAATTTAGAGATATCGAAGCTGATATATATGTAATGGTGGATGGAGATGATACGTATCCAGCTGAATTTGTACACCAATTAATTGAGCCTGTAAGAAATGGACAAGCTGACATGACAATAGGAGATAGACTTTCAAACGGAACATATCAAAAAGAGAATAAAAGACCATTCCATGAATTTGGAAATAATTTAGTAAAAAAGGCAATAAATGTACTATTTGATACGAAACTTAAAGATATAATGACAGGCTATAGAGTGTTTAACAAAAGGTTTGTAAAAAATATGCCGGTTCTAAGTCCAAAATTTGAGATAGAAACAGAAATGTCTTTATATGCATTGGATAAAAAATATATAATTAAAGAGATTCCAATTGTGTATAGAGATAGACCAGAAGGAAGTTCGTCAAAGTTAAATACGGTTGGAGATGGAATAAAGGTTGTAAAAACAATAGCAAGAATGTTTAAAGACTATAAGCCATTTAAATTCTTTGGAATAATAGCCCTAATCTTATTTATTATAGGATTAGCAATAGGTGTTCCAGTATTAGTAGAGTTCTTTAAAACAGCATACATTACTAAAGTTCCATCTGCAATACTTGCGACGGGTTTTATGGGTTTAGCAGCTGTGTCCTTACAATGCGGAATCGTATTAGATACTATTACTAGACAGCATAAAGAAGATTATGAACTAAACCTTTTAAGATATGAACAAATAGAAAAACTAAAAAAGTAAAAAAATAACAGAAAAAAATGATAAAAAACTATTCTCTCTTTCATATTTTTGTGATAGAATATAATTGTACAAAAAAGTATAAAATTCGACATGATAAAAAGGTAGGAGAGAAACAAAATGATGATAAATAATAAAAAAAATATAATAAAAGCGACATTATTCAGTGCAATACTATTAGTATTATGCACATTAACTAATGTCGCTTTTTCTGCTAGTAATGGACAAGAATTAGAAGATGGTATTTATACCATTAAATCGGCATTAGATGAACAATATGTATTAGACATTGAAGCAAGCTCGCAAAAAGATGGTGGAAATCTCGAACTATGGAATAATGGCAATACTGATAACCAAAGGTTCATATTGAAGTATTTAGGAGATGGAACATATAGTATTGTAGCGTTACATTCAAAAAAAGCAATAGATGTTGAAGAAGGAAGAAAAGAAAAAGGAACTAATATCTTACAATGGGGATACCATGGTGGAAATAATCAAAGATGGATAATCAAAAGCACTGGAAATGGTAATTTTAATATCATCTCAAAGGGAAATGGCTTATACTTAGATATCCCAAATTCTAAAGCAGGAAATGGTTCAAATGTTCAAGTGTGGACTCAGAATGGAGCAAAAAATCAGGAGTTCAAATTCGTAAAGCAAGACGACAATAAGCAAACTAAAACAATAGACAATGGAATCTATCTAATTGAATCAAGTACTGATACATCAAAGACACTTGAAATTCCACGTAGTTCTTTAGTGCCAGGTGAAAAACTAGGAGTTTGGAATAAGAATTCAACTGTAAACCAAAAATTTGAATTTACATATAGGGATAACGGATATTACACAATAAGTGCTGTTCATTCTGACAAATATCTAGATATAAGTGGAGGTTCTAAGAATGATGGTGCAGAAGTAATACAATGGAATTACCATGGTGGAAACAATCAACAATGGAAGATACAGGATGCAGGTAACGGATATTTTAATATAATATCTAGATGTAACGGATTATACTTAACTATTGATGGAACAAGTGTAAAAACGTGTAAAGAAAACGCATCATTAGTTCAAAAGTTTAAGCTTGAAAAGCCTGGAACAACTATAACTGGAGAAAAAACAATAGAAGATGGCAGATATATAATTGCTTCAAAAGTAAACATATCATATGTAATAGATATACCAGCTAGTTCAACAAAAAATGGAGAAATTATTGAGATATGGAGAAATAGATTAACAGACAATCAGAGATTTGATGTGAAATATTTGGGAAATGGTTATTATACAATTAAAGCAGTACATTCAGGAAAAGTACTAGAAGTACCAAATAGTGCTATGAAAATAGGAACAAAAATTACTCAAAATGCAGATAATACATCTGATTCTCAACAATGGATAATAAAAAAGGCAGAAGGCGAATATTATTATATAATATCTAAGTCTAGTGAGCTATACATGGAAATAGATAAACAAGAAGCAAAACCTGGAGATAATTTGCAAATACAAAATCACACAGGTTATGATATGCAAAAATTCAAATTCTGTAATCCTAACACATTGATAGATATAGATGACAATAAGTATCCAGGATATAAGGAGAGTTTAGAAAACTTAAAATTAGCACACCCAAATTGGAATTTTAAATTCTTGTATACAGGATTAAACTTCTCAGATGCAGTATCTGGAGAATATGAAGTTCGTTCAGCAAACTTAGTTCCAATATCATATGGTGGAGAATGGATTAGTGGAACAACACTATATGATACAGGTTGGTATGGAGCTTCAGAAAAAGCAATCGCTCGTTTTATGGATCCTAGAAACTTCTTAAATGAAGTAGATGTATTTCAGTTCCAAGATGTAAACGACTATTTATATGGAGTATGCACATTAGAGGGAATACAAGAACAAGTAAATAATTCATTCTTAAAAGATTACGCAACAGATATTGATACTGCTTGTAGAAATGAAAATGTAAATCCATATTATATAATAGCAAGATTATTCCAAGAAAACGGAAGAAATCCAAGCAATGGTACATATAAAATGAATGGAGGAGATGGCAAGTATTATTACAATCCATTCAATATAGGAGCAACAGGAGATTCAAAATCAGAAGTATATAACAATGCGCTAGCAAGAGCAAAAAGAGAAGGTTGGGATACAATGGTAAAAGCCCTTCAAGGAGGAATATATTTCTGCAAGAAGAACTGGCTTGAAAATTATCAAAACACGTTATATCAAAACAAATTTGATATAGACTCAACAAATGGAACATCTTTATACTCTCATCAGTATATGCAAAATCTATTTGGCGCATACAATGAAGCAAAATCTTTACAGGGTATGTATGATAAAACAGGAAGACTAGATTCAGACTTTACTTTCATAATCCCATTATATGAAAATATACCAAAAGATCTTTCGCCAGAGCCTAAAAACAATCAAGAGAGCTATATTATAAATGTAAAAACAACAGGAACTGAAATTAGAATAAGAAAAGAAGCTTCAACAGATTCTGAGATATTAAGAGAAATAGCAGACAAAGGAACAGTTCTTTTATCTGTACAAAGAGGAATAAACTCAAATTGGCATAAAGTAGTCACAAAGGATGGACTAATCGGATATGTTTCTGGTGCATGGTTAGAACAAGTTGATGATGTAAAAACTTGTAATTATTCAGCAAGAGTAAAGACAAATGACGGAAAAGGATGTTACATAAGAATTGGACCAAGTACTAGATTAGACATGGCAGGAAGTGGATTATCTGATGGCACATATGTTACAGTTATAGATGATTCAACATATAAAAATATAGATGGATATGATTGGAGCAGAATAATGCTTTCAAATGGAGGGCAAGCTTTTATGCCAAGCAAATATTTGACAAGATAGATGATATAAGGGGCACAACGGACATATGCCCCTTAAATAAAATAAAAAGAGGAATTATATAATGAAAAATAAAACAAGAAATATTATAATAACTTTAACAATTATCGCAGGACTACTTTTTACTAACACTGTATATGCATCATTTGCAGAAATGGATGATGCAACTTCGGACAAACAAAGAAATGAACAATTACAAGAACAAGAACAACAAGATAAAGAAAATCTTGGTAAATCAAGCAACAATTATCTAAAAGGAATATCAGTTAAAGATTTAAAATTAACTCCTCAATTTGATAAACAAACCATTGATTATACAATAGAGGAAGAGTTAGATGTTGACACAATAGAAATAAGTGCAGATTTAGACGATTCGAGAGCAAAAATATCAGGAGCAGGAATAATCAAATTAGAGCCTGGAGAAAACAATATAAGAATAGATGTTGCTGCAGAGAATGGAACAGTAAGAACATATCATATAAAAGTAAATAGAAAAGGGCAAAAGACAACAACGGAAAATAAAGAGGAAAATATAGAGGTTAATGGCTCGCGAGAAAATACTGCAGAAACAGTAGCTACACCTGTAAAAAAGAATAATCAGAATACTTTTGTTACAATAGTAATAGTTATTGCGGTATTAGTTATCTTATATATATTAGCAAATAAGTCAAAGGGCAAGAGAAGAAAATAAACAATTAGAGTAATTATCACAAAAATCATGAACAAGGAAAAAATAAATATGCAAAAAGAACTATCAAAAAAGAACAAAATAGAAAACAAAAACCATTGTAGAATTTTTACAATGGAAAATCTTTTATGCTTACTTATAATAATATGTCCTATATTAGATGTATCAAGTTTTATATTCAGAAATTTTTTTAATACAAATTTTTCAATATCGACTTTTGTGAGACCGATTATACCAATAATTGCAATTACATACATATTTTTTAAGGATAAAATTAAACCGCAAATAATAATTGCAGGAATAGCATATCTTGGATATGCTATTTGCCATGTTTATATTTTTTATAAAATAAAAACTGGATGCGCTTATGGAAATGAATTAAGAGAAATCCAGTACTTGGTAAATTATACATTTATGGTAATGAATTTGTTTATATACATATACTTTTTTGCTGTAAAAAACAGAGAAAAAGAAATAACTGAACAGACGGTAGGCAAATCTTTGAAAAAAGTGAAAAAATCCGTATTGATAGCTTTGACAATTTATATAGCGTTGATGTATTTGGCATTAATTACAAAAACATCATCGTTTACATACGGCGAAACGCAAGTTGGCTATAAAGGATGGTTTGAATCAGGAAATAGTATTGGAACAATAATGCTATTGTCACTATTTATTGTATTACCAATGCTAAATAAGGAAAACAAATTATCAATAAGAATATGGGTACTTATGCTAACAACATTGGTGGGTGCATATCTATGTACTTTATTGGGAACAAGGACAGGATTATTTGGCTTTATAATTGTTGTGTTAGCTTACATACTTTTTACAGTACTTCATAATTTATTAAACAAAAATAAATTAAATAAAAAAATATTAACAATTGGAGTTATAATATTAGTACTAGTAGGAATTGCGGTAACAATATTTGGATCTAAGACTATAGAGCGTAGAAGAGAATTAAAAAATAAAGAAAGCGAAATATATGATACAATGACTAACCAAACTGCACACGTTACGGGAGATACAGTTGAGTTAGTGAAACGAATAAAAGCAGGGCAGATGGACGAAAATTATATGTCTGAAAGTACGCAACAAGCATATCTAGATTTATACAATACTGCAAACGAAAAACAAATATCGAACACAAATATGAGAACCTTACAATTAATATATCATTCAAATTTGATAAAAGAACAAAATAGTATACCTATGTTATTATTTGGAAATGGTTATATGTCACATTACTATGAAATGGTATTCGAAATGGAAGTACCAGCGTTCTTGTTTAACTTTGGGGTAATAGGGTTTTTCTTATATTTTATACCATTCCTGATGATAGCTGTATATGGAATTTATGTGATACTAAAAAAATTCAAAGTGGCAAAAGTAGAATTTGCAATGGCACTATCTGGACTATGGTTTGCGATAATAATATCATTTTTATCAGGATACACATTCTTTAATTCATCAACTATGATGATAATAATTGCGCTATCTGTAATTGTAATAAACCAAATAAAAGATATAAATGACAATGAAGTCAAAATATATAATCCGGAGAAAGGAAACGATACTCTATGAACAAAATAATATTTGGCATAACAGGTCTTACACTGGGTGGAGCTGAAAGAGTCTTGGTGGATATAGCAAATGCTCTTGTAGATAAATATGACATTACTATATTTACACTATATTCAAAAGGTGAACTTGAAAAAGAATTAGATAAAAAGATACATTTGATAAGTTTGTATGATTTTAAATATACTGAATTATCTAAATTTAAAAGAAAAATGATTCCATTAAAAGTATTATTTAATCAAAAGAAGATATTTAAGGAATATATAGAGAGAGGAAATTATCAAGCACAAATTGCATTTCTAGAAGGACCGATTACAAGAATATTTAGTACAAAAAGCGATGCTAAAAAAATAGCTTGGATACACAACGATATTTCTAAGGTATTTGGAAAAAGTGTTAAGGCCACAATAAAAAGAATATTAGATAGAAATATATATGAAAAATATGATACACTAGCTTTTGTGAGCGTGGACAATCTAGATAAATTTAACAAAGTATATGATGATATGGATTTGCCTCATGAAACAGTAATACACAATTATATCAATGCAGAAAGAATACTAGAACTATCTAAGAAGGACGAAGAAGCAAAAAATACTCTTAACTCAAGAGAACTAAATTTAGTTCAAGTTTCAAGACTAGTAGAACAAAAAGCAGTGGATAGATTAATTGACGTACATACAAAATTAATAAAACAAGGATATAAACATCACATATATGTTGTTGGAGATGGTCCTTTAAGAGAAAAGCTAATGAAACAAATAAAGGAAAATAAAGTGGAAGATACATTTACAATACTTGGATCCAAAAAGAATCCTTATCAATTTATGAAGAATGCTGATGCAGTATGTTTATTTTCTAAATTTGAAGGCTATCCAATGGTGCTAGAAGAAGCTAAAATATTAAGAAAATATATATTGACGACCAATACTTCGTCAAGGGAAGTTTTAATGGATTATCCAGGAAATAGTATAATAACAACAAATGATGAACAAGGAATAGAAAATGCTATAAAAAGTATAACAAAAAATAAAATACAAAAAAATGAAAAAAATAATCAATATGTCTATGAAAATAATAAAATTATTGATAAAATAGTAAAGACAATTGAGCAGACAAAAAAGAAGGAAGAAGTAAAAGTAATGTGGAGGCAAGAATAATGAAAATATCAATACTAACTCCGACTTACAATAGAGCAAATCTTTTGGACAAACTATATGCAAGTATTTTAATAAATAGCAACAATTGTAGTAATATGCAAATAGAATGGCTTGTAATGGATGATGGCTCTACTGATAACACCAGAAGAGTAGTTGAAGAATACGTAAAAGAAAGAATAATAGAAGTACAATATTTTCGCCAGGATAACAAAGGCAAAATGGTAGCAATAAATGAACTTGTAAAAAAGGCTACAGGAGATTTAATAATAGAATGTGATGATGATGACTTCTTTACAAAAGATGCGTTCAAGATAATAGAGCAAAGTCTAAAAGAATGTAAAGATATGGGAGATATATATGCACTAGTATTCTTAAAACATACAACAAAAGGCGAGAATATGGGAAATAATTTTATAGAGGATAATTACCCAAGCACAATGTTTGATCTTTATTTTAAGGAAGGAATAACAGGAGAAAAAGCACTAGTATATAATGCATCAATTAGAAAGCAATTTCAATATGAATTAGAAAATGATGAAAAGTTTGTTACAGAAGCAAGATTACATCATAAAATGGATTTAAAATATGAAGTTAGATGCTTTAATAAACCAATAATGATATGTGAATACAAACCAGATGGATATACAAAAAATATAAATAAGATATTTAAACAAAGCCCATATGGATATTTTGAATATTTTAAAGAGATATTTCATCAAGATATGCATGGAGTGACATTGAAAAAGAGATTATATGTGTATAAGCATTACATATTATTCTCTGTATTAACAAATCAAAAACATCCAATAAAACAGGTGGAAGGGATAGGAAGCAAAGTGATGGTAGCACTTTTATACTTGCCAGGCAAATTGGCAACAAAAATAAAAATATAGATTTTGACAATAATAAATATGTGTATTATAATATAGAAATCTAATAATAGGAAGGAATAATAAAATGGCAAAGTCAGATAATAGAATTGTTGTTGAGCATGTATATAAAACATTCAATATATATATGGACAAGGCAAACAGCTTAAAAGAAAAATTGTTGTTTTGGAATAGAAATAAAAAAGAAAAAAGAGAAGTTTTAAAAGATATTAATCTAACAATAAAAAATGGAGAAGCAGTAGCTTTAATAGGGGTAAATGGAAGCGGAAAGTCAACACTTCTAAAATTAATGACAAAAATTATTTACCCAAATAAAGGAAAAATAACAACATATGGGAAATTAACTTCATTACTAGAGTTGGGTGCAGGATTTCATCCTGATTTTTCTGGAAGAGAAAATATATATTTTAATGCTTCTATATTTGGACTTACAAAAAAAGAAATAGATGACAGGATAGATAAAATAATAGAATTTTCTGAGTTAGGAAGTTACATAGACAACCCAGTAAGAACATATTCTTCAGGAATGTATATGAGACTTGCTTTTGCGGTAGCTATAAATGTGGACGCAGACATTTTACTAATAGACGAGATTTTAGCGGTTGGAGATCAACATTTTCAAGACAAGTGTATTGCAAAAATGAAAGAGCTAAAAGCACAAGGAAAAACCATGGTGTTTGTAACTCATAGTATGAATACTGTAAAAGAGTTTTGTAGCAGAGCTGTATGGTTAAGCAATGGAGTCATAAAAATGGATGATGAACCAGACAAAGTAATAGAAGAATATTTAAAGGAGACTTTATAAATGAATATAGCAAAAGATTTGTATAATTATAGAGAATTATTAAAAACTAGTATAACAAAAGATGTTGGAGGAAAATATAAGCATTCTTTCTTAGGGGTAATTTGGTCATTTATGAATCCTCTTCTACAAATTGCGGTATATGCTCTAGTATTCCAAGTAATATTGAAAAGTAATATTGAAAATTATGCGGTATACTTATGCTGTGGATTAGTTCCTTGGCAATACTTTTCCAGTGTTGTGCTAAGGGGGGCGGCAACGATAATTGACAATGGCAACATTATTAAAAAAGTGTACTTCCCTCGAGAAATTCTACCAATATCGGTTGTCGCAAGTGAAGGAGTAAATTTCTTAATATCTACAACGATTATTTTAGGTTTTGTAATATTTGGAGGAATAGGCCTATCTTGGAACATATTGTGGTATTTTTTAATACTAGCAATACAAATTATTGTTTCGATAGGTATAGCATTTATAGTTTCTAGCTTAACAGTATATTTTAGAGACTTACTACATTTATTGGGAATATTAATGCAACTATTATTCTATGCTACACCAATAGTATATTCAATGGATTCTGTACCTGCAAGCATGAAATGGCTTTTAATGTTAAATCCTATGTCATACTTGATAGAAGGATATAGAAACATTTTCTACAACAAAACAATGCCTAATTTTGAAGGATTGTTAATAGCTCTAGTAATGGGAGTGGTTTTATGCTTTTGTGGATACTTTATATTTAGAAAATTAGAAAAAAGATTTGCAGAAGAATTATAAAACATACACAAAACAGAAAATACAAAAATGGTGCAATAAAATTTGCATCATTTTTTTTATTTTTGTTGAAAAATGACTAATATATGATATAATCATACAAGTAGAATTATAATTAAAACAGAGAGGAATAATCATTATGT
Organism: uncultured Clostridia bacterium; assembly: GCA_934154805.1. Classification (GTDB taxonomy): domain Bacteria; phylum Bacillota; class Clostridia; order TANB77; family CAG-508; genus CAG-245. Next base: position 23,645 of record CAKPGM010000011.1, on the reverse strand, counting down.
GGGGAGATATAGCGATAGCGTTTTTACTAGCGTTTATAACAGCATTTGTAATAACACCATATACAATAAGACTTGCTAAAAAAGTAGGAGCGGTAGATATACCAAATGACAGAAGGGTAAATAAAAAGCCAATGCCAAGACTTGGTGGATTGGCTGTAATTGCCGGATTTTTAGTTTCTGTAATTTATCTTGTGATCAGTGCTTCTATTGAGGGAAAGATAAATTTATTAGAAGATGGATTGAATGTAAAATTACTAGGAGTACTAGGAGGAATGCTAGTATTAGGAATTGTATGTTATATAGATGATGTAAAGGACATAAAACCACTAGCTAAGCTTGCTGGACAAGTTATAGCAGCAGTAATTGTTGCAAGTTCAGGAGTATTGATAGATAATTTTACAATACCTTTCAAAGAGAATAGTTTTGTATTAAATGAAGTATTTAGCTTTATTTTGACTGTTGGTTGGATAATAGGTATAACAAATGCAATTAATTTAATAGATGGACTAGATGGTTTGTCATCGGGAATTACTCTAATATCTTGTCTTTCGTTAGTAGTTGTATTTGCACTAAATGAATCTCCGCTAATAGCAATAATTTTAATAACTGCACTAGCAGGTGCAATTGTTGGATTTCTACCATATAATTTTAACCCAGCTAAAACTTTTATTGGAGATGTAGGTTCAAATTTTATGGGCTTTGCTCTTGCAATAATATCAATATTAGGAGTTGCAAAAACATATACAGCTATAGTACTTATAGCTCCTATTATAATACTAGCACTTCCAATATTTGATACAATATGGGCTATAATAAGAAGGATTATAAAAAGTAAATCAATAAAAGGTGTATTTAAAGCAGATAGAGGACATTTACATCATAGATTAATGGCGAAGGGATATACGCAAAAGCAATCAGTTTTAATCCTATATGGAGCAACAGCAACTCTTGGAATGACAGCAATAATATTGTTAGATAGCGGAATTTGGAAAGCCGCTTCGTTTGCACTATTGGTAATTGCGATAGTGGCAATAGGATATAGAGACTTTGTAAAACTAAGTGTATTTAAAGAAGCAGAAATAAAAAAAGAAAATAAGAATAAAGAAGGAGAAGAAAAATGAAAAAAATAACTATCTTAGTACCAGCATACAATGAAGAAGAATCATTACCTTTGTTATATGAGAGAGTAAGCAAGATAATGAATGAAATGAAGAACTACGAATTTGAATTGTTATTTGTAAATGATGGTAGTAAAGATAATACATTAAATGAAATAAAAAAATTAAGAGAAAAAGATCAGAGAATAAGCTATATAGATTTTTCAAGAAACTTTGGAAAAGAAATAGGAATGATTGCAGGACTTGATTATGCAACAGGAGATTGCGTAATCATAATGGACGCAGATTTACAAGATCCACCAGAGCTAATTCCGCAAATGGTAGAATTATGGGAACAGGGATATGATGATGTATATGCACAAAGGAAATCAAGAAAGGGAGAAACTTGGTTAAAGAAATTCACGTCAAAAATGTACTATAAAGTATTACAAAGCCTAACAAGAGTTCCAATACAAAAAGATACTGGTGACTTTAGACTACTAGATAGAAGATGTGTAAACGCATTAAAGAAAATGAGAGAAACAAGCAGATGCTCAAAAAGTATGTTTAGCTGGATTGGATACAATAAAAAAGCGATATTATATGATAGAGATCCAAGAGTGGCAGGAAAAACAAAGTGGAATTATATGAAACTAATTGATTTGGCCATAGATGGAATAACAGCATTTACAACATCACCACTTAGAATATCAACATTTTTAAGCATACCAACATTCTTGGCATTACTAATATACTTTATATATGTAATAGTAAAATGCTGTAGACTTCATATTGCAATACAAGCATTCCAAGCAACGATATTACTAATATTATTCTTTGCGGGAGTTCAAATAGTGTTAATTGGAATTATGGGAGAATATCTAGGAAGGATATTCAATGAGTCTAAGCAAAGACCATTATACTTAGTAAATGAATACAACGGAGAAAAAGAAACTAACGAAAAATAGGGAGATTTTTTTATATGACAGCAAATGTGCTTAGTTTAGTAGCATTCATTGGTATAATCTTGGTAAGAGTTATCAATCTAAAAGATAATACTAAAAAACAAGAAACAAACAAAACAATAGATGACCTTATAAATAAACATTATAAAAAAATATTAGTAGTATTTCTGCTACTAATATTCATAACGAGAATCTATAAATTCGGAGAAATTCCAAACTTTATAGGTGTAGATGAAGCAGGGGCTGCATATGATGCCTACTGCTTATCTGAATATGGAGTAGACAGATATTTAAATTCATTTCCAGTGTATCTAATTAATTTTGGTGGGGGACAGAGTGCATTATATGCATATGCGACTATACCATTTATAAAACTAATAGGTGCAAATATTATAGCCTACAGATTACCAGAGCTATTATTTTTCTTGATGGGAATAGTAGTATGCTATATACTAGCAAATAAAATGAAAGATAAGAAGATAGCTTTATTATATACATTTTTAATAATAATCTGTCCTTGGAATATAGAGGCATCTAGACAAGGATTGGACTGTAATTTATTAGCACCAATGTTTATGCTGGATGTACTCTTATTAGTAACCGCAAATAAAAATTGGCATTATATAGTTGCGGGTCTAGCTATAGGAGTGACATTATATACATATTGTTTAGCATGGATATTAATCCCAACTTTCCTATTGATTTATATAATTTATATGTTATGGGTAAAAAAGATAAATTTTAAACAATTAGTATTATTAGGAATACCCATCGCGTTACTAGCAACACCTTTAATATATTTAATATTGTTAAACAAAGGCTATGCTACAAGGACAAACTTTGGAATATTTACAATACCAAAATTATTCTTCTTTAGACAAGGAGAAATAAGTATTAAGAATTTATTAGAATATGGAGGATATAGCCTAAAAACTATATTTACCGATTCAAGGGGAATTTATCTTATAGAACTTCCATTTCTTTTAGTAGGAATTGTAGTTGGAATTAAAGAATTTATAAAAAGCATAAAAGAAAAAGATTTTAGCTTTACAGGATTTATGACAGTAGTTTTTATTATATTGCTAATATGTAATTTATTAGTAGTAATAGGAACTTTAAATAGAGCAAATATATTATACTTGCCAATGATATATTTGATTACAATAGGTATTAGTTATTTATCAAAAGGCTCTAGATGGACAGTAATATCAATACTTATAGTTTTAATAGCACTATTTGTAACATTTGAAATATCGTATTACACGGAAGAACCAGAAAAAAGAAGAATGAGTAGGTATGAAGATATAGAATTATATCAAATAACGAAGAAGTTGGAAGATGATGAAAATGTGACAAATGTTGCTAAGTATTTTGTGATAACCAATAAAGCAGAGCCATATATTTTTACAATGCTGGCAACTAAGCCATCTCCATATGACTTAGAATTTTTATATGAACAAACAGTAAAACAGTATGGCAACTATTTCTTTGAATATGATAAGATATTAATTGAAAATATTACTAAAGAAAAGTCGATTGTGGTTGTTACGAAAAATAGAAATGATATTGTAGAAAGCTTAGAAGATTTAAACTTTTCTAAAGAAGAAACAAACTTATATTGTATTATGAAAAATTTTTAGAAGGAACAGGAATGAAAAATATAAAATTAATTCTTAAATATATATTAATATTTGTAGTGCTAATTTGTATGTATTTTGCAAGTCTTATACTATCAAGTTTGATACCGTCATCTACAATAAAAGAAAATACAATTAGAAGTTCGGAATATTTAAAACAATATGGAGAAAAAGAGATTGTAGATCTGAAATACAAAGAAGAAGAAATTTTCTTATTTACAGACGCTTTGATGCTTAATACGGCATATTCTATCGACTCTGAAAATCCTATAGAAAGTTCTTTATTGGCAAGAAAGAATTATGTTCCGGGACAAACTCAAACAATAAGCAAGGACAAAGAAAAAAATCTAGGTGCTTCAAAGATACACACTGACAAAAATGGAAATATCTTTCAAGTGGATGAATTATATGGACTTATGCATGGAGAAAATATAACAGAAAGTTTTGAATATGCGAGATATTGGCATGGATATTTGACGTTTTTGAGACCTTTATTACTAGTGCTAAGCTATAAGCGGAATAAGAATATTAATGCTAGTACTTACAATTTTGCTAATTGCATATATGAGTTATCTGATAATCAAAAAGATAAATTTTGAAACAGCTGTATTTTTTATAATTGGATTATTGTCAGTTGAAATAGTACTAACTACTAGAGCTTTAAATGAAATAATAGATTTTATAATAGCAATATCCGCTTCAATAGCAATACTTCTAAAGAAGGATACAAATAAAAATGTAGGAGTCGTATTCTTTATAGTTGGTTCAGTCACAAGCTTTATGGATTTACTAACAGAACCACTTATTACATTGGGATTGCCTTTAATTATATATATATTATTAATGCAAAAACAAAGAACATCATTGAAACAAGATATAATAAGTTTTATCAAACTAAGTATCTTATGGGGGCTAGGCTATGCACTTACTTGGCTAATGAAATGGATCTTAGTATCACTAATATATAATAGAGATATAATCCAAAATGCCTTACAACAAGCTAAATTTAGATCAACCGGAATGAAACAATATGGATATTTAACTGTAATTGGCAAGAATTTGAAATTCTTATCTCCAATAGTTATATCAATAAACCTAGCATTAGTTATAATATATTCAATAATCAAACTAATAAAAAATAGAAATGGCAAAATAAATGCTAAGCAAAATTTATATACTACAATACCATTTATATGTTCAGTAATACTACCATTTATTTGGTATTTAGCATTAAGACAACATTCTTATATACATACATTCTTTACGTACAAAATATTAATAATAACAATAATAAGCATATTTATAATTGCAGATAAAATTTTAGAACCAGAAAATAAAGGAAATGAAAATGAGAGAAGAAAAGATTATTAATCCAGAGATTCAGGATAATGCAGAAGAGAACTTAGAAAAAACACTAAGGCCTCAAGTATTAAATGAATATATAGGACAAACTAAAATTAAAGAAAGCATGGAGATTTTTATAGGTGCAGCTAAAAAAAGAAAGGAAGCACTAGATCATGTGCTTTTATATGGACCTCCAGGACTTGGAAAAACAACACTTGCAAATATCATTGCAAATGAAATGGATTCGAACATCAAAATTACAACAGGTCCAGCGATAACAAAACCAGGAGACTTAGCAGCAATACTTACTGCACTTAAACCAAACGATGTTTTGTTTATAGATGAAATACATAGACTAAACAAGAACATAGAAGAAATATTATACCCTGCAATGGAAGACTTTAAGCTAGATATAATATTAGGAAATGGACCTACTGCAAAATCAATAAGAATAAATTTGCCCAAATTTACATTAATAGGAGCTACTACAAAAGCAGGATCTCTAACAACACCTCTTAGAGACAGATTTGGGATAGTCCATAGATTAGAACTGTATGAAGAGAATGATTTAAAGACCATAATAAAAAGATCTGCAAGAATATTAAATGTAGATATAGATGAACCTTCTTGCGTAGAACTTGCAAGAAGATCTAGAGGAACTCCAAGAATTGCAAATAGATTGCTTAAAAGAGTACGTGACTACGCTTTGGTTTTAGGAGATGGAAATATAGACTTAAAGATTACAAAATTAGCATTAGGAAAACTGGAAATAGATGAATTGGGATTAGACGAGATAGATAGAAGAATATTAGAAACAATGATTCTAAAATATGCAGGTAGACCAATAGGAATAGAAACATTAGCCACAACAATAGGAGAAGATTTGGATACAATAGAGGATGTTTATGAACCATATCTGATACAAATTGGCTTTATTGCCAGAACACCAAGAGGTAGAATTCCGATGCCGGATGCATATAAACACTTAGGAATAGAGGATAGGAGGGACTAATGGAAATATTGTATTGCTTAATTGCATTAGTATTATTTCTAAGTTCAATATTAGTAAAAAAGACGGACAAAAAAATCAGCATAATTACTACGGTGGCAATAACAGCTATATTAGCACTGTGCTATAACATCTTCGTTTGTTACATATTAGATAAAATAAAAATACCAATAACGTTGTTATCGCTAACCATTATAAACTTAGCAGTTTCTGCTGGTTTTATAATTAAAATAGCAAAAGACAAACAAATCCAACAATATACTATAGGAAAAAGAGATATAATCTTCACCATAATATTGCTTGCAGTGATTTTGTTGATAGCATATAAAGAATTTGGATTTCCGCTTCAAATAAAATACTTCAGCACAGATGCAGCAATGATGCATTATGACACATCGTATAAATTCTATCAAAAGGCAGAACTGCTTTCAGTAGAAGATTTTAAAAACATAATGCCAGGATTATATATAAATGTAGGAATACTATTCAAAATATTTGCACCATTCATAGGAGAATTTTATTTATATAAAGTATTGATACTATTTGATTTAACAACATTATTTCTAATGGGTTTGTTATTTTATTCATTAGTACGGAAAAACAACAAAGAATACGTCGACATATTTATGCATCATAGCTTTTTCAATATTCTACACAATAGGGTATCCTCTAAACAACCTGATTTGTGGATTCTTCTATCTTGGACTGGGAGTAGCAATTATAAATGCAATAATACTAATAATAAATAAAACAGAAGATGTATTGAATACTAGAACTATAGTAATGATTTTATTTCTATTAAACTTTGGCTTATTTTTTACATATTACTTATTTATACCGTTTGTATATTTAGCAGAATTCATATATTTCATTATGGTAAATAAGCAGAAAAATAAAAAATTACTAACGAAGAGGCTAATTGTGTTTATAGCAATTACATTAATACTTCCTTGCATATTAGGATTTGAATTTAATGTATTACAAGGAATGATACATCAAAAGACATCAGGAACAATGGCACCAACAGACATAATGAAGGACGAAGGATATATATATAGAAATTCATATTCTAATTTTATACTATTCTTACCATTTGTTGTGTTGTACTTTTTCAATCGCATAAAAAAGAGACAAATAGACTTCAATATGATTTTCTTTACAACACTGATTCTATATATAGGATTTATATTTGTATTATACAAGGCAAATTTAATTTCAGCATATTATATGTTTAAAAACTATTATGTATTATGGCTAATAATGATATACATTACATGTACAAGTATTATAGAATTATCTAGCACAAAAAGAGGAAATGACGGAACAGCGATTTATACACTGATTTATATCTTAATCTTTGTAATGTGTTATTTGTTTCAAAATGTGGAGATTACAAAAGAAACATTCAACAGCCAAGAAACAGTTTTTGATGTGATGAACATATATGGAATGAACAAAACAATGATTACACAACTGGATAAAGATCTAAATAAAGAACAATTGGAGCTAATAAAATACTGTTATGACAATCTAGATGTCAATATAGAAAATACAATTTTGTTAGTACAAGAAAGACAAATATTTTGGGTTAATTCTATTATAGACCAGTTCTCAAATGAAAAAGACATAAGGTATTTAAATAGATCTAATTTAAAGAAAGCCAAAAATCAAGAGAAAGACTTTGAATATGTAATAGAATTAAACAAAAAAAATCAGCTAATCGAGAATGCTACAGTAATTTACCAAAATGGCAGTGGAACAATATATAAACTAAAATGAAAGGAACTAATTATGAAACTATTAATGCATACCTGCTGTGCACCTTGTAGTGTGTACTGCATAGATACTTTGAGAAAAGAAGGAATAGAGCCAACCTTGTATTGGTATAATCCTAATATACATCCATACACAGAATATAAAGCAAGAAGAGATTGTCTAAAAGAATATGCAAATAGTATAAATGTACAAGCTATATTTGAAGAAAACTATGGACTAGATGAGTTTTGCAGAGAAGCGGTAAAAGATTTAAAGGCAAGATGTACAAACTACTGCTATCCGGTTAGGTTAAGAAAAACATTTGAATATGCAAAAGAAAATGGATATGACACAGTAACAACAACTTTATTATATAGCATATATCAAAAGCACGATTTCATAAAAGCGTATATGGAGAAGTTGAGTAAAGAATTTGAAATCGACTTTTTGTATAGAGATTTTAGAGTAGGGTTTTGGGAAGGACACCAAAAAGCTCACGATATAGGATTATATATGCAAAAATATTGTGGTTGTATATTTAGTGAAGAAGATAGATATGCAAAAAAGATTAAAAAAGATAAAGAGAATAATGTGATGTAATTAGTAATATGTTTACTAATAGAAAGGATAAAAAGATTTGAAAAATCAATTAATATATTTTGTACACGGTACAACTTACGATAACGCAAGTAAAAAGTGTTCAGGCTGGAAACAAGTTGAATTAAATGATTTGGGAAGAGAACAAGCCGCTAATTTGGGAAAGATTAATGCTAATATTAAATTTGATGTTATTTTTACATCTGACTTAATAAGAGCAATTGATAGTGCTGAATTAGCATTTCCAAGTGTAAAGAAGATTCAAGATAAAAGATTAAGAGAATGTAATTATGGAGATCTAGATGGTGGAGATAAAAAGCTTATTGTATATGAAGAACATATTGAGAAGAAATTCCCTAATGGAGAATCTCTAAAAGATGTTGAAAAGAGAATTCAAGACTTTATAGATGATATTTCTAAAGAATATAGTGGAAAAATAATCGGGATAGTTGCACATAGAGCACCACAATTAGCACTTGATGTTATTACAAAGAAAATTAGTTGGGAAGAAGCTATTAGAAACGATTGGAGAAAAATTGGCGATTGGAAGCCAGGTTGGAAATATGATTTTTAAATAATTGCAAATTATAAAAAATTAGTTCGCGAAAAATTCAAGTGTCTATATAAGGAGGCGATATATATGAAATTAAATTTTGATATAAAAAATAAAAAGGCTAATCTTGAAGCTGATGTGGAGAGACTAGTAGAAAAAGGTATGGATCAAAACGAAAAGAATTGGAAGGATAAGTTTGTTACAAAACACAATGCTAAGAAAGAGATTTTAGAAATAAAACATAAACAAAAAATGGAGATAGAAGAGAAATCTCAAACTAAAAAGAATTGGATTCAAAAAATAGAAGAAGAAAGAAGAAGAACAAAGCAACTTGAATTTGAAGAACAAAAAAGAATAGATGAGGAAAATAAAAAAAGCAAGAAAAATAAAATAATATTATCAATTATATTAGGAATACTCGGAGCAACATTGATGATAGTTGGTTGTGTTCTAGGTTCTTTGTCAGGAGACCCTAATTCTGGATGGTATATGATGACATTTGTAGGATTATTTGTTATAATTAGCATAGTATTCATATGGGCGAATGTAGGAGATAATAAAAAAAGATAAGTATATGTTAGGAGGTATTTATGAGAAATAGTAAATATGATGAAATTAATGGATTATTGGATAAAATAAAGGTAGATGACAATAATGCAGAATTGATTAGATCAATAAGAGAGAATTTAGAAGCTAATAATATGCTTGAGACACTTGAATTGTTAAAAATGCTACAAGAGCAAGGGTTTGATTATAAAGATGAAGAAAGTGAAGAAGTAGAAGAAACTGAGGATGATAAAAATCAGATATACTGTGCTTCTTTAAGAGATGATAGTCTAGAAAGAAAATATATAGGAAAGCTATTAAATGAAGTAAAAGCTATCTCGGTATATTACTTTCCATTTAAAGAGTGTTACTTTGTAAATGATAATATATTAAATATATATAAAACAATTCTATTTACTGATGCGGACAAGTATGCGTCAGAAGCGGCAAAAGAAGGATTTAGTTTTGCTAGAAGAACTCCTGAAAGCGATAAGTTAAAATATCAATTAAGAAGAGAATTTAGTGAAGAAAAAGAAAGCCTAGAAAAGATATACACAGATTTAAAGAAATTATTTGTAATAAGAAAGAATTATCTAGCAATACCAGTAAAAAGTATTCAAACAGAAATAGCAGACATATTAAATTATGAGCTTTACGACAAAATGTCAGTTGAAGAAGTAGAAAGCGCAATAGAACAAGTAACTATTACAGAAAAGTTTAAAAGAGCAGTATTAAATAAAGGTATAACAGATTTCTTAGTAAGAGGAAATAATACACTAACAAATGGTTTAGAACTACCATTTAAAATATTATCTAGCGTTTTTAAAGGAGTAAGACAAGGAGAAACGACAGCTTTTGCAATGCCATCTAACTCTGGAAAAAGTAGATTTACAATAAATATCGCAGCATATATAGCTTTAATTCATAAAAAGAAAGTTCTAATAATTTCTAACGAGATGTCTGAAGAGAAAATGAAATTATGCTTAATAACTACAATACTAAATAATCCAAAAATACAAGAACTACATGGACAAAAATTACACAAAACTGAAGGAGAATTGTTAGAATTTAAATATAGACCTAATAAAGATGCAAATGTCAAACTAGATGAAGAAGGATTTGTTGCAAAAGAAGAAAATGAAACACATATAGCATTTATTAAAAGATTATCTCAGGTATCTGATGAATTTAATATGACAACAGCTGTAACAGACTGGTTTAACAAACAAATACACAATTATATGTATTTTATAAACATAACAGACCATACAAATGATGAGCTAAAGAAAGTAATTATGAACTACTATTACAAAGAAAAAGTTGAATATGTTTTCTATGATACATTAAAAACTGATATTGAAAACATAGGAAATGGGGAAGAGATAAAGAAAACTGCAACAATACTTTCAAATTTAGCGCAAAACTTTAAAATGTTTATAGGATCAACATTACAATTAGCAGAAACAAATACTGATCCAATAAACTTAAACATAAATGATCTAGCGGTTAGTAGAACTGTAAAAGAAGTATTAGATACATTATGCTTATTTAAACAAATACATAATGAGGATTTACACAAATATGAATATTCATTAAATGAAGTTGATACAGAATTTTTTGATTTAGAAGAATTTAAAGATCCTGATGTAAGATATTATTCTTGCATAGTGGACAAGAATAGAGCTGGTAGTAAACCTAAATTAGTGTTCAGATTGAATCTAGCGTATAATGAATGGAATGAGTTGGGATATTTAAGATTAAAATCATAATATAAACACACCCCAGGAAGAATCTTCCCGGGGTGTGTTTGCACAAGTTTAGTCCTTAGGTGTTTTCTTCTTGTACCGAGGACGCTGTAGCAAACTATTACGTTCGACAGAGTTCTCTTTTGCAATATCATTCAAATGGTAATAAATCGTAGCGGAAGAAAGTTGGTGCAATCTTGCCATCTCAGGGATGCTATATCCCATAGAGTGCAATTTCATGAAATCCTGTTTCATGCGGATAGTTTTGGCTGACAACTTTCGTCTTGACTTGTACAAAAAAATGCCTCCTTAAATTATTGTCTGGAGTATTGCTGAGTTTTACTCTATATAGTATAGCATACTTTGCTTAATAAATCAAATTATGTAAATTTAAAAACGTGAATTTATATCTTATTTTTGATAATACCTTGACATTTATGTGGTTAAAAAATAAAATATAGGTGTATAATTTTAATAGAAAATAAAATGGGGTATAGTATGGAAAGTGTCTATAAATTTAAAAATGATAAAGTAATAGAATCGGTAACTATAGATGGAATAGAATATGAGAAAATTAAAGAAATAAATTTTCACAATGAAATATATGCGGAATTTAGAAATGTAAAGGAAAAACATATAGTATTTTTAATCAAAAACGGAGAAGAGTATAAAAGAGTGGAAAATACAGAAAACTTTAATAAAATGCTAAGTCAAAATTATATACTTAGAAATGATATAAAAATACTAGACTAAATAAGGAGCCATAATAATGGAAGAGATGTTAAATAAATATAGTAAAGAAACACAAGAATACATATTAATGTTTATAGAAGCTTTTACAAAAGCATATGGAGAATACATTACCAAAGAGGAATTATTAAAGAGAATTACAAGTGGTCTGGATTCGGATATAGAACTTGTTGACGATATTGATGGAGGGAAATCTTCTGGATCGTACAATCCAATACTAAGAACAATAGAAATACTTAAAGAAAAAAAGGATTCAAAACATGTAGCAATACACGAGCTTATTCATTGCATTTCAAGGCATGAAGATGAACACGGAAACATAGAATGTGGATTTGAAAAAATCTTTAAAATAGCAGACGATTCATACATTATAGAAGGTACTGGCATAGACGAAGGAACAGTAGATTATATGACTCAAGAAATTTGCCAAGCATCAAATTTCAAATATTCAAGCGGATACAAAAGACTGAACTGCATCATTAGACATTTAATACATTTTACAGGAAAGGAAAGTCTAATAAGACAGTTTTTAAGCCCAGATAATGATATTTCGGAAATACTACAAGAATTAGGAATAGATGTAGATAAATTCACAATTAGTTTAGATATGGTATGCGAACAAGAATTAAGGCAAAAGACAATATTAGATACAACTAATGTAGACCTTCAAAACTTTGTTTGTACGTTGGAAGATATTGCGAGAATATATCCTAGTGCAACAAACCAAGAAGAATTAATAGAAGAATATAAATTTTTCAAATCATTATGCAGTCAGCTGTATGCAAAGGATGAATATAATATATATGTTCATTTGATTGAAGATATAAGAAGATTACGTTCACAAGGAATGGATTTATCAAAAATTTCATTTATGCTAGAAGACGAGGATGTAAAACAGACTTGCAAATTAGATAAACACATCGAAGAAGTAATGAAAAAGAGAAAAGAAGAAATTGTTTTGGACTTAGAGCACACTTTGTTTGGTGAAGAGTCTGAAAATGCTGAGCAATCAATAGCTCAAAGAATATTTCCTTATTTATTTTACACTGATTGCTATACAAAAGAAGATTTTGATAGATTTTACGAATTAATATCAGCCCAAGAATACCTAAAGCAACATCCTGAAGTTGATTATAGAGAAGTATCATTTAAAGTTTATAGTGATATGGATTTATATGTGGCTTGTGATGCAGATGGTAAAGCATTGAATATATATGACTTTGAAATGTCGAAAGATTTGAAACGAGTAGAGACACAATTAGAAGGTGTATCAAGTGAAATTTTTATAGACGATGAAGGAACAGTGTTGTATTTTGATGATGATGGAATATTGCACTATGGAGAAATGGAATTAAAAGGTGAAGAAGAATATCAACCAAGTATCTTAGAAGATGCAGAAAATACCATTGCTAGGAGACAAGAACGCTACGAAAAAATGAAAGCACTAAATGCTCCAGATAATATAATAGAGAATTGCCAATCACTTATACAAGAAAGCGAAAGAAGACTTGCAAATATTCAAGAAGAAATTCAAGAGAGCAAATCAAGAAGAATGGGACAACATAAAGATAAAGATGATGATAATGAGAGATAGTTAAAGAAAGAGGTACAATTTTGAAGAGTAATAGATTATTAATAATAGATGGAAATAGCATAATGAATAGGGCTTTTTATGGCATAATGAATACTAAGGCACTAATGTCAGCTGATGGTACATATACAAATGCAATATATGGCTTTTTATCAATATTGTTTAAAGAATTAGAAGATTTAGAGCCAGAATATATAGCAGTTGCATTTGATTTAAAAGCACCAACTCACAGACACAATATGTATAAAGAATACAAGGGAACAAGACATGCAATGCCGGAAGAACTAGCTCAGCAAATGCCTATTATTAAAGAAATATTAAGAGATATGAATATTACCATAATAGAGAAGGAAGGATATGAAGCAGATGATGTGCTAGGAACAGTATCAAAACTGGCAGAAAAAGAAGGAATAAAAACAACTATCCTTTCAGGAGATAGAGATACTTTCCAACTTGCAAGTAAGAATATCACTATTAGAATTCCAAGAACTAAAATGGGAAAAACTGAAACAGAAGATTATGACGAAGCAAAAATAGAAGAAGAGTATGGAATAAAACCAGTACAATTAATACAGGTAAAAGGGTTAATGGGAGATACCTCTGATAATATTCCAGGAGTACCAGGCGTCGGAGAAAAGACAGCATTAAAGCTTATAAAAGAATATCAAAACATAGACAAATTGTATGAAGAATTAGAGAACGGAGATACTACAATAAAGGGAGCACTAAAAGAAAAATTAACTAATAATAAGGATTCAGCTATTCTTTCAAGAACACTTGGAACAATATTATTAGATGCCCCATTAGATGTAGAAATAAGAAATCTAGCCGTAAAAGATTGGGACAAAGAAGCAGTAACTAATAAATTTAAAGAGCTTAGATTTAATAGATTTATTGAAAGATTTGATTTAAATGGTTTAGGAACAGCAAAAGTTAATAAAAAAATAGATGATTTGTTTAAAATAGAAGAAGCGGATATAAAGAAGATACTAGAAGGAGCTAAAGAAAGTAAGGAACTTATATACTACTTTGAAAAAGAGAAAATGCAAACAAATGGTTCGATAATAAACGAGAGTATTAAATCTATTAGTGCATATGACAGAAAAACAAATATAGTGTATTATTCAAAGAACATAGATGTAATAATGTTAAAAGATTTATTTGAAGATTCTCAAATAGAAAAAGCAAGTTATAAGGTGAAAACAGATTATATTTTACTTAAACAAGATGAAATAGAATATAATAATATTAAATATGATGCAGAAATAGCTGGATACAACTTAAATCCTACTGACAAGAATACAATAGATGAAATGGCTAAAAAATATCTAGATATAGACATAGAAGAATATATGGAAAATGAGTTTGAAGATTCTAACAAGTCTAATAGTGCACAATTAAATTTATTTGATACTAATACAGACAATGAAGAGGAGTTAAAGAAAGAGAAATATAAAAATTCATTTATGTGCTATATTATAGCAAAACTTCAAGAAGTTACGATAAAGAGGCTGGAAGAAGCGGGAGCTATATCTTTATTTAATAACATAGAGATGCCATTAGCACAGATTCTTGCTGATATGCAATATAATGGAATGTATGTAGACGAAGAAGAATTAAAGAGCTTTGGTACCGAATTAAAAGCTCAACTTCAAACATTAACAGATGAAATATATAACTTAGCAGGAGAAGAATTTAACATTAATTCTCACCAACAACTAGGAAAAATATTATTTGAAAAGCTACAATTACCAGTATACAAGAAAACAAAGAATGGTTATACCACAGATGTTGATGTGCTAGAAAAATTAAAAGGTCAACATCCTATAATAGAAAAAATACTAGAGTATAGAACGTTAATGAAACTAAATTCAACATATGTAGAAGGATTAATTCCATATATAAATATCAATACGCACAAAATACACTCAAGTTTTCATCAAACAATTACAGCAACAGGAAGAATAAGCAGTACAGAACCAAACTTGCAAAATATTCCAACTAAAACAGAACTAGGAAAACAAATAAGAAAAGCGTTCAAACCAGCAGAAGGAAACATATATATAGATGCGGATTACTCGCAAATAGAATTAAGAGTGTTAGCCCATATTTCTCAAGACGAGAATATGATATATGCTTTTAACCACGGTGAAGATATCCATAAGCAGGCTGCTTCTAAAGTGTTCAACATTCCAATTGATGAAGTAACAAAAGAACAAAGATCTTCAGCAAAGGCTGTAAACTTTGGAATAGTTTATGGAATAAGTGATTTTGGATTAGCAAATCAAATAGGAGTAAGCAATAAAAAAGCTAAAGAATATATACAGCAATATCTAGAAAAATATAGTGGAATAAAACACTTTATGGATGATATAGTTGAAAGTGCAAAGCAAAAAGGATATGTTGAAACATTATTTGGAAGAAGAAGATATATTCCAGAAATAAAATCTAGCAACTATATGGTAAGACAATTTGGAAATAGAGTAGCAATGAATACACCTATACAAGGAACTGCAGCGGATATTATGAAAATTGCAATGATAAATGTAAACAAAGCATTGCAAGAAAGCAAAATTAATGCTAAAATTATATTGCAAATACACGACGAATTATTATTGGAAGTTGGACTTCAAGATAAAGAAAAAGCTAAGCAGATACTAAAAGATTCTATGGAGGGTGCAATGAAACTATCTGTACCACTAGAAGTTGAACTTTCAGAAGGAACAAGTTGGTATGAAGTAAAATAAACAAAAGAGTTTTACAAGGAGAAAATATTTTGAAAAAGACATATAAAATTATACTTATTGTAATAGCAATATTGTTATTATTAATAATAGTGTTAAAAACATTAAATGTCGAAAATATAATTTTAAATAAGTTATACCAGAAAGAATATCAAGAATATGTAGAAAAATACGCAAAAGAATATAATATAGATCCGCTTTTAATATTTTCTATAATAAAAGCGGAAAGCAACTTTAACAAAGATGCCAAGTCTACCAGCAAAGCAAAGGGGCTTATGCAAGTAATGGACTCGACAGCTATAGAGATAGCAAATAAAATAGACGAACCAATAATGGAAGAAACATTATTCGATCCAGAAAAAAATATTATGATTGGAACTAAGTATTATTCCGAATTATTAAAATTATATAATGGCAACATATTATTAGCATTAACTGCATACAACGCAGGAATTGGTACTGTGAGAGAATGGATACAAAATGGTATAATAAAAGAAGATGGAAGCGATATTGAAAACATACCATATAAAGAAACAAATATGTATGTGCGCAAGATTATAAGAAATTATAAAATATATCAACATTTAGAAAAGAACACTAATGAATAAATAAAAAGGAGAACTTATATGAAGACAAAAAGAATTAGTATTAGTATATTTCAAATTTTAATTTTTATTGTTGTAACGATTGTTACAGTTATTGCTGTAATAGTACTAAAAGATGTAATTAGAAAAAACAAAGTTACACCAATTGAAAATAAATTTTCAGGAACTGGAACAAAAGAAGATGCGTATCAAATATCAAAAGTAGAGGATCTAATTACTTTCTTTATAAATTTAAATCAAGGTGAAAGTTATAAAGACCAATACTTTATACTAAATACTTCTTTGGATTTTCAAGATGATAATTCTTATTTAAATACTCAAGATACCTCTTTTGGAGATTTAAATAATGATGGACAAATAGATAACATTAAACAAGAATTAACAACCGGAAAAGTATTTATTAAAGTTGAAAAAAACAACAAAAAAGAAAAAGATAACAAAGAAATAGTTTTTGAAGGAAATTTCAATGGAAATGGAAAGACTATAAATAACCTATTAATGGATGTGCCAGAGGACCAAGTTGTAGATTCTATAGGATTATTTCGCAACAATTCTGGAACAATACAAGATTTGAAAGTGGTTGCTAAAATTTTCATCCCAAATGTAGAGGGAAAAACAGTCGATATTGGTGTTATTGCTGGTAAAAATTCTGGGACCATACAAAAATGCAAAGTAGAAGGAGAAATAGTAGCAAATACTGAGAATGCAAACAATACAATTACAGTTGCCGGAATAGTTGGAGAAAATACAGGAACAATATTAGATAGCTCTAGTGATGTTGATATAACAGCAAATTATTTAAAAGCGGGTATTGTTGCTAAAAATGTGAACTCTGGAGATAGTGAAAACAGTGGAGTAATAACAAACTGTACTAACAATGGCTATATAAATGAATTAGAGAATACAGAACAATATACAGCAGGAATTGTAGCTATTAATGAAAAAGGAAAAATAACTAATTGCACTAACAATGGAAAATTGGAAGGAAAATTAGTGGGAGGTATAGTAGGAACATCAACTGGAGAAATTATAGCTTGCATTAACACTGGGGATATAAGCAACCTAAAAACAGAATCAGATGATACTGAGATAGCTGGAGGAATAGTTGGTATACTTGATAATACAACTATAGAAAATTGTAAGAATACAGGAAAGGTAAAAGGACTAACTTATATCGCTGGGATAGCAGCTCAAAACAAAGGATCTATTTCTTTAAGCAGAAATGATGGAGAACTTTCAAAGATTAGTGGAACTAAAGCAAATACAATCTATATCGGAGGTGTATCTGGAGTTAACTATTCTGATTCGAAGATAGTTACTTCAAAAAACTATGGCAATATACACTCTACAGAAGATACATTAATAATGATGGGAGGAATTTGCGGAAACTTAGAAGCAAACTCAATTATAGATTATTGTGAAAATAATGGCTTTGTTAATTCGTTTGGTAGGAAGATCCATAGAAATGAAGATATGACAAAAAAATGTAACTCTTGTAAGACTGGAGGTGGAGGAAGAGCTGAGAGATCTGCAACAGGAGGAGAATTATTTATAGGATTAATCTATGGAAACACTCCAGGAATTGAAGAAGTTGAAATATTAGAAATTGAAGGAGAGGAATAATATGGCTATATTAGTAACAGGAGGAGCTGGATATATTGGAGCTCATACAGTAGTAGAATTATTAAATGAAGGAAAAGAAGTTGTTATATTAGATAATTTTTATAACAGCAAACCAGAAGTTTTAGATGCTATTAGAAAGATAACAAATAAGGATTTTAAATTTTACGAAATAAACTATTTAGATAGAGAAAAACTAGAAAAAGTATTTGAAGAAAATCAAATAGATTCTGTAATGAATTTTGCTGGATATAAAGCTGTTGGAGAATCTATATTAAAACCATTGGAATACTATGAAAACAATGTGTCTGGATGTATTGTACTTCTAGAAACTATGAAAAAATATAATGTAAAGAAATTTGTATTTAGTTCTTCAGCAACTGTTTATGGCGATCCAGAAGTGATTCCAATAACAGAAGACTGCAAAGTAGGGGGAACAACAAACCCTTATGGAACATCAAAACTATTTATAGAAAGAATATTAGAAGATTTGTATAAATCTGATAACAGTTGGGACATATGTATATTAAGATATTTTAATCCTGTTGGAGCTCATGAAAGTGGACTAATAGGAGAAGAACCACAGGGAATACCAAACAACTTAATGCCATATGTTGCAAGAGTTGCAACAGGAGAATTAAAAGAATTATCAGTATTTGGTAACGATTATGACACTCCAGATGGAACGGGAGTTAGAGATTACATACATGTAGTAGACTTAGCAAAAGGACATATATATGCATTAAATAAATTAGATAAAGAGGGAAAAGGATTATATATATATAATCTAGGAACAGGAGTAGGATACAGTGTATTAGATATGGTAAAATCTTTTGAAGAAGTAACAGGAAGAAAGATACCATACAAAATAGTAGATAGAAGACCAGGGGATATTGCAACTTGCTATTCTGATCCTAAAAAAGCTAAAGAAGAATTGGGATGGTCAGCAGAAAAAGGAATTAAAGAGATGTGTCAAGACTCTTGGAATTATATGATTCATAAAGAAAATTAATTTAATGTGAAGGAGTAGGTTTTATGCAAAGTCAAATGCTAACTTCCAGACTGGGTGGAGAGCTAATAAGCTACAAACTAGATGGAATAGAAAAAATTCACCAAGGACAAGACTGCATAGATGAAAATGGAAAAGTATATTGGAAAAGGCATTTCCCAGTGCTTTTCCCTATAGTCGGAAAACTAAAGCAAAATAAAACTATTATCAATGGCAAAACATATGAGATGTTTCAGCATGGTTTTGCCAGAGATATGGAATTTGAACCGATAACAAAATTAAATGACTTTCATTCATACGTGCTTAGAAGTAACCCAAGCACCTTGGTAAAATATCCATTTGACTTTGCTCTGTACATTACATACAGAACAGATGGAAACAAACTAACTACAATATACAAGGTAGTAAATGAGGGCGATAACAATATGCCTTTTGGAATAGGAGGACATCCTGCATTTAAAATTGACCAAAAAGCATTATTAGATAAAGAATATTTTTTGGAATTTGAAGAAGACGAAGAGAAAATACACTTTTTATATTTGGTAGACGGATTAGTGGGCACTGAATATGCAAAAAATGTTATGTCAGATTCAAGAAGAATTCCAATCGATGGTAACACTTTCAAAAATGATGCATTGATAATGAAAGGTATAACATCGCATAAAATCAGTTTAAAACAAAAAACGGGAAATAAAACATTACTTACAATGGATTTCGAGGGATTTCCATATCTTGCTGTTTGGTCAAAACCAAGAGCACCATTTATCTGTATTGAGCCTTGGTACTCAACTGCAGATAATATTAAAGCAACTGGAGTATTTGCACAAAAAACAGATATATTGACACTTGCACCTAAGAAAGAATTTGATTGCAGATTCACAGTAGAATTTTTTAATTAAAAGGATGTAAAAATGGGAAAATTGATTTTAATATTACTAGGAGCTCTAATCATTATGGTTGGAGTAACTATGTTATATGATGCAAGAAAAATTGCAACTAAAAGCTTTAGTTCAGGAGAAGTTAATGAAACAACAAAGATACTAAAAATATCAGGTATAATTATTTCTCTTGTTGGATTAGGAATAATATATATAATTAAGTAGAAAAGTCTTGCTAAATATGAGTTTTCGTAATATAATAACAAGGTAAAATCTACAACAGTCGAAAGGATGAATATAAATGGGATTATTTAAGACATATAGTGAAAAAGAAGTAAAAAGAGTAATGCCAATAGTAGCAAAGATAAATAGTTTAGAAGATGAAATTTCTAAATTATCTGATAGCGAATTAATCGCAAAAACTCCTTATTTCAAAGAACAATTAAAAAATGGTAAAACTCTTGATGATATATTACCAGAAGCATTTGCAGTAGTAAGAGAAGCTTCTAAAAGAGTATTAGGAATGCGTCATTTTGATGTACAATTAATAGGTGGAATAATCTTACATCAAGGAAGAATTGCAGAAATGAAAACAGGTGAAGGAAAGACACTTGTTGCAACACTTCCAGTATATTTAAATGCATTAACAGGCGAAGGCGTTCATGTTATAACAGTTAACGACTACCTAGCAAAAAGAGATAGTGAATGGATGGGCAAACTATACAAATTCTTAGGTCTTTCAGTAGGATTAGTTATAGCAGGAATGAATCCAGCAGAAAAACAAGTTGCTTATGGATGCGATGTTACATATGGAACAAATAATGAATTTGGATTTGATTATCTAAGAGATAATATGGTTATATACAAGAACCAATTAGTACAAAGAAAACTAAAATATGCTATCGTAGACGAGATAGACAGTATCTTAATTGATGAGGCTCGTACACCTCTTATTATATCTGGTAGAGGAGCAGAATCTTCAAATCTATATCAAAAAGCTGATCGTTTTGTAAAAAAACTACAACCAAAAATAATCATAGAAGAAGACGACAAAGATCTAGAGCAAAGTGAAGATAACGAAAAATACGATTATATAGTAGACTTAAAATCAAAATCTGCAACACTTACACAAAAAGGTATAAAGAAGGCAGAGCAAGAATTTAACTTAGAAAACTTTAACGACCTAGAAAACTCTGAATTAGTACATGATGTAAACCAAGCATTACACGCAAATGGAATAATGAAGAGAGATAAGGATTATATCGTAAAAGACGGACAAGTTCTTATTGTAGATGAATTTACTGGAAGAATTATGTATGGAAGAAGATATAACAACGGATTACATCAAGCAATAGAAGCAAAAGAGCACGTAAAAATAAACGATGAATCTAAAACACTTGCTACAATTACATTCCAGAATTACTTTAGAATGTACGAAAAATTATCAGGTATGACTGGTACTGCTATGACAGAAGAAGCAGAATTTGAGGAAATATACAAATTAGATGTTGTAGAAATTCCTACAAACAAGCCAATGATCAGAAAAGATAATCCAGACATTATCTACAAAAACGAAGACGTAAAATTCAAAGCAGTTATAGAGGATATCAAGCAAGCACACAGCAAAGGACAACCAGTATTAATTGGTACAGTATCAATAGATAAATCAGAAAAACTAAGTAAATTACTAGATAAAGAGGGAATTCCTCACGAAGTATTAAACGCAAAATATCACGAAAAAGAAGCTCAAATCATAGCACAAGCTGGTAAATATGGAGCTGTTACAATAGCAACAAACATGGCTGGTCGTGGTACTGATATTATGCTTGGAGGAAATAGCGAATATTTAGCAAAACAAGAAATGAAAAAGCTAAAATATTCAGATGAAGAAATAGAAGAAGCAATAGCTCACAACGAAACAGACAACAAAGCAATACTTGCAGCAAGAGCAAAATTTGCAGAATTAGAGAAAAAATACGCAGACGAAATCAAAGAAGAAAAGAAAAAAGTTATTGAAGCCGGTGGACTAAAAATAATTGGTACACAAAGACACGAATCAAGAAGAATCGATAACCAGCTTCGTGGACGTAGTGGACGTCAGGGAGATCCAGGAGAATCAAGGTTCTATATTGGACTAGACGATGATTTAATGAAAATCTTTGGTGGAGATATGATAACAAGAGTATATAATACACTTGGAGCATCAGAAGATCTACCAATAGAATCAAGAACAATCTCAAGAGCTGTTGAAAATGCTCAAAAGAAAGTTGAAGGAAGAAACTTCAGCATCAGAAAGAATGTATTACAATACGATGACGTTATGAATGTACAAAGAACTGTAATATATGCTCAAAGAAGAGAAGTTCTAGATGGAAAGAACTTAAAAGACAGTATTTCTAAGATGATGGACTCAGTTGTAGAATTAGTAGTTGCAACACACTTTGTAGAAGGAGAAACAGTAAACAAAGAAACATTACTACAAGATATCCAAAATACATTAGGAATATCAGAAGTAGATTCTTTAAAATCAGACAACTTCACTCAAGAAGATGTAATAGAAGAATTACAAAACAAAGTACATGAAATATATGAAGCAAAAGAAAAAGAATTTGGTGAAGAAAATCTAAGAGAACTTGAAAGAGTTGTAATGCTTAAGATAGTTGACCAAAAATGGATGGATCATATAGACAATATGGACGAATTAAAGAAAGGTATTGGACTTCGTGGTTATGGACAAAAAGATCCAGTCGTACAATACAGACTTGAAGGAACAGATATGTTTGATGATATGATAGAAGACATCAAAACAGATGTTGTAAAAATATTATTAAATGTAAGAAAAAAAGAAGGTCCTATCCAAAGAACTGAAACAGCAAAAGTAACAGGTGCAGGACTTGAAGATACAGCTATCAACTTAGTTGATGGAAACCTATCTGAAAAAGAAGGTGGAATGAACAAAACAGTTGTAAACAACGAACCAAAAGTTGGTAGAAATGACCCTTGTCCTTGTGGTTCGGGGAAAAAATATAAGAATTGCTGTGGAAAGTAATATAAAACAAGGAAAAACTTAAAATTTGAAAACTAGTAAGTTGGTTCGAGTTTTATAACTTGTCCACGTAATGCGGTGAAAACCTAAGTAAAATAAGGATGTAGACAACGTTTTAAATGTGGACATCCTTTTTTCTATAATTAATGGTATA
>CAKPGM010000010.1 GCA_934154805.1 uncultured Clostridia bacterium | reverse complement strand
GATAAGATATCTCATATCGTAAGGTAGTAAGATTCCATAAAGACTATGTGGTTGATAGGTTGGAGGTGTAAGTGTAGTGATACATTGAGCTGACCAATACTAATAAATCGAGGGCTTAACCACTAATATAAAGAAAGATATGGTTTACAAATAAATTTTCTTCTATGTATTTTTGAGTGTGCTTAAAACTTTAAAAAATATATAGAAAAGTATTTACAAAAGTACAAATAAATGATATATTAATTAAAGTAAAGAAAGTATACAAAACTTTTCTGGTGATTATAACCTAAAGGGAAATACCTGTACCCATTCCGAACACAGAAGTCAAGCCTTTAAGTGCCGACAATACTCGCGAGTTACCTTGCCTGGAAGATAGGTTGTTGCCAGATTTTATATATTCCTCGTTAGCTCAGTCGGTAGAGCGCTCGGCTGTCAAGCAGATTGCAAAATCGAGAAGTTAGCAGCTCTATAGGGAAACTTATAGATGATAAAGGTGGCTAAGTCGGTGAAACTCTTAACAGGTAATGCTGAAGACAATACCGAGCAAGGCGTAAGCTATGTGTAGAGACTTTACACCACCTACCTAAATCGAAAGACATGGTAAAGAGAAAGTCCAGACTACAAATTATAAAATATTATAATGTTAATGAAAATTAATGTAGTGCAGTAACCGATAGGTCGTCCGTTCAAGTCGGACACGAGGAGCCAAAAATATAGAGTTTGAGTAATTTTACTCAAACTCTTATTTGCTTTAAAAACCAGTAATCTCAAGGCTTTACGGTTTTTTGGAAAAATTTAAATATTATAAAATATTAAGCGAATACTCTGTCACAACTGTACTTATTACTGTATATTTAAATTATATAATAGACAAAATTCGACACAAAAAAGATTGAAGATGTTGTATAATATTAAATGGTGATAGGTATGATAAGAGAATGCAAAATTTGTGACAAAACGTTTGAAACTAAAAGTTCAACAAGAATATATTGCTATGAATGTAGTGGTAATTCTACTAGGAATGATAATGAAACCAGAAAACATCAAAAAACAATATTAAGAAGAAATATGAAGTTACAAGCAATAAAGATGTTGGGAGGAAAATGCTCTATTTGTGGTTATAATAAATGTGTTGATGCATTAGAATTTCATCATAGAAATCCTAAAGAAAAAGAATTTAAATTAGGATCAGGTAACACAATGTCATGGGAAGAATATAAAAATGAATTAAAAAAATGTATTTTAGTTTGTTCAAACTGTCATAAAGAAATACATAGCAGATTAGGATATATTTATAATAGTTAAATTGAAATAATAAGAAATTAAATCTAGAAAAGAAGTTAAATTATATTATATTGTTTTTATAGAAAATTTATGATATATATTAAAAAGTATAAAATGTATAGTAATATTTAAATGGAGGAACGAAAATGGTAGATATGCATATGCATACATTATATTCTGATGGAGATAAAACAGTAGAAGAAGTGTTAAAAATATGTGAAGAAAAAAGACTAGAATATATTTCAATAACAGATCATAATACAACTAAACAATATCAAGATGAAGCACTGCAAAAAAATATTTTTACTGGAAAAATAATAAAAGGTGCGGAAATGAATGCAACTTTTAATAATAAAAAAATTGAATTTCTTGCTTATAATATTAAAAACCTTGAGCTTATAAATAAATGGTCTAATAAATTTTTTTCATATGAAATATTAAAAGAAAAATTTGAAAGTGCTAAAAATAAGATAATTGATATATGCAATAAAAATAAACTTACATATGACTTAAATGCGATTAGAAAAGATATTCCTGTTACTGATTTTTTTGTAGTATATATGTACTATGAATTGATAAAGCATGAAGAAAACATTAAAAAAATGGGGGAATGTTCAAGATCTTTTAATGATTTTAGAAGAGATGGGTTAGATAATCCTAATAGTATTTTTTACATGGGTGTTGATGATTCACCAAAGCCAATGTATAAAGATGTTGCTGATGTAATTCATAAAGCAGGTGGACTTGTATTTTTAGCTCATCCTTTTGAATATAAGTTTGATAATACAATAGGTTTTATTGATGAATTAAGGAAAAATGTTAAATTAGATGGAATTGAATGTTTTCATCCATCTGCTGAAGTAGATAATAGAATAGAGATTCTTATTGAGTATGCCAAAAAGAACAATTTATTCATAAGTGGTGGAAGCGATTTTCATGGAGATAAGAAACCTAATAATGAAATTGGAACAGGTTCTGGAAGCTTAAGAATCTCAAAAGAATATATTGAAGAATGGGTAAATTTATGGAAATAGAGATAAATGAATATTGATTATAAATTTATTGTGTAATAAAAATACAAAAAATAAGGAGAATATATAATGAATAAATATAATGTAATAACTTTGTGTGGTTCAGTTAAATTCAAAGAAGAGTTTGAAAGAATCAAAGAAGAACTTACCTTAGCTGGAAATGTAGTTTTGATACCAAATTTTTTTCATTCTGTAAAAAAAGAAGAAATAAATAATGAAACGAAAAAGATGTTAGATGAAATGCATAAACAAAAAATAGATATGTCAGATGAAATTTATGTAATTAATGCTGGTGGATATATTGGAGAAAGCACAAAATCAGAGATTGAATATGCCAAGACAAAAAATAAAAAAATTTCTTACTTAGAAAACAATTAAATAAGAGTATTGATAAATAAGATTTAGGGTAAAATAAACACTGAGGTGATAAAATGTTTTACCCTAAAATTATTTATTATGAAAAAGGAATTGAAAACTACGAATTAGGAAGAAAATTATTAGATCAGTATAAAGATGTGCCAAAAATAGAAATAGAAAATCATAATAATATAGAAGAACTTAGAAAGAAACAGAATTCAGAATTTACAAAATTAAAGCAATATCTAATAATAGGAACAAGAAAAACACATAAATATGTAGAAAATCATAAAATATCCGATTATTTAGTTCCATACACATCATCTGGATGTACAGCAATGTGTATGTATTGTTATCTGGTATGTAATTATAACAAGTGTGCGTATTTAAGATTGTTTGTAAATAGAGAAGAAATGCTAGACAAGCTAATAAATACAGCAAATAAATCAGAAAAAGAATTAACTTTTGAAATTGGTAGTAACAGTGATTTAGTATTAGAAAACACCATTACACATAATTTAGAATGGACAATAGAAAAGTTTGGACAAAACAACAGAGGTTATATAACCTTTCCAACAAAATTTGCTTATGTAGATTCATTGCTAAATTTAAAACATAATGAAAGAACTATAATTAGAATGAGCGTCAATCCAGAAGAAATAATACAAAAAGTTGAATTTGGAACATCAAGGCTAAAAGATAGAATAGAAGCAATAAATAAATTGAAAAGTACAGGATATAAAATAGGAATATTAATAGCACCAGTAATTCTCGTGGAAAACTGGAAAGAATTATATAAAGAACTTATAGAAAGATTGAAAAGAGAATTAAGTGAAGAAGTAAAGAAAGATGTATTTTTTGAAGTAATATTTATGACATACAGTTATGTGCATACAAAGATAAATGAAGAAGCATTTCCAAATGCTATTAACTTATATGATAGAGAACATATGACAGGCAGAGGAAAAGGAAAATATATGTATAAACAAGAACTTAGAAAAGAAGGAGAACAATATATTAGAAAATTATTAGAAGAAAAATTCCCAAATAACCAAATAATTTATATTGTATAGTATAAAAAAAGATTAATTAATCAAATTTTATTTTTACAAAGCTATTGTGCAATTTATATAACTATGATAATATAAAGAAAAAAGGAGTTATTATATGAGTAAAAAAGTAATAAAGATAGTATTAATTATTCTATTAATAGCAATAGCACTTGAGGTGGTATTTGTATTAGTAGATAAGGAAAAAGTAAAACAAAATCAAGAACCAGTATTTACTAGAGTCACAAATGTGTATATATCAGACTCTCCAATATCTGGTTATGAAGAATATTTAGGTTTAGGATATAAAATACTAAAAGTAAAGATTACAGAGAATGAATACTATACAAAAATGATGCCGATTTGGGAGGAATCGGATTTGTCAGAAGCATTGAAAATGATAGAAGAGAATAACTCAAAAAATAAAGACAATTATGGATATACTAAATTGGAAAAACTCCCAGAGAAATATTCGGTACACCAGGCTAAAGAAGATGGCTGCGTAATAATAGTATATAATGAGATTAAAAACAAAGAAAAATTAGATAACTTTATAGTAAATACTGAAATAAACGCAAAAGAAAGAAAATCAGATAAAATAAGAATAATACAATTTACAGCTGAAGGAGATATGATAATAGAGGATTTAGAATATAATGCGAAAAATGAAGAATATATTTTAACAACAGATAATACTCGAGATAAGTTTTCAGCTGAGGAAGATCGAAGAATTACTGTAAATGAAGATATCCCAGGAAATTTTTATGGAATAACAAAAACAGAAGAAAATGGGATAATAACAATAAAACTTAACTTATATGCAGAAATATTATATCAAAACGAAAACTCAAAAGTATATAATAATATAAATATTTGTTCATATAAGAAAGATATATAGTAATAATGAATAATATTTGGCTAGCATTATATGGATAGTTGAAAAAATGTTGAATAAAAAATAATTAGCATATAGTTGTGCTAATTATTTTTAGTATTTGAAATTAAAAATAAAACAATTGTAAAAATTAGCAAATTTTGTTATAATTACTAAAAATAATTATGAAAAGAGGAAAAAAATGGATACAACAGTATATTTTATTAGACACTCAGTAAGATTTAAAAATACAGAACTAATTGAGAGTTATAGAACAAATCAAAGCGAGTTGTTAAAAAACGAAAAAATAATATTAAGTGTAATAGGAGAAAGAAGATCAGAGACATTAAGCAATGAAGAAGAACTTCAAAATATAGATGTTGTTTACGCAAGTAACTGCGTAAGAACATTACAGACAGCTAAATACTTATTGGACAAGCAAAAACTAAAAGTAAATATAGATGATAGATTTGATGAAAGAAGAGTTGGAATACCAAATGAAGGTGAAGTAAAAGATTGGTTTATACAACAGTATGTAGATGAAAATTATAAAACTATAGGTGGAGAAAGTCAACTAGAAGTTAGAGATAGAATGTATGAAGCCCTTATGGAAATTGTAAACGAAAATAAAGGCAAAAGAATTGCAATATTTTCGCATGGATATGCAATAACATTTTTACTATTAAAATGGTGTGAACTTGAAAATATTGGTAGCGATCGTATTTTAAAAATAAATTTTAAAGGAGAACCTATATTTAACAAAAGGCTAAACTCACCGGAAGTATTTAAATTAGTTTTAGATAGTAATAATGAAGTGAAGAGTATTGAAAATATACAATTTGATGATTTAGAGTATGATGATTTTAATAAATAATTACAAAAAATACCATTTTCGTAACAAAGTAACAAAAATGTAATAAAATTCGACAGCATTTTCAAGAAAATATATTGAAAAAAATTTTTAGTGTGATATAGTTATATTATAGAATAAAATTTTTAGGAGGAAAAATCAAATGAAAAAGAAAATCATTTTAGCTGCATTAGTATTATTTGTTGTACTGGCATTAGCAACAACAGTACAAGCAGCAACAGAGGTAACTACCATTGAGGAGTTAAAAGATGCATTAGTAGGAACAGAAGAAATAATACAAGTAAAGAATGACATTACAGATACAACATCAGGTTTATCTATGGCAGTAACAGGTACAAAAGTGCTAGACTTAAATGGTAAAACATTAACTCTAGACAAATCTGTATTTGGAGTTTTAGGAGGAGCAAAATTAACTGTTAATGGCAATGGAAAAATTATAACAAATGGTAATACAGATATGTTATTCTGCTTAGCAGGTGGAAAACTTAATTTAAAAAATGGTACATTCCAAAACACATTTAAAGGAGCATCTGCTGGATATGATGGTCGTATAGTAAACGTAACAGGAACAGAAGCTGATGATGGAACAGTTACAACTGTAGACATCGGAACTAAAGCTACGTTAATAGCTGACCATGGATATGGAATTGCTCTATTTGAGGACACAACAGCTGCAAATGGTGTAACAATAGATATTGCAGGAACAATTAAAGGTGGCCAAATGGGTGTTACAATCCAAGGAAATGTTAAAGCAACAACAGGAACTGTTCCAGTAGTTAATCTTAGACCAACAGCAAATATTGAAGCAACAAATGGACCAGCTATATATGGTGCAGGATATGGTATATGGAATTTTAGTGGTGGAAAATTTGTAGGAGAAGAAGCTTTATCAATTAAATCAGGTAAATTTAATATAACAGGTGGAGAATTCATAGCAAATGGAGAATTCAAAGCAACACCAGTTGCATATAGTAATGGTGTAGAGAGCACAGGAAGTGCAATCAGCATAACATCAAACTCTGACTATGCAGGAAAAATAGAGATATCTTTCAACGGTGATGTTACTGTAGAAAGTGAAAACGGATATGCTGTATTCGAAACAACAACAAAAGGAACAACATCTAATGTAGGTACATTAAAAATAGAACAAGGTTCATTTGCAGGTAAAGAAGGCGATGTAAAGAGCGATAATGTAGAGAAATTCGTAGAAGGTGGAAGCTTTAGCAAAGGTGTAGATGCTAAATATGTAAGTGATGATGTTA
The DNA here is from genome assembly GCA_934154805.1 of uncultured Clostridia bacterium. Taxonomy (GTDB): domain Bacteria; phylum Bacillota; class Clostridia; order TANB77; family CAG-508; genus CAG-245. The sequence goes on along the minus strand of CAKPGM010000010.1, from coordinate 52,795 downwards.
AATCAGCAGAAATAAATGGCAAAACAGTATATGGCGAAGCTTACGCATTAACAATAGACGAAGATAGCAAAAAATATCTTTCTCTAGATCTAACAGAAGCTATTGAAGGACAATTAGTTGAAATAAAAATCAACGAAGAAGCATTAGAAGGAAAATACAAAGTAAAAGATATAATAGTAACATATGGAAGAGGTTCAGAAGTTGAAAAATTAACAGCAACAACATTCAATATGCCTAATGGAGATGTTACAATAAAAGCTGTTCTTGAAGAAGTAAAAGAAGAAGTAAAAGAAGAAGTAAAAAATCCACAAACTGGAGATAATATAGTTGCATATACAGCATTACTTGCAATAGCAGTAGTTGGTATAGTAGCAACAGCTATAGTAAAGAAAAATAATAAATAGCATATAAAAAATATGTCAATTGGGTAAAACAATTGGCGTATTTTTTTTGCAAATTTCTAATATGTCATTTAGTAGTCACTTAGGATTAGTATAATATAAATACAAAGAACTAAGGGAGAATAGAAATGAAGAATATTAAGAAAATAATAATTGTAGTAATAATTGTACTAACAAGCATTTGTCTACTATTTATAAATAGTGGCTACCAAATGTATAGAAAAGCAATAAAAGAGGTAGGCCTTACAGAAAAAGTATCGCAGATAAAAGAAAAAGAAAATTATACAAAATTATCAGAAATGCCTAAAATTTATTTAGATGCAGTTATTGCTGTAGAGGATCACAGATTTTACAACCATAATGGAATAGATATGATTTCTATAGGAAGAGCAGCATTTAATGATATAAGAACATTGAGCTTTATTGAAGGTGGGAGCACGATAACTCAACAGCTATCGAAAAATGTATATTTCACACAGGAAAAGAAAATTGAGAGAAAAATTGCAGAAGTTTTTATGGCTTTTACATTTGAAAAACACTATACGAAAAACGAAATACTTGAATTGTATTTAAATACAGCATATTTGGGAAATGGATATTATACTGTGAAGGAAGCGAGCCAAGGTTATTTTGATAAAGAACCTAAAGCAATGACTGATGGAGAAGCGATTATGCTTGCAGGAATACCAAATGCTCCATCTGTATATAATCCAAAAGTGAATTTTAAATTAGCAAAACAGAGACGAAATCAAGTTATAAAGAAAATGGTGAAATATAAGAAATTAACGCAAGAAGAGGCTAACAAAATAATTGCAGAAAATTAAAAATAAGATTCAGTTATTACAAATAGCTGAATCTTATTTTAGTAATCTGCTAAAAAATCTTTCAGTAGACATAGAACCGACTCTATTGTTCCTTTTTAGTAAATATAAACATTCTGGATTTTTGGTAATATAATTTACACCGCTAGTGCAAGAAAGACTTGCTTTAAATCCTAATTCTTTAATTAACGGTATTGAATCTTTTGAAACAGCTCCTAAAGGATAAGTGAATGTGTTAGGTTTATAACCATTACAATTCTTCTCAAACTCATCTTGCAATTTTAAAAGATCATTTGTAAAAACATCAGCATAAGCCGAAACACTTTCATATGGTAATTTTTTTGAGCCTTGTCTTTTGGAAGTTGAGTGTAAATTATAAGTGTGATTTTGAAATTCAATACAACCATCCTGCATTAAATCATTTATATCTTTCCATCTAAGATAGCTATAATTAAGATTTGCTTCATCACTTTTGCTATAAGTATCAGTGTATTTACCAACGACTGATATAACAGCTTTCATATCATATTTATGAAGTAAAGGAACTGCATAACCAAAATTATTGTAGAAACCATCGTCAAAGGTAATGATAATTGGTTTTTCTGGAAGAGAATAATCTTCATAAACATAATTAATTAAATCAGTCATTGTAATAGTAGTATAGCCTTTGTCTTGTATGTATTTTAAATCATTTTCAAAAGTATCTGGATGTACAATATAATTACCACATTTAGACTTTAAAAGGCTATGATACATAATAATAGGAAGAGCGATAGCATCGTCATTCTTAGCAAAAGAAAAATTATGTACAAGTATTAAAGGAAAAATGTGTGCAAGCAGTAAAATGAGGACGATGAGTAACTTTTTATAATTAAATCTAAAAACTTTAAAACTAATCATACAATAAATATATGCTATATAATAAAATATAGTATAAAAAGTTCAGAAATACTTGCAATATGCATATAATAATTGTATAATAATAAACGAATTAGGAGATATGACTATATTTCCTTAATAACGCTTCTTTATTTAAAGGAGAAAGTATTATGAAAAACTTTTTAAAAACTTACATGTCAGTTATTATACTTTTAGCTGCGATAATAATTGGCGCTATCGTGGGGATAGTATTCAAAGAAAAAGCAGCTGTCTTAAGCCCACTAGGGGATATCTTCTTAAACTTAATGTTTGTTGTAATCGTACCATTAATATTCTTAAGTATTTCAACATCAATTTCTAAAATGAAACAACCTAAAAGATTAGGTAAAATTATGATTACTATAATTGCGATGTTTGTTGTTACATCTCTTGTAGCAGTATTCGTTGGATTAGCAGTAGCTTATCCTGTGAAATTAGTAAATCCAGAAGACGGAGAAACAATAAAAGCTTCACTAGAAGAACAAGAGGAACCACTAACAGAGGAAGATGATCAAACAATTTTAGAGAGAACAGTAAGTGCTCTTACTGTAAACGATTTTTCGAAATTATTATCAAAAAGTAACATTATAGCTATAATTGTATTCTCAATTTTATTTGGAATGGCAATGAATATGGCAGGAGAAAAAGCAAAACCAGTAGAGGATTTCTTGAACTCGGCATATGAAGTTATAATGAAATTAATAAAAATAATAATGTATTATGCACCAATAGGACTTGGATGCTACTTTGCAGCATTAATAGGAACATTTGGTAGCTCAATTGCAGTTGGATATGCAAAAACATTTGTAATATATACAGTAGTTGCAATATTATTCTACATAATAGTATATACAATATATGCTTTAATAGCAGGAGGAAAGAGAGGAGTAGTTACCTTCTGGAAGAACATAATTCCAGCAACAGTAACAGCCTTAGCAACTTGTTCATCAGCTGCTTCGATTCCTGTAAATACAGAAGCATCTAAAAAAATGGGTGTTTCAGATGATATTGCAGAAACAATGATACCACTTGGAACAAGTTTCCACAAAGATGGTTCAATAATAGGTTCTGTATTCAAAATAATGTTTTTAGTATGCTTATTTGGAACAAGTGCATCAATTTGGCAAATAATATTAGTTGCATTAATTGCAAACTTGCTAATAACAGCAGTTCCAATTGGTGGAGGAACAATATCAGAAATGATGATATTGACAATGATGGGATACCCAGTAGCAGCATTACCAATATTAACGATAATCGCTACAATAATAGATCCACCAGCAACAGTATTAAACGTAATTGGTGATACCAGTTCATCAATGTTAGCAGCAAGAATAGTTGATGGCAAAGATTGGATGGACAAAAGTAAGAAGAAATAAATAAAAAAATGGACGTAATAATTAAATTAAGAAGATAGATTAAGGTGATGTATTTAAGTACATCATCTTATTTTTTGTGATTAGGATGGTTCTAAAATATAGAATAAAGCATATACATATAGTAAGTAACTTTACCCATATAAAGGAGTATTATGAATCTAGAATATATTTTAAGATGTTTTCCACTCAATATTAGACAAGCAATTGAAGAAAAGTCTCAATTAGATAATCTAGAAGAAATTAGACTTAGAAATAATTTGCCAATATTATTAAACTTTGGACAATGTGAAAGAATAATTCAGTATAAAATTAATCCTGAAGAAATGAATTACATATTTCAAAAAATATGTGAAAATTCGATTTATACATATCAAAATCAAATAGCAAGTGGATTTATTACAATAAAAGGTGGAAATAGAGTTGGACTTGTTGGAACAGCTGTAATAAAAGATAATAACGTAACAAACTTTAATTACATATCAAGTTTAAACATAAGAATAAGCAGAGAAGTAATTGGTTGTAGTAATCAGTTAATGGATGAGATTATCAACAAAGAAGAAAACACAATATACAATACTTTAATTGTATCTCCACCAGGAATGGGAAAGACAACTTTGCTAAGAGATATAATAAGAAATATAAGTAATGGAATTACTAACGAATTAACAGGAAAAAACATAGCAGTAATTGACGAAAGATGTGAAATTTCAGCAATGTATAAAGGGATTATGCAAAATGATTTAGGGATAAGAACAGATGTTATAAATGACATTCCTAAATATCTTGGAATGAAAATGGCAATTAGATCAATGGCACCACAAGTAATTGCAGCAGATGAAATAGGAAGCACAAAAGATAGTGAAGCTATAAGATATGCAATGTGTTGCGGAGTTAAAGGAATATTTACAGCACACGGAAAAAATATGGAGGAATTAAGAAAGAATCCAGAGTTAAAACAGTTAATAGAAGAAAAAATATTTGATAAAATAATTTTCTTGCAAGGTAGAGAAGATAATAAAATAAAATTTAGTATATAAAATAGTTCTAAAATAAAAATATTGGAATATACATATATAAAGTGAGTATAAAATCAGAAAGGACAAGATATGGACTTTATAAAAGGTATTCTAATATTTTTTGTATTTTTAATATTTGTAAAAATAGGAAGTTTGTATTCTAAAAAATACATAAACAGAGCGTCACAGCTAGAACAGATGAAAAACTTATTAAACATATTTAAAATAAAAATAAAATTTACTTGCAATACAATACAGGAAATCTTCAACCAGTTATATGAGGATACTCCAAATGAAGTCGGAGAAATTTTCAAAAAAGCTAATGACTATATGGAAACTTATAGTGCAAAAGAAGCTTGGAGCAAATCACTAGAGGAAGCAAAAACAGACTTTACAAAAGAAGATATAGAAACACTTAAGAACTTAGGAAAAATATTAGGAGAAACAGATGTAGAAGGTCAAATAAATCAAATAGAACTAACAGAAACGTTATTAGAGACACAGATTAAAGAAGCACTTGAAGAAAAAGCAAAAAACTCAAAAATGTATAGAACTTTAGGAGTAACAGTTGGACTTGCTATTTCTATAATTTTAATATGAGAGGGAAGTAAAGAGTATGGACATAAATCTTTTATTTAAAATTGCAGCTATTGGAATATTAGTAGCTGTGCTATATCAAGTATTAGTAAGAGCTGGAAGAGAAGACCAAGCAATGATGACAACCTTGGCAGGACTAATAATAGTCTTAACAATGGTTATAAAAGAAATAAGTACATTATTTGACACAGTGAGAACCATCTTTAATTTATAATCAAATAGGAAGGATTGTGATTAAAGATGGATATTATAAAAATTATAGGAATAGGTTTGGTATCTCTAATTATAATTGTAATTCTAAAGCAATATAGACCAGAGTTTGCAATGTATGTATCATTAATAGCAGGAGTACTAATATTTGCACTAATTGCTACAAGGTTGTCTGGAATAATAGACATATTGAAAAGCATTGCAAGCAAAGCAACAATAAATAGTGAATTTCTAGTCCTTCTTATAAAGATAACAGGAATAGCAATATTAACCGAATTTGCAGTAAGCATTTGTAAAGACACAGGAGAATCGGCAATAGCTCATAAAGTGGATTTGGGTGGAAAGGTAATAATAATGTCGATGTCGATACCAATAATGGCAAGCTTACTAGAAACAATTATAAAGATATTGCCATAATTATTTTACAAAAGAAAATAGGAGCAAAGATGAGAGATGTAATAAAAAAATTAATAATTACAATCATATCAATAATCTTAGCACAATTTATATTTACAAGTTTTTTCTATAAAGTTAAAGCAGAGAATACAGAAGCTGATCAAAGTAGTATTATAGAGAGCCAATCTAAATCATTTGGAATATCGAGCTTTATAGAAGAAGCGGATAAATATCAAAGTGAAGATTTCTCAATAGATGTAAGTGAACTATTTACGTCAGCAGTTAAAGGAAACATTGATAATAAATCACTTGGACAAAGAATATTATCAATCTTATTTAAACAAATAAGTAGTGCTATAAAAACAATACGGCATAATAATGATAATAGTAATAATATCAAGTGTGCTAAAAAGTATAAGTGATAACTTAGAAAATTCGGGTGTGGCACAGATTACACACTATGTTACATATATTTTAATAGTTACAGTAATAATGAAAAATTTTTCAGACATTATAGTAATGGTAAAAAGCTCGATAGAAAACCTGGTTGGATTTACAAATTGTTTGCTACCGTTATTAATAAATCTAATGATTACAACTCGGAAATATTACATCAGCAAGTTTATTGCAACCAATAATATTATTCTTGATAACATTCATTGGAAATTTTATAAACGGAATATTGATACCAGTAATATTAATATCTGTATCACTTAGCATAATATCAAACATATCAGACAGAGTGCAAGTTGACAAATTAGCAAAGTTTATAAACAGTTCAGTTGTATGGATTTTAGGAATTGCATTAACAGTATTTGTTGGAGTTACTTCGTTGGAAGGAAGCATTACAAATGGAGTAGATGCTCTAACAGTAAAAACCACAAAAGCTGCAGTATCAAACTTTATACCAATAGTAGGAAAAATACTACGGCGATGCTGTTGAAACAGTAATGAGTTGTAGCAATATATTAAAAAATGCAGTGGGAATAGTTGGAGTTGTAGTAATAATAAGCATATGTGTGGTTCCAATTATAAAATTAGTAGCATTGATGGCAGTATATTATTTAGGATCAGCTCTTTGTCAGCCGATAGCAGACGAAAAAATAGTAAAACTTTTAGAAAAAATTGGAGCTACATTCAAATTACTTTTAGCAATAATGAGTAGTGTTTCTGTAATGTTAGTAATTGGAATAACACTTGTCATTAAGATATCAAATAGTGGAATGATGATGCAATAACAAAGGAGAAAGTATGGTAGCGTTTTTTAGTAGTTGGGCACAAGGGATTATAGTTGCAGTAATAGTAGCAACAATAGTTGAGCTACTATTACCAAATGGAAGTAGTAAAAAATACGTTAAAGTTGTTGTTGGAATTTATATTTTGTTTTCAATAATAGCGCCTGTAGTTAATGAATTTGCAAATCAAGATATAAATGCAAATGAGATATTTAATCTAGATAAATACGAAGAAAAGATGGAGAATAGCAATAATAGTATTTTACAAAAAATAGAGTCTAATAATAGTAGGACTGTAAAAGATATATATGTGTCAAATTTAGAAGCGGATATAAAAGCAAAATTAAAAGACAAAGGTTATGAAGTAACAAGTATATATATAAAAGCTAAAGATGATGAAAATTATACAATTGAAAAAATTAGCATGACAATTAAAAAGAATGAGAAGAAAGAAACTAGAAACGAAATAACAATTGGAACAATTACAATAAACAAAAGCAAAAACAATACTGTTACAGATGAAGAGATAAGCAGACAGAATAAACAAGAGATAAAAGAATATTTAGCTAAAACATATGATATATCTGAAAAAATTATGGATATAAATTAACAAAAGAGAGGTGAAAGGTTTGATAAAAGAAAAATTTAAAGATGCCTTTAAAATAAAAAAAGGAGAAAATAACAAAAGAGCAATAGAGAACTTAGTTGTTTTAGGAATTCTATTAATTATAACGATAGTCGCAATTAATTATATATTGTCTGGAAATAACAAAAAAAGTAAAACAATAACAAATAGTCAAAGTAAAACACTTGCAACAGAGAATACAAAAGAAGTTACAACATCAAATGAAAGTATGGAAAACAAATTAGAAAACATATTATCAAAAATAAAAGGTGTTGGAAATGTTAAAGTTCTAGTTACATATTCGCAAACAAATCAAATAATACCAATGTACAATGAAGATTCAAGCACGAGCACAACAGAAGAAAAAGACTCTGGTGGCGGAACCAGAACAGTAAATGAAAACAGTAGTAAAAAAGACATAATCTATGAAGAAAAGAATGGGGTAAAAACGCCAATAACACAAAGTATAATAAATCCAACAATAGAGGGAGCTATAATAACTGCACAAGGAGCTACAAATGCAGATGTAAAAACCAATATAATTCAAGCAGTGGAGGCTGTAACAGGTCTTGCTACATATAAGATACAAGTTTTTGAAATGGATTAGGGGGATTTTGAAATATGAAAATGATATTAAAGAAAAATCAAGTAATAATATCTGTTATTGCAATAATGCTAATAGCAGCAGGTTATATGAATTATACAGCAAATAGTAAACAGACTCTACAAACTGCAGCTTTAAAAGATAGTGAAAAGTACGGAGACTTAGGAGACGCAACTCTTGTAAGTGCAAATGCTATAGCTGAAAATGTAGAAGAAACAGGAGCTCTAGTGGAAAATACACCAGAGAATACAGAAATTCCTACAGAAAATATAGTAAACGAAACATCTGCACCTGCTACATCTAATGATCAATACTTTACAGAGTCAAGATTAGAAAGGGAAAAAATGTATTCTCAAATGCTAGAAAGCTATCAAAAGATCTTGAATAATTCTCAAATATCAGATACACAAAAAGAAATATCACAAAGTGAAATAAAGAAAATAAATGATACAAAAAACGCAATAATGATTTCAGAAAATCTATTAAAAAACAAAGGATTTGAAGACTTATTAATATTTGTAAACGGAGATAGCATAAGTGTTGTAATAAAAGCAAAAGAGTTATCACAAGAACAAATCGCACAAGTACAAAACATAATTGTAAGAGAATTAAAAGCGGATATAGAAAACGTGCATATAAGTAATAAAGAATAATAACAACTAATTTAACTCATAAGGAGAAAATCCTTATGGGCTAAATTTTTTATTACCATTTATAACACCTCTTGGCATATCTTAAAAAATATGCTATACTAGATAAGAGATTTCTAGAAAAAACTAGAACAAATGAAAGGAAGATAAAAATTGAAAATATTAGCAATAGGTGACTTGGTAGGAGAAAGCGGAGTAAGAAAATTAAAAGAGCTTTTACCAGAAATAAGAAAAGAAGAAGCAATAGACTTTGTAATAGTAAATGCTGAAAACTCAGCAGATGGAATGGGAATTACAAACAAAATATTTAATGAATTAAAAGCATTAAAAATAGATGCAATAACGATGGGAAATCATACTTGGGGAAAAAAAGACATATTTGGTTTTATAGATGACAAGATTTTATTAAGACCAGCTAACTATGTTGCCAAAGTTCCAGGAAAAGGTTATGGAATATATGAATGTAAAGGAAAGAAGATCTGTGTTGTAAATTTAATAGGAAGAACAGATATGAATGTTCAATCAGAGAATCCTTTTACAAGAATGCAAAGTATTTTAGAAAAAGTAAAAGACAAAGCAGACATAATAATATTAGATTTCCACGCCGAAGCAACAGCAGAAAAAATTGCAATGGGTTATTATTTAGATGGAAAGATAACTGCGATGTTTGGAACACATACACATGTGCAAACTGCTGATGAAACAATTTTGGAAAAGGGAACAGCATATATTACAGATATAGGAATGACAGGACCAGCAAAATCTGTAATAGGAATGGATATAGATGCGTCTATAAAAAGATTTGAAACAACACTTCCAGAAAAATATAAAGTTGCATCAGGTGAAGCAAAATTGAATGGATGTATTTTCGAGATTAATGACGAAAATTGTCGAGTAACCAAAATTACTAGAGTAGCAAGAAAATAAATGACGAAAAATGCAGAAAATACACGATGAAAACTGTAAGAAATTACCATTTTTATATAGACAAATGACTCCTAATATTATATAAATATAACTGTACTTAAACATACAGAAAAATAAAATATTAGGAGGAAAAAAATGGAAGTTTTAAAAATCTCATCAAAGTCAAATCCAAATTCAGTAGCAGGAGCAATTGCTGGTTTGGTAAAGGAATCAAACAAGGCAGAAATGCAAGCAATTGGAGCAGGAGCCTTAAATCAAGCAGTAAAGGCAGTAGCAATAGCTAGAGGATTTGTAGCACCAGCAGGAGTGGACTTAATCTGCATACCAGCATTTGCAGAAGTAGAAGTTGAAGGGGAAGAAAGAACTGGGATGAAACTTATAGTGGAGTCTAGAAAATAAAAATCTGTTAGATTAATAAATAAGGGGTATGGCTAAAAACATACCCTTTTTGTATTTTTAGGAATAAAAAATTCTTACAACTATTGAAAAAATTGGACATTTAATGTATTATAAGCATATAAGAAATTAAGAGAGGACGAATTATGAAGGTAAGCAATCTATTTAAATATATATTCATAATATTTGCAATAGGTATAATAGCATATGCTGGATATCGCATTTATAAAACACAAAATGCACAGCAAGGCAATAATGAAGAACCGGAAGTTGTAGTGGAAGAAAGCATTATAAAAGATATAAGATTAGCAATCACAAATTATGACACAATGAATCCGCTTATTACATCAAATAAAGAGATTTTAAATATTGATACATTAGTATTTGAACCGCTTTTTACTTTATCAAAAGATTATGAAATAGAACCTTGTTTAGCAAAAGAATGTGCAAAAACAGGTGACAATATATATGTTGTAAAACTTAAAGAAGGAATTGTTTGGCAAGATGGATCTCCTTTTACAGCCGAAGATGTAAAATATACAATAGAAACAATAAATCAAGGAAACTCAATATATAAATATAACACGAGTCATATTATGGCAATAGAAGTAATAGATCAAAACACAATTAAATTTACACTAGACGCAGACATCCCATTTTTTAAATATAATCTGATATTCCCAATAGTTTCTAGTGCATATTATCAAGGAGAAGATTTTTACAATAGTAATAAAACACCAATTGGAACAGGAAAATTCACTATAACAAATGTAAGCACAAATAATATAACTTTATCTAAAAATACAAAATGGAGAGATTTGGATACTGCAAATACTAAGATAGAAACAATAAAGATAAATTTGTACTCATCTATGGGAGAAGCATATAATAATTTTAAAATGGGAAATGTAGATTTACTAAATACTTCAAATCCTAATTTTCAAGAATACATTGGAACTATAGGTTTTGAAAAAACAGAGTATGCTGGAAGAAGATTTGACTTCCTAAGCCTAAACTGTGAAAATGTTATTCTACAAGATAAAGCTGTAAGACAAGCTATAAGTTATGCTATAGACAAAGGAAATATAAATTCAGCAGTATTCAATAATCAGAATTATGTAGCAGACTATCCACTAGATTATGGCAATTTCTTATATGAAGCTAATAACGTAAGTTCTGGATATAACCCAGAGCAAGCAAAACAAGTTCTACAGGACGGTGGATGGACATATGCCAATAATCGTTGGAGAAAAGAAATTGATGGCGTAACTAGAACATTAAGATTAAAAATAGCAGTAGACAAAGATGATGAAACAAGAGTGGCGGTAGCTGAATTAATAGCACAACAATTAGAATCTATTGGCTTAGATATAACTGTAAGAAAGATATCAAAAAGTCAGTATGATGAATATATTGGCGGTGAAGACTACCAGATCTTACTTACAGGAGTCTATACATCATATAGTCCAGATGTAACATATTATTTTGCACCAGGAAACATTGCTAAATATACCAATGATGAACTATTTAAAACATTACAAAATGCTGGAATGATTAATGATAGTAGTAAAATAAAAGAAATGTACCAAAAAGTCTATAACATATATAAAGATGACGTACCATTTATTGGATTATATAGAACAAAAAATATAGTGATCACTAGTTCTTCACTAGTTGGAACTGTAGAAGCCAATAACTATACAAGTTTTTACGAGTTAGATAATTGGTATAGAAAATAAAAACAAATGTTTGAAAAAAGTCTTGACAAACAAAAATAATAGTATATAATATAACAAGATTGATAATACAAACATATGTTTATAAAATTAGGAGGAAAACAATATGGAAAATAATGAAAAGAAAAAAGCACTAGAGTCAGCTTTAGGACAAATAGAGAAACAATTTGGTAAAGGCTCAGTAATGAAATTAGGAGAGTTTAAAGCAATGAATGTAGAAGCTATTCCTACAGGAGCACTAAGTTTAGACGTTGCATTAGGAATAGGAGGAATACCAAAGGGAAGAATAATAGAAATATTTGGACCTGAATCTTCTGGAAAAACAACACTTGCATTACATATGATTGCAGAGTGCCAAAAACTAGGAGGAGAAGCAGCTTTTATAGATGCTGAACACGCACTAGATCCAGTATATGCAAAACATTTAGGCGTAGATATAGATGATTTAATAGTATCTCAACCAGATACAGGAGAACAAGCATTAGAAATAGTAGAAGCATTAGTTAGAAGCGGTGCTATAGATATAATTGTAGTAGACTCTGTTGCTGCATTAGTTCCAAAAGCAGAAATTGATGGAGATATGGGTGACGCACATGTTGGCCTTCAAGCAAGACTTATGTCACAAGCATTAAGAAAATTAGCTGGAGTACTTAATAAATCAAATACAGCAATAATATTCATAAACCAATTAAGAGAAAAAGTTGGTATTATGTTTGGAAACCCAGAAACAACTCCAGGAGGAAGAGCTTTAAAATTCTATTCTTCAGTTAGATTAGATATAAGAAAAGTAGAAAACTTAAAACAAGATGGAGAAGTATTTGGAAACAGAGCAAGAGTAAAAGTTGTAAAAAATAAAGTTGCTCCACCATTTAGAGAGGCAGAATTTGACATTATATACGGAAAAGGAATTTCAAAATCAGGAAATATACTAGATTTAGCTGTAAGCTTAGATATAATAGAAAAGAGTGGCTCTTGGTTTAGTTATGATGGAACAAGAATTGGACAAGGTAGAGAAAATGCAAAGAAATACTTCGAAGATAATCCTCAAATAATGGCTGAAGTAGAGAAAAAAGTTAGAGCAAAATTTGATGAAGCTTTCGAGAAGAGTTTAAATGACGAAGGCCTAGAAGACATAGATGACCAAGATGAACCATTAGATGATGAAGAATAATAGAGGTTAAAATGTATACGATAGAAGAGTATGATAAACAAAAATCAAGAGTATTGAAATATGTATTATACAAAAAGAGAAGCAAGCAAGAAGTAAAGAACAAATTTTACAATGATATAGAAGAAAATATGCTAGAGGATATCATTTGTGAATTAGAAGAAAATGGCTATATAAACGATAATAATTATATAGATAGAGCTGTTAATGAGTTTATAGCTTTAAATAACCTATCTATAAAAGAAATAAAATATAAATTAATTTCAAAAGGTATTCCTAGTGGCTTGCTAGAAGACTATATTAATGATAAAATAGAAAAGCTTGAAGAATATGAAATAACCTCAGCTAAAAATATAATTGTAAAAAAGCAGAATCAAATGGACGAAGAAGCGATTATACAATTTTTAGTGAAAAAGGGTTATAGAACCAGTAATATAAGAGAAGCAATCTCAAGACTAAGTGATGAAGAACTATCATAAAACAATATAACAAAAAGGGACAGAAAAATGCAGAATGTATTAACTTTAGAAACAAAAAAATATGCTATAAAAATAGAAAATTTCGAGGGACCATTAGATTTATTGTGTCATTTAATAGATAAGAATAAGATGAATATTAATGATATAAAATTAAACGACATTACAGATCAATACATAGAACATATTAACAAAATGGAAGAAATGAATCTAGAGGTAACAAGTGAATTTTTAGTTATGGCATCTACCTTAATATATTTGAAATCTAAGAGCTTACTTCCAAAAGAGGGAGATAATGAAGAAGAAATTTCAGAAGAAGAATTATTAAGAAGAATAATTGAATACAAAAAATACAAAGAGATAACAAAAAATCTTAGAGAAATGTATAACAATAGTGCAATAAGATTTTATAAATTACCAGACAACATAGAATTACCAAAACAGAAATTAGAAATCGAGTATGAACAACAAAATATTGTTGATGCATATTCAAATATAGTTAGAATAAATGAAGAAAAACAAAATGAAAATGCACAAAACATTGAGAAGATTGCTATTACAGATAAATATACTGTTGCAAGTAAAGTAAAAGATATGCTAAAAGAATTAGTAAAAAGACCTAAATTCATATTCAATACATTGTTCTCACTAAATAGGTGCGAAAAAGAAGAAGTTGTCACAGCTTTCTCTGGATTATTAGAATTATCTAGAAGAAGCAAGGTAATTACTAGACAAGAAGAATTATTTGGTGATATATCTGTAGAAAAGAATAATGATAAAATAGCATAAAATATGCGTTTAATTTAGTAAAAAATGGGAAAACTAATACCAAGAAAAATCTTTAGTAAAGGAGAAACTGGTGTTAGTTTTTTATATTGCAATATCAATAATTTTATCTATTCTAAATTTGGCTTTTCTTATAAGCATTTCAAAACTAGAATTAAATATTGAAAATCTAGACATGAGTAATATAAATAAAAAACAGAATAATCAAAGATTATCAGTAAAAATATCTCTGAAAATAGGAAAGCTCCATTGGATACATTTCAAACTTAACAAACATAAATTGGCTACAATATATGCCAAAATTAAGAAAGACCAATATAAGAAAAATATAACAAATGAAGACTTAAAACGAAAAGCAATACAAGATTTTAAACTGATGATAAAAAATAAAGAGATAAAAAAAGATCTTAAAGAAACGAAAATTAATATTGAAAAAATAAATATAGATATTTTAATTGGAACAAAAGATTATATTATGACATCATATCTTGTGACTTTTATATCAATAATAATATCTAATATATTACCTCATATATTGGACAAAAATGTAAAAATAGAAGAAGATATTTTTTACAAAGTAAATCCAATATATCATCCAATAAATATGTATAATCTGAAATTATCAACTATAATAAATATAAAAGTAAGTGATGTAGCAAAAAGTGCTTTAGAAATAAGAAAACAAAAGAAAGAAGAAAAGCAAATAAAAAAATTAAAAATGAGTGTTCAACCTGTATAAAAAATACAAAATTGGTACATATTATTTATATAATAATAAAGAAAGAAGTGATTATATGGGAGAACATCCAATAGAAAATCTTATGAATACAGCAATGAATAGCATAAAAGATATGATAGATGTCGATACAATAATAGGAGAGCCAATTCAAGCCTCAAACAACACAGTAATTATACCAATATCGAAAGTTGGATTTGGATTTGCAGCAGGTGGTAGTGAATTTAGAGGAGAAACACTGGACGAATACACTAAAAAAGATAAAGAGGAACAAGTACAATATAGATTACCATTTGGTGGAGGAGCTGGTGCAGGAGTAAGTATAATTCCTATGGCATTTTTAGTCGTACAACCTAATACAGTAAAACTATTACCAGTAGACCATAGTTCGTGCTTAGATAGATTGCTAGATTATGTACCAGATGCAATTGACAAGTTGAATGCAATATTTAATAAACAAATGCAAAACAAAAAAGAAGAAAAAATAGAAGCAAGAAAAATTGAGGAGAAAAAAGTAGAAGAAGATAGAAAAAAACAACAACCAGCAAAACCAAAGAAGAATATAAAATATCATAAACCAATAGAAACATATGAATATGAGTATGACGAAACGGAAAATAATAATAATGAAGAAGATGAGGGATAATTAAAATTTATCTCTCTCCATTCTTGCGAGTTCATCGCATCTATTATTAAATTCATTGTCTGCATGACCTTTAACCTTATGAAAAGTAACTTCATGAATTTTGGTAAGACTATATAGTTCTTGCCAAAGTTCTTTATTTTTTACAGGATCATTTCCAGCGGTTTTCCAATTCTTTTTTATCCAACCATAAATCCATTTCTGTAAAAAAGCATTAACTACATAAGCACTATCACTATATAAATCTACTTTACAAGGTCGTTTTAACATCTTTAAAGATTCAATAACAGCAGTTAATTCCATAACATTGTTAGTAGTATTATCAAGTCCCCCAGAAATTTCTTTCTTAGTATCACCAAACATTAGAATTGCGCCCCAACCGCCAGGACCGGGATTCCCTGAACAAGCACCATCAGTATAAATAGTAATTTCTTCCATAATAAAACCTCTCTAAAAAATCATTGTAAATAATTTCATTTTATGATATTATACCAGTAAACAAATATAAGTGCAACAGAAAAATAAAAAAGGAGGTGCTTTTTAGTGAGCAGAGTAATAGGAGTAATAGCTGAATACAACCCGTTTCATAATGGACATTATTATCATTTACAAGCAACAAAAGAGATAACCGGAGCAGACTATTGCGTTGCTGTAATATCGGGTAACTTTACGCAAAGAGGAGATACCTCCATAGTTAATAAATGGGCTAAAACATATATGGCTATATGCGGAGGAGCTGACCTTGTAATAGAACTACCAACAGTTTACAGTATATCAAGTGCGGAAAACTTTGCAAACGGAGCTATAAAAATACTAGACAACTTAAAAGTTGTAGATGCTGTTTCTTTTGGAGCAGAAGCAAATGATTTAGCAACTTTGAACAATATTGCAAATGTTTTATATGAGGAACCAAAGGCATATACAAATATACTAGCACACGAGCTAAAGAAAGGAATCTCATATCCTTCTGCAAGAGAAAATGCTTTAATGATGTATTTGAACGATATAAAAAGATATGCAAACACATTAAACAGTCCTAACAACATACTTGCAATAGAGTACTTAAAAGCACTCAAGGTTCAAAAAAGTAAACTAGAGCCAATAATGATAAAAAGAAAAAAAGTATATTATAATGACAATAAAATTGTGGATGATTTTGCGAGTGCAACAGCAATTAGAAAGTTATTACAAGATGGAGAATATACAAACTTAAGAAAGGTAATACCAAGAAGTAGCTACACGATAATAGGACAAGAAGCAAGAAAAGGCTCGATAGTTTTAAGTTTAGAAAAATATGAAAAAGAGATTATCTATGCTTTAAGAAAAATGAAGGTAGAGGAAATAGCAAATTTACCAGATGTTTCAGAAGGACTACAGTTTGCAATAAAAAATGCAGCAAATGAGTCAAATACATTAAAAGACCTAATATCTAATATAAAATCAAAAAGATATACTCAGACACGAATTCAAAGAATCTTATTATACGCACTATTAGGAATAGACAAAAAGCTAATGGATAATTCTAAAAAGGTTGTACCTTATGTGAGAGTATTAGGTTTTACACAAAAAGGAAAATCGCTGTTATCTGAGATAGCAAGAACAAATCCAAAACTAAATATAATAACATCATTAAAAAAATATATGGATCAAAATAAAAATAAAAACAAGATATTATCAGAAATGTTAGAAAAAGACATATTTGCTACTGACATATATACACTAGGATATACTGGAGAGTCAAAGGCAAACTTAGACTTTACAAATAATATGATAATAACAAACTAGATTTTAGAAAGAGAGAATCTTATGAAGATAATTGGAATAACAGGAGTATCCGGAAGCGGAAAAACAACCATATCAAAAATGATACAACAACAGTGTGAAGCTGAGGTTATAGATGCTGATAAAATAGCAAAAGATTTAACTCAAGGAGATACTGAGTATTTGCAAGAGATAATAACGGAATTTGGAGAAAAAATCTTAGATGAAAATCACAAGTTAAAAAGACAAGAACTTGCAAATATAATTTTTGAAGATAAAACCAAAAAAGAAAAATTGGACAAGCTTACTCAAAAATATGTGGTAGAAGAAATAAAAAGGCAAATAGAAAAATCCAAAGCACAATTAATTATCCTAGATGTCCCACTATTATTTGAAAGCAAATTAAATGAAATTTGCAATATCACAATTGGAGTAATTGCTAATCAGCAAGAAGAGATACAAAGAATTTGTGCAAGAGATAATATAACAGTAGAACAAGCAATGGCGAGATTGAAAAATCAGAACGATAATGAGTTTTTTATAGAGAACTGTGATTACATAGTGGAAAACACAAATCTAGAGAATACTCAAGAAGAACTGAACAAAATATTACTAAAGTTACAATAGTATTACATTAAAATTACATTTTCGATATTTTATTGAAAAATATAAGCTTATATCATATAATTTATTCGAGATACTAAATGTCCATAGGAGGATGAATTATGGATAACCAAACTTTTGCGGATTACATTTTATCTGAAAAAAATTGGATAAAGAAAATGGAAATAATGTATTATCTAAACAAAAGAGGCAATATATTTTTTGACAATTCTGTTGTTTTTAAAACAGAATTATTAAAGTTGTTTTTAGATAATACAGAATTAGGATTTGATCAAAATCTGTTAATAACAGCTTGTTTGTTATGCAATTGCAAAAAAGTTGAAAACTTTGCAGATATGAGCAAAGTAAAAACATATGCAAAAGAAGGGGCAGATTATTTAAGAACTTTAGGATTTGATGAGAGATTTTGTAGAATATGTGAACAGATAAATAGATATAGTGGATCTGA
Organism: uncultured Clostridia bacterium; assembly: GCA_934154805.1. GTDB lineage: Bacteria > Bacillota > Clostridia > TANB77 > CAG-508 > CAG-245. The sequence goes on along the minus strand of CAKPGM010000010.1, from coordinate 34,242 downwards.
ACCAAGAGAACCAGAAGCTGATATTCTAGAATTGATAGACCAATTTGGAGGTATGCTTTTGGATAGACCAGAAAGAATTGGATTTAAGGTAGATGAAGCTTTAGTATTATTAGAATTTAGAAACCTAAAGGGAAAAGAAAATAAATATTTAGAAACATTTAAAGAGTTTGTGAACAGAATGGAGGCAATTAAGGTATGAGTTTAGGAAATGAAAAAGATATAATAATACCAGGAACAACAGGACTAATAACCGCAACAAAAAATGAAGCTAATCTGTTTAACAAAAATTCTGTAAGTCAAGAAGTAAACAATACATATCTAGCAAATCAAATAAGAGGAGTTGGAGCTGTATATAACATCATAAATGGAAGAGCACATGGAATAGAACTAAGAGATTTAGTGGATCCAGCAAGAATATCAAACAATCAAGAAAGAACAAGTATAGAAACACCAGAAAAAATTGAACAACAAGCGGAAACAACAAGAGCATATGAGAGTTGGTTTAGAGAATAAAAATAAGATAGTTCTGCTGTTATTATTTAATCGAGAACTTCGAAAAATAATAATAGTAGAACTATAATTTGCATATAGGAAGGAATGTAGTAAAAAATGGAAGAAGTATTTGCAGATTTACATGTACACATAGGAAGAAGCGAAAGTGGCAAACCAATAAAAATAACAGCAGCAAGAAGCCTGAATTTTGCAAACATAGCAAGAGAATGTGCAGACAGAAAAGGAATAAGCATAGTTGGAATAATAGACTGTGCATCACCTTATGTTATAGAAGATATAGAAAACTTTTTAAAAACAGGAGAGGCTTATGAGATAAAAGATGGTGGAATAATATACAAAGATAAAGTTTGTATATTGCTAGGAAGCGAAGTAGAAACGTCAGAAGTAAGCAGAAACGGAAAATGTGGAGCGGCACACAATGTATGTTTCTTCCCACATTTAGAAGATATAAAAGCGTTCTCAAGAGAGATGAGTACACATATAAAAAATATAACATTAAGCACGCAAAGATCAAACGTATCAGGTTATGAACTTATAGATATAGTGGAAAAGTATAACGGAATACTAATTCCAGCACACTGTTTCACTCCATTCAAAAGCTACTATGGAAATTGCGTAGATAGAATGAAAGATATATTCAAAGAAAAGTTTGATAAAATATTTGCAATAGAGCTAGGACTAAGTGCAGACACAATGCTTGCAGATACAATTAGTGAACTAGAGGATAAAACATTTGTAACAAATTCAGATGCACATTCATTACCTAAAATTGCAAGAGAATACAACAAGATGTTAGTAGAAGATATCAGTTTTAAAGAAGTAGTAAAAGCTTTAAAAGGTGAAGACGGAAGAAAAGTATTATGCAATTATGGATTAGATCCAAGATTAGGAAAATATCATAGAACATTTTGTGACGAATGTAATCAAGTAATAGAAACAAAAGAACCAGTTAGCATATGTCCAAAATGTGGTAGCCAAAAAGTAACTTTTGGAGTATTTGATAGAATAGAATTAATCAAAGACAAAAAAGAAAGTAAGAGTCCAGCAAGCAGACCACCTTACATATATCAAGTACCATTAACTTTCATACCAGGACTAGGAGCAAAAACAATAGATAAACTATTAGACAAATTCGGAACAGAGATGACAATTCTACATAAACTTTCACAAGACGATTTAGAAGCGGTAGTGGGAGAAAAAGTTGCAAAAGAGATAATACTTGCAAGAGAAGGAAAAATGAAATTGCAAGCTGGCGGTGGAGGAACATACGGAAAAGTTGCAAAAGAATAAAAAAGGTAGTTCTAATTTCTAAGATTATTGAATAGACATTATGTATAAACATAATCTTAGGAGGAAAGCCGTGAAGAGAAACTATAGAAAAAATAAAGAAAGCAAAATCAAGAATATAATATTAGAAAATATTATGGAAAATGCGAGAAGCTACTTGATTCTGCTTGTAATATTTTTTATAGGAATTATATTAGGAGTAATATTTGTGAACAATGCAAAAGAAGCACAGACTTCGCAAATAAGCAGTTATATAAATAACTTTGTAGATACAGTAAAAGAAAATTATCAAATTTCAAGAAGTAAATTGTTGATGAAATCAATTTTAAATAATTTATATATTACAATAATCTTATGGTTCTTAGGATCAACAGTAATAGGATTTCCACTAATATACCTGGTAATAGGATATAAAGGTTACAGCATAGGATATACAATATCTTCAATAATAGCAACACTAGGAACAGGTAAGGGAATTATATTTATAGTATCTACAATGCTATTCCAAAGCATAATATACATACCAGCAATACTTGCATTATCAGTGAGTGGAATAAAATTATATAAACTAATAATGGCAGATAGAAGGCGAGAAAATATAAAAATACAGATACTTAAACATACGATATTTTCGATATTTATATTTATAATACTCATAATATCATCACTAGTCGAAACATATATTTCTGGCGGATTAACGACCATGTTAATAAAATATTGCTAGGCGAGTAAAAACGATGCGAAAATAAAAATATTTTGTAGAATTTTGCAAAAATGTATTTACAATTAGCAAATATTTTGATATAACTATAATAAGTTATGTAAATAAATTATTTGCAACAGACATATAAAAAGAGATAGGGGAGTTCAAATGGAAAAGCAAGTTAAACTTTTTTTAAGTTTTCTTAAAGATGACAAGAAATTATCAGAAAACACACTTCAATCATACAGAAGAGATATAGAACAATACGAAAAATATGTTAGCGAAAACAAGATAAACTACCTAAAAGTAACAGAAGAAACTATATTAGACTATATGGAATATCTAAGAGAAGAAAATAAAAAAGAGTCTACAATTTCAAGAAGCTTAGCTTCAATAAGATCTTTTTATCAATACTTAATCAGAACTAAAAAGATAAAAAAAGATCCAACATCAAAAATTGAATCACCTAAAATAAATAAAAGAGTTCCAAACATATTAACATCAAAAGAAGTTGAACTATTATTAGACCAACCAAAGGATGTTGATTTGAAAGGAACAAGAGATAAAGCAATGCTTGAGTTTGCATATGCTACAGGTATGAGAGTAACAGAAATGATTTCTCTAGATGTAGATGATGTAAAACTAGACGAAGGATATGTTGTTTGCAGAGGAAGAAGCAAATCAAGAAACATTCCTTTAGGATCAATGTCATTAAAAGCATTAAAAGAATATATGGAAGACGCAAGACCATATTTAATTAGAGATGAAGAAGAACTAGCTTTATTTGTAAATATTAGCGGAACAAGACTAACAAGACAAGGATTCTGGAAAATAGTTAAATATTATAAAGAACAAGCACACATAGAAAAAGATATAACACCACACGTATTAAGACACTCATTTGCAACACATCTACTACAAAATGGTGCTGAGCTAAAAGCAATACAAACAATGCTTGGACATTCAGATATATCATCAACACAAGTATATAGACAATTCCAAGACGTCGGAATAAAAAATGAATATAAAAAAGCTCATCCAAGAGCATAACAATAAAAAGAGGAGTTGGAAAGCTCTGACTCCTCTTGATAAAAATTTAAAAAAATTTAAAAATACTATTGACAAATTTTAATACAGCAGTTATAATAATAAATGTCGTTAGGAAATGCAGGTGTAGTTCAATGGCAGAATTCCAGCCTTCCAAGCTGGCTATGCGGGTTCGATTCCCGCTACCTGCTCCAAAAAGTAAAACTCTAAAGTGTTGATAAAATCAGCATTTTAGAGTTTTTAATTATACAAAGTAATGCAATAGTATTTTTATTTTTTCTTTAAAAGTCCTTGATTGTTGAAATCTTCAAAAATAGAAATATAAATTTCATTAATAAAAATAGTTAGGATACATTTAATGCATCCTAACTATTAAAATTTATATTAGATAAGTCAATTTTAATCTCTTTACCACATAAATAATTTAAAATTCCAGAATCAGTACTAAAATTAAACTTTAATAAAAAGCTAACTAAATTCTGTGTTTTACAATTAAATTTCTTATTTATTTCATTAATACCATATTTACCATCTCCAACAATAGGAAGGTCAATATGTGCCAAATGAGCTCGTATTTGATGAGTTCTACCAGTATGAAGAATCACCTCTAAAATACTAGTGTTATTTTGTTTATTAGAAGAAATAACACTATACTCAGTTGTAATATTTAAATAGCCTTTCTTTGGAGTATCACTAACATAAACCATAGACTTCTTAGTGTCTTTAAATAAGAAAGCATTTAAGATTTGATGTTGTGCTTGTGGAACACCATATACTCGACAAACATAATGTTTCTCAATTTCGTGATTCTTAAACTTTTCTAACATTATATCTAAAGCTTGGTGGTTCTTTGCAAAGATAGTAAGACCGGAGGTGTTTCTATCTAATCTATGACAAGGCATAATAGCAAAACCATATGATTTACTTAAGATAGTTGTTAAGGAATCTGGACCAGTTACTTCTAATCCGATAGGCTTATTTACAACTAAGATATTATCATCTTCATAAATTTTATCTACAGAAATTTGACCAAACAAAGCATCATCTGAAATGTAAACAGAAAGGGTATCTCCTGTATGAACAACGACATTTTCATTGACCTTAATATTATTTACTCTAATATCCTTTTTTCTAAGGGCTTTATAAATAGAATTAATACTTAAGTTTGGAAATTCTTTTAATAATACACTATTTAATTTTTTTCCATCATTTTTATTATTTACAATTAAAGTTCTCATAAGCTAAATTATACAGTAAAAAGTGAAAAAATGCAATTCTATTCTACGGGCATAAGTTCGAATCTTCTCTCGAAATCCTTTGTATCGCTATAAGCCATATATACAGAGGAACTATTCTTCCTTAAAAACTCGATTATTTCATATACATCTATCCAGATCTGATTATAGCCTTCTTTTTGAACTTCATTGAAGATTAACTGCATTCCAAAATGCAAATGTGGGATATTAATATTATTTACATTTTCTTTTGTACTATATCCAGTCATACCAAGATAACCGATAACATCACCAGCAGAAACAATTTGCCCTTCGACTAAATCTTTTGCATAAGGGTGGTCTTTTCTAAGATGGGCGTAATAATAATATCTTTTCTTATCGAAACTTCGAATACCAACTCTCCAACCACCATAAGGGTTCCAACCTAAAGCTTCGACATAGCCAGATTCAACGGCAATAACAGGAGTACCAATACTTCCAAGGAGGTCGTTCCCTAAATGAACTCTTCTGTAACCATATGACCTAGAACTTCCAAAATCTTTATAGTGACTAAAACTATAATTCTTTGCAATAGGCAGAAAAGCTTTTAAACCATACTTTTTAGTGTAACTTTTATTTCCAGAACTATCAGATGTTTCAATTTCATATTCTCCAATAAACTCGTGAAAAATAGCATCATAACTTTGATAGAAATAGTTGTATAGCTTCATAGTGGAAGTTAATTCTTCAATAGTTTTTCCGGAGTTAAGTTCTGCAACTAACTTATCTAAATCGGATTGGTTAAACAATTTTAAATTTCCACCATATTTACATCCTAAATAAGCCATAAGCTCAATCCAATTTAACTTAACAGTGGCTTCGTTTGTATGAGAAGATATGTCTAAATCTGCAAGTTTCTTTAGTAATGTAGCACTTCCATTAAATTCAACCCATTTTATATAATTTTTAGGAGACTGTTCTATTTCTTCTGCAAGTTCTTCAACGGGAACATTGGCAAAATCATTGATTAAATTCTCAGAAGGAGTAGTATTTATAATAGGTTTCTTGAAATTATTAAATCCTAAATAAACCAGAATCAATGCAAGAAAAATAACGAATAAAAAAAGAAGTATTCTTTTAATTAAATTGATTTTTACAGACTTAATAACCAAAATATTCACCTCTGTAAAATATATTATGAATGAATAGACAATATTACAATGAATAATATAAACATATATTAAATCTTAAAAACAAATTCTACTTGACAAAATAGTAACATATTGATAATATAAGAACGATAACATAGGAGGCAACAATGATTTTTTACCCTAAAAGTTACTTTAACAAAATAGTGGATATAGATGTCAACTTTTTTATAGAAAAAAACATAAAAGCAGTATTATTAGACATAGATAATACCATACTAGATAAAAGACACAATATGGTACAAGGATTAGAGGAATGGGTAAAAACACTAAAAGAAAACAATATAAAAATTTGCATACTATCAAATACAAACAAAAAGAAAAAAGCACAAAATTTGTCAGATAAGTTAGAAGTGCCATTTATATATTTTGCAAAAAAACCATTAAAATTTGGGTTCAAAAAAGCAAAAAAGATATTAGAAATAGAAGATAACAAAACAATTGCCGTAATAGGAGATCAAGTGTTGACAGATGTATTTGGTGCAAATAGATGTAAAATGTATTCTATATTAGTAAAGCCACTAAAAAAAGAAGATATTTTTGTTACGAAAATAAATAGATTAATAGAAAAGCAAATACTAAAAAGCTATTTCAAACAAATAAACCAAAGTAAAAAATAAAAAGAGGTATTTTAATGTATATTAACAACATAAATATATTATATTATTTATTAATAGGAATAATAGGCCTTGGAGTGGGGCAATTTGTATCTTGGTGTACAGTACGTATGCCAGACTACAGCAAAGTATTTGTAAAAGATTTTTTTTCATTATACTTAAAGAACGAAAAGCCTAAATACATATATATGACAGTAACTGCAGTAATCTTTATAGGACTACTATATTTATATGGATTTCAATTAAAAACACTGGCATATATGATACTATTTCCAATGTTGCTGTGTGCCTTTGTAATAGACTATAGGCTAAAAATAATTCCAAATAGACTAAACCTTACAATATTTGAAGTTGGTTTAGTATACACATTTTTAGAGGGAATAATAAACATCAACATAGCGATTGATATGCTACTAGGAATGTTAGCTGGTGCAGGAATTTTCTTGTTTATAACACTGGTTGGAGGACTGATAGCAGGAAAAGAGGCAATGGGCTTTGGTGATGTGAAATTAATGGGGGGACTTGGATTATTCTTTGGATGGAGAACCATAATAATTATTTCTCTTATAGCATTCTTACTAGGAGCAATAGTTGGAATTGCACTAATGTTAAGGAAGAAGAAGAAAAGCGATGAATACATCCCATTTGGACCATTTATAGTAATATCAGCAGTAATAGCAATGTTTGTACCATTTAAGTTACTACTAATAGCAACACTGAACATATTTACACTAGGAACATACAGCAGGTAATGTATCAATAAATAAAACAAAGAAATGAGTGAGATATCTATGAATAATAATATTCGTTGGTTAAGAGATAGAATAAAAATGTTAGATTTACAAGGAATAATAATATCGAATCCTATAAATGTGAAATATTTAACAGGAATTGATGCCGAGGGAACATTTTTAATTACACCAAAGGAGAACATCTATATAACAGATGGAAGATATATAGAAGAAGTAAACAATGTTATAACATTAAATGACGAAATAGTTGTATATGACGCAAAAGATTTGTCTAAAGATGACTATGAAAACTTTTTCTTGTTTTGCGAAAATGTAGGATTTGAAGAAGAATATGTAACATATGCAACATACAAAAAAATTATGCATAGATATAAAATTAACAATTTAGAAGAAACAGAGGGAATAATAGAAAGGCAAAGAATGATAAAAGACCAAGAAGAAATAGATATCATTCAACAAGCTTGTAAAATTACAGACGACTGTTTTACACACCTAAAAAGTTATATAAAAATTGGATTAACTGAAAAACAAATAGCGAAGGAAATAAGTGACTTCTTTATGAAAAATGGAGCTGATGACTTGGCATTTGAAACGGTTGTAGCGTCTGGAAAAAATTCATCAAAGCCACACGCAGTACCAACTGATAAGGCTATTGAATTTGGTGATCCAATAACAATAGATATGGGATGTAAATACAAAGGATATTGTTCAGATATGACAAGAACAATATTTGCAGGAGAAGTACCAGAAGAAATAAAACCAGTATATGAATTAGTGCTAAAAAATCAGAAGCAAATAACAAATGAAATGAAGGAAGGCGTAAATTTAAAATTACTAAGCAGAATGGTTGAAAGTGATTTTAAACTAAGAGGATATGATTTAATACACGCATTAGGACATGGAGTAGGCTTAGAGGTGCATGAACTTCCATATGCTAGCACAAGAATAGATTTTAATTTAAAAAACAATATGGTTCTTACAAATGAACCAGGAATATACATTCCAAACAAATTTGGAGTAAGAATAGAAGATACAATAGTAATCGATAGAGCAGTAGCTATAAGCTTAACAAAATCAGAAAGAGATTATGTAATAGTTGATAAAAAATGAACAAATACTTGATTTTAGGGCGAAAATGTAGTATCATAGTATAGTCAGACAAAAAAATAATAAAAAAGTAATAAAAAATTTGAAAGGGGTAATAATAATGGCAAGTGTATATATGGCAGGAGATTTTAGAAATGGAACAACATTCGAGATGGACGGAAATGTTTATAGAGTAGTTGAATTCCAACACGTAAAACCAGGAAAGGGATCAGCTTTTGTTAGAACAAAATTAAAAAACGTAATAACAGGAGCAGTTATAGAAAAAACATTCAACCCATCTGAAAAATATCCAGGAGCAGAAATCGAAAAGAAAGATATGCAATATCTATACAACGATGAAAACTTATATTATTTTATGGATAACGAAACATATGAGCAAATCCCATTAAACAAAGATCAAATAGGAGATGCTTTAAAATTCATAAAAGAAAATATGAATGTAAAAATGTTATCATACAAAGGAAACATATTCGCAGTAGAACCACCAATGTTTGTTGAATTAGAAGTTACATATACAGAACCAGGATTTGCTGGAAACACAACTACAACATCTGGAAAACCAGCAACATTAGAGAATGGTTACGAATTAACAGTACCAATGTTCATCAACATAGGAGATGTTGTTAAAATAGACACAAGAACTGGCGAATATATGGAAAGAGTTTAATTTGCTAGAAAGGGAAAATTGATGTCAAAGTTAAGTAATGAATATCTAAAACTTATAGAGGATATAGAAAAACATATTTCTAATAAAGAAGAAAGCAAATATGTTACTAAAAAAATAGGAGAGCTAACAGCACTATATATGGATTTAATCGAAAAATCTATAAATGCAAATGTTGATAGAATAGAAGAAATTGAAGAAAAACTAAGCAAAATGCAAGAAACAGTTAGCTTAATAAAAAAAGATATATATGAAGATGAAGACTATGATTTTGAAATAGTTTGTCCATACTGTAACCACGAATTTGTGGCAGATGTAGAAGATGAACTTAAAGAAGAAATCGAATGTCCAGAATGTCACAACATAATAGAACTTGATTGGGACGAAGAAGAAGGTTGTGGCGGTTGTTGTTCTTCTTGTGGAATCTGCGATGAAGAAGATGAAGAGGAAAATAACGAAGACGAAGATGATGATATGTAAATAAAAAGAATGTTGGTAAAATATTTACCAGCATTTTTTATTTTTTATATAAAGATATTGACAAAATAAAATCACAATCATATAATGAATATATGAACATGTATTCATATGAAAGGAGAAAAAGATGAATTTTGAAGAAAATATAGAACAAATTAGTATTAATTTGGAAAAAGTAAACAAAATAAAAAATAAGATTCCAGCAGATGATCTGCTGTTTGAAATAGCCGAAAACTTTAAAGTTTTTGGAGATTCTACAAGAATGAAAATAATTGCAGCTCTTTTAGAAGGAGAGTTAAATGTATCTGAAATAGCAGCAATAACAAACTCGACACCATCAGCAATATCACATCAATTAAGAGTTTTAAAACAAGCAAAATTAGTAAAAGGAAGAAAAGATGGTAAAGCTGTTTATTATAGCTTAGATGATGATCATGTAAGAGAAATTTACCAAATTGGAAAACAACATATTCAAGAAATTTAATAAAGAAAGGGAAGAGTATGAAAAAATATCAATATAAATTAGAGGGATTAGATTGCGCAAATTGTGCAAGTAAAATACAAGAGGAATTAAGTAAAAACAAAAAGCTAAAAAATGTAGTAGTTAATTTTGCAAAACTACAATTAACATATGAAACAGAAGATGTTTCAAAAGAAGAAGTAGAAAAAGTTGTAAAAAGTATAGAACCAGATGTTCAAATGACAGAAACAGGAGCAAAAACAAAAGACGAGAAAAGTCAAAGAGCCCAAAAAGAAAATAATTCAAAAGTTTTAAAACACATAGTAAGATTAGCAATAGGTCTAGTAGTTGCACTAATAGGCTTATATGTTCAAATGCCAAAATACTTATCAATAGCATTAGTAATAACAGGCTATGGAATTTTGTTATATAGAACAATAAAAAATGCAATCAAACTTTTAGTAAGAAACAAAACAATAAACGAAAATTTATTAATAACCATTTCTTGTATAGGAGCTTATTTAGTAGGTAAACATATGGAAGGTTTAATGGTTATAACTCTATATGAAATAGGAAAAATACTAGAAGAAAAAGCAATAAACAAAACAAGAAAATCAATATCAGATTTAATGGATATAAAACCAGAGTATGCTAATTTAAAAACAAAAGATGGAATAGAAGTATTAGATCCATCAGATGTAAAAGTTGGAGATATAGTAATTGCAAAAAAAGGTGAAAAGATACCATTAGATGGTATTGTTGTTAAAGGAACAGGAAGCTTAGATACAGCATCTCTAACAGGAGAAACAAAAACACAAGATGTAAAAAAAGACAATCAAGTATTATCTGGAAGTATAGTCTTAGATGGATTACTAGAAATAAAAGTAACAGAAAAATACGAAAACAGTACAGTTAGTAAAATACTAGAATTAGTAGAAAATGCAACAGACAAAAAAGCGAAAACAGAAACATTTGTAAACAAAGCAGCAAAGATTTATACACCAATAGTATTAGGTATAGCAGCATTAGTAGCAATATTCCTACCACTAATATCAAATGTAGAATATCTAACAGAGAATGGCTCAATTTATAGAGCATTAATATTTTTAGTAATTTCTTGTCCTTGTGCTATTGCAATTTCTGTTCCATTGTGTTATTTTTCTGGTATAGGCAAATCTTCTAAAGAAGGAATTTTAATAAAAGGTAGCGATTACCTAGATGGAATAAAAGATATTAAAGAAATAGTGTTTGATAAAACAGGAACATTAACAAAGGGACAATTTACAATAGACAAAGTAGAAGTGTATGGTCAACTAACAAAAGAGCAAGTCTTAGAGTATGCGGTACTTGGAGAAAGCTATTCAAACCATCCAATAGCAAAATCAATAATTAAAAAATCAAAGATGGAAAAATATATAGCAGAACATAAGGAAAAAGTATCAAGCTATGAAGAACTTGCAGGAAAAGGAATAAAATACAACTTTGAAGGAAAAGTAGTACTTGTAGGAAATAGCAGTTTAGTAGAGAAGAAAAAAGAAAAATCAGATAGTACAAAAATATATGTAAAAGTCGATTCAGAAATAGTTGGAGCAATTTGCCTAAAAGATGAAATTAAACACGGAACTAAAGTAGCAATAGCAAAACTAAATGCAAGAGGAATCATCACAAAAATGTTTACAGGTGACAATACTGAAATTGCAGAGAAAATAGCAAAAGAATTAGGGATAAAAGAAGTGAAGTCAGAAATGTTACCAAACGAGAAATATCAAGAGTTAGAAAAAGAAATAGCGAAATACGAAAACAATGGAAAAGTAGCATTTGTTGGAGATGGAATAAACGACTCACCAGTACTTGCAAGAGCAGATATAGGAATATCTATGGGTGGTGTCGGAGCAGGTTCTAGTATAGAAGCATCTGATGTTGTAATAATGACGGATGCAATAGAAAAAATCAATGATGCAATAGACATCTCTAAAAAAACAAGCAGAGTAATAAAACAAAACTTGATATTCTCAATAGGAGTAAAAGTATTAGTCCTAGTACTAAGCATTTTTGGAGTAGCAAATATGTGGGAAGCAGTATTTGCAGATGTCGGAGCAACTTTAATAACTGTGTTAAATTCTATAAAAATATTGAAATAATATTATGGAGGCTAACAAATGATTCAATTATTTGAAGCAAGAAAAAAGCAAAAAGTAGAAGACAATGAATTATTAGAAAAATACTTAAAAATCTCAAAACAAGAAAAAGAAGAAATACTAAAAGAATATAAGACTTCTGAAAATGGAATATCAGAAGAAAAAGGAAAAGAACTATTTAAACAAAACGGACCAAATGTAGTTGTAAAAAATGAGAAGAAAAGCAGATTCTACTTTTTGCTTAATAGCTTCAAAGATAAATTTATAATCATATTAATATTATTGGCAATAATAAACTATTTTCTAAGTGATGCGCTTAGTATGTATATAATACTTGCGATAGCAGTGGCAAGTGCACTTATAAGATATTTTCAAGATTACAGTGTGTATAAATTTAATCAAGATTTAAAATCAAAAATTTATACAACAACACATATAATTAGAAATGGTAAAGAAAAAGAGATAAGAGTAGAAAAAGTAGTAAGTGGAGATGTTGTACACTTAAGTGCAGGCTCAATGATACCAGCAGATTTAATATTAATAGACAGCAAAGACTTATTTATAAATCAGTCAGTATTTACAGGAGAGAGTGTTCCAGTAGAGAAAATGGCAGGAAATAGCGATTCAAAAAAAGAGATATTTAGTATTCCTAACATTTGTCTGATGGGTTCAAGTGTAATAAGTGGAAGTGCAACAGGAGTAGTAATAGAAACAGGATTTTCTACTTATTTAGGTAGAATGAGCAAAGAAGTTGAAACAAAGAAAGAACCTACTAACTTTGAAAAAGGAATGAACAATATTACAAAAATGCTAATAAAATATATGAGCGTTGTATCAATAGCAGTTTTTGTAATATATGGACTAATTAGAAAAGACTGGCTAGAAGCCATACTATTTGCACTATCAGTAGCAGTTGGAATAACACCAAGCATGCTTCCAATGATAGTAAATGTAAATCTAACAAGAGGTACAAAAGTTTTAGCAAAAAAGAAAACCTTAGTAAAAAATATAAACTCAATTCAAAACTTGGGAGCGATAGATGTTCTATGTACAGATAAAACAGGAACACTTACAGAAAATAAAATAGTGCTTCAAAAATATATAGATGTAAATGGAAAAGAAGATTTATCAATATTAGAGTATGCGTACTTGAATAGCTATTTCGGAACAGGAATGAAAACCTTAGTAGATAGAGCGATAATAAGTTATGGAAATACAAGAAATGTGAAGGACATAATTCAAGAATATACAAAAATTGATGAAATACCATTTGATTATACAAGAAAAAGAATGAGTGTGGTTGTTAAGAGTAATAAAAACAATGGTTATAGAATGCTTACAAAAGGTGCACTTGAAGAGATACTAAAAGTATGTACAAAAGTTAAATATGAAGGCAAAATAGAAGAATTAAGTCCGGAAATGATAGAAATAGCAGAAAATAAAGCAAAAGAATATGCTGTTCAAGGAATGCAAGTAATAGCATTAGCTTCAAAGAGAGAATACAAAGGAGCAAATATATTTAATGTATCTGATGAAAAAGAAATGACATTTATCGGATTTGTAGCATTCTTAGATCCTGCTAAAAAAGATGTAAAAGAAACATTACAGAAATTAAGAAAAATTGGAGTAACAACAAAAATATTAACAGGAGATAATCCTTATGCAACAAGTAACATTTGCAATTTAGTGGGAATAGATAATAGAGAAATTTTATTAGGAACAGACGTTGATAAGATGACAGATGAAGAACTAGCAAAAAAGGTAGAAACAGTGTCAGTATTTGCAAGAATGAATCCTTTGCAAAAAGAAAGAGTGGTAAAAACATTAAAAAATAATGGACATGTAGTAGGATATATGGGAGATGGAGTAAATGATTCACCATCATTACATACTGCAGATGTTGGAATATGTGTACATACAGCAACAGACATTGCAAAAGAAGCGGCAGACATCATATTGCTAGAGAAGAGTCTGAATGTAATTTATCATGGAGTAATAGAAGGAAGAAAAGTATATGGAAACATAATAAAATATATGAAAATGGCTCTAAGTGCAGACTTTGGAGATGTATTTAGTATAGTGATTTCAAGTATATTTATACCATTCTTGCCATTACTCCCAATACAAATGTTATTGCAAGACTTTTTGTATGATTTGTCACAGATAGCAATTCCATATGATGACGTAGATGAAGAATTCTTAGAAAAACCTAAAAAATGGAGTACAAAAGGAATTAGCAAATTTATGAATGTAATGGGAATCACAAGTTCAGTAATAGATGTAATAGCTTTCATAGGATTTTGGTTCTTATTTGGATATGGAGCACAAAAAGAAACATACTTCCAAACAGCTTGGTTTGTGGAATGTTTAATATCAGAAACAATGATAATCCATTATGTTAGAACAGCTAAAAAACCATTCATAGAATCAAGAGCAAACAAATGGCTAACACTTGGAACAATAGCTACAATAGTAGGTACGATACTAACGCCAATACTATTACACAATATACCAAGCTTCCATTTTGAAATATTACCACTACAATATTATGGATTTGTAATAATATTATTAATCATATATTCAATATTAGTAGAAGTAATAAAAAAGCAATATATAAAGAAAAATGGAGAATGGCTATAAAATATTGTGACTTATATTGACAATGGTTTTTTAATATGATAAACTTAAACCATCAAAAGAATTCATAAAAAATTAATTAAAAGAAAAAGATAGAGTGGTCGCTCTATCTTTTTCATGCTATGTATTAAATTTGTAAAAAATAGTTGAAAAAACTTTTTAGTAATGTTATCATATATGTGAATTATTTAATTCTGAGAGGAATGAAAGAAATGAAAAAAACAAAAGAAATCAAAGAAAACATAGAAGAAAAAAATATACAATTTATATCAATAGACGATGCAGAGGAGTTTAAAAGCATAGCAAGAGGACGCAAATTCTGCAAAAAAGGCGAAAAAATTCAGGATATATGTATACAAGAAATAGAAAGAAATAATTACCAAAACTCTCATAATATTTTTGTCAAAATATTTAAACATGGTAAATTTAAGAAAAGTACAAACAAACTATTATTAGAAAAGAGAACGTCTAGCGTAATTAGAGGAATTGCTAGAGAGTGCATAAAAAATAGTGAAGAAGAAATAGATATAAATGACTTAGTAAAACAGGTTAAGGACATAATACTAGAAAATGTGGAAAAATACCTAAAGAAATCTTAGAAAATAAACTGTTGATAAGAAAATAGGCTATCAACAGTATTTTTTTATAAAGATTAAGGAGAAAAAATGAAATACATTAAAAACATATTTGAATATATATTAGTATTTATTATAACTCTAGTTATACTTTTTTCGGGGCTAGCGCTAACTGCTAAAATACCCAAAGCTAGTATAGAAGAAAACTTGAAGAAATCAGCAACTTATTTGGAAAAGAATAGTGGATTTAAAAGACTTCAACCAGGTAGAGAATATACGTATTTACATTTATATGCGGATTCAGTAATTCTAAATATTATAAACTGCATAGATACAAACAAGCCTATAGAATCCATTATGTGGGATAATTATTATGAAACAATAAAAATGGACATTAACAACGACTTTATAGAAGTGGTCAAAGAAAATAAAGAACCAAACCAACAGTATATAAGATATTGGCACGGAAGTATGCTAATATTAAGACCTTTACTTATGATTATCTCACTAGAGCAAATGTACCAAGTAAATTATGTTCTACTAATAATACTTGCAGTAGCATTACTTATAATGCTTTGGAAAGAAAGCAAAAAACTTGCTATAGCATATTTAATATCAATGATAATGATAGCCTTCCCGATAATAGCAATGTGCTTAGAATTTGTATGGCCGTTCTATATAATGCTGATAGCTTCAATGATTGCAATAAATATAAAAAAAGACAAAAATTTATATAAGTTATTCTTAATAACAGGAATGATAACTTGTTTTTTCGACTTCTTAACAACAGAAATAATAACACTGTTTATACCATTAATAATAATATTTGCAATGAAAAAGGAAAATTCAGAAATAAATACTTTTAAAGATGGAGCTATAATATTTTTGAAAAGCTGTATATTATGGTTGGTTGGATATGCTGGAATGTGGCTTGCAAAATGGACTCTAGCATCACTAATATTAAATATAAATGCATTAGATTATGTAAAAGATCAAGCATTATTAAGGGTAAATGGTTTGCAGGGGTTAGATTCTGCAAAAAGAATGTATATAGGAGCAATAACTAGAAACTGGCATACATTATATCCAATAAACATTGTAAAAAGAACTTCGAAGTTATGGTGGATAGTTGGTTCATTTTTAGTATTCTTTGTTGTTGTAATAGACTGGAAGAAGATAAAGAAGAATAAAGCATCTTTAATATTATTAGTAATAGCAATTATGCCATATATAAGATATTTGGTATTAGCAAACCACTCATATAGACACTCATTTTTTACTTTTAGAAGTCAAATGATTTCGATAATGGCTCTAACATACTTTATACTAGATAATTGTAGACTAAAAGACAAAATAAAGAAGCTGACAAATACGCAGATTAATATAAAAGGAAAAAAGAAAGATGGATAACATAGAACTAACAATACTTATGCCGTGCTTAAATGAAGAAACAACTCTACCAGTATGCATAAAAAAAGCACAAGAATTTATAAAAGAAGAGAATTTGAATGCGGAAATATTAATTGCAGATAATGGAAGTACGGATAAGTCTGTAAAGATAGCAAAAGAACTAGGTGCAAATGTTGTTAATGTGAAAGAAAAAGGATATGGCAATGCTTTAAGATATGGAACATTAGCAGCAAAAGGAAAATATGTAATTATGGCAGATTCTGATGATAGTTATAACTTTTTGGAGATAAAGCCTTTTTTAGACAAATTAAGGGGAGGCTATGACTTTGTAATTGGAAATAGACTAAAAGGAAAAATAGAGAAAAATGCAATGCCGTTTACACATAGATATATTGGAACGCCTATATTATCTTTTCTGATAAGAAAAAAATATAAAGTAAAAATATATGATGTAAATTGTGGACTTAGGGGCTATTGCAACAAAAAAGTAATAGATTTAAACTGCAAATCTACAGGGATGGAATATGCAAGTGAGATGATTATAAAAGCACAAGAAGCACATCTGAAAATTGTCGAAATACCAGTCAACTTTTACAAAGATGGAAGAGATAGAGAACCACATTTAAATGCGATTAGAGATGGAATAAGACATTTGAAAGTCATATTTAAAAAGAAATGTTAATAAATATAAAAGAATCTAAATACCAGAGAAAGGCTGGGAACTTAGATTCTTTTTATTCTCTTTAAAATTTTAATTAAATATATAATTTAATAAAATATAACTATTGTTATTTATAGCATAACAGTAGGAAAAAATCAATACTGAAAAATAAAAAAATGGAAATAATAAAAATATAAAGAGGTGAACATTTCATAGATTTAAAGCATTTGTGAGAAATATAGATTTTTATTAAATTATATATTTAATAAAAGAAAAATGAATAGTTGACTTATAAAACATAGTGTTTTGTAATAACAGCGTACAAAGGAGAGTGGAGAACAAAATGCTAGAAAAAACATTAAGGAATTTAAAAGAAACTAAGGAGGAGGAAAATATGTTAAAAAACAAAAATGGAATCACTTTAATAGCATTAGTAGTAACAATAGTAGTGCTTTTAATATTAGCAGGAGTAAGTATAAGCTTAATATTGGACAATAATGGAATAATACAAAAAAGTAAGGAAGCAAAAACAGAATATGCACAGGCAAGAGAAAATGAACAAGCAGATCTAAATAATGCAGGAAACTGGATAGATACAGTAATAAATGAACCAGATAAAGTTGAACCAGAAAATATAGGAGATTGGGAGTATACTGAAGAAGATGATGGAACAATAACTATAACAAGTTATAAAGGAACTGATACAACAGTTATAATACCAAATTATATAAACAATAAACCAGTAAAAAAGATAACAGGAAATTCAAGTAATACTTTATGGAATTCATCTATATGTAATGCAGGATCAAATAGTGGACCAATTGGTGTATATACAAAAAAACAAGATACAATAGAAGAAGTTATTATTTCTGAAGGAATAGAGGTAATAGATTCCTTCACCTTTACATCTACTTTAAAACTAAAGAAAGTCACAATTCCTGAAACTGTGACAACAATAGAAAGAAGCGCTTTTGCACATTGTACCAATTTGTCTAATGTGATAATACCAAACAGTGTAACAACAATTGGCACCTATGCTTTCTATGGATGCGACAGTTTACAAAATATCGATATATCATCAAATGTTACATCAATGGGAAGTGCTGTATTTAATGGTATTTCGTCAATAACCGTAAATGTACCGTTCAAAGAGGGAGAACTTCCAGATAGCTGGGAGGAAGATTGGAATAAATCAGGAAATTTTGAATCAGATATAACTCCAACCGTAAATTACAAACAATAAAATAAAAAACAAGTGGATACAATATTTATTATTGTGTCTACTTTTTTATAAAAAGTAATTTGACAGAAGAAATATAACGCAAAAAATGTTGAAAAAAATATTTATATAGGGTATAATAATATCACGATAAATTATAAGTTGGAGATAAAATGATAAATTTACTTTTGAGTGGAAATGAGAAGGTATTTGATGGAGCCTTAACAGAGCTAATATCAATAACAAACAAAACTAAAGAACCAATAAATTGTTACATATTAACAATGGAAGTTACTAGAATAAAAAAAGAATATACAGCAATAAAAGATGAGCAAATAGACTTTCTAAATAAGGTCGTAAAGACTAAAAATGCAGACAACAAAATAACAAAAATAGATGTAACAAATTTATATGAAAAAGAATTTGGAAAGTGCAAAAATGAAAATGCTTATTGCACACCTTATACATTGCTACGATTATTTATAGATTTAATACCAAATATGCCGGAAAAAATACTATATTTAGATATTGATATGATGGCAAATAAAGATATATCAGAACTTTATAATACTGATATTACTGAATATGAGTATGCAGCAGTAAGAGAAAAATATGGTTCGAAAATAATCAGACCTGATTATATAAATGCAGGGATGTTATTGATAAATATGAATAAAATAAAAGAGACCAAGCTTTTAGAAAAAGCGAGAAATTTAATTAAAACAAGAAAATTAATATTTGCAGATCAAGATGCAATATTCTGGTCAACAACTAAGAAAAAATTACTTCCAAGAAGATATAATGAACAAGCAAGATTTAACGATCCAAAAACAGTAATTTGCCATTTCTGTAAAAGAATGTTGTGGTTTCCGTATCCACATACGGAGAACTACAAACAATGGCAAATAGAAGGAGTGCATAGGGTTTTAAGATGTCACACATTTGATGATGACTTAGAAGAATATGTAAAATGGAAAGAAGAATACCCAAACTCAAAAGAACATATATCAACCAATGGTTAGGAGAAAACAATGAAAAAAGAAAAACAAGTTATACCAATATTTTTTGCAACAGACGACAAATATATACCATTCTTAGCAGTAGCGTTGCAATCTTTAATAGAAAACTCATCAGACACTAATAACTATGTAATTAAAATACTATACACAAATATAGAAGAAGAAAACATGAAAAACATATTGAAATATGAGAGAGAAAACGTAAGTATAGAATTTGTTGATTTAAATTATTACATAAATAAAGTAAAAGATAAACTTTATACAAGAGATTATTACTCTAAAACAACATACTTTAGACTATTTATACCAGATTTGTATCCACAGTATGATAAGGTCTTATACTTAGATAGTGATATTGTAATATTATCTGATATAGCAGAGTTATATAATACAGATATGGAAGATAATCTAGTAGCAGCAGCACCAGATGATGTAATACAAACAATAGAAGTTTTCCAAGAATATGCTGAAAAAGTTGTTGGAGTAGCAGATTATCACAATTATTTTAATGCGGGAATACTTCTAATGAACCTAGATGCAATGAGAAAAATGAATTTCCAAGAAAAATTCTTGTATTTATTAGGAACAGTAAAATTTTCTGTTGCACAAGATCAAGATTATCTAAATAGATTATGTAAAGGTAGAGTAAAAATACTGGAAAATACCTGGGATAGAATGCCAATAGGTGGAGATACAGTAGAAAGAGATAAATTACATATAATACACTATAATTTAGCATTTAAACCTTGGCATTTTGAAGATATTTTATATAAAGAATATTTTTGGAAATACGCTCAAAAAACAGAGTACTTTGATAAGATAATGGAAATCAAGGATAGTTATACAGAAGAAGAAAAATTTGAAGATATGGAATCAGACAAGAGACTAAGAGCACTAGCGCAAAAAGAATGTGATTGCGTGGGTGATGATAGAAAATATAGGAGATAGGGATGAAAGAACAAGTAATAGAAAAGGCTCAAGATAGGCTGGAAATTTTAGAGGAGATTGATAGGCTTGAACGAGAGGGTAGATTTGATGTAGATCCAGAAAAAGATCCACCCACAATAATTCTAACACCAGAGAATGTCGACTATTTAAAAAAGAAAAGCACAAGCAAAATAAAAAGAACAGTAGCTAATAAATTTGGAGAAAGATTTTTAAACGAAATACTTAAAAATAATAGATTAATCATTAAGGAAGTGAAAGGAATCGAGAATCTTCAAAGTGTAGAAACAGGAGCAATGATAACCTGCAACCACTTTAACCCATTTGACTCATTTGCAGTTGAAGAAGTTTTTAGAAGCACAAAACAATCAAAGAGTAAAAAGTTATATAAAGTAATAAGAGAAGGAAATTATACAAACTTCCCTGGATTTTATGGCTTCTTATTCAGGAATGCAGATACATTACCACTAAGCTCAAATAAAAGAACAATGATAAATTTTATGAAAGCTGTTGATACAATTCTACAAAGAGGCGACTTTATATTAATTTATCCAGAACAAAGTCTATGGTGGAATTATAGAAAACCAAAGCCATTAAAAGATGGAGCATATAAAATGGCTACAAGAAACAATGTTCCAATAATTCCAATATTTATAACAATGCAAGATAGTGAAATAATTGGAGAAGATGGTTTCCCTGTTCAAGAGTATATCGTAAATATTGAAGAGCCAATTTATCCAGATACTAATAAAACAGAAAAAGAAAATACTGAAATTATGAGAGATAAAAACTATCAAGTATGGAAAAAAGTATATGAGGATTTTTACAAGATTCCACTTGAATATAAATGTGACAAGGAAAAAATTACAGCTGATCAGGAGAATTAATGGAAGAAAAGATTATCTATTATAAAGATGAATTGAATGATGAATTTTCAGAGGCACAAATAGTTCCAAGAAAAATAGATGGAAGCTACAAATATGTACATAAAAACCCGTTATGGAATTTATGTGCATTTCTAGTGCAAAATATATTGAGTATGCCGATAAAACTTTTGTATGTTAAAACAAAATTCGGAATAAAATATGTAGGCAGGGAAAAGCTGAAAAAATACAAAAAAACAGGATATTTTATATATGGAAATCATACGCAACCATTTGCGGACACATTTATACCAAGCCTTGCAAATTATCCAAAGAGGAACTACTTTATAGTAAATCCAGAAAATGTTTCAATGAAAGGATTAAAAACATTATCGCAAATGCTTGGAGCTATTCCAATTCCTTGTGATAAAAAAGGAATGGAACATTTCTTGGAAACAATAGAAAAGAACATAAACAAAAAACATTCAATTACAATCTACCCAGAGGCACATATATGGCCATATTACACAAAAATAAGACCATTTAAAGATGTTTCGTTTAAATATCCTATAAAATATAATGTGCCAGCATTTTGTATAACAAACACATATCAAAAAGGGAAAAAAGATAAAATAAAAATTGTGACATACATAGATGGCCCGTTTTTCGCAGATAAAAATTTAAGTATTCAAGAACAGAAAAAAGACTTAAGAAATCAAATATATAATTGTATGGTTAAACAGAGCAAAAAAAGCAATGTTGAATATATAAAATATATTAAGGAGGAACAAAAATGAAAAAAGAAGTTATTATAACAATACTTGTAGCTATATTATTAATAGCAGGAATGGTTGGTTATGCCTTATACAACAACCAAAAAACAAAGAAGCCAAACAACAATGAAAATAAAACAGAAAATACTGTTGTTTCGGATAAAGAAGAAAACACAGTAGCTGATGAGAATAAGGAGGAAAATAAAGTGTATAGTAAAGGTAAACATCATGCAGAAATGGTAATTAAAGATTATGGAACAATAGCATTAGAACTAGATGCAGACGTTGCACCAATAACAGTCGAAAACTTTGCAGAACTTGTAAATAAGGGATTTTACAATGGATTAACATTCCATAGAATAATATCAGGATTTATGATTCAAGGTGGAGATCCACAAGGAACAGGAATGGGTGGAAGTGATAAAGAAATTAAAGGAGAATTTGCTGCTAACGGAGTAAAAAATAGCATATCACATACAAGAGGAGTAATATCAATGGCTCGTGCAACTGCATATGACAGTGCAAGCTCACAATTCTTTATAGTTCATCAAGACAGCAAATTCCTAGATGGAAACTATGCAGGATTTGGAAGAGTAACAAGCGGAATAGAAATAGTAGACAAAATATGTGCTGATACAAAGGTGGAAGACAATAACGGAACAGTATTGAAAGCAAATCAACCAATAATAGAAAAAATAACAATGATAGATTAATCATTTATGGATGGAAAAATGGATAAAACAGAAAAGGCTAAAAAGATTAAGAAAACAATAAGAAATTTAATAGTTTTTATATTATTAATAGGCTTAACATTTTATTTAATATTTAAAGACCAAAATGTGTTAGAAATATTAAATATAGCAGTAAGTGTAAAGAAAAGATATATATTAGTAGCAATAATAGCTATGTGCTTATATTTGCTTGGAGAAACGATAAATATAACAAGAATACTAAAAGAACTAGGAGAAAAATCAACATTTTTAAGAAATATAAGATACACATTAATAGGATTCTTCTTCAGTTCAATAACACCTGCTGCTAGCGGTGGTCAACCTATGGAAATATATTATATGCACAAAGAAAAAATAGCTGTGGCGAATTCGACACTAGCATTATTAGTACATTTAACAAGTTTTCAAATAGTAACAATTACATTAGGAATAGTAAGTACAGTAATTCATTTTGAAATAGTAAAAAGTGGATTGATATATTTAGTTATAGTGGGAATACTATTAAATTCAACTGCATTAACATTATTAGCAATATCAATATTCTCAAAAAGACTATCAAAAGGACTAATAAATTTTGCAGTAAAAGTATTAAAATTCTTTAGAATATCAAATATAGAGAAGAAACAAGAATCTTTAGAAAAAGAATTAGAAAAATACCAAGAAAGTGCAGTTTATATAAAAGAACATAAAAAGCTGATGATAAAGACATTAGTAACAACATTTATACAAGTAATAATTTATTATAGCATACCATATTGGGTATATCTTGCATTTGGATTCACGGGTTATAACTTCTTCCAAATAGTAACATTGCAAGCAATGCTATATGCAACAGTATCTGGAATACCATCTCCTGGTGCGGTAGGAGTAAGCGAAGGAGCTTTTATAGAAATATTTAAAGGAGTATTTCCGGCTACTATGATAAATAGTGCAATATTATTAAATAGAGGAGCAAGCTTTTACTTATTTGTAATCATTAGTGCAATAATAACAACTATAACAGCATTAAAAACAAAGGATTACGAAGTAAAAGAAGAATTAAATAACAACTAATCATAAGCAAGTATCTACATATAATAAGTTACTTGCTTATTATAATAAAGGGATGTTTAACAAGAAAGAAAAGTGATAATTATGAAAAGAGAAGATAAACCTTTATATTATTTTCTAAGAAATCTGGCAATATTTTTATTAAAAATATTATATAGACCAAAAAGAATAGATAAAGAAAATATACCACAGGAAGGGCCAATAATACTTGCAGGAAATCACGTAAATGCAATAGATCCGGTAATGGTAATGACATCAACGAAAAGACTAGTACATTATATGGCAAAAGAAAGTCTTTTTAAAGGAATACACGGATGGATTTTTAAAAAAGTTGGAACAATAAAAGTACATAGAAACAAATCAAATCCGGTTGCAGTTATGGAAGCAGAAGATATTTTAAAACATGGTGGAGCAGTTGGGATATTCCCAGAAGGAACAAGAAATAGAACCAATGAAGACTTATTGAAATTTAGACATGGAGCAGTTTCAATAGCTAAAAAAACAAATAGTAAAATAGTTCCATTTGCAATAAGAGGAAAATATAAACTTTTTGGAAAAGGACTAAGCATAAAGTTTGGTAAGCCAATAGATGTAAGTAATATGGAAATAGAAGAAGCAAATGATTACTTAAGAGGGGAAGTTCTAAAATTACTAAAAGGATAGGAAGATATGAAGTATATTTTTATAGTAAATCAAATAGCAGGAAGAGGAAAGTATAAAAAGATAGTTCCGCACATAGAAAAAATATGCAAAGAGGAAAATAAAAGATATGCAATTAGATATATAACTGAAGATAAAAGTGGTGCAGATATTGCAAGAGAGTATTGTAATGCAGAACACGTAATATATGTAGTTGGTGGAGATGGAACATTAACAAGAACTCTAGCAGGAATAATTGGAACAAAAAACAAATTAGGAATAATACCGGCAGGGTCTGGAAATGATACTTATAGAACAATTAAATCACTTCCGCAAGGAATAAGCAAAATAGATTTAGCTAAAATAAATGATACTTATTTTATAAATGTAGCTTGTTGTGGAATGGATGCAGAAGTTGCAAACAATATTGATAAGTTTAGAAACACAATAGTCCCAGCCAGTCAAATGTATAATGTAAGTATAATATATACTTTCTTTAATTATAGATTTAAAGAAATGAAACTAAAAACAGAAGTAAAAACAATACAAGACAAATACTCTATGATAAGTATCTGTAATGGAGGTTATTATGGAGGAGGCTTTAATGTAGCACCAAAATCAAAACTTACAGACGGAATACTAGACATATATTATGCAGAAAAAATGCCAAGACTAAAAATGATACCATTGCTTTTAAAAATGAAAAAGGGAAAACACGAAGGCAAAAGAAAAATGCATAAATATAGAGGCAAGCATATTGAATTAGAATTTGAACAAGAAGTTACATTTAATGTTGATGGAGAAAAACTATCAGACACTAAATTTACAATAGAGGTCCTTCCAGAAGCAATAGAGGTATATAATGACAATGATTTTGTAAAAAGAATATTGGAAGGCAAAGAGATTAATTTAATAAAAAATTAATTACAAAATAGCAGAAAAATTATTGAAAAATAATCACAATAATGGTATTATGCTAATGACATATAAGCAAAAGATATTTAATAAACTAGGAGGAAAAATATGAGTGACGAATACAAAGTCGTAGACAGTGTAGATAGTCTACAAGAGGCTTTTGAAAGAGTTAGAAAAGCACAAAAGGAATTTTCAAAATATACACAAGAACAAGTAGACAAGATATTTAAAGCAGCAGCAATAGCAGCAAACCAAGCAAGAATTCCACTTGCAAAAATGGCAGTGGAAGAAACAGGGATGGGAGTTGTAGAAGACAAAGTAATAAAGAACAATTATGCAGCTGAATATGTTTACAATAAATATAGAAATGTAAGAACCTGTGGAGTACTAGAAGAAGACAAAAACTTTGGAATTAAGAAAATAGCTGAACCAGTAGGAGTAATTGCGGCAGTAATACCAACAACAAACCCTACATCAACAGCAATATTTAAAACATTAATAGCATTAAAAACTAGAAATGGAATGATAATAAGTCCTCATCCAAGAGCAAAAAAATCTACAATAGAGGCAACAAAAATAGTACTAGAAGCGGCAATAAAAGCTGGAGCACCAAAAGACATTATTGCTTGGATTGATGTTCCATCATTAGAGTTAACAAATATGCTAATGCAGTCAGCAGATATAATACTTGCAACGGGTGGACCTGGAATGGTAAAATCAGCATATTCTAGTGGAAAGCCAGCATTAGGAGTTGGACCGGGAAATACACCAGCTGTAATAGATGAAAGTGCAGATATATTATTAGCAGTAAACTCAATAATACACTCAAAAACATTCGATAATGGAATGATATGTGCGTCAGAACAATCAGTAATAGTTCTAGATTCAATATATGATAAAGTAAGAGATGAATTTCTAAAAAGAAATTGCTATATACTAAATCCAGAAGAAACAGAAAAAGTAAGAAAAACCATAATCATAAATGGTGCATTAAATGCAAAAATAGTAGGACAGAAAGCAACTCGTATTGCAGAGCTTGCAGGAATAAATGTTCCAGAAAACACAAAAATATTAATAGGTGAAGTTGAGAGTGTAGAAATGTCAGAAGAATTTGCAAGAGAAAAACTATCACCAGTATTAGCAATGTATAGAGCCAAGAATTTTGTAGACGCTGTGGACAAAGCATATAGACTAATAGAAGATGGCGGATTAGGACACACATCATCAATATATATAAATACCTTAACAGAACAAGAAAAGCTACAAACCTTTTATAGCACAATGAAAACTTACAGAGTGTTAGTAAATACACCAGCATCACAAGGTGGAATAGGAGATATTTACAACTTTAAATTAACTCCTTCACTAACACTAGGCTGTGGAACTTGGGGAGGAAACTCGGTTTCAGAGAATGTGGGAGTAAAACATTTAATAAATGTAAAAACAGTTGCAGAGAGGAGAGAAAATATGCTTTGGTTTAGAACACCTGAGAAGGTATATATAAAGAGAGGATGCTTGCCAGTAGCCTTAGAAGAATTAAAAAATGTAATGAATAAAAAGAGAGTATTCATAGTAACAGATAGTTTCTTATACAAAAACGGATACACAAAAGTAATAACAGACAAATTAAATGAAATGGGAATAGAACATGCAACATTTTCAGATGTTCAACCAGATCCAACACTTGCTAGTGCAAAAGAAGGAGCAAAAATACTAACAGAATTTAATCCAGATTGCATAATCGCAGTTGGTGGAGGAAGTGCAATGGATGCAGCAAAAATAATGTGGGTATTATATGAACATCCAGAAGTAGAATTCCTAGATATGGCAATGAGATTTATGGACATTAGAAAAAGAGTATACACATTTCCTAAAATGGGAGAAAAAGCTTACTTCATAGCAGTTCCAACATCAGCAGGAACAGGTTCTGAAGTTACACCATTCGCAGTTATTACTGATGAAACAACAGGAATAAAATATCCTCTAGCAGATTATGAGCTACTACCAAAGATGGCAATAGTAGACGCAAATATGATGATGGATGCGCCAAAAGGATTAACATCTGCATCAGGAATAGACGCTGTAACACACTGCCTAGAAGCATATGCATCAATGATGGCAACACCATACACAGATGCACTTGCAAAAGAAGCATTAGGAAAAATATTTAAATATTTACCAAGAGCATATGAAAATGGAGCAAATGATCCAGAAGCAAGAGAAGAAATGGCAAATGCAGCAACAATGGCAGGAATGGCCTTCGCAAATGCATTCTTAGGAGTATGTCACTCAATGGCACATAAATTAGGAGCATTCCATCATATAGCACACGGAATTGCAAATGCTTTGTTAATAGACGAAGTACTAAGATACAATAGCCAAGAAGCACCTGTAAAAATGGGAACATTTCCACAATATGGATATCCAAATACACTAAGAAGATATGCAGAAATAGCAGAAAGTGTAGGAATTACAGGAAATAATGATGAAGAAAAACTAGAAAATCTAATAAAGAAAATAGATGAACTAAAAGAAACAATTGGTATAAAACCAACAATAAGAGATTATGGAGTAGATGAAAAGGATTTCTTAGCAACCTTAGACGAAATGACAGAAGACGCATTTGATGATCAATGTACTGGAACAAACCCAAGATACCCATTGATGAGCGAAATAAAAGATATGTATTTACAAGCATATTATGGTCACAAAGTAGAAGGAGGAGAAGAAAATGGAATATAATTTAAACAATGTAATAGCAGAAAGAGCGAACAAAACCATATATCAAGACAATGGAAAAACAATAAAATTATTTATAGAAAACTACTCAAAGGCGGATATACTAAACGAAGCTTTGAACTTAGCAAGAGTTGAAGAAGCAACAGACTTAAATGTACCAAAGCTAATAGAAATAGGAAAAATAGAAAATAGATGGGCCTTGATTACAGAATATGTAGAAGGAAAACCATTAAGCCAATTAATGGAAGAACATCCAGAAAAATTAGAAGAATATTTACAATTCTTTGTAAAAATACAACTAGAAGTATTATCAAAGAAAGTACCTCTATTAAGTAGAATAAAAGATAAATTTAGAAGAAAACTAACAGAGGCAACAAACATAAGCAACGAAGTAAGATATGATTTACTACAAAGACTAGAGGGAATGAAAAACCACGCAAAATTATGTCATGGAGATTTTAACCCAAGCAATATAATAGTAAAAGAAAATGGAGAATATTGCATATTAGACTGGTCACACGCAACACAAGGAAATGCGTCAGCAGATGCTGCAAGAACATTCTTATTATTCTCAATGAAAGGACAAGACGAAATTGCAAATAGATACTTAGAAATATTTGCAAATGCAAGTGAGATAGAGAAAAACAAAATCCAAACCTGGATACCAATAGTTGCAGCAACACAAATGACAAAAGGAAAAGCGGAAGAACAAGAATTTTTAAGTAAGTGGATAGATATTGTAGAATATCAGTAGGGAGAAATAATGTATAAAATCGTATTTGTAGATATAGACGGAACATTAAGAAATGATAACCAAGAAATAACCACAAGAACCAAGCAAGCTATAAAGAAGTTAATGGACAGAGGCATATTAGTTGTAATAGCCTCTGGAAGACCTAGAAAATATACAGAAAACATTAGTAGAGAAACTAATGCAAGCAGATATATCATAATTTCTAATGGTGGTGGAATATATGATTACCAAGATAAAACAGAAATATATACCAACATTATGGATAAACCATCAATAATAGAATTATATAAAATCGCAACACAAGAAGATGTAAGATTTATGATGAATGTTGGTGAAGATAGAGTTGTTACAAAACTAAAACATTTTGATGGTTCAGAAAGAAAATTAGAAGAACCTATCGAAAAGTTTGTACAAGAAAATGATATAAACCAATGTGTGGTTACAGATACGGATTTTTATAAAGTAAAAATGGCAAAACAGCAAGCAGAAAAATTAAAAAACGTTGAAATAAAATACCAATCTCCTAAATTAATAGATGAAAACGAAAAGCAAAGAGATACAACATCATTTGACGTGGCAAATATTGAATCTTCAAAAGGAAATGCTGTAAAAATATTATGTGACAAATTAAATATAGATTTAAAAGATGCAATAGCAATAGGAGATAATGAAAACGATGTTTCAATGTTAAAAAAGGTTGGACTAGCAGTAGTTGTAGATAATGCTCAAGATAATGTGAAAAAATATGCAAATAGAGTAATAAAATCTAACAATAAAGAAGGCGTGGCTGAATTCTTAGAGGAATTAAATAATATAAATTAAAATATCGGAAGGTACTCCTTCCGATAAATCTAATTATATAAGTCTTTTTCGTATAAATCATCAATATACAAATCTTTTGTATTACTAGAATTCATAAAACCTACCTTAGCGGTACTTCCGTGTAATTCTTGCACCCAAACTGGTTGCTCATTATAATAAATCTCTTTAATTTCCTTACTCTTTAATATCTCACTAATTCTTTTATTAGTCATAGAATATTCCTCCTACAAATTTAATAAAATTTTAATATAAGTATATCCAAATATACAAAAAATATGATACAATATGAAAGTACAAAATAGAAAGATTGGAGAAAACATTATGAAAGTAATTGAAAAATATAAAAATGAAATAGAAGAAGCTACAAAGCAAGGAAGAACAATAATTGCTTGTATGTGCAATAATGAAGTAAAGTCACTAAACTTTGAAATTAAGGATACTGACAAAATTACATTATTAGACACTGGTACAAAAGATGGTCATAGAATTTATATAAGAGGAATCTTGTATGTAATGGCAAAAGCACTTGAAGAAACATATCCAACAGCATTACTTAGTGTAAACTATCAATTAGCTAATGCAATGTTCTGTAAAATAGAAAATATGGAAATAACAGAAGAAATGATAAAAAAGATAGAAGCAAGAATGCAAGAAATTATCGACAAGAATTTAGAAATAAGAAAAGTAGAAATGGACAAAGAAGAAGCAGCTGAATTTTATCATAGCGAAAAAACACAAAGAGGAATGGCTCAATTTGATAACTACCAAAAAGAAATGGTTTCGCTATATTATTGTGAAAACTACTACAACTACTTCTTTGGAGTAATGCCAATTGCAACAGGATATACAAATGTATTTGATATAAAGAAATATAAAGACGGATTCTTAGTAATATATCCAGCAGCATCAAATCCACATGAATTATCAAATCAAAGAAGTGGAAAAAAATTACTAGCAACATTAGAAGAATACGAAGATATCCATAAAGTATTGAACATACATAATCTATATAATTTAAACAATGCAATAGAAAGTGGAAAAGGGAAAGATATAATATTATTATCAGAGGCTCTTCATGAAAAGAAAATAGCAGATATAGCTGATGATATATTGCAAAGAAAAAATATAAAAATGGTATTAATAGCAGGTCCATCATCATCAGGGAAAACTACTTTTGCAAAGAGATTAGGAATTCAACTAAGATTAAATGGATTCAAACCTGTTACAATATCAGTTGATAACTATTTCGTAGAAAGAAAAGATACTCCAAGAGATGAAAACGGAAACTATGATTTTGAATGTCTAGAAGCAATTGACTTAGACTTGTTCAATAATCACATAAAAACACTATTAGAAGGCGGAACAGTAGATGTACCAACATTTGACTTCAAAGTAGGAACAAAATGCTACAATGGAGAAAAAATGCACTTAGCAGATGACGAAATCTTGGTAGTAGAAGGAATACACTGCTTAAACGATAAATTAACAAGTTCAATACCAATGGAGCAAAAATATAAAATCTATATAAGTGATTTAACAGTACTAAACATAGACTACTGTAACAGAATATCAACAACAGATACAAGATTAATAAGAAGAATTGTAAGAGATAACAGCTATAGAGGATATTCTGCACTTCATACATTAAAATCTTGGGACAGTGTAAACAGAGGAGAATTTAAAAACATATTCCCATTCCAAGAGAACTGCGACGCAATGTTTAACTCTTCATTAATATATGAATTTAGTGTATTAAAGAAACACGCATTACCTTTATTAGAAGAAATTACAAACGAAGAACCAGAATATGCAGAGGCAAAACGACTAGTAAAATTCTTAAAATATTTTAAAGAAATAGATGAACAATACATACCAAAGAATTCTTTATTAAGAGAATTTATAGGTGGAAGTATATTCGAAGAATAGGTGAATAAGATGGCAGGAAATTTTACAGAAATAGACGAAGAATTTATATGCGAAAACTGTGGTAAGCATGTACCGAAACTAGGGTATTCTTGCAGAAATCATTGTCCATACTGCTTGCACTCAAAACACGTAGACATAAATCCTGGAGATAGACAAGAAGAATGTAAAGGAACATTAGAACCAGTTGGCGCAGAATTAGACAGTAAAAAAGGATATGTAATAATATTCAAATGCAAAAAATGCGGTAAAATAAGACGAAATAAAGCTGCAGAAGATGATAACACTGATCTGATAATAAAACTAACAGCAATGCATAATTATTAAAAAAATCACTAGCAAAGTATTAAATATTTTGCTGGTGATTTTTTAGATATAAAAATACAAAAAATGAACACAAAAAATTCACAATTAAATTAGCAATCTCTATTGACATTTGCTAAATATGGATGTATTATATACACAGTTTAGCACTCTGATGTATAAAGTGCTAAAAAGAGGTGAAAATATGTTAGACAATAGAAAGAAAAAAGTATTGCAAGCTATTGTGGAAGAATACATAGAAACAGCAGAACCAGTAAGTTCTAAAGCCCTTGTAGATAAACAAAAAATAGACTTTAGTAGTGCTACAATTAGAAATGATATGGCAGAGTTAGAAAAGATTGGACTACTAGAAAAACCTCATACATCTGCAGGCAGAGTTCCATCAGCAAAAGGATACAGATACTATGTTGATGAACTTATAAATTACAATAGCATAAGCAGACAAGAAATAAAATATATTCAAAACCAACTAGAAAGTAAAGTAAATCAAATAGAAGATTTAACAAAAATTACAACATCAACATTATCGGAAATAACTCATTATACTTCAGTTGGAATTGGTCCAAAGGCACAAGATATAGAAGAAATAAAATTTGTTCTATTAGGTTCAAGATTGTTGATGGCAGTTATATTAACAGGTAGTGGACTTATAAAAGAAACAATAATAAAATTTGATGAAGATATAACACAAGAACAAGTTGAAACAATAACATATTTGTTTAACAACAAGTTAAAAGGAAAGCCAATAACAGAAATAGACAAACCAATGGAAGAATATATGCATACAGAAATGAAGAGTTTGCTAAATGTTGTAAAACCAATACTAGAACAAATAAAAAAGGCAATAAATGATGATGTACCAGTATATATGGAAGGTGCAGATAAATCATTTGAACTACCAGAATTTAAAAGTCTAGATCTTGCAAAGAATTTTGTAAACATATTAGACTCAGACAAAACAAAGCAATTAATGAATGTACTAAATAGTGGAAGCGATCAAGATGAGATAAATGTTTATATAGGTGATGAAAACGCAGATGAAGCATTAAAAGATTTTAGTATTGTAACATTTAAACATAAAAAAGACGGCAAAGATTTAGGAACTATTGCAATAATAGGACCAACAAGAATGGATTATTCGAAAGTAATTTCTGCTATGAAATATATTAGCCAGAAATTAAATGAAGATAAAATGTTAGGAGAAGGAAAGGAGAACAAGGATGGATAAAGAAGAAAAAATAGATATAGAGGAAAACGAAAAAGATACTAAAAAAGAATCAAACGAAGAATTAGCAAAAGCAAAAGAAGAACTTGAAGACATCAAAGACAGACACACAAGGCTAATTGCAGAATTTGACAATTTAAAGAAGAGGAGTGCAAAGGAAAGAGAAGGTTTATATGTTTCTATAATGGGAGATATAATATCAGCATTACTTCCAGTAATAGACAACTTAGAAAAAGCAGCAGAAGCCGAAAGCAAAGACGAAGAATACAAAAAAGGAATAGAACTAGTATTAAAACAATTTAAAGATGTGCTTTCAGCAAATGGAGTAAAAGAGATAGAAGCAGTTGGTCAACCTTTTGACCCAGAGCTTCACGAAGCAGTTAGTATGATTCAAGATGAAAACCTTGGAGAGAAAATAGTTGCTCAAGAATATAGAAAAGGCTATATGATAGGAAATAGAGTAATAAGACATTCTATGGTCATAGTAGCAAATTAATAAGTTAATAATTTTAAAATTATAAATAGAGGGAATAATAATAAAGAAATTTATTTTAGAACCTCAAAACCAAAGAAAGAAAAAAATAAATTGTATATAAATTTAAGGAGGAATTTTATTATGGGAAAAATTATAGGAATTGACTTAGGAACAACAAATTCATGTGTTGCAGTTATGGAAGGAGGAGAGCCAGTTGTTATTCCTAACGCAGAAGGAAACAGAACAACACCATCTGTAGTTGCATTCTCAAAAAATGGAGAAAGATTAGTAGGACAAATAGCAAAACGTCAAGCTGTTACAAACCCAGATAACACAGTTATCTCAATAAAAAGAAA
>CAKPGM010000009.1 GCA_934154805.1 uncultured Clostridia bacterium | reverse complement strand
ATTAAATTATATATTTAATAAAAATAAAAAGGTTGAATTATAAAACTAAATGTTTTATAATAACGATATACTAAAGTGAAGGAGAAAAAATATGGAAAATAATAAAATTCAGAAGAATACCAAAGAAAAACAGAAAAAATTATGCAAAATTAACAATAAACAAAGAGGAATAACTTTGATAGCATTAGTTGTGACAATAGTAGTGCTTTTAATACTAGCGGGAGTAAGCATTAGTCTTATATTAGATAATAATGGCATAATTATTAAATCAAAAGATGCGAAAAATAAATATGCACAGTCAAGAAAAAATGAACAAAGTGATCTGGAAGATGCTTCTGATTGGATAGATGAACTGATTACAGGAGAGCCAAGACCTAAGAAAGTTGCGGTGAATACAGAGGCTACTGATAACGGAACAATCAATGGAAGAAAAGCAACATCTAATAATCCAATTATCCCTAAAGGATACATTCCAATAGATACAGATACATCAAAATGGGGAGATGGCAGTACTGCTCCAACTCAAAATGATGTGGATCATGGTTTAGTGATAAAAGATGGCGAAGAAAACGAATGGGTATGGATACCAGTACCAGACGTAACATTAATGTGTGATACATCAAATACTATAGAGTATACATTACATGGAATGGATAATGTGACGACAACAATATATTCAAAGCCTATACAAATAGCAACAGATTCTGATTCAATTAATCCGTATGAAAATGAAGAATCAGGGGCATCTCCAAGAGTTGTGCCGGGTAACATAAGAGGAAATCGCGAACCAGATGTGATAGGTGGATATGTTGAAGGTGATGACTCTCAAAAAGAATATTATAATGGAATAATGGGTTTTTCAAGTAAAGAGGAAATGGCAGAAACATTTGTGCAAGATTATAAGAATATGATAAATAGCATTAAAAAATATGGTGGTTTTTATATAGGAAGATATGAGCTATCGGCCGAAGGAGTGAAAAAAGATCAACCAACTTTGAATTTAATTAAATGGTACGAATTATACGTAAAGTGTAAAGATCTTAATGTAAATGAAAACGTAGAAATAGGTATGATTTGGGGATGTCAATGGGATATGGCTTGTAATTTTATTGCAAGCAGAGGAGAAAAGAAAGATATTATAGATTCAAGATCTTGGGGAAATTATGCAGATTCGATATCTCCAGCAGATACGGGAAATTATGAGAAAGATACTAATGGTTATGCAGCTGTAAGAAAGAATACAGGATCAAATGAAGCATGGAAAGCAAATAATATATACGATTTAGCGGGAAATTGTAATGAGTGGACTCAAGAAGCAGGAGTAAGTAGAGTTGATAGAGGAGGTAACTATATGGACGTGGGAGCTTCAGCTTTTGGAAAATGGTCTGGATTTAGAACGTATCACACATTTAATAGAGTACGGTACTCGTCCAACTCTAATAGTAAAATAATTTACACATCAATTAAAAACAATAAGAGAAAATGAATTATTAAAGTAAAGGAGCAAAAGAAAATGTTAAAAAAATTAAATGAAGAAAAAGGTATAACCTTAATAGCTCTAGTGGTAACTATAGTGGTATTATTAATACTAGCAGGAGTGAGCATTAGCCTAGTATTGGATAATAATGGAATAATTGGCAAGTCAAAAGATGCAAAAAATAAATATGCACAGTCAAGAAAAAATGAACAAAGTGATCTGGAAGATGCTTCTGATTGGATAGATGAACTGATTACAGGAGAGCCAAGACCTAAGAAAGTTGCGGTGAATACAGAGGCTACTGATAACGGAACAATCAATGGAAGAAAAGCAACATCTAATAATCCAATTATCCCTAAAGGATACATTCCAATAGATACAGATACATCAAAATGGGGAGATGGCAGTACTGCTCCAACTCAAAATGATGTAGACCACGGTCTAGTAATATCAGATGAAAAAGGAAATGAATGGGTATGGATACCTGTACCAGATGTAACGGTAATGTGTGACACATCAAATACCATAGAATATACATTGTATGGAACAGAAAATGTAACGACAAAACTGTATTCAAAGCCTATACAAATAGTGACTGATTCTGAGTCAATTAACCCATATAAAGATAATGAGTTATATGCAGCGCCAAGAGTTATTTCAGGAACAACGGGAGGTTGTCGTGAACCGGACCTAGTTATAGAAAGATATACTGGAGGAGATGCTTATGATATAAAAGAAGAAAACTATAAAACAACATTGGGTTTTGAAAGTTCTGAACAAATGGCTGAAGCATTTGTGGCAAGCTATAAAGAGATGCTAGAAAGCATACAAAAATATGGAGGTTTCTATATTGGAAGATATGAATTGTCTGCTGAAGGTGTACAAAAAGATAAAGCTACGCTAACGGAAACAGATTGGTATGAATTATATAAACATTGCAAAGAGTTAAATGCAAGTGAAAAAGCAGAAGCACAAATGATATGGGGATGCCAATGGGATATGGCGTGTAAATTTATAGGAACTAAGGGAGAACAAAAAAGTGTAGTAGATTCAAGATCATGGGGAAACTATCGTGATTCAACGTCGCCAGCAAATACAGGAAATTACGAACTAGCTTCTTGGTGTGCAATAAAAAAGAATACGGGGTCAAACGAAGCTTGGAAAGCAAATAATATTTATGATTTGGCGGGAAATTGCACTGAATGGACTCAAGAGGCAATTGGTTTCAATAGCAGACTTGCTAGAGGCGGTAATTATGCAAACTCTGGAACTGGAGAATCTCCGGTATTTAGTCGTAGCGATAGTTGGTTTGCCTCACCAGACTGGAAAACGAGTTCATATGTACGGTACTCGTCCAACTCTAATAGTAAAATAATCTACACATCGATTAAAAACAATAAGACAAAATAAATTATTAAAGTAAAGGAGCAAAAGAGAATGTTAAAAAACTTAAATGAAAAAAAAGGTATAACCTTAATAGCATTAGTAGTTACTATAGTGGTATTATTAATACTAGCAGGAGTGAGCATTAGCCTAGTATTGGATAATAATGGAATAATTGGCAAGTCAAAAGATGCAAAAAATAAATATGCACAGTCAAGAGCGAATGAACAAGAAGATTTAGAAAATACATCTGAGTGGATAGATGAACAAGTTACAGGAAATCCAAGACCTATAAAAGTAGCAGTAGATACAAAAGCTACAGCAAATGGAACAATAAATGGAAAAAAAGCAACATCTAATAATCCAATAATTCCAGAAGGATATACTCCAATAGATACAGATACATCAAAATGGGGAAATGGAGAACAAGCTCCAACGCAAAATGATGTAGACCAAGGATTAGTGATAACGGACGATGGTGGTAATGAATGGGTATGGGTACCTGTACCAAATGTAACAGTAATGTGTGATACATCAAGTTCTATAGAATATACATTAGATGGAACAGACGAAGTAACAACAAAATTATATTCAAGACCTATAAAGATAGAAACAGATTCTTCTTCAATAAATCCATATGCGTCAGAAGAATTACAGGCTGCTCCAAGAGGAATACCGGGAAATAGAAATAGTATTCGTGAACCAGATTTGATAACTGAGTTTGACCTGAAAGAAAAATACTATAATGAAATATTAGGATTTGGAAGTTCTGAAGAAATGGCGAAAGCATTTATTGCAAATTATAAATCTATGATAGATAGTGTAAATAAATATGGTGGCTTTTATGTAGGAAGGTATGAATTATCATCAGAAGGTGTTCAAAAAAATCAATCAACATTAGTAGATAAAAACTGGTATGAATTATATAATGAATGTGAAACATTGAATGCTAGTGAAAAAGTAGAAACACAAATGATATGGGGATGTCAATGGGATATGGTATGTAATTTTATAGCAAGCAAGGGAGAAAAGAAGAGTATAGTAGATTCGAGAAGCTGGGGAAACTATGTTGATTCAATTGCTCCTGCTAATGAAGGAAATTATGAGAAACCACCACAAGCCTATAGTGCTATCTTAAAAGAAACTGGTTCGAATGAAGCATGGAAAGCTAATAATATATATGATTTAGCTGGAAACTGCGTAGAGTGGACTCAGGAGGCAAGTAGAAATTTATATAGGGAATATAGAGGAGGCTATTGCCAATGGAATGGATTAGAAGGTGCCGCTTGTAGTAGGAGCAGACAAGGAGCTCCAAGCAATGGATTTAAACTGCTTGGTACTCGCCCAACTTTAATAGTAAAATAAACTTTAAACCAGTTATATTGACTCTAAAAAACAGGTATGATATACTTGCGATAAGCAAAGGAAGATATGAAATCCTGAGTTAGAGCTATATAAAAAATTACAAATAAATATAAAAGTAATATAAAGCAATATAGCGAACACTATATTGCTTTATACATATAGGAAAATAATATGAACGAGAAAAATAAGAGGAAAAAAATTTTAATAACTGCTAATACAGACAGACATATTATGTTGTGCCATATGCCATATATAAAATGGTTTGAAGATAACAATTGTGATGTGTCTGTTGCTACAAATACAGATATGCAAATAAATAGATGCCAAAAGATAAATCTAGATATAACTAGAAAACCATTTAGTATAAAAAACATTAAGGCAATAAAGAAACTAACAGAAAACCTAAAGAAAAACGACTATGACTTGATACACACACATACACCAGTTGGATCTGTAATTACAAGGCTTGCTTGTAAATTTGCTAAAACAAAAGCGAAGGTAATATATACTTGTCATGGTTTTCACTTCTATAAAGGATGTCCATTGTATTATTGGATGATATTTTATCCAATAGAAAAGTATTTGATGAAATACACAGACTTTTTATTAGTAATGAATTCAGAAGATTATAACTTTGCTAAGAAACACTTTAAGAATGTTAATGTAAAATATATAAATGGTGCAGGCTTTAATAAAGAAAGACTACAAACATCTACTACCAAGAGTGAATTAGATGAGCTAAATAAAGAGTATGGATTACAAGAGGGAGATTTTATAGTTTCGTATATTGCAGAATATTCTAAAAGAAAAAGACAAATTCAATTAATAAAAGAACTAGCAAAAACAGATATAAGAAACCAAAATATAAAAGTACTTTTAATTGGTGATGATATACTAAAAGGAAAAGTGCAAGAAGAAATCAAAAAGAAAAAGCTAGATAAATGTATAAAAACTATAAAATTTACAAAGCAAATTAATAAATTCTTAGATGCATCTGATATAGTGATTTCTGCGAGTAGACAAGAAGGGCTACCACTAAATATATTAGAAGCAATCTATAAGAAAAAAATTGTAGTAGCAACGAATTGTAGAGGAAATAGGGATTTAATAACTGAAGGTAAAAATGGATTTATTGTAAATAGTGTAGATGAAATATATGATAAAATAAAATATGTTAAAGATAATTATAAAAACATACAGGAACAATATAATCAATCAATTGATATAGAAGATTATAGTTCTGATAGAGTTGTGAAAAAAGTAGCAAAACTATATAAAGAGGTATTAGAAGATAATGAAGTTTTCGGTAATAATGAATGTTTATAATGAAGAAGAAAAGTTAGAATATGCGTTAAAATCACTTAAATCATTTAAAAACTGTGATGAGATTTTAATAGCAGATATGCATAGCAATGATAATACTATAAATATAGCTAAGAAATATGGAGCAAAAATATTAGAAATACCATATTGTAAGAACTTTGATAGTGCACGAAGTGTAATTATAGAAAATGCAAAGAATGAATGGTGTTTATTGTTCGATGCAGATGAAATGATTTCGAAAACAATGGCAGAAAAAATAGATAGCATAGTAAAAGAAAACAAATACGATGTTGTCTATTTTCCAACCATAAATTATTTCTTTGGAGAAAAGGCAAAATATGGATTGCATTATCCTTGCCATCATTGTAGATTATTTAGAAAACAAAACATAATAGTCACTGGAATTGTACACCATTATTTAGAAGTAAAAAAAGATTCCAAGGAGCTATGGCTTCAAGGAGAAGAGTATGCGTTGTTACACTTTTCATTTGATAACATAGACCAATGGATGAAAAAGAGAGCAAGATATATAGATTTAGAAATTAATAACAAAAAATTCAAATCGCCATTATTATGCTTTATTGGCAATTTTAATAAATTTTACTTTAAAGAGAAAAATTATAAAGGCGGATATAATGGATTCATATTATCTATATTATGTGCAATAAGCGAAGAAATCGCTAATATAAAAAAATACTATGATAGAAAGAATATCAATATTGATGAAGTAAAAAATAAATACTTAGAACGGATAAAAATATGAGTAAAAAGCTAATAATTTTTTGTGATTATTTTGGAAATGGTGGTATTGAGAAAATATCAACATACATAAAAAGAAATATCGACAAAGACAAATTCTCTACAGAGATATTGTGCACAATAAACAATTCTCAATTGTACAATGATAAAGTACAAAGTATATCAAATAAAAAATACAAAAATCCAATATACAGATTTATAAAAACCAGTTTTAATATCAGAAGATATACTAAAAACGCTGATATTATAAATATAAACATACATAGTCCAATTGGACTTTTTTATGCTTTGTTAGTTAAACGTAAATCTAACAAAGTTGTAGTATATGCACATAATTCAAGTTTTGATAATGACATTTTAAAAATGAAAACAATTATAGCTAGCATATTTAGATGTATATTTAGTAGTAAAAAATATAGATATATAGCATCTTCTAAAGAAACAGCAAAGTTTTGCTTTAAAAATGGTGTGAAGTATGAAATTGTAAAAAGTGAAATTGACCGCAAAAGATTTATATATAATGAGGAGAAGAGAATAGAAACAAGAAAAAAATACAACATTAGTGAAGATGAGATTGTAATTGGCAATATAGGAAGATTAACAAAACAAAAAAATCAACAATTCCTAATAAGAGTTTTTGCTGAATTTAAGAGATTGAGACCAAATTCGAAATTGTTTTTAATTGGGACAGGAAATGAACAAAAGAACATTTGTAAATTGATAGAACAAGAAAAACTAACTAATGATGTAATTATGTTAGGGAAGGAAAAACATATAGAGAATATGTACCAGATGTTTGACTGCTATGTGTCTACTTCGAAATACGAGGGATATGGATTGACTATTTATGAAGCCTTAATCTCATCATTGAAGTGTTTTGTTCCAACAAAAGTATCACATAACTTTAATGATAAAAATATTGTAAAAATGAAGTTAAATGATACCCCTTATAAATGGGCCAACAAAATAAATAAAGAACTGAATTACCAAAGGGTTGCATACGACATCGAGGAGAATAATCAATATATAAAACAAATGGAATCAATATATATGGAGTGATTATGGAGAAAATAAGTGTAA
This sequence comes from uncultured Clostridia bacterium, assembly GCA_934154805.1. Lineage (GTDB taxonomy): Bacteria > Bacillota > Clostridia > TANB77 > CAG-508 > CAG-245. Next base: position 57,750 of record CAKPGM010000009.1, on the reverse strand, counting down.
TTATACCAGTGTTTAATGATGAAAAAAGGATTGAGAAAAGTATTAATTCTGTATTGAATCAGACATATGATAATTTAGAACTAATTGTTATAAATGATGGAAGCACAGATAAAACATTGGAAAAAATACAAAAATGTTCAGATAAAAGAATAAAAGTATTTACCCAAGAAAACCAAGGAACTGGACAAGCACGAAACAGGGGACTAAAAGAAGCTACTGGTGATTTTATTTGCTTTGTTGATAGTGATGATACAATAGAGCTAAATTTTTTGGAAACAATGATCAACTTAATTAGACAAAAAGAGGCTTCAATAGTAGCTTGTTCATACAAAAATAATACAGGAAAACTATATGAATTAGACAAGACAGAAGCTTTTAAATACCTAATAGCATTGCCAGAGAAAATTCCAATGTCTGTAGTGGGTAAAATTTTTAGAAAAGAAAAGCTTAAAGATTTGTGGTTTGATAAATCTAATCATTTTGAAGATATTAAATTTGCAGTAGAAGCCTTTGCTAATGCTGATAAAGTTGTTTATCTAGAAAAAATATTATACAATTACACACAAAGAGAAGACAGTAGATCTAAATATTTTAAAAATGATGACAGAATGAAAGCTTGCTTAGGAAATAGAGAGCTAGTAAAACAGAAATTCCCAGAGTTGATTGATGATTATATAACGTATTCGTTATTTAATTCAATAGCTATTGCAAATAGTATGATATTAAATGATTCATATAATAATGAATTATTGTCAAAGGTAAAAGAACAAGTGCAGAATAACGTAGAAAGCATAAAAAAATCAAAATATACTGTATGGAAGAAGTGGCAGTTATATTTGTTTATATCAGATTTCACAATGTATAAAATATTATATAAACTTTTTAAAAGATAGTCGGAGGATAAAATTTGGAAAAAATATCAGTAATTGTACCAATTTATAATTCGGAAAAATATTTAAAACAATGTATAGAATCAATATTATCTCAGACATACAGAAATTTTGAGCTAATAATAGTTAGTGATGGAAGTAAAGATGAGTCTGTATCAATATGCAAAAAATATCAACAAGAAGATGATAGAATTAAAATATTAGAATTAGAGCACGAAGGTGTAAGTAATGCTAGAAATCAAGGAATTAATGTAGCGACAGGAGATTTTATTTGTTTCATAGATTCTGATGATGAAGTAGATAAAAATTATTTGCAGATGCTAATATTATTACAAAATAAATATAATGCAGACATTGTTGAAGCTGATATTCAATATATGAATGCTAAGCGAATAAAGAATATAGATGATCAAGAAGAAGTAGTTACTCCAAGGCAGATGATGTCTAGGTTATATAGCAAAAACGGGGTTAGAACAGTAATAATAACAAATAAGTTGTACAAAAAAGAAATATTTGAAAAGATAAGATTTGATACAGAACGTGAAAATGAAGACGAATTCATAGTACATAAACTAATATTTGAAGCGAAAAATAAAATAGTTGTAAGCAACCAAAAGCTCTATTTTTATAGAATACACAAAAATAGCAGACAAAGAACATTTAACAAAAAGAAACTAGAATTATTAGAGGTATTTGATGAAAGAGAAAAGTATTTTCCTCAAGATAAAGAACTTATAATAAAAAACAGAATGGCTAAAATAGATATGATTCTACTTTTGTACAGTTTATGCAAAATCAACAAACAAAAAGAAGAGCAAGAGTACTTGAAGAATATATTTGAACAAGAATACAATAACATAGATTTTAAACTAAATATTAAAAGAAAAATAAAGTATTTTTGTTTTTCTATAATGCCTAATATAGTTTCTGATTTTATAATATTAAAGAGAGGAAATGTTATATGAACAAAGAAAGGATTTCTGTGATAATTCCTACATGCAACAATGAAGATTCGATAGAAAAGTGCCTAAAAAGTGTGTTGAATCAAAGTTATCAGAACTTAGATGTTATTGTAATTAACGATGGAAGCACGGATAAAACAGATGAGGTACTGGAAAAATATAAAGACAGGGTGCAAATTTATAAAAAACAGAATGAAGGAGTTGCCAGTGCAAGAAATTTAGGATTAGAAAAATGTAATACTAAATATTTGTTTTTTGTTGATGCTGATGATTATTTGGAAGAAGATGCAATAGAGATACTGTATAATAAATTAATTGAAACAAATAGTGATATGGTGATAGGGAATATAGAAGACTCTAGTGCAAAGGATATAACAATAAAAGATGATAAATATGAGTACATCTTTAATCAAAAAATAAAATACTTTATGGTGCAATGGAACAAACTTATGAAAAAAGAATTGTTCGATGGATTGAAATATCCCGATGTGCATATTGCAGAGGATGAGTATATGATTTATCATATATTGGAAAGAACAAATAAAATAACTTTTGTTAGTAAAAAAACATACAACTATTGTGATAATCCAAATGGAATAACGTCAAAAAGATTAAATTACTACCAAGAAATATTAAATGTATTTAAAGATAGATATGTATTTTTTGAGAATACAAAATATAAAGAAATATTTTACAAATTGTATATGAATTATTATATATATTTATATTGCCAATTTAAAGATAACAATATTACTAAAAAAGAAATAGTAACAGAATTTAGAAAAGAATTAAAAAATAATGGAAATATGAAATATATGTGCTTTTATATATTTCCCAATTTATATTATAAAGTGTTTAAGATAAGGAGAAGAATATGCAAAAAAAGATACCAATAGTCTTTTCGTGTGATTCAAATTATGTACCATTATGTAGTGTAGCAATATCATCAATAGTTGAAAATGCATCAGATAAAAATTTATACGAAATTTATGTATTTCATACGAGGCTAAAAAAAGAAGATATATTAAATTTGGAAGCGTTATCTAAAGACAATGTTTCTGTGAGATGTATGGATGTTAGTGAATATTTGGATTATGATATTTTATATGCAACATCAGAATATCCGATAGAAATGTATTATAGATATTATGCTCCACTAATATTAAAGTATGATAAAATAATTTACCTAGATTGTGATACAATTGTAATTGATGATATAGAAAAACTATACAATGAGGACTTAGAAAACAAGCCTATAGCAATGATAATGGACTTTACGTATTATACAAATGAAATCTATACAAATCTTAATTCAGGAGTATTGGTATTTAATACAAAAGAATTTAAAAAACAAAAAATCAGAGAGAAATGCTTAGATGTCTTGAAGAAAAATACTAATTACAGATTTCCAGACCAAACAGCACTAAATATTGTGTGCAAGGATAATATGAAAGTGTTGAAACCGATGTATAATTATCAAACAAATTTGGCTTCTTATGATAAATTTAAGACTAAAATTCGTAAAAAGAAATATAAAGACTTATTTGTAGAACAGCCTATAATCATACATTTTACATATGTAACAAAACCATATAGGAATATCTACTCTAAATATAACAAATATTTTTGGCAATATGCTAAAAAAACTGCTTACTATAATCAACTGATAGATGAATATACAAAAGACCCATACGAAGTACTAAGAACGTCACCTGTGGACGAAGTGTGTATTGATATAGCAAGAGAAGGAAAAGCAGGACTTAGAAAAATATTTCATATATTTGGTTGTCAGATGAAATATTGGTTTTTATTTAAAGTATATGGAAAGAGAAAGAATAAAAAGGAAAGTGATTAATAATGAACAAATTTAAGAAATTTATGAAAAAAATAGTTCCTGCTACTTATAAAAAGGGGGAAGATTTAAGTAATTTAACTGTTGAAAAAATTGTTGAAATGGAAGTGCGAAAAACACCAAAAGCAATGTTGGATTATGAAGTACAATTAGTAGAACACTGTAATTTGAATTGCAAATATTGTTCTCACTTTTGTCCTATTGCAGAAGAAGGTTTTTTAGATATAAATGAATATGAGAAAGATTGCAAACGATTATCTGAATTGTTTAATAAAGAAGCAAATTTTATTAGACTTATGGGAGGAGAACCATTATTACATCCAGATATTGCTAAGTTTTGTGATATAACAAGAAAATATTTTCCGAACACCCTTATAGACATTGATACAAATGGAATATTGATTTTAAGTATGAAAGAACCATTTTGGAGAGCTCTAAGAGAGAATAATATAAACTTAACAGTGACAAGATATCCAATAAATTTAGATGTAGAAAAAATTAAAGAGAAGTGTCATAAAGAAAGAGTACAGTTTAGATTTTTCTGTGAACAACCGGTAGAAACATTTAATCACCTACCTTTGGATATAGAGGGAAGACAACAACCAGAAAAGAGCTTTTTGAAGTGTTATCTGGCTAATTCATGCCATACTTTAAAACATGGAAAATTGTATACCTGCTCTACTATCCCACATATACAACATTTTATAAATCACTTTAAATGTGATTTGCATGTTTGTGAGAATGATGGAATTGACATATATAAAGTTCAGAACAAAGAAGAAATATTGAATTTCTTGGCTAAACCAGCACCTTTTTGCAGATATTGTAATGTAGATAGAAGAGAGATGAAAAAATGGGGAATTTCTCAGAAAAAGATAGAGGAATGGATATAGAAAATGAAAAAATTAATGATAGGCATATGCACGTATAATAGAAAAAAATTAATAGAATATACATCACGCTCATTAGGAGAGGTTGAAGGAATACAAAATACCTGTGTAAGAATTTTTGATGATTGCAGCACAGAATACGATAGAAAATATTTAAATGAAAAATATCCTATGGCGGACAAAATAACTATAAATAAGGATAATCTGGGAGCTGATTATAATACACAAAAAATGTTCAAAGATTTTGCTAATAGTGATAATGAGTATTTGTTTGTAGCTGATTCTGATTTGATATTTAATACAGACATCTTAAAGCATATTGAAAATGGAATAAAAGAACTAGAAGAAAAAAATGAAACAGTAATTTTCTCTTTATTTAATGCTCATACTCATAAAGCAATAGAAGAATATAGTGAAAGATTTGAAATAAAAAAAGACATTGGTTCTGCTGGTACTGTTATTTCAAAAGAAGCGGTAGAAAAATTTATTAACAAAGAATATTCAGGGTTGATTTCTTTTGATAATTTTTATTGCAATATGCTGACTAAAGAGGGAGCTAGGATCTTTTGCACAAAAAACAGTTATGTACAACATATAGGCATAACAGGACAAAATTCCTTTTTAAATTCTGTAGATATGGGGATTAACTTTAAAGTGGATACAATTGATAACGCAGAAGCTATAATCGATATTTTACAAAAAGCATTTATCTGGTATGATATAGATAATATAGATGAAATGTTATTTAGCTATACCATGAGAGGAAAAATAGGAGCAAAAACACTTTTTAAATGTATATGGATATGTTTTAAAAGAAAAGTAAGAAGTATTATAAAGTAAAGGAGCGCTAATGAAAGAGTTTTATAGATATCTAAAAAGATATGCCAAAATGGCTAAGAAAAAAAATATATATGAAATTAGCATAATTAGTGCTTTGACAATAATAATTTCTATTTTTACACCAGCGCTGATAGCTAATATAATAACATCAATGCTAAAAGCTGAATATAAAGCAGTTATTATAAACATTGTAATACTGGCAGTATTACAATCAATAAAATTATTGAGTACGATATTAAGTACTAGAGCATTTTATGACCTAAGAAAAGATTTTATAGTGAAAATAAAGAGCAGTTTAGCTAAAAGCATTTTTCATCTAGAAATCCAATCTTTTGATAAAGAACAAAAAGGAAAATTTATACAAAGAATAAATAAAGATCCAGATATTATTACAGACCTATTTAATGGAATAAAGCAAAACATGTTGCTATTATTTACAAACATTGGAGTCATAATATATGTTATATACCTAAATCCTATATTAGGAACAATATATTTAGTATCATTTATATTGAGTTTGTACATTAGAAAAAAGGGAGTCAACACAAAAAGAAAATATAAGAGCCAATATTTAAAAGAAGAAGAGAAGAGTACTAGCTTATGGAATGAGATTCTTAATGGAATAAAAGAAATAAAATTACTAAATGTCAAGAAACAATTTTCTGACAAAACTCAGGAATCTTTTAAAAACATAGAAAATTATCAATATAAAGCAGATTTTATATTCAATTTGTATATGAAATTAACAGTAATAATAGAATGGGCAGCCAATGCTATTGTAATATTTTTAAGTATATACTTGATACAAAAAAATATTATGAGTGTTGAGCAATTTGTTACTATATTTATGTACAGAGTAAACTTATTTAGCTTTGTTGACAACTTCACAGACTTATTGGATATGATTGCAAGATTTAATCTATCTAGCAATAGAATATTTGATATTATAGATATGTATAAAGAAGAAAATAATGAGGAAGAAGATTGTAATTGCGAATGTTTAGGTAAAATAGATTTTGAAAATGTAAAATTCAAATATGATGACAAATATATTCTAAATAATTGTACATTTTCTATCATGCCAAACGAAAAAGTAGCTATTATTGGAGAGAATGGTAGCGGAAAGACAACAATTCTAAATTTAATTGCAAGAACTTATGTGGCAAATGAAGGAAAAATAAAAATAGATGATAAGGATATAAAAGACTTATCTGAGAAATATTTAAGAAAAAATATTTCAATGATTTCTCAAGATTTTTATATATTTAATATGAGCATAAAAGATAACTTATTACTTGCTAAACCAAATGCTAGAGAAGATGAATTGCAAGAAGTTTGCAAAAAAGTGGAGTTGGATAAATACATACAGTCTTTGCCAGAAAAATACGAAACACTAATAGGAGAAAATGGTGTAAACTTGAGTGGAGGGCAAAGACAAAGATTTGCTATTGCAAGAGCTTTGCTAAGAGAAAGCAAAATTATCTTATTAGATGAGGCAACGAACGCATTAGACGAAAACATAGAAAATTCAATATTTGAACTACTAGAAAAACTAAAAACAGAACACACTATAGTAGTTGTTACCCATAACTTAAAACATATAGAAAACTTTGAGAACAAATATATTTTAAAAGACGGAGAAATATTTAAATATGAGTAAAATAAAACGATTATTTAAAATAATAAAAGAGAATATTTTTACAATTCTTATAATAGTGACTTTAACTTATACTGCATGTACAATAAAATATTCACCAAAAGGAACAATAGAACTAGCTTATCAATATATTGCTATTTGTTTAATAGGAATAATTATTATAATAAAATCAATTATAAAAAAACAGGCAATACTGACTAATAAACTAGACTTTTGTATATTAGGTTTAACTATAGCTTCGGCAGTACCAATTATACTTCAAAGGGCTGTTAGCATAGATGATTCAATCTTTATATTTAATCAATATATTATGTTGTTAGAATTTTATATTATAATAAAACAATTGTGCATTGAACAACCTAAAACTAAGAATGTATTAATAAATGTAAGTATTTTATTAACAATAATGTTGATATTTATAGGCATTGACAAAATGACTGCCAATATTTTAGAAAATGATAATACGGAATTGACGAGATTAGAATCAATATTCTATTCACCAAATGCATTGGCAACACTAATTGGTGGAACAATATTTATAGCATTTGGACAGTTACTTCAAACAGAGAACAAAAAACTAAAAATATTTTATTTTGTTGAATTATCAATACTAATATTAGGATTAATTTTAACATATAGTAGAATAATGTATGTTACACTTGCAATGGTAATAATACTTTATTACATAGTCAATAAAGACAAAAAACAAAAGCAAGAATTAATAGTTACTGCAATAATTATGATACTATGTGGTATGGTGTATTCAAAAGTATACAGTGAAACATTATTGTCTGGACAATATTATAAAATATGGATTGGAATATTAATAAATGCAATAATAACTACTGGATTATGCAAGATAGCTATAAAGAATATAGAAAAAATAAAAAAGATAAATGCCAAAAAAAGCATTATTGTTTTAACAACACTGATTGCACTAGTGGGCATATATTTCTTTAGTGTTAGAAAAATATCTAAACCATTAGTGGTGTTTGATGCAAAATCATCATACTCTAAGGTAGAAAAAAATGTATATAATGTACAAGGCGACTACAAGTATTTATTGCAATTTGATATTGAATCGCATGCAAAAAAAGATGACGATTATAAAATGGTAATTGTTGAAAGAGATAAATATATGGATTACATCAAAGGTACAGATGTATTCTTTGGAGAATTCTCTGGAATAAAAGAGGTTGAAATAACAACAGATAAAGCAACAACATCTTTTAGTATAGAAATAGAATCTAGAAATCCTAGTGCTGAGTCATATTTTAAAATAAATAAATTATTATTAAATGATCAAGAGGCAATATTAAATTATAAATACCTACCAACGGGTATGATGGACAGATTTAGTAGCGGAATAACCAAGAGCAAAAATGCTTGGGAAAGAGTAACTTTCTATAAAGATGCTTTGAAGATTATGAAAGAAAATGGAAACTGGATATTTGGAATTGGCGGAAATGGTTGGAGATATAAGTATCTTGAAGTACAAAGCTATGCATATAAGAGCAAAGATGTGCATAATTATCCTTTACAAATATGGTTAGAGTTTGGCGTTCTTGGATTAGGAATATTCATTGCTATTATAGTCATATTGATAAAAAATATGATTACTGCAATAAAAAATGAAGATATTTCAAGCATAAGTATACTGTGTGCAATTGGATGTATGTTATTCCATTCTTGCTTTGATTATAGTATGGCATTTATATATGTAATGTTAGTCTTATACTTGTTGCTAGCTTTTATTAGTATAAATAAATCTGAAAAAAGAGAAACAAAAATAAAAGATGAAATTATCAACGGTGTAATTTATATAATTGCATTAGTTGCGTTTCTATATAATTTTGTATATGGAATATATGTAATAAATACTACAGCAATTATAGACAGAGGGAAAGAAGAAAGAGTAAAAATATATGAAAAAGTTGCTAAGATATTTCCTTATGATATAAAAACTAGAGAAAATATTGTAGTACAGACAAGTGATAGAAAGGTTAAACTTGAAAATTATAAGTATCTATTTGACAAAGAGGCATATTACATTGCAGGCTATGATTTCTTAGCTTACAATATAAGCGATTATGTGAGTGCATGCTTGAATGAACACGAAGATATAAACAGCTTAAGAGAGATACAAAACTATTTTTACAAAACAAAAGAAATAAGGAAATTTGATGCAAGATATCAAATAGATAGAATATATCAAATGATTAACTTCGGTAAGATGATAGAAAATTATAATAGAAAGATGCAAGATAAAGAATTCGAAGAATTAATGATTAGTATATATAAAGAAGCACAAGAAGAGTTTGAAAATAAGAAATCATATATGTTAGATTTTGAATTATCAAGATTGCATATAAGCAAACAACAAGGAATTAAGCAAGAAATAGAAAGACTGGAAAGTGACGTGAATCAACTTATAAACAAATAGCGATTTAGCTATTTGTTTTTTTGTGTAAAAGAACAATTACGAAAGTTCTATATTTGTATTCTTTTTCATAATATTAGAATAGCAAACGGAAAAAGTAAGAAGGGAGAATTTTTAAATTATGAAAAAGATAATCGAGAGAATATCTATATTCGTTGTGGCGACAGCTTTTCTATTAGGAGTGATTATTGTTGGAAATACAGATACAAACAAGAATGTTTTGACTAGCACAACTGTGGATGGAGTGAATATAGACAGTTTAGACAATAAGAAAATTGGATGGGGAATAAAAAGAAACGACAATAATGAACAACCAGATGTGGGAACTGTAAACAGAAAGATATTGGACAAATATCAAGGAATATATATGGGAAACAAAGAGCAAAAGCTAATATACCTGACATTTGATTTGGGATATGAAGCAGGATATACATCAAAAATTTTGGAAGTGTTAAAACAAAATGATGTAAAAGCAACATTTTTTATAACCGCACATTATTTAAATACCCAACCAGATTTAGTAAAACAAATGATAGATGAAGGACATATTGTAGGAAATCATACAGTGAATCACAAATCTATGCCATCTTGTAGCTTAGACACCATAAAAAAAGAAGTAATGGATTTACATTCAGCTATATACGAAAAGTTTGGATACGAAATGAAATTTATCAGACCACCAAAAGGTGAATATAGTGAAAGAACTGTTGCTTATACAAATACATTGGGGTATACGAGTGTAATGTGGTCTTTTGGTTATGACGACTGGGATGAGAAAAAACAAGGAAGAGAAGATTATGGAAGAAAGAAGATATTAGACAATGTTCATAATGGAGAGATAATGCTACTTCATGCAACATCAAAAGATAATGCGAACATTTTAGATGATGTAATAAAAGAAATAAAGAATATGGGATATGAGTTTAGAAATATTGATCAATTTGAAAAATAGAACAGGAGGAAGAAAATTTGAGGAGAAACAAAAAAGAAAGAGTATTAGATAGGTTACTTGAAGTTCCAAAAGAAATATCTACAAATGAGCCTAAAATAACAATTGCAGGCTTTAAACAAATGTTAATAGAAAATTACAAAGCAATTTTGGAATATCAAGACATTTATATTAGAATAAAAACATATATTGGAATTGTTAATATTAATGGTTTCAATTTAAAACTAGGAGAGATGACTTCTGATGACATAATGGTTACAGGAGATATAGAAACTGTGGATTTTGAAAAGATAGAAGAGTAAAGCAAGGGGAGAAAGATGCTATTTAAGATATTATTAAAAAATTTAATAGGATATGTCAGCATTAAAATTGAGGGTTATTTTGTAGAGAAATTTATAAATAAATGTATTAATAATAAAATATTCTTCTGGAATATAAAAAGAGAAAAATCTACAATAGTCTACACAAATGTTGGCATAAACGAGTTTAAAAAGATACGAAAAATAGCAAAAGAAACAAAATGCAAAGTTGAGATATTAGATAAAAAGGGACTACCATTCTTGCTTTACAGATATAAAAAAAGGAAAGTGTTTTTAGTAGTAGTAATACTGATATTTGCTCTTCTTATTGGCTTATCTAGATTTATATGGAATATAAGAATAGAAGGACTAGATAAAATAGAAAAAAGTGAAATCGAGAACATATTAAACGAGAATGGACTAACAACCGGAAAATTGAAGTCATCAATTAATAAACAAAAGGTAATCAATGAAATAAGAATGCAAAGAGATGATATTTCTTGGGTTGGAATCTCAATAGAAGGAACAAATGCAACAGTAAAAATAGTAGAGGCAAATTCTAAGCCAGAGATTATAAATGATGAAGATTATTGCAGTATTGTATCAACAAAAGATGCACAAATTGTGAAGGTGAGTGCTCAAAATGGTATCCCCGTAGTAAAAGAGGGAGATATTGTAACAAAAGGTGATACTTTAATTGCAGGTTGGATAGAAGGTAAGTATACAGGAACTAGATATGTGCATGCAGAGGGAGAAGTATTAGCTAAAGTATGGTATAGTCAAAAAGAAAGAATTTCGCTAAATCAAGTCGTAGAGAGGAGTACGGAGAATGTAGAAAATAAATACAAAATAAAATTAAATAATTTTTCAATAAATTTGTTCAAAACCCTTTCAAAATTTGAAAAATATGATACAATAGAAGCGAGCAAAAAGTTGAAAATATTTTCTGATTTATATTTACCAATCGAGCTAATAAAAATTACAAATACAGAAAAAGTGGAAGAGAAAATTACTTACGGAATAGAAGATGCAAAGCAGATTGGTATAGATAAAGCTTCTGAAAAAATAGAACAAGAAATACCAAACAAAGAAAATGTGTTACAAAAGTACGAAAATTCTTACGCAGGTGAGGATTACATAGACGTAGAAGTTACTTATGAAGTGTTAGAAAATATAGGGACCAAAGAGAAAATAGTATTTTGAAAGGAAGATATAAAATGGAAGAAAAAAGTCTTAGAGTCTATTCAGACAAAAAATTTTTTACGAAGATAACAAATACTATAACAAAGTTGTTGATACCAACGAAGATAGGAATTAATGGAATGTTAATCTCTATCAAGAGAAATAATGTGCTAAAAGCTTATGAAACTTATCAAGAAGCTCAACAAGAGTCTTCAGAAAACCAAAGTGAACTTGAAAAGAAGTATGAAGATATTTATTCTTTGTATTTAGAAGCAATAGATAAACATATGATGGATAATGTCTATAAAAAAGTTAAGAATGACACAGCTACAGGATTCGAAAAAGAAGCATTATCAAAATATTATATGGTAATACATTTAAAAGATACAGAATACTTAGAGTATAAATACAGAAAACAAATCTTCTTAATGCAATTAGATTACGATACTGTAAATGAATTAAATAAAGAAAAATTGATAAATAGATATGAGCAATTTTATGCAATGAGAATGGAAGATTTGTATAAAAAACTTCTAAAAAATTATTCAATAAAATTGTCTGAAAATATTTCACAGATGGATAAAGAAATAATATATGGAAAAATATTCTCAACAGTTGAGGAATATATAACAACTATATTACCAATAAAAATGAAGGAAGATCCAGAAAATAAAATATATAAAGAAATATTAAATGACTATAAGAATTTTGAAAGATTTTCAGTAGGAAAATTAGATCAAAACGATATAATTGAGAAGAATATGATTCTATTAGGAATTAGTAGGAGACTATTCACACATAGCTTGCCATTAGTAGTTGCAGAACAATGCTACGAAAAATTATTGGTAGATGTTAGAACTTTAATAATGGACACAAAAATAGCTAGAAAGCAAGAAAAAGCATATAGTTTATTAATAAATATAATAGACGATTACAATCTACGTCTATTATCTACAAAAATCTATTGGGACAAGTTAGCAGATAGGGAAGCATACAAAAAATTCTGGAATACATATAAAAACATTATGCAAATTAAAGAAAGCGATTACATAACATATTCAAAAGAAAAAGAAAAATTATTCTTAAAAAGAGAATTAAGAGAAGTATTCAAAAATGAAAACAGATATTGCAGAATTATAAAATTCTATAAGAGAAAATTAGTAGCACTAAATGCAATGAGAGAATTAAAGAATAGTTGCATTTCAGAAGGTGACTATACAGGCAAGAAAACAGAAGAAATTTCTATAAAAGAAAAAGTAATATAATTTATCAATAAAAGAGGTAATATTTTGGAAAATTATTCACAAATAGAATTTTTAGAAATACCAGAATCAGCAGAGTACAAAGAATTAATAGAAAATGTTGTAGAAACTTGTTTTAATGTAGAAAATTTAACAAAAACAAAGTTGTATTTAAATGTAATATTAACAAATCCTGAAATAATAAGAACAACAAATAAAAAATATAGAAATATAGATAAAGAAACTGACGTGCTATCATTTCCGATGTTTGAAAAGGATGAAATAGAAGCAATAATCTCTGCTGAAGATGATGAGCAAATAGAGGATGTTTTAGGAGATATAATGATTTCTATACCAAGAGTAATCGAACAAGCTGAAGAATATGGACATAGTGTTCAAAGGGAACTAGCATATATGGTGGTACACGGATTTTATCATATAATGGGATATGATCATATGAACGAAGAAGAAAAAAGTGTGATGAGAGAAAAAGAAGAAAATGTACTAAGTAAATTAAATATTACAAGACAATAGGGGTTAAAATGAAAAAGGATGAGCATAAACTGAAAAATGATAATTTTATAGAAGCTTGGTATAATGCAATAAATGGTATAATCTACACAGCAACAACACAAAGAAACTTTAGAATACAACTAATACTAGCAGTAATAGTTCTGGCTTTATCATTATTTTATGGGTTAGGTACAACAGAGTTTTTGTGTTTAGTATTTGCATTGTTTTTTGTAATATTTGCAGAAATGGTAAATACAGCGATAGAAACAGTTGTTGATTTATTTGTAGATGTATATCATCCAAAAGCAAAAATAGCAAAAGATGTTGCAGCAGGAGCAGTTGTCTTATCTGCATGTAATGCATTAATTGTTGGATATTTTATATTCTTTAATGCAGAAAATATGAAAGCAATAAGCGATAGCATATTCAACAATATGGTTAAATCTCCTCAACATTTAGCATTTGTAGCAATTATATTAGTTGTAATTGCGGTAATTGCTATAAAGGCAAGTTGTTCTAAGAAAAAGGAAAGAGGACAACTTATAAAAGAAGGTTTTGTACCAAGTGGACAATCTGCAATAGCATTTGCAGTACTTACAGCTATCTGGATTAATAGTAAAGATATAGTAACATTTACATTAGCATTAGTCTTATCGTTATTAGTAGTCGGAAATAGAGTATATAACAATGCAAGAACTAAAGCAGAAGTAGTATTTGGAGCTTGTATGGGAGTATTAATAGTAATGCTTGTGTATGGATTAACAATATTTAAAATACAATAAAACAAAGGGGAAGTAATAAAAAATGAAGAAATTTTTAATAATATTAGTAGTAATAGTAATACTAGCTGCTGGAGGATATCTAGGCTATAGAATATATAAAAATAAAACAAAACAAGTAACCGACTTGGGAACTGAAATTATAGAAGAGCCAAAAGAAGAACCAAAAAAAGAGGTTCAGATTTTTACAGGAACAGAAAGACCAATAGCTTTAATGATAGATAATCATAAAGGAGCTTTACCACAAGGTGGTTTAAATGATGCTTATATGGTTTATGAAATAATTGTTGAAGGTGGAGAAAGCAGATTAATGGCTTTATTTAAAGGAAAGGACCTAGAAAAAATAGGACCAGTAAGAAGCTCAAGACATTATTTCTTAGATTATGCACTTGAAAATGATGCTATATATGTACACTTTGGATGGAGTCCACAAGCAGAATATGATATATCTAATTTGAAGGTAAATAACATAAACGGAATATCAGAAAGTTCAACATCATTCTGGAGAGTAAAAGACAAGAGCGCACCACACAATGTTGCAACAAGCATAGCAAAAATAAAAGAAATCGCACAACGTAAGAACTACAGAATGACATCAGACAAAAAGAGTGTATTACACTATGTAACAGATGATGTAACATTAGAAAATGGACAAAAAGCAGATACAATAACAATACCATACACAAACACAAACTCAAATACAGTAAAATATACATATGATGCAGAAACACAAAGATATCAAAGATATTCAAAAGGCGTAGAAGAAACAGACTGGAATACAGGCGAAAAAATCACAACAAAGAATATTATAATCACATTTGCCAGAAATGCTACACTAAATGATGGAGAAGGAAAAGGAAGACAAACTCTATATAATGTAAACAACTTAAAAGGTTACTACATAACAAATGGTAGAGCAATAGAAATAACTTGTGAAAAATCCTCAAGAAGTGAACAAACTGTGTATAAAGACCTTGAAGGAAACGAAATTGATGTAAATGATGGAAACACATTTGTGCAAATATGTCCAATAGATGCAAAAGTTGTAATCGAAGGACAAGAAGAACCAGTAGAGGCAAATACAATAACAGAATAATAAAAAATAAGAACTGCCAAAAGCAAGGCAGTTCTTTTAGTATTTTTCTAACTTATATTCTTTGTCTAAATTATGATTAACAAACAAATTACTGATTAATTTTAATTCCTTTTTTGCTTCATCAGATACTGTAAAAGAATGCAGCTTTTTTGCTGGAGCAGATGCTATGTATTTTAAAGCATTAAAAGTATCTCTACAGATTTTTATTGCGGATTTATCTAAAAATCCACAATTATTACACAAATAACCATTATTAGAAATGCTAAAATAACCAATATTCTCTTTATTGCCACATAAAGCACACTTATCTAGTCTAGGACAAAAACCTAAAATAACCATTAATCTAATTTCAAAAACGGACAATATAAAATCTTTATCAGTATCAGTTTCAGAAAGCAAGTAAAGAGTGTTAAGCAATAGTTGCAAAATATTATAAGTATATTGGTTCTCATAAGTAACGTCTGAAACCAATCTGGTCATAAAAGCAGCATAATTTAGTTTATCTAAATCTGTACGAATGTTATAAAAAACTTCAATAGCTTCGCAAGAGTTAATGTTATAAGAGTTTACACCCTTAAAAATAACTAAATCGCTGAAACTTAAAAATTGAGTACCAGCTAAAAGTGAGCTTTTAGGCTTTCTGGCACCTTTAGCTGCACACCCAATCTTGCCAATGTCGGGAGTAAGAATAGAAACCATCTTATCAAAATCTCCCATATTACTTTCTAGTAGTACAATTCCTTTTGTCTTTATTATTCCCATAAAATCCTTCTTATAAATTATTCATTTTATCATCATTTTTTACTTCAATATTAGTAACATTAGGATCGCTTTTTTGTAAATTCTTCTCAGCATTTTCAACCTCTAGCAATTCTAAAAAAGTATTAATATTTCCAGTATTTTTAAAAGTATTCCAAGCTATTTTTTTTATCATATGAAATCATCTCCTATGTAGCATTAAAAGCATACCAATTTTTATTTATCTTTTGTAAATTCAAACCATTTATACTAGCAATTATTGTAATTTAAATTTTTTTACTAAATTTGAATCATTAATCCAATCTTCTCTAACTTTAACCCATAATTGCAAATTGACTTTTGTATCTAAAGTTTTCTCTAAATCTTCTCTTGCATAAGTCCCAATTCTCTTTAACATTTTTCCGTCTTTACCAATAATAATACCTTTATGAGATTTCTTTAAACAATAAATAGTTGCAGAAATATCACAAATGCTTTGTTTCTCAACGGTTTTTCTGAACTTCATTTTTTCGACTTCAATATAAATTCCATGTGGAACTTCTTGATCTAATAACCTTAAAGTCTTTTCTCTAATAGTTTCTTCAGCTAGTTGTCTTAATGTTTGGTCAGTATATTCCTCTACATTATAATATGCAGGACCAACTTTTAAGTTGTTTTCTATCTCATCAAGAAGAACATCTAGATTCTTGTTTTTTATTACAGAAACTGGAACAACAGCAGTGAAATTATATTCTTTAGAATAAAGCTCAATTAATTTTGCAATTTGTGCTTTATCTACCAAATCTACTTTGTTAATTATCAAAATACATTTTTTCTTAGAATCAATAATCTTGTCTAAAATTAGTCTATCACCCTTGCCAATGTCTTCTGATGTTGCGTCAACTACAAAAAGTACAATGTCAACATCTGAAGAAGCACCAAAAGCTGTTTCAACCATAACATCTCCAAGTTTTGACTTTGGTTTATGAATTCCAGGTGTATCAACAAAAATAATCTGACTGTTAGGACGATTAACAATAGCTCTTATAGCGGTTCTAGTAGTCTGTGTTTTATTAGCAACAGCTGCAACCTTTTCACCAACTAGAGCATTGATAATGCTAGACTTTCCTACATTAGTTCTTCCAAGCATTGATACAAATCCTGATTTAAAATTTTCGTTCTCCATATAGCTCTCCAATTTCTATAATTATTATAAATAATCTAAATTAAATATTTTGTAGAAAATAGTAAGTAAAAAAATATTTCATATACAATAATTCGACAAACTTTTTCTAACACTAGAATTATATAATATTTCTTGCAAAGTGTCAAAAATTATGCTATACTTACCATAATATTTTTATGCTAGGAAGTAGGAAAAATGTATTTAATAGTAGGACTTGGAAATCCAGAGCCAGAATATGCAAAAACAAGACACAATATGGGATTTGATGTAATAAACAAATTATCAAAAGAATTCGATATTGAGGTAAAAAAAGAAAAATACAATGCTTTATATGGAACTGGGACAATTGAAAACGAAAAAGTAATCTTATTAAAACCTCAAACTTATATGAACTTAAGTGGTGAGGCTATAAAACCATTTGCAGATTTCTATAAGGTAGATATGGACAAAATTATTGTAATATATGATGATATAGATGTAGAAACAGGAACAATAAAAATAAGAAAAAAAGGTGGGCCAGGATCACACAATGGAATGAAATCTGTTGTATATGAATTAGGTTCAAAAGAATTTCCAAGAATAAGAGTGGGAACAGGCTCAAAAGAAGAGATGGCAAACCTAATAAGCTACGTTATAGAAAAAGTTGATAAAGAGGAATACGCAAGATTAGAAAAAGGAGTAGAATTAGCTGCAGAAGCAGTTAAATTATGCTTAAAAATAGGAATAGACAATGCAATGAATACATTAAATTAGAGGTAGGCAATGAAGGAAATTATAATAAACAAAGACGAGAATGGCATAATAGTGGCATTATTAGAAAATGGCAAGCTAGTAGAAGAATACGACAATATAAACAATACAAAAACATTAGAAGGAAATATATATTGTGGAATTGTAAGAAATGTATTACCAAATATGCAATCAGCATTTATAGACATTGGAGAAAGCAAAAATGCTTTTATACATATAAAAGATATAATTCCAAAAACAAGTCAAGTAACAGGAAATAAAGAAGAAGATTATTCGAAATACAAAATGAAGGATTTTGTAAAACAAAAAGAACCAATACTTGTTCAAATAAAAAAAGATAAAGAAAGCCTAAAAGGTGCGAGAGTGTCAAAAGACATAAGTCTAGTAGGCAGATTTTGTGTACTTTTAATTAATGTAAATTTTATAACAGTATCGCAAAAAATAGAAAGCAAAGAAGAAAAAGAAAGACTAAAGAATGTAGCATCCGAAATATTAGAAAAATATGGAAAAGACGAAAAGTATGGACTAATATTAAGAACAGCAGCATCTGAAAAAAGCAAAGAAGAAATAGAAAGAGATATATTAGAATTAATAGAATACTGGAAACAAATAAAAAGCGCATATGAAGAAGTTTCAAAAGAAGGCAAACCAGTATTAATATTTGAGAACTACAACATTGTATCAAAATTTTTATTAGGAGTTCTAGATTCAGACATTAATCAAATAACGGTTAACAACACAGCTGTATTTGAACAAATTAAAGAACAAATTAGCGAATTAAAAAAGACAAACATAGAACTGCACTTACAAGAAAATGACTTAATGAAAAAACATGACTTAGAACGTCAAATAGCAAAAATGCACGAAAGAAAGATATGGCTTAAATGCGGAGGATTTATAACAATAGATAAAACAGAAGCGCTAACAGCCATAGACGTAAACTCAGGAAAATATACAGGAAGAAACAAAGAAACCAAAGAACTAGCATTATTGAGAGTAAACAGAGAAGCAACGATAGAAATAGCAAAGCAAATAAGACTAAGAAATATAAGTGGAATAATTGTTATAGATTATATAGATATGCTAAAAGACGAGGAAAGAAAACAAATACTAGACTTGCTTGACAAAGAACTAAAAAAAGACAGAAGCAAAACACAAGTGGTAGGATTTACGCAATTAGATCTATTAGAAATGACAAGAAAGAAAATATAAAATAGTGAAAATCATTGATGATGGTACTAAAATAGCCAAAAACCATTGACAATGATTTTCTTTTGTGATAAAATAATTATCTGTAAGCCGCCTGGGTCGGGCAACTAAATTCTATCATAATAAAAATTATAGATAGATGCCTTGAATTTTATGCTTAGCGAGTATACGAATAAAGGGAGGTGTACAATACAATGTACGCAATAATTGAAAGCTGTGGAAAACAATACAAAGTAGCAGAGGGAGATGTAGTATTCTTCGAAAAACTAGAAGCAGAAGAAGGAAAAAAAGTTTCTTTTGACAATGTAGTTCTAGTATCTGACGGAAAGAAAATAGAAGTTGGAGCTCCTTATGTTAAAGGTGTTAAAGTTGAGGGAAAAGTAGTAGCTCATGGAAAAGCTAAAAAAATATTAGTTTACAAATACAAAGCTAAGAAAAACTACAGAAGAACTCAAGGACATAGACAACCATATACAAAGGTTGAAATAACATCTATAAAATTAGCTGCTGAAAAGAAAGAAACAAAGACAGAAGCTAAAAAAGAAACAAAATAATAATTAAGAGATTATAAAACAAAACATGAAGGGAGTGAAACTAAATGGCTCACAAAAAAGGTCAAGGTAGTGTTAAGAACGGTAGAGATAGTGAATCAAAACGTTTGGGACTAAAAAGAGCTGATGGTCAAGTAGTTCCAGCTGGAAATATATTAGTAAGACAAAGAGGAACAAAATTCCATCCAGGAAAAAATGTTGGAATAGGCAGTGATGACACATTATATGCTAAAGTAACAGGAACTGTTAAATTTGAAAGACTTGGAAGAGATAAAAAACAAGTTAGCGTTTATACAGCAGAAGAATTAAAAGCTAAAGCAAAAAAAGCAAAAGCTCCAAAAGCTGTAAAAACAGAAAAGAAAGCAGAAAAAGCACCTGCTAAAAAAACAACAACTACAAAAAAAGAAAAAGTAGAAAGCAAATAAAATTTAAACCCTAGCATTACAAACGATGCTAGGGTTTTTGTATGCAATAGCAAAAAATAAAAATTTCCTTGTTATTATCAAGGTTTTGTGGTAAAATATTACATATAAAAATAACAAAAAGGGGAACAAAATGAAACAAGAAAAATCATTAAGTAAAAAACTAAGCAAAAAAGCTATAATTATATCATTAGCAATAATTATAATAATACAAATATTGGCGAGAATTTATGTTGGATACAAAAAAGAATATTTCCACATAGATGAAGCATATTCGTACTCATTAATGAACTATGACAAAATTCAAATTACAGAAAATGATGATTTTTTTGATACATGGCACACAAAAGATTATTATATAGATTATTTATCAGTAAATAGTGATGAAGTATGGAACTTAAAACCAGTATATGAGAACCAAAAAAATGATGTACATCCACCTTTATACTACTTACTACTAAGAATAGCTGCATCATTTACAATAGATGGATTTACAAAATGGACAGGAATAATTCTAAACATAATTATATATGTATTTTCAAGTATCTTTATATATCTAATATCAAAAAGAGTATTTAAAGACGAGAAAAAAGCATTATTTACTTGCTTGATATCAGGGTTATGTTTAGGAGCGCTAGACACAACAGCATACATAAGAATGTATGAACTAGCAAATTTATTCATATTAATATTAACATACATACATATGAAATTGTACGACAAAAAAGAGCTAGAAATAAAGGATGTCGTAACAGTTGGAATTGTAGCATTATTAAGCTCATTAACACATTATTACACATTAATATATATGGCAGTGCTATTTATAATATTTGTAGTAAAATACATAAAAGCAAAAGAGTACAAAAACTTAATAAAATACATATCTTGCTTTGTTGTTGCCGCAATTGTATCTCTAATAATATTCCCATATTCATTTAAGCATATGTTCATGGGATATAGAGGCGAAGGGGCAATGAACAGCCTATTCAATAGCGATACATTATACACGGATCTTGCTGTATATCTATATGTTTTAAGTAAAGGACTAGTAGGATATACTTTCGTTGCACTTATAATATTGTTTATAGTGCTAGATGTTAGAAAAAAAGGTACAATTGTAGACAATGATGAAACAAAACTATTAATTATACCAACAGCGATATATTTTGTACTAGTAGCAAAAATGTCACCATACAAAGAACTAAGATATATAATGCCGATAATATCAGTATCAATGATATATTTAATATATGCATTCTCGAGATTATTTGAGCTAAACTTTAAACAAAAAACAGCAAAAATAGCAACTGTAGCATTATTTGCAATAATAACAATCTCGCCACTATTTACAGGAGCTCATTTAGACTTTACATACACAAAAATGAATCATTTAGCTGATAAAATGGAAGAAAAATCAGACATTCCAGCATTATATGTATTTAATGAAAATAATATCAGATTTTTAGATGACATATATATGTTTACTAAGTTAGATAATTCTTATATTATGAAATACAGCAATGCAGATGAAGAAAATATTAGAAATGTTCTAAGCGAAAAAGATACATCAAAAGGACTAATATTAGTTTATAATGAAGGCGTGCAATATGAAGATATTGTGAAACAAATAAAAGAGATATACAATTATGAAACAGATGAAAGAGTACAAGACTTAAACGCAGGAGGAGTTTTATACTTACATTAAGAGAAGGGAAAGAGATTATTATGGAAAATAAAAAGAGAATATTAACAGGAGATAGACCAACAGGAAGATTACATATAGGTCATTATTTTGGATCTTTACAAAAAAGAGTTGAAATGCAGAACTCAGGTTTATATGATCCATACATATTAGTAGCAGATGTTCAAGCATTAACAGACAACTTTAATAATCCAGATAAAGTAAGAAAAAATGTAAGAGAAGTAGTAAAGGATTATTTATCAGTAGGAATAGATCCAGAAAAGTCAACAATATTTATACAATCTATGATACCAGAAATAGCAGAACTTACAGTATTCTATTCTAATCTAGTAACAATAGCCAGACTAGAAAGAAATCCAACCGTAAAAACAGAAATAGCACAAAAAAGAGAACTATTTGGAGAAAGTGTAACATATGGATTTTTAGGTTATCCTGTAAGCCAGGCTGGAGATATAACAGCATTTAGTGGAGAGTTAGTTCCAGTAGGAGAGGACCAACTTCCGTTAATAGAACAATGTAGAGAAATAGTAAGAAAATTTAATTCTATATATGGAGAAGTATTAATAGAACCAGAGGCAATTCTATCTTCAGGCAAAAGAATAAAAGGATTAGATGGAAATGTAAAAATGGGTAAATCTTTAGGAAATGCTATTTATTTATCAGACTCACCAGAAGAAATTACAAGAAAAGTAATGAGCGCTGTTACAGATCCTAAGAGAATAAAGAAAGATGATTTAGGAGATCCAGATGTATGTATGGTTGCATATTATCATCAACTATTCACAGCAAAAGAAGAATACGAAAACGTTTGCAAGGAATGTAGATCCGGAACTAGAGGATGTGTAGCTTGCAAAAAACAATTAGCACAAAACATTATAAAAACATTAGAACCTATAAGAGAAAAAAGAAAATATTATGAAGATCATCCAGAGTTAGTGGATAAAATCTTAATAGAAGGAACTCAAAAAGCTAGAAAAGAAGCACAAGAAACAATGAAAAAAGTGAAAAAAGCAATGAAATTAGATTATTTCGCTTAATGGAGATAATCTTTTGAGTAAAAAGAGAGAGATTAAAAGTAAGGAGCAAGAAAGATAATATGTTTACAGACTATGTAAAAATTTATGCCTCTGCAGGAAAAGGCGGAAACGGTGCAGTATCGTTTAGAAGAGAAAAATATATAGCAGCAGGTGGACCAGATGGTGGAGATGGCGGAAAAGGTGGAGATGTCTACTTTGAAGTCGATCCAGATTCAAATACACTTTTAGAATTTAGATACAAAAAGAAATTTAAAGCAGAAAGTGGGAAAAATGGTGAAGGCGCCCGTAAATTCGGAAAAAGTGGAGAGGATATTCATATAAAAGTTCCAATAGGGACAATAATCAAAGATGCACAAACAGGAGAAGTTTTAGCAGATCTATCAGAAAAAGGACAAGTGGAATTATTGTTAAAAGGTGGTAGAGGAGGAAAAGGAAATTCTCATTTTGCTACTTCAACAAGACAAGCTCCTAGATTTTCGCAAGCAGGAGAAGATGGAGAAGAAAAAGAGTTAATACTAGAGTTAAAACTACTAGCAGATGTAGGATTAATAGGATTTCCAAGCGTAGGAAAATCAACAATACTATCAATAGTAACTGCTGCTACTCCAAAGATTGCAGACTACCATTTTACAACACTAGAACCAAATTTAGGAGTGGTAAAATCAGAATATGGAGATAGTTTTGTAATAGCAGATATTCCAGGACTTATTGAAGGTGCAAGTGAAGGAACAGGACTTGGAATACAGTTCTTAAGACATATAGAAAGAACAAGACTACTATTACATGTAATAGATGTATCTGGTTCAGAAGGAAGAAATCCAGTAGAGGATTTTTATACAATAAATAAAGAACTAGAAAAATATAGTAAAAAACTAGCAACAAGAAAACAAATAATAGTTGCCAACAAAGCTGATATACTACAAGATGATACAATGTATAAAGAACTTGAAAACCTTGCTAAAGAAAAAAATATAGAAATATTTAAAATTTCTGCAGCAACAGGAGAAGGAATAAAAGAATTAATGGCAGAAGTATCAAAACTTCTAAAAACACTTCCAAAAGAAAACTTAATAGAAATACCAGAAAAGAAAAAAGTGTATAAATTAGAAGAAACAGAGCCATTTACAATAAAGAGAGAAGAAGATATGTTTGTTGTAGATGGTCCAGTAATAAGAGAGATAATGAGAAAAGTGAATATGGAAGACAACGAATCTTTATATTACTTCCAAAGAAGATTAGAAGATTTAGGCATAAATCAAAAACTAAAAGAAGCGGGAGTAAAAGAAGGAGATACAGTAAAAGTTGTAGACTATTTACTAGAATGGGAAGATTAAAAGAATATAACTATTTAGAAAAATAAAAAAATAATTTCTAAATAGTTATAATTTTTTATAATTTACAAACTTTTGTTTGACATCTTGACTTTTTTATGATATTATTATTGCATAAAATAATTTAGGAGGAAGAATAATGTCTAGAAAAAAGAAACCTAATGAATTAAATAAAAGAGAGAAAGCTATTTTAAAGTTTATTGAAAAAGAAATAAAAGAAAATGGATACTCTCCATCTGTAAGAGAAATAGGTAAAGCTGTTGGACTAAAATCAACTGCAACAGTGCACGCATATTTAGAGAGATTAGAAAAAATAGGACATATAACAAGAAAAAATAAAATGGGAAGAACCTTACAACTAATTAAAGGTGGCAAACCATATAGACCAAATACAGAGGAAAAGAAACAAGAAAAAGAACTATATACAGGAAAAGAAATGGTAGATGTACCAGTAGTAGGAAAGATAACAGCAGGAGCTCCAATACTAGCAGTAGAAAATATCACAGATACATTTCCTATACCATTAGACTTTATAGGAAACAGTACTTGTTTTATGCTAACAGTTAGAGGAGAAAGTATGATAGAAGCTGGAATACTAGATGGCGACTATATACTAGTTAAGAAACAAAACACAGCAGAAAATGGACAAATTGTTGTTGCATTAATTGAAGACGAAGCAACAGTAAAAACCTTCTATAAAGAGAAAGATCACATAAGATTACAACCTGAAAATAGTACAATGGATCCAATAATAGTACCAAATTGTGAGATACTAGGAAAAGTTGCAGGTGTATTTAGAAAAATGTAATAAGACTAAGAATTGAATTGGAGAAAATATTATGGGTAGAATGAAAACTTTTGGCAAGTATCTTTTGTGGTTTGTGTTATTCTATATATTTGTCACAGTTACTGCATATGGATATATTAGAGCATCATACAAAGGAATAGATGGAGTTATAATAAAAAATGATCAAATTCTAGTAACAATAGATACAGCTGAAGCATCACTTGTTAATGGAAGAGTTAATGGAAAAATAAAAAATGTAAGTCAAGAAGATATACAAACCAAATATATGAAAGTAGATTTTATATCTAAAAGAGGAACTTTAATATTAACAAAATATATACAAATTGATGAGCTAAAAGCAGGAGAAGAAAAAGAATTTAAAATAGAGTTTAGAGCAGAAAATATTGTAAAATATAATATTGAAATTACGGACAAAGCAGAAGTTAAAGAAGGATTATCAGAACTTATCAAATTTGAAGATTTAGGATTAAGTAATGATGGACAATCTAAAATAGCATTATTTTTAGCAGCAATTATTTTAATTAAACATTTCTTATAAAATGTAATATAAAATGGAAAAAAGATGTATAATAAAAAGTAATTATACATCTTTTTTGAAATTTAATATAAATCTTGATAATATTATGAAAAACATTTGAAATTTTAGCTAAGATGTAATATAATTGTAATAGTTTCGCAACAAAAAAGATCGAAAGGAAGATTCAAATGTTTGATTTTGGACAAGATATAGGAATAGACTTAGGAACAGCAACTGTAATAGCATATGTAAAGGGAAAAGGAATTGTATTAAGAGAACCATCAGTAGTTGCGGTAGATAAAGAAACAGGAGATGTGCTTGCGGTAGGAAAAGAAGCTAGAAGAATGCTAGGAAGAACACCTGGCAACATAGTAGCTACGAGACCACTAAGAGAAGGAGTAATATCTGATTACACAGTAACAGAAAAAATGCTTAAATATTTTATAAACAGAGTATGCGGAAAATATATATTTGCACCAAGAATAATGATATGTGTTCCTTCAAGAGTAACAGAAGTTGAGAAAAAAGCAGTAATAGATGCAGCTACTCAAGCGGGAGCAAGAAAGGTATATTTAATAGAAGAACCTTTAGCTGCAGCAATAGGCGCAGGACTAGATATATCAAAACCTTGTGGAAATATGGTTGTAGATATTGGGGGAGGAACTACTGATATAGCCATATTATCTTTAGGAGGAACTGTAATAAGTACTTCTATAAAAGTTGCAGGAGATAATTTTGACGAGGCTATTATAAAATATATAAAGAAAAAACATAACATCATAATTGGAGAGAGAACAGCTGAAGATTTAAAAATAAATATAGGATGTGTGTATCCAAAGATTCAAGATGCAGAAATGGAGATAAGAGGCAGAGACTTGATAACTGGATTACCAAAAACAGTAACAGTGTACTCAAGTGAAATGTTAGAAGCATTAAGAGAGTCTGGAGAACAGATTGTAGAAGCAGTACATTCAATATTAGAAAAAACACCACCAGAACTTGCAGCAGACATAAGCGATAGAGGAATTTATATGACTGGCGGAGGATGTCTAATAGATGGATTAGATAAATTACTGCAAGAACGTACAGGAATAAATGTAATGGTTGCACAAGACTCGGTATCTTGTGTTGCACTTGGAACAGGAAAAGCACTAGATAATTTAGATGTTTTAGACGGAAAAAAAGCAAAAAGATAAATAGGAGAAAAAGATGAGAATATTAAAAGATTTTAAAATACCAAATTTTAAATTGAAGAAAATAGAGATGAATGACATCCCTGATATAGAAAAAGTAAAGGTAGATTATGAAAAAGTAAAAGAAGCTGGAGAAAAGAAAAGTAGAAAACAACCTTATGACGCAGGAACTTTTACAACTGTAAAAGACATATTTGTAGAATCTATGAAAAAGTATTCAGACAATACTCTAATTCTACAAAAACCAAGTCATAAAGAACCATATAAAGAAATCACATATAAACAATTTGGCGAAGATGTTGTTGCATTTGGAACAAAGTTATTAAAGATGCTTCCTAAAAAAGCAAAAGTTATAATAGTAAGTGAAACTACTTATCAATGGTATGTGTCATATATGACTTTACTTTGTGGAGACACTGTTGCAGTTCCAGTAGATAAAGAATTACCTGATAATGAATTAGAGAATGTTGTAAATAGATCAAAAGCAACAGCTATAATCTATTCTGCAAAAAAGAAAGATGCAATTAAAAAAATCGAGGGAAATGTTCCAACGGTAAAATATTTTATAGAAATGGATTCAGATGATTATATAGTTGATAAACATATGGGAATGAATTATCTAATAAAAGAAGGAAAAGAAATATTAGATAATGGTAGTACAGAGTTTATGGACATAGAAATAGATCCAGAAGAATTTAAGATGTTAATATTCACATCAGGAACAACTTCAAAATCAAAAGGAGTAATGATATGTAGTAGAAACTTAGCTGCAAATATAAATGCAGTATTTGCATATGTAAGGTTAACTCCGGCAGATAGATTGTTCTCAATTTTACCATTACATCATACATATGAATCAACAATAGGATTCTTATTACCATTTGCAACTGGTTCGTCAGTAGCAATATGTGAAGGACTAAGATACATAATTCCTGATATGCAAGAATCAAAACCAACAGCAATGTTAGCTGTACCTTTGCTAATAGAAAATCTATATAAGAAAATAAATGAGACAATAAAGAAGAGCAAAAAAGAAGGTATGGTAAACTCTATGATCCATATTACAAATGTTCTAAAGACAGTTAATATAGATATAAAAAGAAAAGTATTTAAAGAGATATTAGATAACCTGGGAGGCAATTTAAGAATTATAGTATCTGCAGCAGCTCCAATAGATGCAAAGATTTGCAAATGGGTTGAAGATATGGGAATAGAATTTTTACAAGGATATGGACTTACAGAAACAGCACCAATAGCGGCACTAACACCAGAATATGAAACTTCTAGATATGCTTCAACTGGAAAAGCTGTTAAAGATACTGAAATCAAAGTATTAAATCCAAATGAGAATGGAGAAGGAGAACTATTAATAAAAGGTCCAACAGTAATGCTTGGATATTATGAAGATGAAGAAGCAACAAATGCAGTAATGCAAGATGGATATTTCTGTTCAGGAGATATAGGAAGAATAGATGAGGATGGATACATCTATATAACAGGAAGAAGTAAAAATGTTATAGTAACACAAAATGGAAAGAACATATATCCAGAAGAAATAGAAATGATGTTAAATGATGTTCCAGAAATTTCAGAATGTATGGTATATGGAGAAAAAGATAAGGAAGAAAAGAAGGAGAAAGAGCTAATTATAACAGCTAAAATAATACCAGACTACAAAAAGATAGAAGAACTACACGGAAAAGATTTAACAGAAGAGGAAATACAAAAAATTATATGGGAAAAGGTAAAAGAAAACAATAAAAAGCTTACATCATATAAAGCCGTAAAGCAAATTGAAATAAAGAAAGATGAATTTGAAAAAACGACTACTATGAAGATAAAAAGATATGCAGAAATGAATAAAAAATAATAAAAAAGACTATTGTAACAATTTTGTAATAAAAATGTTAGACAAGTGTAATAAAAAAACGGGCCGTAAGTATTGTAATTTTTTGTTGAATAATATATAATTATCATATATTATAGCGATACAGATGAAAAGGAGGATTTTACAATGTCTAGATCTGGCATAGTAAATGTAAGAATGGTAATAACTGAAGAAAAGATATTATCAAACATATCAAAAGTTCAAAGAATGATAGATCCTAACAGCAAGAAGCAAATCATACAATTAGAAGATGATGCATATTTCAAAGACTTAGTAGAATCTATTAAAACTTATTTAATTGAATATCCAAAAAAGAAAAACTTTCCAAAAAGTGTATATAAAGCAGCTTATGGGCTTGTTGAGTTTGCAACAAATGAATTTGAAGAAAATACAAAGCAAATAGAAGATCTTATAAGACAAAGAGAAAAAAATATAGCATTATCTGGAGAATTAAAGAATGTACTTAGCATAGTTCTAAATAAGGAAGATGGCTGGAAAAATTCTATAAAAGAAGTTTCATCAGAATTTTCTGAAGATATAATAGAAACACTAGGAGTACTAGGAAGATCAAAATCTGATAAATCACAAAACTATCAAGATGCTTTAAAACTAATAAATGCCAGAATAGCAAACTTAGAATCAAATCTACATATCGAAATAGATATGGAAAGAATAGAAGATAGATCAAAAGCTTTAAGTTACATAGGAATAGAAGTAGCAGATGCGCTTAAATTAATACCAACTCCAAGAGAAGATGCAGAGCAAATAGTAGAAAAACCTGTTGTTGAAGAAAAAGTACAAGAAGCTACTCCAATAGCAGATACACAATATTATGAAGAAACAAGAGTAAATGTAAAACCTTCATTATGGCAAAGATTTAAACAAAGTAAATTTGTACAAACAATTAAGTATGTTATGAAGATTAGAATAGTACTAGATGTTCCAGCATTACCAAGCGGAGATGAAAGTAAAAAATAAAAAATTAAGAACCTGAATTTATTAAAAGTTTAGGTTCTTTTTGAATGTTAAAAAAGTAATAACTATATCGAATGAAATTAACAAAAAGTATTGAAAAAAGTACATTATTATAATATAATTTTGCCCAAAGGAGGGTATGTTATGAAAAACAAAAAGAAACTATGGATAGCAGTAGTTATAGTATTAATTTTATGTACTATTTTAACTGCTATTATTTATTGTAATAAAAGTAAAGGTGAACTTTTATCAATTAAATCAGAATCGCAATTACAAAGAATTTGTGAACAAGAAGATAACTATGAGATGAGTGAATATCTTAAAATGTTTGCAATGCCACTTTATATAACAGAGATATTAGATAGACCCAACTATTATGGAAAAAGATATGATTTGGCATATGGTACAAAGTCGGATTGGACACTTGATTCTGCTACAAGTGAAAGTACTAATAGTATAATATCTTCTGCATCATCGACAAAAAAACATTCAACAACAAATTTACAAGTTGAAAATGTAGATGAAGCAGATATTACAAAAACAGATGGAGACTACATATACTCAATATCTGAGAACAAAGTTATAATAACAAATGTTCAAGAACAACAAAATATAAAAATAGAAACAAAAATATCAACAGATTCAGATTATATACCAGAAGATTTAATGTTATATGAAAATAAACTAGTTGTAATTTCAACTAAATATATCAATTATAGCAAAAGCAATACAATGGTAACTGTATACGATATTACTACAAAATCAAATCCAAAAATAGTAAAAGAATACACACTTTATGCTAAATATTATACATCAAGATGTATAGATGGAAAACTATATGTAATATCTACAGACGAATTAAGAATGTTAAATGACAAAGTTATTAGAGAATATGTTGAAGACAATAACAATAAAGAAATTGCTTTAAGTGATATTAAATACTTAAGAGACTTAAAGACAAAAGATCAAACAATAATAGCAGGATTAGACTTAAAAACAAACAGTGAAGTAAAAGTAAATTCATACTTATTTGATGTGGAAAATGCTTATATATCAGAAAATAACATTTATTTATTGAATGAAGATTATTCGAACGAGACTGACAAAAAAGAACTATTAAAACATGTATTTGGACCTGGAGGAATAATAGGATTTATCAAATATATAGCAGATGAGTATGATACTTATTCATATGACCAAAATACTAATATTTATAAATATGAAATAAATGACAAGGGCGAAGTTGAATATAAAAATAGAACTAAAATAAATGGAACAACAATAAATCAATTCTCTTTAGATGAATACAACGATAATCTAAGAGTGGGACTTTATACAAGTAAAGGATCAAGAATAGTTGTATTTGATAAGAAACTTAATAAAATAGGAGAAACAAGTTACTTATCAGAAGGCGAGAAAATGTATTCAACAAGATTTATTGGAGATAAGGCTTATATGGTGACATATAAAAACACAGATCCTTTATATGTAATAGACCTTAAAGATCCAAAAAATCCTCAAGTATTAGGAAAATTAAAAATTCCTGGATATAGCACATATTTACACCCATATGATGAAAATCATATTATAGGAATTGGAATGCAAACAGAAGAAAGAGTGTATAGAAATTCTTCTGGAAGAATTACAAGCACATCTGCAATAATAACAGGAATGAAGATGGCATTATTTGATGTATCAGACGTGAATAATCCAATTCAAGTTTCGCAAACAATAATAGGAGATAGCAGAGCAACATCAGCAGTTTTAACAAATCATAAAGCATTATTATTCTCAAAAGAAAAAGGATTAATAGCAATTCCAGTAAATAACTATCCAAGTGATGTAGAAATAACTGCAACAGATGAAGATGATATTTCTACACTAGTTAAAAATTATACAAATTATCAAGAAAAATATACATCGGAAGGATACTTTGTTTATAATATAAATCTAACAGATGGATTTAAATTAAAAGGAGTAATTAATCACGAAAGAATATCGAACTACAAACCATATTATCAATATAACAGCAAATTATTAAGAGGGCTTTGGATAGAAGATAATTTATATACTGTATCAGAAACAGCAATAAAGGTAAACAAACTAGACAACTTAGAAGAAATATCAAAGTTAGATATAAAGGGGGAAAATTAAAATGGCTGAAGAAGTAAAAGAAAAGAAACAAACTGGGATGTGTGTAGCAGCACTAACATTAGGAATAGTATCAATAGTGTTTAATTTATTTTGGTACATATGTATTCCAACAGGAATTTTAGCTATAATATTTGGAGCAAAGACAGCGAGAAGTTTAGGAAGCAAATTAGGAAAAGCAGGATTAATTACCGGAATAGTAGGACTTTCACTATGTGCTTTCCTATATATATCAATGGTGCTTCTAGTATTAATAGCTGCAGCATAAAAATAATTACAAGAAAGAGGACATAAATAGAAAATGAAAAAGACAAATGAACAATCAAGAAAAATGAATAGAACTCAAAAAGTTCTATTATCAATATTAATAGCAATAATAATTTTAATAATAAGCTTTATAGTATATGAAGCCATTACAGTTAATAAAACTTACTATATCGGAGAAAAAAATCTAAAGATACCAGTATTTGTATATCATGACATTGTTGATGATGAAAGCCAAATAGAATATGACTATATGCAATCGACAACGGAAACATTTGAGAAGCAGATTGTAGGATTAACAAAATTGGGGTATAAACCAATAAGTTATCAAGATTTAGTTGATTACAAAGAAGGTAAAAAAGCAATTTATAAAAGAAGTTATCTAATCACATTTGATGATGGTTATGAAGGAATATATAAGAATGCATATAGAATAGCAAAAAAATATAATATACCAATGACATCGTTTTTAATAGATGACTGTGTTGGAATACCAGGATATTATACTTGGGAAGAAGCAAAGGAAATGCATGATAGTGGACTAATTTCTATATATTCACACGGATTAACACATTGTAAATATGATGAAGTAACAACTGAAGAATTAGTAAAACAAACTAATCAGGCATATGAAAACTTGAAAAATAATTTACAAGATGAGAATATGCTAAAAGTATTTACCTATCCATATGGGTTATGTACAAGCGAAGAGCTTGATGTAATGGGAAAAGAAGGATACATACAAAACTTAACAGACAACAAGATAAATAGAAGTAATACGCTTAACTTAGCAGGACTACATAGATCATATCCATTAAATAATCCGGTATGGAAAATAATATTAAAAATAGAATATAGAAGTTTTAAATATAGAGATTAAAAAACAAGAGTAGGAACAGAATGAACTGAACCTACTCTTGATATTTTTATTTTTTATTTAAATGTAATTTATTCAAAACATTTGCAACTGCGTGAACAATTTTTGTAGAGTTTTCTGTTGCAATATTCTTACCAATAGCTTTTCCACCAACAGTAACAGCAGCAACAACAGCACTTATAATAAATTGTAAATCTACAGATAGGTTATATATTGAACCAATTTTTAAAGCAATTAAAGCACTTATAGAACCACTTAAAACTCCACATATATCACCGACTATATCAGAACCGAAGTTAGCAACTTTGGCTGAATTACGAATAAGTTTAACTGATGTTTTTGCACCTGTAACTCTTTTACTAGCTTTTGCGTGAAATTCATCTTCGTCAGCAACAGTAACCGCAACAGCAATAATATCAAATACTATACCTATTATAATTACTAGCAATAAAATTAAAATTGCGGGGAAAAGTGATAAATTGCTAATTGCATTTGTTGATATAAATGAAAAAGTTATCGACAATATAAATGTCGTAACAAAAACGCTAACAATCCATTTTACATTAGAGTTGTTAGCTGACTTTTTGGCATCTTTGTTTGTTTTTTTTGAATTTATTTCTTTGTTTTCTGAATCCATTAATTATTAATCTTTCTAAAAAAATGATATAGATGGTAAAATTATAAGTAAATTTTACGGTTTGAGGTCTAGCCGAATTTCTCTATTTGCTACTTTACATTACTATAAAGCAGTTTCCTTTTAAAGCAAATATTCCGGTTATCAGGAATGCCAGATTGCCACTTAAATCCGTACCTTAATCCCTATAATTCTATGCTTCTAATGAAACAAACATTCTAGAAGTTTTCCTTGGAATACTTTTCTAAGATTAGTCCCTTTTGCAACAGTAATTTCATATAAAAGATAAATTATAATCCCAATACAGTCACTCAAGACAGGCTACGCTATGTATAAAAACATAGGTTATACTTAAAATGTAGTTCTTTTTTAAGCCTCCGCGATAATAGGGTTGGAATATGTATGCCATTACACATTTCCCTAGAATCTTACTCCCTGCAAACACACAAAACTGGCATTTCGCGCACAAACAAGGAACTTCAACGATGTGCCCTTTAGTGGATTTTTAGCCCCACCCTCATAATAGAAAGCATTACTAGAATAATGCACCATCAATTGTATTATAACATATAATTTAAAATAAATCAAGGAAAAACGTTCGACAAAATATTCCAGTGTATTTCATTTTAGAAAATGTATTAAAAAATTAAAAAAATACTTGACATTTTATAACGAATTGTTTTATAATAAGTTCGTACAAGATAAAAAAATTGGAAACAACCAATTCTTGTATAATGTTTTTCTATAAATTTTTTTTTAAACTTCGCCGTTTTAATGTTAGTTACATTAAGACGGTCATTTTTTATGCAAAAAATTAAAAAAATATTGAGAAATTGCCTATAATTGCTTGTTTATCTGACAAAAAAATTATATAATAGTATAGACTTTAAGAGCGAAAGGACTGATAGAAATGAAAGTTAGTAAAGAGGAATTATTGCATATAGCAAAACTTGCAAGTCTTAAATTAGAAGAAAATGAAGTAGATAAATATTTAGAAAACTTACAAGAGATTTTAAACTTTGCAGATGTAGTAAATAAAGCTCCAGTAGATGGATTAGAGGAAACTATTGGAGAAAATGAAAGATGCAATGTCTTTAGAAAAGACGAAGTAAAAGTTTTTGAAAACCACGATGGACTTTTACAAAATGCACCAGAGCAAGAAAGAGGAATGTTTAAAATACCAAAGGTAATGTAAAATATAAGGAGTGAAGAACATATGGCAAATTCTAAAATAATAATAGTAGAGGGAGCTCAAGGAGCAGGAAAAACTACAATAACAGATTATATAAGACACGCAATTCCATATACAAATCTATATAGATTAAGTGGAACAGCAGATTCAACACCAACAGGCAGAGCAAAATCAGAAAAAATGTATATTGATTTAGTAGATTATATCGAAAAATTACAAAATATGAGTATTAATTTATTGTTTGATAGAACATTTTTTACAGAAGAAATTTATTGCAGATTGGGATTTAAAGAATATACTTTTAGCGATATATATGAAAAATTATTAAATAGACTTGCTAATATGGACTTCGAAATTTATTATATTACGCTATACTTAAGTGATGAGAACGAATTTGAGAAGAGATTAAATAGAGCGGGAAAAGCAAAAAATGCTTATGCAAAATTTAATAAACAGAGTAGTATAAATCAACAAAATGCATATTTGAAAATGGCAGACGAAATAGCTGAAAAGTATCCAAAAATCAATGTTGTCAAACTTGATAATTGTAGAGATGAAAAAGTGGTAAAAGAAGAGATAAAAAATATGCTAGAGTGGCAAGAAAAATAAATTTATACAAGGAGGACGAAAATGGGAGACATTACAAATCTTACAGTTTGTGAATTGATAGAGAAATTAGATAAAAAAGAATTGACATCAGAAGAAATAGTAAAAGCATACTCAGAGAGAATAAATGAAAAAGAAAATGATGTACAAGCTTTTATAACAAATACTTGTGAATCAGCTTTGCAAGAAGCAAAAGAAATAGATGCAAATCCAAGAAAGAGTAAATTCGCAGGAATTCCAATAGGATTAAAGGATAACCTTTGCCAAACAGGAGTAAAAACAACTTGTGCTTCTAAAATATTAGAGAACTTTGTGGCTCCATATGACGCAACAGTTGTAGAAAAATTAAAAAATGAGCAAATCATTAGCTTAGGAAAATTAAATTTAGATGAGTTTGCAATGGGAAGCTCAACAGAGAACTCTGCAATAAAGATTACTCATAATCCTTGGAATTTGAATAAAGTTCCAGGTGGATCATCAGGAGGTTCAGCAGCTGCTGTTGCAGCAAATATGGTTCCTTGGGCATTAGGATCTGATACAGGTGGTTCAATAAGAGAGCCAGCATCTTTCTGCGGAGTGGTTGGACTAAAGCCAACATATGGTTTAGTATCAAGATATGGACTTGTAGCATTTGCTTCATCACTTGACCAGATAGGACCAATAACTAAAGACGTTAAAGACTGTGCAGCACTTCTTAATATAATTGCAGGAAATGATGAAAAAGATTCAACATCAGCTGACAGAGAAAAAGTTGATTATCTAAAAGTTTTAAAAAATGATGTGAAAGGACTAAGAATAGGAGTACCAAAGGAATTCTTTGGAGAAGGAATAAATGAAGAAGTCAAAGCAAAACTAGAAGAAGCAATAGAAACATATAAGCAAATGGGAGCAATTGTAGAAGAATGTTCACTAGATGTATCTGAATATGCGTTAGCAACTTATTATATAATTGCCTGTGCAGAAGCTAGCTCGAACTTAGGAAGATTTGACGGAATTCGCTATGGTTATAGAGCTAAGGATTACAAAGACTTAAAAGAATTATTTATAAATTCTAGAAGTGAAGGATTTGGACCAGAAGTTAAAAGAAGAATAATACTTGGAACATATGTGTTATCATCAGGATATTATGATGCATATTACAAAAAAGCTCAAAAAGTTCGTACATTTGTAAAAAATGAATTCGATAAGAACTTTGCTAAATATGATGTATTATTAACACCAGTAGTACCAAATACAGCATTTGATATAGGAGCAAAATGTGATAATCCATTAGAGATGTATCTAGCAGATATATGTACAGTATCAATAAATATAGCAGGTGTAACAGCAATTTCTGTTCCATGTGGAGTCGATAAAGCTGGAATGCCAATAGGAATGCAGTTAATAGGAAATAAATTCCAAGAGAGTACAATATTAAATGCAGCATATACATTTGAACAAAAAATAAAATTCAGAGAGAATTATAAACCAGAATTCAAAAAATAAAAGAAAGAAGGAGAAATAATGGCAAGAGAAGAATATGAAGCAGTCATAGGATTAGAAGTTCACGCAGAGCTTTCTACAAAAACAAAAATATTTTGTAGCTGTTCAACAGAATTTGGTGCAGAACCAAATACACACACTTGTCCAGTTTGTATGGCGATGCCAGGAACTTTACCTGTATTAAATGAAAAGGTTGTGGAGTATGCTGTAAGAGCAGGACTTGCAACAAATTGTTCAATAGCAAAAGACAGCAAAAATGATAGAAAAAATTACTTCTATCCAGACTTACCAAAATCTTATCAGATATCACAGTTTGATAAACCACTTTGCAATCATGGATATATAGAAATAGAAGACGATGAAGGAAACGAAAAACAAGTAAGAATATTAAGAATTCATATAGAAGAAGATGCTGGTAAGTTAAATCATAATGAGTTCAGCGGAGGAAGTTTAGTTGATTTAAATAGAGCTGGAGTACCACTTATAGAAATAGTATCAGAGCCAGATTTAAGGTCAGCAAAAGAAGCGGACAGATATCTAAAAAAACTAAAATCAACACTTGAATATATAGAAGTATCAGATTGTAAGATGCAAGAAGGCTCATTTAGAGCAGATGTCAATGTATCAGTTCACAAAAAAGGAACACCATTTGGAACACGTACAGAGATGAAAAATATGAACTCATTTAAATCTATCACAAGAGGAATTGAATACGAGATAGAAAGACAAATAGATGAATTAGAAAAAGGCAACAAAATATATCAGGAAACATTAAGATGGGATGATGTATCTGGAAAAACTTTCTCTATGAGAGATAAAGAAGAGGCTCAAGATTACAGATATTTCCCAGAGCCAGACTTAGTAGCAATAAGATTATCAGATCAATATGTAGAAGATATTAGAAAAACATTGCCAGAACTTCCAGAAAGCAGAAAGGCAAGATATATGTCTGAATACAAACTTTCTGAGAAAGATGCAAGATTATTAACAGCATCAAAATATTTATCAAACTTATTTGAAGAAGCAGAAAAAATATGTGGAAATGCAAAAGCAGTTGCAAACTGGATATTATCAGATATTTCTCGTATATTAAACGAAGAAGAATTAGAGCCAGAAAACATACCATTTACAGGAAAAGAATTAGCACAACTTGTGGAATTAATAGACAAAGGAACAATAAGTTCTGCAATAGGTAAAAAAGTTCTAGAAGAATTATTTACTTATAATAAAGAAACTATGAAAATGCCAGAAGAAATAATTAAGGAGAAAGGCTGGATTCAGATATCTGATGAAGGAGCAATAAAAGAAGTAGTAATGCAAATATTAGAGGCAAATCCTCAGTCAATAGCAGACTACAAAGCAGGAAAAGATAGAGCATTAGGATTCTTAGTAGGACAAGCAATGAAACAAACAAAGGGAAAAGCAAATCCACAAATGTTGAACAAAATGTTCATAGAAGAATTAAATAAATAAAAAATCAGAACTCCAAATTTTTATATTTGGAGTTTCATTTTACTCATAAGTGGGTGAAGGAGGCTATCTTTTTAAATCTTTGCAAATTTTACTAAAAGAATATCCACATACTATAAACATAGAAATAAAACAAGTTCCGGACTTGAATAAATTAGTTCCTAAATCAAATAATATGTAAGCTGGATTTGTAGTTATGTATAATGACATAAGCAGTGTTCCAAACAATGTCAAAACAAAAGAAATTTTTATTCCAATACTCATAATCTTTTTAGCTTTTTCGTTCAAA
The DNA here is from genome assembly GCA_934154805.1 of uncultured Clostridia bacterium. Lineage (GTDB taxonomy): Bacteria > Bacillota > Clostridia > TANB77 > CAG-508 > CAG-245. The sequence goes on along the minus strand of CAKPGM010000009.1, from coordinate 18,888 downwards.
TTAAAACCAAAAATCGAAATTAGAGTTTTATAAGAAATTTTTAAACTATTCAACATAATCCATTCTCCTTGTAAAAAAGTATCTATATTAATCATAACACAGAAAATACAAGAAATATAGTGGAAATTTATAGCAGAACTTCTGAGAAGGCAGTCAAACAAAAAAATCGTCCAAGGATGAACCTTAGACGAAAAAACAAAAAACTGTGCACAATTTTTTATTTTACGCATTCATAGCGTTTAATTTTTTTGCTAATAAAGATTTTTTTCTAGCAGCTGTGTTCTTAACGATAACACCTTTTGTACAAGCTTGATCTATTTTCTTTGTAGCAGCAGAGAATAATGTCTTTGCTTCTTCAACATTTCCAGCTTCAACAGCTTGTTCAAATTTCTTAACAGCTGATTTATATCCAGATTTAATCATATTATTTCTAGCAGTTTTCTTATCAATAACGCTTACACGTTTAATTGCAGATTTAATATTTGGCATATTTAGCACCTCCTCGAATTAAGTTTATTTCTGTAACAGATACTATTGTAACACGAAATGGTTAATTTTGCAAGGATTAACGCAAAAAATCAAAAAATAGTTGCAAAAATAAAAGAAAACATATATAATGAGAGTACCAAAAACAAAACACAATGCGATAAATTGAAAGGAGCGATTTTTATGAACATAAAAATAATAGGAAAGGACTTAAAAGCTACAGAAGCTATAAAGAATTATATTGATTCTAAAACAGACAGAATACAAAAATATTTTGAAGAAGAATTAGATCTATATGTAACAATAAAAAAAGAGGGAGAAGATCAAGTTGCTGAAATGCAAGTATCTGCAATGGGTGAAACTTTCAGAGCTGTAACAGCAAGTAGAGATTTATATGCATCTATAGATAAAGATGTTGACATATTAGAAGGTCAAATAAGAAAAATGAAAACTAAAAAAGACAAACAAAATATGACAGAATCTATAAGATTAAAAGAAGAAAATAGATCAGAAGAGACTGAAATAACAGACGAGATAGTAAAAACAATATACTATCCAATTAAACCAATGGGACCAGAAGATGCAAAACTTCTATTAGAAGATCAACCACAAAATAAATTCTTAACATTTGTAAACATTGAAACAGGCAAAGTAAATGTAATATACAGATTAAAAGATAATAAAAACTATGGTTTAGTAGAACCAGAAGCATAAATTATGTAGAAATAAGAGGAATTATAAAAGTTCCTCTTATTTTTTGTATTATATGTCGAAATTTGACATACGATTATATCCGGAAAATATTGACTTTACTGCACTTTTTAGTATAATAGAATAAAATTATGTATTTTGATATATGAAATTAAAATCTAAGAAAATTAATTCTTAAACAAATCCAAAAAATAATTAAAAATATAAGGAGATACAAATATGTATAAAAAACTGTTTGTTTTATTTATTGTGCTCATTTTATTAATTTCATTAGTGGGATTAGTTGCATATAATCAAAAAAAGTTAAACAAAGAAAATACAAACAACATAACAGAAGAGGCCAAGCAAGAGAAAACAGAAGAATTTGAAGAAGGGATAATGGGAAGATTAATAATCAAAAAGATAGGCTTAAATGGAGAAATAAAAGAAGGAAGTTCTCAAGAAATATTAAAAGATTACATAGGACATATAGAAGAAACCGCTAAATATGATGGCAATGTAGGACTAGCGGCGCATAATAGAGGAAATCAACATTCGTATTTTGCGAGAATTAATGAGCTAGAAATAGGAGACGAAATAATTTATCAAAATAAATATGGAGATAGAAAATATAAAGTAAGTGAGAAAAAAGACATACTGGAAACAGATTGGAGTACACTAGAAAATTCTAGTGAAAATAAACTTACATTGATAACCTGTATAAAAAACAGAGTAAATCAAAGGCTGTGTGTACAAGCTGTGGAAAGTAACATTTAGAAAGGATGGAAAGATGAATAAAATAAAGAAAATAATGATAATTCTACAGATAGTAATGTTATTATTACCAACAACAATAACATTTGCAAGCAATATAAATATTGGAGATGAAATAAACATAGAAAGAGGTCCACTTGGGTTTTATACAATTCAATATTGGGATGTAACAAGAGATGAATGGATGTATGTAACATATTCAAGAACATATTATACTGATAAAGAAGGCAATAAGAAGATAGCGTATTGTGTAAATCCTGACTTAAATGGAGTGGGATGGCTACCAGGAGAAGAAGAAAGTTATTCTACAAAAGTTGAACATAGACTAACAGATGAAAGAATACATAGGGTATTAAAAAATGGATATCCTTATGTATCGTTAGCTCAATTGGGAGTAGAAACAGAAGATGATGGTTACTTAGCTACTAAACAAGCAATATATTGGATTATACGAGAGAAAAAATTAGAAGATGTTTATGGATACTTTAGACCAGGACAAACAGAAATAAATGGTCAAAGTCTGGATGATATTCAACGAAGAGGAAGAAAAGTAGTTGACGCAATTTATAAACTTGTTGAGATAGGATATAATGGAGCATCGCAAGATGTAAATTCTGAGGAGCCTGAGTTTGCCAAGATAGGAGAATTTAAACAAGACAGATACAAAAGAAAATATTATTCTCAGGAATATCAAGTAAAAAAGGCTAACTCAGAGATAAATATAATTGGAATTAATTTAGAAGGAGCACAAGTTGTAGATCTAAATGGAAAGATAAAAACAACTCTTAATGTTGGTGAAAAATTTAAAATCTTAGTTCCAACAGAAAAAATAAATACAGATTTAGAAGTGAAAGTAAAATATACATCAAAAGAAACGACTTACCCAGTATATTATGCAACAAGTAATATGGAAAACAAACAAAACTATATAATAATTCAGGATAGAGAAGACTTTGCAGAAAGAGAATTAATTTTAGATATAAAAGGAAATTGCTCTACGTTAGAAATAATAAAAATTGATGAAGAAACAAAAGAAACAATAGAAGGAACAACATTTGAATTATCATACAAAGATGGAGAAATAATAGGTACATATACTACAGACAAGGATGGAATAATAACTGTAGGAGAATTATATGCAAGACCAATACTAATAAAAGAGATTGAAGCAAATGAAAAATACGCATTAAATAGCGACATAAGAGAAGTAAATCCTAGATACAATGGGAAATATGTAATAGAAATAAAGAACAAACGAAAAAGAGGAAATATAGAAATAACAAAGGTAGATAAAGATGATAAAAATACGGTGTTAGAAGGTGTGGAGTTTGAACTTGTAAATTTTGACGGAGAAGTAGTAGCAAAATTAAAAACAGATAAACAAGGAAAAGCAAAGGCTACAAACATAGATGAAGGAGAATATATTTTAAGAGAAACAAAAACAAAAGAAGAATACAAAATTGGAATAGATCAAGATGTTGTAATAAAACATAATGAAACATTAGAACTAGAAATAGAAAACGAGAAGAAAAAAGGTTATATAAAAATTATAAAAACGAGTGAAGATAAAAACGAAGTATTGCAAACGGAAGCTGGAAGTCCTATACCGGGAGTGAAATTTAATATATTTGATTTAGAAGGAAATTTTATAGAAGAATTAGTGACAGACGATGAAGGAAAAGCAGAAAGCAAAGGACTTCCATTAGGAGAGTACATAGTTAGAGAAACTGATGCAGGTGAATGGTACAAAATAGATGAAGAAGAAAACAGAATAAAAATATCAGAAGATGAAGAAACAGTAGAACTCAATGTTACGAACAAGTCAAAACAACCACGAGTAAATATAAATAAAACTTGCAAAAATAGTGTAAAATCAAATGAAGAAGTGGACTATGAATTCGAGATTATGAATTCAGGAGAAACAGAACTTACCGAATTTATCTGGTATGATATATTGCCAAATGAATATGCAAAAATCACAAAGATTTCGACAGGAACTTATAACCAGGAGCTTATATATAATGTATGTTATAAAACAAATCAAAAGGATGTATATATGATAGCTAAAGCAGATTTGAAAACCACAGAAAATAATTATATAGATTTATCAAATATACATTTAGAAGAGGGAGAAAAAATAACAGAAGTAAAAATTAACTTCGGAGCGGTGAAGATAGGATTTTCAAATATAGAAAAACCACACATATTTATGCAGATGAATTCAAACTTAGAAAATGATACAAAAATAAAAAATTACACAATATTAGAAGGAGATATAAATAACTTCAAGGTATGTGATGAAGATACAGCAATTTCAACAATATATAACATTATAGAAAAGAAAAAATTACCAAGAACAGGATTCTAAAACAATATTTTTACAAAAGTATTAGTATATGTAGTAAAAACTTTACTTTGGTGTTATAATAATATGAGAATGAAAGAGAGAAATATATATAAATAATACAGACTTAATGAAATATTGGTTTGAAAGTGCTGAAAGTGATTATGAAACAATGAAGGTATTATGCAAGAATAAGAAAAATACATGGTGCCTATTTATAGGACATTTAGTAATTGAAAAAACATTGAAAGGAGTATATGCAAAAAATAATCCGAAAAATCCAATAGCTCCTAAAATGCATAACTTAATTATACTTTCTCGTAAGGCAAAATTAGAACCGCCAATCAAAATAAGAAACATGATACAAACCATAAATACATTTAATATAAGTGCTAGATATGATGATTATAAAAGAAGTTTTGATGAAAAATGTACAGACGATTATACATCAAAACAAGTAAAATACATAGGGGAGGTACTAGAATGGTTAAAAAATCAATAAATAAAGAAATAATTGATAGTATAAATCGATTTTCGAAGGAGATAAAAAAACAATATAAAGTTAAAGAAATCATATTGTTTGGATCTTATGCAAAGGGAACAGAAAATGAAGATAGTGATATCGATATAGCAGTTGTTTCTGATGATTTTGATGATATATTTGATTGCATGGCAGATTTAATGGGAATGACTTGGGATATTGATCCGAGAATTGAACCGCATCCAATAAAAACAGAAGAATATAAAAAAGTTTCCAGTTCTTTTGTAAAAGAGATTATAGATACGGGAATAAAAGTAGCATAAAAATACTACTTATAAAGCAATATAAAAATGTTGAAAAAATATAAAATATATAATATAATGTAAGCTGAATTTCGTATAATTCGTTAAATTGAAAGGAGCAATTTTTTATGAAAGATTATTTAGAAATTGAAAGTGTAGAAGCACTAGAAGTGCTAGATTCAAGAGGAAATCCAACAGTTCAAGTTGAAGTAACAACACTAGATGGATCTCATGGAGTAGCAATGGTTCCATCAGGAGCATCAACAGGAAGCTTTGAAGCTGTTGAGCTAAGAGATGGAGATAAATCAAGATATTTAGGAAAAGGAGTTTTAAAAGCAGTTGAGAATGTAAATTCAATTATAGCTCCAAAACTAGAAGGAATGAATGTATATAACCAAGCAGAAATAGATAAAATGCTTATAGAACTAGATGGAACAGAAAACAAAGGTGTATTAGGAGCAAACGCTACATTAGGAGTATCTTTAGCTTGTGCGAAAGCAGCTGCAGCATCTTTAGGAATGGAATTATATAATTATATTGGTGGAGCAAATGCAAAAGTTATGCCAGTTCCAATGATGAACATTATGAATGGTGGTAAACATGCAGACTCAACATTAAGTGTCCAAGAATTTATGATTATGCCAGTAGGAGCAAAATCATTTGCAGAATGTCTACGTATGTGTGCTGAAATTTATCATAACTTAAAATCTGTTTTAAAAGAAAAAGGATTAGGAACAGGTGTTGGTGATGAAGGCGGATTTGCACCAAATGTAAAAGATGAAGATGAAGCACTTCAATTAATAATGGAAGCTATTGAAAAAGCTGGATATAAACCAGGAGAAGAAGTAGCTTTAGCATTAGATGTTGCTGCAACAGAAATGTATGATGAAGCAAAGAAAATAGGAAAAGAAGGGCAATATCATTTCTGGAAAATAGGAGTTACAAAAACAGAAGACGAAATGATAGACTTCTTAGAAGACTTAGTTAATAGATACCCAATTATCTCAATAGAAGATGGATTAGCAGAAGAAGATTGGGATGGATGGAAAAAACTAACTGACAGACTAGGATCAAGAATCCAATTAGTTGGTGACGACTTATTTGTAACAAATATGAAGAGATTGCAAAAAGGTATAGATTTAGGAGTAACAAATAGTATATTAATTAAACTAAATCAAATAGGAACATTAACAGAAACATTAGATGCTATTGAATTAGCAAACAAACACGGAATGACAGCTGTTGTATCACATAGAAGTGGTGAAACAGAAGACACAACATTAGCAGATGTAGCTGTAGCAACAAATGCTGGACAAATAAAAACAGGAGCACCATGTAGAACAGATAGAGTTGCTAAATACAATAGACTATTAAATATTGAACATCAATTAGGAGATATTGCACAATATCCAGGAAGAAAAGCAATAGTAAAATAATATAAAAAATCGGCACTAGCAATAGTGCTGATTTTTTATGGTCGAGTATAAGAAAAAGGCTTAAAATAGCTATGTTTGACGAATGATAAAAATACAAAAAAATGTTTGTAAAAAGTATTGACAAATGAAAAATAAAAATGTAAAATAGGTACATAAAGCGAACAGAAGTTTATCAATAAAAGAGGAGGAAATTTAAATGAGTATTCTAAAACACAAGAACAGCAAAATAATAGATCTAACAAAACCAGTAGAGATAAAAACATATCTAACTATAAGTGTGTTAGGAAAAAATCTAAATTTAAATATAAACTATAAAAAAATAAATGTGCCAGAATTAGACATAGGGGAAAAAGAAATAAACATTTATTTACCAACAAGATACAAAGATGCAGGAACAGTAGAGATTGTAAGTGAAGCAATAAAAAAGATGTACAATGAAATAGCAGAAATAGAAATTGCTAATAGTATGGAAAAAATAAGAGTAATGCTTGGTTTTGCACCAAAAGATTACACAATAAAAAGAATGAAAGAAAGTTTTATAAAAAATAACAAAGACAAAACAATAGTAATAAATCCAGATATAGTAAAATATAACAGAAAAATAATAGAAACATCTTTAATACAAGCATTTTGCAAAACAAAATATAACGAAAATTCAAAAGAATACAAAAATATGCTAACAAAAGCAGTAGAAAAATATGAAAACTATGAATATAAAGTATTAAAATATAAAATAGGATAAAACAAAAGAGGCAGGATAATAAATCCTGCCCTATGTATTTAATTTAAATAATGAGATAAAGAACAAAAATGATTACTTAAATTAAATCATATTTCAAAACTTAAAATCCTGTCTAATAATAGTAGTATTATAAAACTATAAAACTAAAACTATTTCATTTGGCTTTCAGCTTGTTGTATTAACTTCTTAACCATGTTACCACCTATTCTACCAGCATCTCTTGCAGAAATGTCTCCGTTGTATCCATCTTTAAGATTAACACCAACTTCGCTAGCTACTTCATATTTGAATTTGTTTAATGCGTCAGCAGCTTCTGGAACTACTTTGTAATTGCTGTTGCTTGATGAATGTGCCATAATTTTCACCTCCTAGAATGTGAATATACTTGAAAAAAACTTTTTGCTTTTTCAATATATATAATGCGCGGAAATTCATAAAATAAACTGGTAATTTTATGAAAAATAAATTTTAAAATATACTGTTCAAAAATACAAATAATATGATATAATAAAAAACTGAAGAAGGGAAAAAATATGTATAGATTAGTAGCAATAGATTTAGATGGAACTTTGCTTAATTCATATGGCAATGTTTCGCAAAAAAATAAAGAAACAATAAAAAAAGCAATAGAAAAAGGAACAGAAATAGTAATAGCATCAGGAAGACCTTTATCATCAGCAAGAAGTTTTGCAAAAGAAATAGGAGCAAATCATTATATGATATGTGGCAACGGTTCTGCTTTATATGATATCCAAAAAGAACAAATATTATATAATAAATTTATAGAAAGAAATAAAGTTTTGCAAATAATAAAAATATGCGAAGAAAACAGCATTTTTTATAGTTTATATACAGAAAATTTAATAATATCAAAATCATTAAATTACAATATACAATTCTTTAATAGCGAAAACAAGAAAACTCCAGATGATAGAAAAACAAATATAAAAATAATAAATGATGTATATAAATATGTGATGGAAAACCCTGATATAGGAATATTAAAAATTACAATATGTGATGAAAATAAAATAATATTTGATGGAATAATAAAGAAGCTAAGAGAAATAAAAAATATAGATGTATTAGATATACAACATATGGCGAGAAAATATATAACTTCAGGAACAGAAGAAATAAAAATTGAATATCATTATACAGAAATTACTAGTCAAAATGTAAATAAATGGAGTGCATTAGAAGTATTATCACAAATATTAAACATAAAGCCTAAGGAAATAATGGCTATAGGAGATAATATAAATGACAAAGAAATGGTGCAAAATGCTGGTCTGGGAATAATAATGGATAATGGAGCACCATATATAAAGGAATTAGCAGATGTAATAGTGGCAAACAACAATGAAGATGGAGTTGCGGAAGCAATAGAAAAATTTATATTAAATTAAAATAATAAAAATATGTAAAATACACACAATAAATAATAAAAATTATTTGGAGGTGTATTTTTTTATGGATGAAAAAGAATTAAAAGGTAAAACAAGTAACTATGGAGAATTTGTAACATCATATTTTTGCTGGTTAGGAATGGACGAACAAAGAAAAAGAGCAGAAGAACTACAAAAAATGACGGAAAAGAAAAACAAAAAATAACGTTTGTACTAGGGAGCTTTTAATGTAGAGAATTATATGTTATAATATATCCGATAAAAAGAAAGGAAAACTGAATGGCATCAATAACAGAAATAAAAAATCGACTACCACAAAAATTTGTAGAAGAATTATATGAAATGTTTTCACCGGGGATTGTAGATAATATCTTTAGAGGAATAGCAGAAAAAAGATTTACAACAATAAGAGTAAATACCTTAAAATATAATATACAGGACTTAATGAGATATTTTAAAGAAATCAATATAAAATTCGAAAGAGTATTATGGTATAATGATGCACTAATCATTAAAAATGCAAATGAAAAAGATTTGCAAAAGCTAGATATCTACAAAGAAGGAAAAATATATTTGCAAAGTCTTCCAAGTATGATTCCACCATTAGTACTCTCTCCAAAAACAGGTGAAAAGGTATTAGACTTAACTGCGGCTCCTGGAGGAAAAACAACAGAAATGGCAGCACTTATGAATGGTAAAGGATACATCTTAGCAAATGAATTAGACAAGCTAAGATGTGAAAGATTAAAATACAATGTAGAAATGCAAGGAGCAAATATTGTGGAAATTGTAAATGGCAGAGGTGAGAAGATAGGGGAAAACTACAAAGAACAATTTGATAAAGTATTGCTAGATGCACCTTGTAGTGGAGAAGGAAGATTTACAATTTATAATGTTCAAAGTTATAAACAATGGTCAGAGAAAACAGTAAATGAACTAGTGAAAGTACAGAAAAAATTATTTAAAAGTGCATATGAAGCACTAAAGCCAGGAGGAACATTAGTATATTCAACTTGTACTTTAAATAGACAAGAAAATGAAAATATAATAGAATGGGCATTAGATAATTTTGAGATAAAGCAAGAAGAAGTAAAATTAGAAGTAAAACAGATGATGCCAGCATTTAATACAGATTCAAATAAAGAAATTAGCAAAGCAAAAAGAATACTACCGTCAAAAGAAATGGAAGGATTTTTTGTAGCAAAATTTATAAAAAAGGAGCAATAAAATGAAAGACAGAATAATAGATTGTTTAGCATATGATGGAAAAGTAAGTATAAAATGTATTTCATCAACAAATTTAGTAGAAGAAGCAAGAAAATTACACGATTTAAGCCCAACAGCAACTGCTACTCTAGGAAGACTACTTACAATAACAAGTATAATGGGATACGAAACTAAAGAAGAAAAAGGATCTATAACAAACCAAATAAAGGGTGATGGACCAATAGGAATGGTAACAGCAGTTGGAGAATGTAATGGTAATGTAAAAGGATATGTAGAAAACTCAAAATTAGATTTACCATTAAACGAAGAAAACGGAAAGTTAAATGTAGGAAAAGCTGTCGGAAAATATGGAATGCTGTATATAATTAAAGATTTAGGAATTGGCAAACCATATGTAGGAATGACTCCAATTGTTAGTGGAGAAATTGCAGAAGACTTTACTAACTACTTTGCAACATCAGAGCAAACTCCAAGTGTTATTGCACTAGGTGTATTAGTTGATAAAAATGGAGTAAAAGAAGCGGGAGGATATAAACTTTCGTTAATGCCAGATGCAACAGATGAAATAATTACAAAAATTGAAGAACAGGTAAAAAACATAGAACCAATAAGCAAAATGCTAGATGAAAACAAAACATTAGAAGAAATAGCAAAAGAAGTAACAGGAGATGAAAATCTACAAATACTATCAGAAGTTAATCCAGAATATCAGTGTAATTGCTCAAAAGAGAAATGCGAGAAAGGTCTTATAGCAATAGGAAAAGAAGAGTTAGAAAAAATAATAAATGAAGAAGAAAAGATAGAGATTGTATGTAATTTCTGCAATAAGAAATATACATTTACAAAAGAAGATTTAAAAGAATTAATAAAAAAAGACTAAAATGAATCGCCCAAGAGGAAAATCCTTTAGGGCGAATTTTATTATTTATTTTCATTTTGAGATTCAAAAGCTTCAATCAATTTGTCTACAGTTCTATTATTTACAAATTGTTCGGCTTGCTTTATAGTAAATTCGAAAACTTTTGCATCACTACTTCCGTGAGCCTTTACAACAGGTTTCTTTACTCCTAAGAATAAAGCTCCACCATATTCTTTATAATCCATCATCTTCTTAAATCTATTTAAAGCAGGAAGAGTAGGAAGAGCACCAATGATAGAAAATATATTTTTCTTTATACTTTCATTTAAAGACTTCTTTATGAATTTACCCATTCCTTCAACAGTCTTTAAAAAGATATTTCCTGTAAATCCATCAGCTATAATAGCATCAACTTTACCAGAGAAAGCATCACGCCCTTCAATATTACCAATAAAATTGATTCCTAATTCTTCAGATTTTTCTTTTAATAATTGATAACTTTCTTTTATTAATTCATTACCTTTTGTCTCCTCAGTTCCAATGTTTAATAAACCAATGGCTGGATTTTCTATTTTTAGAGCATCACGAATATAAATATTAGACATTTGTGCAAATTGTAAAAGATTAATAGGTTTGCAATTAGTATTTGAACCACAATCCATAAGAACTAATCTTTTGTGGTATGAAGGTAAGATACCAGCAATAGCAGGTCTGTCAATACCTTTAATTCTTCCAACCAATAAAGTAGCACCAGTTAGAAGTGCACCTGAATTTCCAGCAGAGATAAACACATCTCCTTTACCTTCTTTTAAAAGGTTAAATCCGACAACCATAGAAGACTCTTTTTTGCGTTTTATTGCAACAGTAGGAGTGTCTTCCATTTCTATAGTGTCTGGTGCATGATAAATTTTTAATTTTGGTGAAATTTCCTCAGCTGTTTTATTATAGAATTCTTTTAGTTTATTTTTTATTACATCTTCTTTTCCGATTAGCCATATCTCTGCATTAACTTGATTTATAGCAGCTACGGCACCTTTAATATTAGCATCAGGGGCGTTATCTCCACCCATAGCATCTAATAAAATAATCATAAGTAAAACTCCTTTTTGATGATTGTATGCTTTATATTGTATAACTTACAGTAACCAAAGTCAATGAGAAAAATAAAATTTAAAAATTTTATTAAAAATATATTGACAACATAAAAAATCGTGCTATAATATTTATGTAGGTCAAAGAAAGTCAAAGTCAAAAACAAAGAAAAGAGGCGACTGAAATGAGAATGTCAGATATGATAGAAGAATTTATAAAAGAACTTTTTGAAGAAGAGAATAAAATAGAAATACAAAGAAATGACTTAGCAGAAAAATTTAATTGTGTACCATCACAAATAAACTATGTAATATCAACAAGGTTTAAACCAACACAAGGATACTATGTAGAAAGTAAGCGTGGTGGAGGAGGACATATTACAATTACAAAAGTAAACATCACAAAAAGCAATTATTTTATGCATATAATATCAAGTATGGGAAATTCTATAACAGCGCAAGAAGTAAGCATTTTTATTAGCAATTTTCTATCATATAAAATGATAACACAAAATGAGGCAAAACTTTTAAAGGTCGCAACGAGTGACAATGTTTTAAACATTGACCCAAAAGATAGAGATCAACTAAGAGCAAACATATTTAAAAATATGTTAGTAAATTTAGTTGAAGACTAAACATAAAAGGAGGTAATTACTATGTTATGTCAAAATTGTGGAAAGAATGAAGCAAATGTAAAATATACACAAATCGTTAATGGAGTAAAAAAGGAAATGGTGCTATGCGAGGACTGTGCATCTAAATTAGGAATTGATAATTTCAAAATTAATATGCCAATACATTTTTCTAATTTCTTAGATGACTTCTTCACAGATGAGCAACTTTTACCAAGTTTCGTAAGAGAAAAACACAGTCAGTGCAATAACTGTGGAGAATTGTATGATGATTTTATAAAAACTGGACTTTTAGGATGTCCTTCTGATTATGATATGTTTGGGGATAGACTAGAAAGTGTATTGAGAAATATACAAGGAGGAACAAAACATATAGGAAGAAAACCTCTAAATATAGATGAAAAACTTTCTAACATAGGTGAAAATAAAAAGCCAGAGAAGAAAATGAGCGAAACAGAAAAATTAACACAAGAATTAAATCAAGCAATAAAAGAAGAAAGATATGAAGATGCAGCAAAACTAAGAGATGAAATCAAAAAACTAAATGAAAGGAAGTAATAATATGTCAAACTGGTATTTACAAAATGGAAAAGATTCAGATGTGGTTGTTAGTACAAGAGTTAGACTAGCAAGAAATTTAAAAGGATTTAAATTTGAAAACAAATGCAGTGAAGACGAAAAAAAGCAAATATTAGACAAAGTTGAAGAGATCATCCCTTCATTAGGCTATGGACTTCAGCTATTAAAACTAAAAGATATGGATGAAATAACTAAAATATCATTAGTAGAAAAGAAGTTAATTACACCAGATTTTATAGAAAAAGGTGAGAGCACAGCAATAGCAATAAACAAAGAAGAAAACATCTGCATAATGATAAATAGCGAAGATCATTTATTACTTCAAGTTTTTGGAGAAGGAATAGCTTTAGAAGAACTTATGAATTTGGCAGTTGAATTAGATCAAAAAATGGAAAAGTTATTACCATATGCATATAGTGAAAAATATGGATACTTAACAGCTTGTCCAATAAATGTTGGAACAGGAGCAAGAGTATCAGTAACAATGCATCTTCCAGGGTTAGCAAAGACAGGAAACCTAAACAAGGTATTTCACGCAGTAAATAGTTTTGCAATGAGCATAACAGGAATATATGGAGATGAAAATCAAAATATAGGAGATATGTATCAAATATTTAACAATCAAACTCTAGGAGTAACAGAGCAAGAAATAGTAAAAAATATGAAAACAATAGTAGAAAAAATCATAGAGCAAGAAAGAGTTGCTAGAAAATATCTAGGTAAAAACGAAATTGGATTTGCTGATAAAGTCTATAGGGCATTTGGTGTACTATCAAATGCAAGATTATTGAGCAGCAACGAATGTTTAAACCTACTATCAGATGTGAAACTAGGAACAGATATGGGAGTAATTGCAGAGTTAAATGATTTCAAAATAAAAAAATTATATTTATACACAAAACCATATAATCTACAGAAATATCTAGGAAAAGAAATGTCTAAAAAAGAAAGAGATGCAAAGAGAACAGAGGTAATTAGACAGATTATAAACGAGTAAATTTGTCAAAATATACAAAGAAGGAAGTGAATTATTATGAAATACAAATTTACAAACAGTGCAGAAATTGCATTAGAAATCGCAAATGAAATTGCAGCAAAATTAGGACACAATTATATAGGCACAGAACATCTTTTATACGGATTAGTAGAAGAGGCAAATGGTGTTGCAAGCAAAGTGTTAGCAAATCAAGGAGTTACTAGTGCGGAAGTGCTTAAAGAAATTGAGAACCTTATAGGAATAAATGAAGAAGCCTCTATTACAGATATAGATGCAATAGGATTTACTCCAAGAACAAAGAGAGTAATAGAAAATGCATTTATGGAAGCAAGAAGATTAAATAGTCAATATATAGGAACTGAACATTTATTAGTCGGAATAATGAGAGAAGGCGACAGTGTAGCTGTAAGAATAATGATGGATTTAAATGTAAATCCTCAAAAATTATACAACGAAATTGTCAAAACAATAAATGAAGCTGATAGCAAAGAACAAGGAGCCAAAAGAAGCTCAAATAGAGGAAGCTTCAATTCTACACCAACATTAAATCAATATGGAAGTGATTTAACAAAAAGAGCAACAGAAGGAAAGCTAGATCCAGTAATAGGAAGAAGTACAGAAATAGATAGAGTAATCCAAATATTATCAAGAAGAACAAAGAATAATCCTTGTTTAATTGGTGAACCAGGAGTTGGAAAAACTGCTATCGCAGAAGGATTAGCTGAGAAAATAGTTGCAGGAGATGTACCAGAGACATTAAAGAATAAAAGAGTGGTAAGTGTTGACATATCAAGTATGGTAGCTGGTGCAAAATATAGAGGAGATTTTGAAGAAAGAATCAAAAAATCACTAGATGAAGTAAGAAAAGCAGGAGATGTAATCTTATTCATAGATGAAATCCATACAATAGTTGGAGCTGGTTCTGCAGAGGGCGCAGTTGATGCAGCAAATATTTTAAAACCACTTTTGGCAAGAGGTGAAATTCAAGTAATAGGAGCAACAACAACAAACGAATATAGAAAATATATAGAAAAAGATGCAGCACTAGAAAGAAGATTTAGTCCTGTAACAGTAGAAGAACCATCTGAGGAAGATGCAATAAAAATACTAGAAGGATTAAGAGATAAATATGAGGCTCATCATAATGTAAAAATAACGGATGATGCCATAAAAGCAGCAGTTGATTTATCAATAAGATATGTAAATGACAGATACTTACCAGATAAGGCGATAGATCTAATTGATGAAGCGGCTTCAAAGGTAAAAATGCAATCATATACAAAACCAGACTCAATAAGAAAATTAGAAGAAGAAATAGAAAAAGTCAACAAAGAAAAGGAAGAAGCAATAGCAACACAAAATTTTGAAAAAGCAGCAAAATTAAGAGATAAACAAAGAACCAAAAAGGAAAAACTAGAAGAAGAACAGGCAAAATGGAAAGATGGCAATACTAAAAATGTAATTACGCTAAACAAAGAAAACATAGCAGAAGTTATTGCAAGATGGACAGGAATTCCTGCATACAAGATTACAGAAACAGAAAGTGATAAATTAAGACATTTGGAAGAGAATCTTCATAAGAGAGTAATTGGTCAAAATGAAGCGGTGTCAGCAGTAGCAAAAGCTATAAGAAGAGGTAGAGTTGGGCTAACAGATCCAAACAGACCAACAGGTTCATTCTTATTCTTAGGACCAACTGGTGTTGGTAAGACAGAACTTGCAAAAGCATTAGCAGAAGCAATGTTTGGAAATGAAGATGCAATGATAAGAATTGATATGTCAGAATTTATGGAATCACATTCTGTTGCAAAATTAATAGGCTCGCCTCCAGGATATGTTGGATATGACGAAGGTGGTCAACTTACAGAAAAAGTAAGAAGAAAACCATATTCAGTAATATTATTTGATGAAATGGAAAAAGCTCATCCTGATGTAATGAATATGTTATTACAAATACTAGAAGATGGAAGACTAACAGACTCACAAGGAAGAACTGTAAACTTTAAAAACACAATTATAATAATGACATCAAACGTTGGAGCAAAACTAATAACAGACAAGAACAAATTAGGATTTGCTAATGCTAAGAGTGCAGAAGATGAGAAACAAGAATATGAGAACATCAAAAAAGAAGTTCTAGCAGAATTAAAGAAACAATTTAGACCAGAATTCATAAACCGTATTGATGACATCATTGTATTCCATAAACTAAACAACGAAGATATAAACAAAATAATGGAGATAATGTTAAAACAAGTTCAAAAGAGATTAGAACTTCAAAACTATAAAGTAGAAATTGATGACTCAGCAAAAGAGTTAATTGCTAAGAAAGGTGTAGACAACAACTATGGCGCAAGACCATTAAGAAGATCTATACAAAATATGTTAGAAGATAAAATTGCAGAAGCAATCTTAGATGGAATAATAAAACAGGGAAAGAAAGCAGTAGCAACAGCAAAAGATGATGAAATTATAATTAAATAAAACAAATAGAACACTTCATGAAGGGAGTGTTCTATTTTTAATATAAAATATTGAAAAAAATCAGAGAATAGTATAATATATAAAAAAACAAAGGAGAACACAAATGAATTACTGTATAATATTCTCAATACTTATAACATTTGCAACAATGTTATCAATAACATTCAAAAAAAGAATAGAAGAGACAATGCCAATATCAACAGTAGGAATAGTACTAATAATATTCTTAGCAGGACTATTAGATAATCTTAAAATAGGGGCAATAATAGTACAAATATTAACGATAATAGAGTTGATATTTATATTAATAACTATACTAAAAAAAGATAAAGACGGGATAAAGGAAATTCTTGGTAGAATATTAACACCGGGACTACTAATATATACTTTGTTATTTATAGTAAATGTTGTAATAAACAAAGGCAGAATATTTGAAGATTATGATGAATTTAACCATTGGGCAGTAATAATAAAGAATATGTTTATATACAACACTTACGGAACAAATCCAGAAACAATAGTAAGATTTAATGAGTATCCACCATTTACGGCAGTATTTCAGTATTTGTTCTTAGCAGTGCAGAAAGTGTACAGTGAAGATACTGTTATAATTGCTCAAAATGTCTTATATTTATCAATAATAATACCGATTACTAAAAAAATAAAGTGGGACAAATCAGCATTAAAAATACTAACAGCTATTCCGTTAATTATATTTATGCCGATGATATTATATAAGAATTTCTTTTTAAACATATTGGTTGATGGAATACTTGGCATAATGTTTGCCTATACGATATATTCCGCATATGAAGATGACAGCTCAATATTTAAAACATTAAAAATATTAGCTGGTACAATAATGTTATGCTTAACAAAGACATCAGGACTGGGGTTAGCAGTATTAGCATTAATAATAATATTGATTAAAATTATTATAGATAGAAAAAAGGATAAAAGTAAATTTAAATCAAGCATAAAAAGCTTAATTGTAATATGTGTTATAACAGCTATACTAACTTCAATATGGTATATAAAAGTTAACAATTCACAAAAAAGATGGGACTTTTCAAAGTATGTGAATGCAGAAGAAGATAGACAAAACAGTTCGGATATATTAAAAAGTTTCACAATGTCTGTATTTATGAGACAGGACATAACAACAAAGCAATTAACTGTATTTGCGGTAATGATATTGCTAATTGGCTTACAAATATATTCAATAAAGAAAGTGAAGAACAAGAATTTTACTTATTATGCAATAGCTATGCTAGTGAGTATACCAATATATTTAATATCATTAGCAATAACATATATGACAATATTTGAGAATATAGAAGGAACAATGTTAACTTGTTTTGATAGATATACCTCAACAATTCTTCTTGCTACTTTATGTTTTAACGCATTTGCTATGTTTGATATAAAAACAAAGTTTAGCATTGAGTTTATAGTAATTGCAAGTATAATAATAACATTGATGCCGATTGATAATATTTATACTCAATATATAAGAGGAAAAAATTATGTCAAAACATCTAATACAAACAGAGACATATATACAAAAATAGAAAAATATAAAGATAAATTAGATGCTGATGATAAAATATTATATATGGCGGGAGATAAAGCTAATATAGAATACTTAAAAGCTATGAATGAATATGTAATGATGCCGGTAAAAATACAAAATATGATATCAGGAAATTATGAGTCGGCAGAAAAATTTAAAAAAGTGATAGAAAGATATGACTATGTTTTTGTATATAGAACAAATGCAGATACAGTCGACAATATAAAAGAGTGTTTTGAAGGTGGTAAAGTACAAAGAGATACATTATATAGAGTAGTAAAAAACAACGAAACAATTGAATTGGAAAAAGTAAAATAAAAAGGAACTTGTAAAAGTTTCCCTGACTGTTGAAAAAATATGTGAAAGTATTTTGTTCAACAGTTTTTTTATAGTATTTATAAGGACATTTATGTCGAGTTTTGACATACGATTTTGCTGGACAAGTAGCCACTTTCGGGGTATAATACAAATATAATTATAAGTAAATTCGAATTTATTTTTTATTTAAAGAAAATTAAAATCTAAAAACTTCCCAGAAAAAATTATTAATAGAGAGTAAAAAAGATGTAAAATACTTTACTAAATAGTTGAAAACAAAAGAATTATTTGGTAAAATAAGAAAGGAATAGAATGAATAAAAATAATAAAGAAAATAGAGGGTTTTCTCAGAAAGAAATTGATGAAATAATTGATAAAATAATAGAGCAAGAACCAGTAAAAGAAATAAAAGAACATTTAATAAAATATGAAAGAGAATATAGAAGAAAAAGAGATCAAGGGCA
>CAKPGM010000008.1 GCA_934154805.1 uncultured Clostridia bacterium | reverse complement strand
AACTATTAGAACAACAGCAAGAAGATTTAGACACAGAAAAAATAAAAAAATTAAAAACGGCAATAGAATATTTTGATAATATTCTAAAATCTAATAAACCCAATAGATATATTTTAGAGTGTTTAATTGATAAAATATGGATTTATCACGATAAGAGTGTGAAATTTGAGCTAAAACCTGAAATTAGCCGATTAATATAATATCCCCAAATTGAAGGCTTTTACCCCCGTATGTACAACTGAGATGATTGCTTTTGCAAAAGCAAATCCATATTTTGAAAAACTAAATACTTGTCTTTTGGGATTAAGTATAGATAGCAATCCGTCGCATTTAGCGTGGGTATATAACATATATTGCAAGACGGGGATACAAATACCATTTCCTATAATAGCGGATAGAAGCGGAGAAATAGCAAGAAAATATGGAATGATAGCAAGTGATGTGAGTACTATAGAAACAGTAAGAAATGTATTCATAATAGACGACAAAGGAATAGTAAGGCTAATTTTAGTATATCCTTTGAATGTGGGAAGATGTATACCAGAGATACTTAGAACGGTGCAAGCTCTACAAGTGGCAGACTTGAACAAAGCATCAACACCGGCAAATTGGATACCAAATCAACCAATAATAGTGCCACCACCAAAAACATTTGAAGAATTAATGAAAAGAAGAGAAGATATAATGCGTAATCAGAATGGTATGATGTGGTACTTGAGTTTTCAAAATTCTCAAAGAGAAACAGAAAACAATAGAATAGAAGAGCAGAAAAAAGCTATAGAAAGTAAAGAAAATATCAACAAAAAAATTCAATAAATTGAAAAATTTTCCTCAAAAAGGCAGAATAAAAAATATTAATTAGGATAAAATAAAAATAATAAAATTTGAGGAGGATATATTATGAAACCAAATAACAATGAAAATCAAACAATAAATTGTACAGTATCATCTTGTAAGTACAACAATTGCCAAAGACAAAAGTGTGAATTGGAAGGAATAATAGTAACACCAGTAGAGGGATGCCAAACAAAACAACCAGACGAATCCATGTGTTCTAGCTATAAAAATTCAAAAAAATAAAAAAATTTTAATTTGCCGACACGTTTCGACAAATTATTTTTTTGCGATGTGGTATCATATAACCGGAGGAGTTGATGAATATGAAAAAGATGACTTTAGAACGACTAAAGCATACAAAAAAGCTCGAATCATTAATTGCTCAAGGGGCTGACTATGAACTAATATTAAAGCAAAGTCAGAAAATCGACAAATACATTGTCGAGGAAATGAAAGAAATGAACAATAGGAAAAAAATTCAATAAATTTATTTTTACATAAAGGTGGTAAAGTCAAATTACCATTAATGGTTCACTTTATTGTTAAAGTGAACCATAATCTATTTCTGTGATAGACTTCTCTGAATATACATCTGAGAATCTTTTTTCTTTAAGTCCTCACGCTTGTCATACAATTTTTTACCCTTGCAAATGCCGAGCTCTACTTTGACTATATTGTTTTTAAAATAAAGGGAAATAGGAACTAAAGTATAACCCTTTTGCTTAATCAAACCGGTTAATCTAAATATTTCTCTTTTATTTAATAGCAATTTTCTGCTACGCATAGGATCTTTATTAAATATATTTCCGTGTTCATAGGGACTAATGTGCATAGAAGAAATAAAAACTTCACCATTTTTAATTTCGGCGTAACTATCTTTTAAATTAATTTTTCCATTCCTAATAGATTTTATTTCTGTACCAGTTAAAACAATCCCGGCTTCTAATGTATCAATTATTGTATAATTATGTTTTGCGGTTGGATTTTTAGCGATATTTTTTATCATAATTAAAAACTCCTTTCAGAAATCATTAATATTATAACATCTAAAAGAAAGTTTTAAAAGAGCTATGTAAAATAATTTTATAATTAAATAGATAATTATAAAATTATTTTGCTAATTATTCATTATGACTATGAACTTCATTTTTTTCGTTTTGCTTGCTATAAGCTACAGTCATCCAAATTACTACAATACCAACTACTGCTAAAATTGCCCAAGTCCAAACTTTTGCAGACATACCAGAAAACATATTATTTGTAGTAGCATTTGTTCTAGTAGCATTGTAATTATTTGTAGTACCAGTAATTACAGTGTTTCGTGCATTTTGATTTTTATCTGTGTCCATAGTTCCTGAAATGGTATTTTTTACAGCATTGGCACCTTGAGAAACGACATTACCAACTGTAGAAGCTCCATTTTGAACAGCACTTTCTGTAGCATTTATAACGTTAGTAGTTGCAAAACAAGAAGATGATGAAAGGGCAAAGAATGTAATAAAAGATACGACTAAAATTGAAAATTTCTTTTTCATAATTTCCTCCTTTTCGACAAATAATATTATTAGTATAAATTTTAAAGTATAAAATATACATCGAAAAATTGGAAAAGATGGAAATTAAAAATATAGCTTATAAAACAAAAACCTGTTAACCACACTGGCTAACAGGGAACATTTTTAATGTTTTAATTTTATCAATATTGCGATTGCTAAAAGAATTAAAACAACTCCAACTGTTATAAGAAGGATATTTAATATATTAGTCAATCCTAATTCTGCCTCTGGTAATGAACTTAAACGATTAAAGTTAGAAGAACTAGCTGTATTTGTGTTTGTTGTACTATTAGTATTTGTTGTAGAGTTCGAAACAGAGTTATTATCGTCATCATCAATACTATTACTAGTCATTGTATTACTGTTAGATGTATTTGTAGACATAGTATTATCAATTAAATTCATATCAATATCATTAACTGCAAGACATTTTCCTGAAAATATTATAAATACAAGTAAAAACATAACTAATAAAATTTTTAAAGTCTTATTCATTAAACTCATCCTCTCTTGTAAAAAATTAATATACTATAATAATACACAAAAAGCATAAAAAAGTCTAGATATTTTGAAAAAATATTTTGAAAATATTAACAAAATGCAAAAAACTTAAATATAATAAGTAGGAGGATAATATATGTTAAAAAAAGGCAATGTAATAGGTAATACACCTATGATAAAGATAAATTATGAATACAAAGGAAATAGAAGATACGTTTATACAAAACTAGAATATTATAATTTAACAGGAAGTATTAAAGATAGAACGGTTTATTATATTATAGAAAATGCAATAAAAAGAGGAGAATTAAAAGAGAATATGCCTATTGTAGAAGCAACTAGTGGAAATACAGGAATTTCGTTGTCAGCAATTGGAGCCTTGTATAATCATCCTGTGTATATTTTTATGCCGGACTGGGCAAGCAAAGAAAGAGTTTCTATAATGAAAGTATATGGTGCTACTGTGAAACTTATCTCAAAAGAAGAAGGCGGTTTTTTTAAGTGTATAGAAGAAGCAAGAAAACTGGCTGAAGAAAAGAATGGATTTTTAGCAAATCAATTTTCTAATAAAGATAATATGCTAGCTCATTATGAAACAACTGCACCAGAGATAATAGAGCAAAGTACAGAAGAACTTTACGGCTTTGTTTCTGGAGTAGGAACTGGTGGAACTTTAATGGGAACGGGTATGAAACTTAAAGAAGAATATAAAAATCTAAAGATTGTGGCTATTGAGCCAGATAAAATGCCAATTATCTCACAGGGAAGAAAAATTGCTCAACATAAAATAGAAGGAATAGGAGATGACTTTGTACCAGAATTACTTGATAAGTCAAAGATTGATGATGTTATATTAGTGAACGACGATGATGCTATAAATATGTCAAGAAAACTTGCAAGAGAACTTGGGCTAGGAGTTGGAATTTCTTCTGGTGCCAACTTTATAGGAGCTATATTATTAGAAGAAAAAATACAAAAACCAGTAGTTACGATATTTGTGGACGACAATAAGAAATATGTTTCTACTGATTTATGCAAAGAAACAAATGAAAAAGAAGAATATATATCTAGTGATATAAAATTAATAGATTATAAGATTATGTAAATTAAGGCACGCAACACTTGAAATCATAAGAAAAAAATGATATACTAATAAAGTAACTATTTGTTACTTACCAATCACACGGATTGGTAAGGCACTAGTATTTCAAGAAAGGACGTGCGTAATGACAATTTTATGCATCAATTCCGGAAGCTCGAGTATCAAAGCTCAGCTTATTGATACCGAATCCGGAAAGGTCATGGCAAAAGCCCTGGCAGAACGGGTAGGCACTGATCAGATGACCGTAACGGTCAAGATGAATAACGAAAGTTATTCTGTTCAGGAAGCAGGAGACTATGAACAAGCTCTTGACTATATCCTGAACACCCTGAGAGGTGAGCACGGCGTTATTAAGCATATGGCTGATATTGACGCTGTTGGCCATCGTGTTGTACACGGTGGCAAGTACTATTCGGAATCGACACTGATTGACGAAAGTGTCGTAGGAAGAATAGCCGAATGCAGTGAGTATGCGCCTTTGCATAACCCCGCTGCGGTCAAATGCATCGAAGCGTGCATGAGGCTTATGCCGAATACTCCACAGGTTGCAGTATTTGATACTGCATTCCATCGTAGTATGGATGATGCCCATAAGGCATTTCCTATTCCTCGGATTCTTTGGGATAAGATCGAGCGCTATGGTGCACACGGTATTTCCCACCAGTATTTGACGGAACGTTTGGAGATGCTCCGCGATTTCTGGGGAGAAGAGTATGATGTGAAAACTCTCATCTGCCATTTGGGCAGTGGTGCGAGCATCACTGCTGTTAAGAATGGTAAGTGTGTTGTCACATCTATGGGATTGACTCCCCTCGGTGGCATTGTTATGGGAACCCGCTGTGGTGACATTGATCCTTCGATTCCGCTGTTTATGATTCAGAATCTGCATATGACACCTGAAGAGGTGAATTATATTCTGAACAACGACTCCGGCTTGAAGGCACTTTCGGGAATCAGCAATGATTTCAGAGATGTTACCAAGGCAGCAGAGGAAGGAAATGAAAATGCCAAGATGGCGTTGGAGTACTTCTTCGAGAACATTGCTCAGATGGTTGCCAAATATATGGTGACTCTGGGCGGAGTCGACAATATTGTCTTTTCTGGCGGTATTGGAGAGAATGCACCGAATGCACGAGAGGGCATCTGCAACAAGCTTGAATGCTTTGGCGTTGAGCTTGACTACTGCGAGAACCAGAAAACCGTGAGAGGAAGAGAAGGTAAAATTTCTTTGCCCGAATCCATGGTTGATGTATTCGTCATCCCGACCAATGAGGAGCTCCTCATTGCCAAGGAAACGGAGAGAATTGTGAACACGTAAACTCTCTTGACAATACTAATACCCAGGCTTGTAAGTCTGGGTATTTTTATATTAATATATTGCAAACATTTGTACTATGTGATATAATTGAAAACGATAATTATTGAATTATAGAGAGGAAAAATATATGTTCGACTTACAATCTAAATATAAGCCAACTGGTGATCAACCACAGGCAATAGAATATTTAAGCAATGGAATTAAAGAAGGTAAAAAATTTCAGACATTACTAGGGGTAACAGGTTCTGGAAAAACTTTTACTATGGCAAATATAATACAAAAAGTGCAAAAGCCAACGCTAATATTGGCACACAATAAAACCCTTGCAGGACAGTTATATAGCGAGTTTAAAGAACTTTTTCCAACGAGTAATGTAGGTTACTTCATAAGTTTCTACGATTATTATCAACCGGAAGCATATATAGCCTCATCAGATACATATATAGAAAAGGATTCTTCTATAAATGACGAGATAGATAAACTTAGACATTCAGCAACGGCATCTTTATTTGAAACTAGAGATGTTATAATAGTTGCTTCTGTTTCGTGTATTTATGGTTTAGGTGACCCAATAGATTATGAACATATGATAGTTTCAATTAGACCAGGAATGAAGATAGAAAGAAATGCTATGCTAAAGAAACTGATTAATATGCAATACAGTAGAAATGAATTAGATTTCAAAAGAGGAACATTTAGAGCCAAAGGAGATATAGTAGAGATATTTCCATCAGACTATGGAGAAAGCGCTGTTAGAGTCGAGTTTTGGGGAGATGAAGTAGAGAAAATATCGGAGATAAATCCTTTAACAGGAAAGGTTACGGCAACAAGAAATCACATAATGATATTCCCAAATTCACACTATGTTACAACTTCAGAAAAAATGGAAAGAGCAATAAAAAGCATAGAAGAAGAAATGAAACAGCAAGTTGAATACTTTAAATCACAAGGAAAATTAATAGAAGCCCAAAGAATAGAAGAAAGAACAAATTTCGACTTGGAAATGATGAAAGAAACTGGTTTCTGCCAAGGAATAGAAAACTATTCAAGGCATATAAGCGGTAGAGCACCAGGAAGTGCACCATTTACATTATTTGATTATTTTCCAAAAGATTTCTTATTATTAATAGACGAATCTCATGCAACAATTCCTCAAGTAAAAGCAATGTATAATGGAGATAGAGCAAGAAAAGAATCTTTAGTAAAATATGGATTTAGACTCCCATCTGCATTTGATAATAGACCTCTAACATTTTCAGAATTTGAGGATAGAATTAATCAAGTAGTATTTGTAAGTGCTACACCAGCAGATTACGAAAAAGAGCATTCTAAGGACAATGTGGTTGAACAAATTATAAGACCTACAGGCCTTTTAGATCCTGAAATTGAAGTAAAACCAGTTGAAAATCAAATAGATGATTTAATTGAACAAATAAATAGTAGAGTGGAAAAGGGCGAAAGAGTATTAGTAACAACATTAACGAAAAAGATGGCGGAAGATTTAACAAGCTATTTGTCGGAGTTAAATATTAAAGTAAAATATATGCACTCTGATATAAAAGCATTGGAAAGAATGGATATAATTAGAAGTTTAAGACTTGGAGAATTTGATGTCCTAGTTGGAATAAACCTTCTAAGAGAGGGACTAGATATTCCGGAAGTATCTTTAGTAGCTATACTTGATGCTGATAAAGAAGGATTCTTGCGTTCAGAACGTTCTTTAATTCAAACAATAGGACGTGCTGCAAGAAATACAAATGGAAAAGTTATAATGTATGCAGATGAGTTGACAGATTCTATGGATAAGGCAATTTCTG
Source organism: uncultured Clostridia bacterium (assembly GCA_934154805.1). Classification (GTDB taxonomy): domain Bacteria; phylum Bacillota; class Clostridia; order TANB77; family CAG-508; genus CAG-245. The sequence goes on along the minus strand of CAKPGM010000008.1, from coordinate 58,583 downwards.
AAACAAATAGAAGAAGAAAAATCCAAATGCAATACAATAAAGAACACGGAATAACTCCACAAACTATAAAGAAAGATATAAGAGATTCAATAAGAGCTACAATAGTAGCAGAAACATCTGAAAAGTATGAGTTAACCGAAAACGCAAGTATAGAAGAGATAATAAACAAACTAACAGAAGAAATGTTAAAACATGCAGAAAAGATGGAATTTGAAGAGGCAGCAAAACTAAGAGATAAAATAAAAGAATTAGAAAAATCAATGTAAACTAGTACTTGCTAACCTTGAAAATTAAAAAAGCATATGATAATATATATGAAGATATACGCAATATAAATTTTAGAGGGGAATGTGATAAAAATGGCAAACAATATTGTAGTAAGAACTTTCAAACACTTCAATTTAATAACTAGACATAAATGGGAGGTATTTAAACTAGCTTGTAGAGCAGGGATTCCTTGGAGAGGATTTATGCACGACTGGTCTAAATATTCGCCAACAGAATTTTGGGAATCAGTGAAGTTTTATAATGGAAAAAGAAGCCCAATTTCTTTAGCAAGAAGAGTACAAGGATATTCTAAGGCGTGGCTTCATCATAGAGGAAGAAATAGACATCATCCAGAGTATTGGTATGATCCAGCAGCAGGTAAATTACATTCAAAGCCAATTATCCCGTATAAATTTACAGTAGAAATGATATGTGACAATTTAGCAGCAGGTAAAGTATATAATGGAAAGAGATGGAGGAACGATACACAATTAAAATACTGGATGAAAAGAAAAGATGAATACCCTTTAAATGATAGGACAAAGGCTATGCTTACAGAAGTGTATACACAAGTAAGTATAAATGGAATAGATAAAACTATTAATAGAGCAAATTTAAAGAAACTATACAAAAAGTATTGTGGAAAGAAATAAGGAGGAACAATAGATGAGAATAGGATTTTATGCGGGAAGTTTTGACCCATTTACTATGGGACATATGCATGTAGTAGAAACAGCAGCAAAATTATTTGATAAATTAATAATAGGAATAGGAGAAAATTCAGCAAAGGAAAGAAACTACGACAAAGAATTAATGAAACAAGCAATACAAAAAACACTTGAACAAGCAAATTTAACAAATGTTGAAGTCGTAACATATGACGATTTATCAGTAGATGCTGCAAGAAAAAATAACTGTAATTTCTTAATAAGAGGAATTAGAGATGATATGGATTATTATTACGAAGAAAATATTGCACAAATAAATGAAGAAATATCAGGATTAGATACTATATATGTAAGAGCTGGAACATATGGAAGCATAAGTTCAAGTACAGTAAAAGAACTATACAAAAACGGAAAAGATGTATCAAAATATGTTCCAAAAGAAATATTAGAAGTAATGTAAAATAAATGTATAACCACTAACAAATGATTTTAAAAATGTTAGTGGTTTTGCGTTTTTTGTTTCTATGATATTGACATAAAAATATAGTATGATAAAATATGAATGGAATTTTTTTATATATTGGAAGGAAAAAATGAATCAGAAAAAACAATTATTAAAAAACACGGTAATAATAGCGATAGGAAAACTTAGTACACAAATAGTATCTTTTCTATTATTACCTTTATATACAGCTAAATTAGCAACAGAAGAATTTGGAACATATGATTTCTTTGTAACACTATCAGTGTTCTTATTACCAATAATAACTTTATTAATGGAAGAATCAATGTTTAGATTCCTGATAGACGCAGATGACCTAAAAAGTAAGAAACGAACAATAACAGCAACTATAGTATACACTGCAATTGGAACGATAGCATTTACCATTATTACAGCTATAATAATGGGAATTATCCATTATGAATATGCAGTAGTGTTTATAATATTTATTATATCAAACATTTTGTTAGGATTAAGTAATGCTTTATCAAGGGGAATGGGTAAAGTAAACTTGTATTCGCTATCTAACTTTATATTAGGTGTAATTACAATAATATTAAATATATTATTCATAGTCACATTTAAACTTGGTGTTAATGGATTACTATGGTCGAATATAATAGCAAATACTGCAACAGCATTAATAATGTTCTACAAGTTGCATTTACCACAATTTGTAAGCAGAAAAGACCTTAGCAGAGAAACACTAAGCAAAATGATAAGATATTCAGCACCATTAGTGCCAAATAACTTATCTTGGGTAATTATAAGCTTATCAGATAGATTAATGTTAACTCAGATGATGGGAGCAGATGCAAACGGAATTTATGCGGTAGCAAACAAGTTTCCTAATATAGTGTACACTTGTTATGGATTTTTCTCGACAGCATGGAAAGAATCTGCAGCAAGAATTTTAAAAGAGGAAAATAAATCTCAGTATTATAATAGTATCTATAAAGATGTAAAATTCTTTTTAAAAGCAGTTGTATTAGGACTTATAGCGATAATGCCGTTAGTATTTCCTTTACTTGTAAACAAGAGCTACAATGATGCATATAATTATATTCCAGTATTAGTAATATCAATATATTATACAAATATGTCTAACTTCTATGGAGGAATATTCACTGCATACAAGAATACTAAAATAATGGGATCAACAACAGCAGCTGCTGCAGTAGTGAACATAGTTATAAACTTAATATTTATACCAAAATTCGGAATTTATGCAGCAACATTTTCGACATTAATATCAAATATAATAGTTTATTTCTATAGAAGATATAAAATAATGGACTATATAAGATTAAAAGAAAAATTCAATTATGTATTTTGGATATTACTAATCATAACATTAGTAACATATTATTTAAACAATATGGTTCTTAACATTATAGTATTTTTGTTAGTACTAGCATATTGTATATTTACAAACAAGAACTTTATAGTACGTGTTAGTAAACCAATTATAGATAAAATACAAAGCTTTACAAAACGTAATAAAAAGCTAAATTAAGAATATACCTTAATAAAGGTAAAACCTTTAAGAAAGGATAATTATAATGACAAACAATGAAATAGATAACCTTACAAAAGATATGCAGGAATTTATATTGCAAGAGGATATTTATACCAATGAACCAATGAGTAAACATACAACGTTTAAAATAGGTGGAACAGCAGACATATTTGTAAAGTTAAGAAACACAGAACAAATTGAGAAGCTTCTAAACCTATGTAAAAACAAGAATGTGCCAATAAAAATAATAGGTAACGGAAGCAATATTCTAGTAAAAGACAATGGGGTTAGAGGTGTAGTTGCAAAAATATGTACAAACTCTTATGATTTTTTAGATGAAAAAACTATCAGAGTTGATGCAGGTATGCTTAATAGTAAGGTCTCTAGAATTTTACTAGAAAACAGTTTAACAGGTTTTGAATTTGCGTCAGGAATACCAGGAACAATTGGTGGGGCTGTGAAGATGAACGCAGGAGCATATGGCTCTCAAATGAGCGATGTTGTAATTAGGACAAAATACATTGATTTAGAAGATATGCAAATAAAAGAAATAACTAAAGAAGAGCAAAAATTTGGATATAGAAAAAGTATATTTTCAACCACAAGAAGAGTTATAATAGATACAACACTAAAATTAGAAAAAGCAGATAAAGAACACATACAAGAAAAAATTAATCAGAATAACGAATCAAGAAAAACGAAGCAACCTATAGATAAACCAAGTGCAGGAAGCACTTTTAAAAGAGGAGAAGATTTTATAACAGCACAACTTATTGATGAGTGTGGACTAAAAGGATACACAATAGGAGGAGCACAAGTTTCCACAAAACACGCAGGATTTGTTGTTAATGTAGGAAATGCAACAGCGTCAGATGTTATAGAATTAATGGAATTAATAAAGAAGAGAGTGCAAGAGAAATTTAACAAAAATATAGATTTGGAAATAGAAGTAATAGGAGAGTAATTAAATGAAAGATTTTTTTAAATGGTTTAAATCTGGAGCAAAAATAAAAAGATGGATATTATTAATAATATTAGGAATAGTTTTAGTGTGCTATGGTATAAACAAAGTATTAATAATACCAGAAGTAATAGGATTTAAAGAACTTGCAAAAGATATAGTAATATTTGTATTAGGGTTTACTTTTACAATACTAGGAATAGTTTGTATACAAAGAAGAACTCTAGAAATGATGGTTGAGGCTACTGATACTAGAAAAGATGAAAGTGCTAATAAAGTAAACTCATTAATATTTAATAGAAAGGTATATAATCAAGGACCAAAAGTTGTTGTAATAGGTGGCGGAACAGGTTTAAACACAGTATTAAAAGGACTAAAAAACTATACTGACAATATTACAGCAATAGTAACAATATCTGATTATGGCGAAGCAGGAAATAAATCAAGAAAAGACCTAGGAACATTACCTTTAGACGATATAAAAGAAAGCTTAATTGCTTTAGCAACAAACGAGCAAGAAATGTCATGCCTATTGAACTTAGATATGAATAACAAAAAATTAGAAGGACTAAAATTTGCAGATATTTATCTAACAGCAATGAAAGAGGCTGTTGGTGATTTTGCAATGTCAATAGAAGAAAGCTCAAAAATACTTAATATAACAGGACGAGTATTACCTGTAACACTTGATCAAATAAAAATATGTGCAGAGCTAGAAGATGGAACAGTAGTAGAAAGCAAAGATAAAATACCAGAGATGGTTAGTAAAAAAGTTAGTAAAATAAGCAGGATTTACATATCACCTACAAATATAAGAGTAGCTCCAGGAGTAATAGAAGCAATAAAAGAGGCTGATGCCATTGTTTTAGGACCAGGAAGCTTATATACAAATGTAATACCAAATCTTTTAGTACCAGGAGTTGCTAAAGCAATAAGAGAAGCAAAAGGATTTAAGATATATGTAAGTAATATAATGACAGAATATGGACAAACTGATGATTACTCTCTAAATGACCATATAAAAGCAATATTTGACCATGCAGGAAAAGGAGTTATAGATTATTGCATATATGATACCGGAGAAATAATTCCAGAATATATTAGACAATACAATAAAGAAGGATCAGAGCTTGTAGAACAAGATGTTTCTAAAGTAAAAGATCAGGGAATAAAACTAATACAAAGAAACTTATCAACAATAGAGAATGGAAGAATTAGACACGATTCAGATACAATAGCAACTAGCATAATGCAATTAATATGTGATGACTTGAAATTTAGAGATATGCAAAATGATGCACAATACATATTATTAGATTCGAAGATTAAGGATGCTAACAAAAAAATCAAAACAAAAAAGAAAACAAATAAAAAAGAATCAAAGAGAAAACACTCAGGAAGCAAATTTTTCGAGAAGTATAATGATAGAGTTATATCTATAAGAGAAAGTGAAACAAAAAGGCAAGAGAAAGCAAGAAAACAAACTACAACAAAGAAGAAATAATTAAGATAGGGGTAAACGATAGATGAAATATAGCGATATAGATGAGAATGTAAAGAGAAATCTGAAGAGAGATTGGATAATAACTAATGGGATAGGGGGATATTCTAGCCAAAGTGCTTTAGGATGTAATACCAGAAAATATCACGGCTTATTAGTTGCACCTTTAACGCCACCAGCCAGAAGATTTTTGATATTATCCAAATTAGATGAGAGTATAGAAACAAATGGAAATAAATACAATCTTTATACAAATATAGCAAATGGAGATATATCAGAAGGCTACAATTATTTAACAGATTTCAAGAAAGAATATTTACCTATATTTACATATAGAGTTGAAGGAATAACAATTAAAAAATTCGTATGTATGCAATATGGAAAAAATACAGTAGTAGTTTTATATAGAGTAATAAACCATAATGCTGAAACAAAGCTTACACTAGCTCCTATAGTAAACTTTAGAGATTTCCATACAACAAATACCAACCACCATTTTAAAGCTGTTCAAAGTCATTTTAACACAAAACTTAAGGTGATATTAGATGATAACTCAGAAAATCCTATATATATGTACTGTTCAGAGGGAAAATACTTAAAACACATAAATGACGAGTTTAATAATATGTATTATCCAAGAGAAGAAGAACGAGGATTTACAGCAGAAGAAAACCATTATGTCCCAGGAGTATATAATATTAATATTGCAGCAAATGAAGAAAAAGATATAACCTTTATATGCTCTCTTGAAGAAAACATAGAGGAAATTGAGGGTGTAAATGTAATAAATCAAGAAGTTGCAAGAATAAGTGAAATAATATATGACTCTAACATCTTACAAAATAGAAAAATGAATGATACAGATATAGAAGTTCTAAAAACTCTAGTAATGGCATCAGATAACTTTATAGTAAATAGACCATCATTTAATTTGCATACGATAATTGCTGGTTATCCTTGGTTTTTAGACTGGGGAAGAGATAGCTTAATATCATTCGAAGGACTACTTCTTGTAACTAAAAGATATGATTTAGCTAAAGAGGTTCTTTTGACAAACATACAAGATATAAAATTTGGACTAGTTCCAAATGGCTATTCAGGATATGACAATAGACCACTATATAATAGTGCAGATAGTTCACTTCTATTAATAGAACAAGTGTACAAATATTTAAAATACACAAATGACACTCAATTTGTAGAGCAGTTTTATCCGATTCTTACAAAGATAATGGAAGCGTATTCTAGCAGAATAGACATTGATGGAGATAATATATATTTAGATACAGATAATTTAATATCAGCAGGAACTGATAAAACACAAATCACTTGGATGGATGCAAAAATAGGAGATAAAGTAGTAACTCCAAGGAATGGCAAGACTGTAGAAATAAATGCTTTGTGGTACAATGCTCTAAAAATAATGGCAAGATTTGCAGAGATGTTTAATGAAAAATCTGTATGTAAAAAATATCTAGAGATGGCAGAAAAAACAAAGAAATCATTTGTTGAAAAATTCTATAACAAAGAACATGGATATTTATTGGATGTATTGGGAGATTATAAATTAAGACCAAACCAATTATTCGCAATAAGCTTATCTCACCCTATAATAGATGACGAAAAAATGATTGAGAGAATAATGTCAACAGTAAAAGAAAAGTTACTAAATAATTATGGATTAAAAACATTAGCAAGTGAAGAGAAAGAATATGTTGATGTATACGAAGGCTCTCCTTATAAAAGAGATATGAGCTATCATCAAGGAATAACCTGGCCTTGGCTTTTAGGATTATATTACGATGCTCTAAAAAATGAACTTAGATATGCAAAAGGAAACATAAAAAAAGATGAAATACAGGAAGAAATACAAGAGCTAGTAATGAATACAAGAATGACATTTGAAAAAGAAATGTATGCTAAATCTAGTATAGGAACAATTAGTGAAATATATGACTCAAAAGAGCCATATGAAGCAAGAGGAGCATTTGCTCAAGCTTGGAGTGTGGCAGAAATTCTTAGAATAATTGCAAGAAAATAAGAGGAGAAAGTTAATGGATATCAATAGCTTAGAAAATAATTTAAAAGCTGGAAAACTTAGTTGCATGTATTTGCTATATGGTGATGAAACATTTTTATTAGATAGTAGTGTGAAGAAAATAAAAAAACTATTTGGAGATTTAATAAATGGAATTAACTATATACAGATAGACAATAATAATGTATCTGAAATAATAGCAGACATTCAAACTCCAGCTTTTGGATATCCTAAAAAACTAATAGTAGCAAAAGATACAGAACTATTTCAAAAAACAGGCAAAAGAGGAAGAAAATCTGCATCAACAGAGAATAGCTTTGCTGATAAACTAGCAGAATACTTAAAAGAAAATTTTGACCTAATAAAAGATGAAGTAATATTAGTATTTATTGAGAGTGAAATCGAGAAAAATACTTTATACGAAATAATAGATAAAAATGGTTGTGTTTGCAACTTCGAAAAACAAAAACCAATTGATATTGCAAAAAGGCTAAAAGCAATATGCAACTCATATCAAGTAAATGTAGATGGAGCAACCTTAAATTATCTTATAGATAGTTGTGGAACTTCAATGCAAGATTTGATAAATGAAATTCGAAAGCAAATCGAATATGTAGGACAAAATGGTACTATTACAAAAGAAACTATAGACCTATTGGCAATAAAACAATTTGAGAGTGTGATTTTTGATTTGACGGATAGTCTGGGAAGAAGAAAGATTACAGATGCATTAGATATTCTCAGAAATCTAATATTTAATAAAGAACCTGTACAAAAAATATTTATAACATTATACAATCATTTTAAAAAATTATATATTACAAATGTTGCATTAAGAGAAAGATTAAACATAGCAGAGAGCATAAAATTAAAACCAAATCAAACTTTTTTGGTAAACAAATATACAATGCAGGCAAAATATTTTAAGGAAAGTGAATTAAGAAATATATTACAAGAATTTATAGATTTGGATTACAAAGTAAAAAGAGGAGAAATAGATATAAATATAGGATTAGAATCATTACTTTGTAAATATTGTTCATAAATTAAAAGAGAGCTGATTCAGCTCTCTTTTTTGCTAGAGATATGTCACCAACGAATAACAATTGTTCTGCCATGAACACCAATGAGCAAATCTTTATCATTTATATTTGCTCTCTTAATGAATTGTTTACCAATAAATATTCTATGTCTTTCATCAAAATGTGTTATTCTATGAAATTCGACATTCTCCATGGAGATGTCATTTGCTCGAAAGATTAGAATATGATCTTGATAGTATGAGATTTTAATACTATCAGATGGTGTAAAATTCAGGTAGTCAAAAAGTGAGATGGGAATTGTTAACCGACCTTGAATATCAAGCTTCATGGTGTTTGCCCCTTTTCTAAAATTTTTATCTAATATAGTATAACATATAATTTTATGTAAAGCAAATTTTATGTATAAATCTGGCAATTACCTGGCAAAATATAATGAGATTATATTTACAGGAGGAAAAATATGTTTAATTTTAGAACAGACTTAGCAGTTGAAAGAAATGATATTTATAAAAAACAAAACAATCTAGAAAAAGAAGCTGATGGGATAGAAGTGGAAAACGAAGAGAAAGACGAAATTAAAATATCGAGAGTAAAAGTACTAAATGAAGAAGGAGAGAAAGCAATCGGAAAGCCAATAGGAAACTATATTACATTAGATATAAAAAATATGAAATCAATTGATGATGATAAAATAGAACAGATATCAGAAACATTAGCAACAGAACTAAGAGAGATGATTTCAAAACATATATCAGATACAGAAGACATACTAGTAGTAGGGCTTGGAAATAGATTTGTTACACCTGATGCACTTGGACCAAAAGTTGTTCCGGATATAGAAGTGACAAGACATATACTAAAATATATGCCAGAGCTAATGCCATCAGATACAAGACCAGTCTCGGCAGTATCACCTGGAGTATTAGGAATAACAGGAATAGAAACGCTAGAAATATTAAAAGGAATAGTAGACAATATAAAACCAAAGATGCTAATAGTAATAGATGCTCTTGCAACAAGAAGCATAGAAAGAATAAGTAGTAGTATACAGCTTGCAGATACTGGAATTGTACCTGGAGCAGGAGTAGACAACACAAGAAAAGAAATAAGTGTAAAAACATTAAATGTGCCGGTAATTGCGGTAGGAATTCCAACAGTTGTAGATTTAGCTTCTATAACAAACGACTGTATAAAAATATTTATAGAAAACTTGCAACAAAAGGCAATGTCTAATGATGCATTAAATCAACTTAAAGAAAATGATAATTATGAAGAAATAAAAGAAGCTTTAGTGCCAACTGAATACAATATGATAGTTACTCCAAAAGAAATTGATGAACTTATAGAAAATATGAGCAAAGTAGTTTCACAGGGAATAAATAAATCACTATAAAAACAAGAAAATATTTAGGAATATAGTTGTCCTAAATATTTTTTTAATTAAATATATAATTTAATTAAAATTAACTACTTTTATTTATAGCATAGCTGTAGGAAAAAATCAATACCAAAAAAATATAAAAAAACAAAAATTAAAAAGCCGGAAGCTGAGAAACGTTAGAACAATAAGAATTATACGAAATATTCTCTTTTATTAAATTATATATTTAATAAAAGTTTTAATACTAGTTGCTTTATAAAACGTATTGTTTTATAATAACGATATACAAATGGAAAGGGGAAGAAAATGGCGAAAGAAAACATTAAAAAGTTAGAAGAAACGAAAGAAGGAGGAAGAATAAAAATGATTAAAAGTAAAAAGCGGAATAACATTAATAGCTTTGGTTGTAACAATAGTAGTGCTTTTGATACTAGCAGGAGTAAGTATAAGCCTAATAGTAGATAATAATGGAATAATAAAAAGAAGTAAAGACGCAAGAAGAGAATATGGACAAGCAAGAGAAAATGAGCAAGCAGATTTAAATAAAGTATCAGAATGGATAGACAAACAAGCAAACGGAAATGGAGAAACAACAAAGCCGATAAAAGTAGCAGTAGATGAAAAGGCAACATCAAATGGAACAATAAATGGAGAAGAAGGAAATTCAAATAATCCAACAATACCAGAAGGATATACCCCAATAAATACAGATACATCAAACTGGGGAGATGGAAGTAGTGCTCCAACACAAGACTCAGTAGACCACGGACTTGTGATAAAAGATGATAGTAATAACGAATGGGTGTGGATACCAGTAGATTCAGCAACACTTGCAACAATGTATGAAACATCAAGTGACGAAAAAACACTATGTGGAACGACAGGAGACACAGCAGTAACAACAAATAAATATTCAAAATCGGAAATAATAGATGGGCAAGAAAGAACTACACCAGGAACAACAACTGATCCATATTACCGTGAGCCAGACCTAGTAATTGGAGGTGGAACAAGCTATGATGCGAAAGGAGCATACTATAAAACAATATTAGGATTTGAAAGTAAAGAGAAAATGGCAGAAGCATTTGTTGCTGATTATGATGAAATGATAGCAAGTATTAGTAAATATGGAGGATTTTATATAGGAAGATATGAACTATCAAGTGTGGGAGATCAAAAAGATAAAGCAACATTAGTAAGCAAAAATTGGTATAATTTATATAAAAAATGTAAAGAATTAAATGCAAGTAATAAGGTAGAAACAAGAATGATATGGGGATGCCAATGGGATGTAACATGTAATTTTATAGCAAATAAAGGAGATAAAAAAAGTATAACAGATTCAAGCTCATGGGGAAATTACTCTAATTCAATAGAGCCAGCTAACACTGGAAATTATGAACAATCCGTACCTAAAAATACAGGTTCAAATGAAGCTTGGAAAGCAAATAATATCTATGATCTAGCTGGAAATTGCAATGAATGGACCCAAGGGGCGAGCTTCACCAGCGGTCGAGTTCGCAGGGGTGGTGACTACGGCGACGATGGCTCTCTCTACCCAGCTTCTTACCGCGTCGGCTACGGTCCGGACTACAGCGACAATGACAGCGTACGGTTCTCGTCCCACTTTAATAATAAAGTAATACTGGACTCTAGAGCGTGAGCACCAGTGTTAAGAATAATTATTAAGTAGACATAATAAAGATAAAAGAAGGTGCCACTAGTGTGGCGCTTTTTTTAGTTTTTGTGCATTGACAGATATGACCTAAATGCAATATAATAAAGTAGCAAATAAAAAATGGAGATGATGAAATGAATAATATAGTAATTGGAGTTGAAGGTTTAGTAGGCTCGGGAAAAACTTCTCTATGTAGAGAACTATTAAAAATGGTTCCCAATAGCATAATATTACACGGAGGAAATTTGTATAGAGGAATAGTTTTTGCACTAATGAACTCAGGAATGAATCCTAATCAAATAAAAGAATCGCATAATATTGATATAAGAAAAGTTATGGAAATGCTAAAGGTTAGCATTAAAATAGAAAATAACGAGAGTGTGGTTCTTGTTGATGGAGTGGAAATAAACGAAGAAAAACTTCAATCAGACAAAACATCAATGTCAGTATCAAAAATAGCAAAAGAAGCTGATAACACGAAGCTATATTCATTTGCAAAAACATTAATAGATAACTACAAAAAACAATATAATGTAATAGTATCTGGAAGAGATTTAATGAAAATCTATCCAGAACTAGATTATCACTTTTTTATAACAGCAGATATAGAAACTAGAGTGGAAAGAAAAATGAATCAATATAAAGGAACAGAAATTTCTAAGGAAGAATTGAAAAAGCATATAGAAGAAAGAGATAAATTACAAGAAGAAACAGGATATTATAAAATTTACGAGAACACTATAAAAGTAGATGTTACAGAGTGTAAAAACGCAAAAGAATCTGCTGAAAAAGTGCTAAGCTTTATTAAAATGTAGGGGGATAATATGGAATATATAAATGAAAAATTAGGGGAGTTTAATAAATTTTTAGACTCTAAAAAAGTTGCTATAATAGGAATGGGGGTCAGCAATCTTCCATTGTTAGATTACTTTTACGATAAAAATGCTAAAGTTACAGTATTTGATAAGAACACTCCATCAGATGAAATTATGGAGAAAATCAATAAATATAGATATGAAGTTGAAATAGGAGAATATAACCTATCAAGACTAAATGGATTTGATATTATATTCAGATCACCAAGTGTTCTACCAACAAGGGAAGAGTTGATAATTGCAGCTAACAAAGGTACTATAATAACATCTGAAATTGAAATGGTACTAAAACTTGCACCTTGTAAAATAATAGGAGTTACAGGAACAGAGGGAAAAACAACAACCACATCAATAATATATGAGATATTAAAATCATCTGGAAAAAATTGTTTCTTAGGTGGAAATATTGGAAAGCCAATTTTTACTGAAATCAAGAATATGAAACCAGAAGATATAGTAGTGTTAGAATTAAGTAGCTTTCAATTAATGGGAATGGAAGTTAGTCCTGATATTTCAGTAGTTACAAATATGTATCCAGACCATTTAAATATACATAGTTCATATGAAGAATATCAACAAGCCAAAAAGAATATCTTTTTACATCAAAATGAAGATGGAGTTGTTATATTAAACTATGATAATGAAATTACTAGAAAATTTGCTGATGAAGTAAAGAGCAATTTAGTATTTTTTAGTAGCTTAGAAAAATTGGAAAATGGATATGTGTATGACAGAAAAGATGAAACAATAAAACACTATGTAAATGGAAAATCTGAAAACATATTAAAGAAACAGGAAATTAAGCTTAGAGGAATTCATAACTACGAAAATATATGTGCAGCATTGGCTGCAACTGCTCCAATAGTTGATGAAAAAGATCAAATAAAAGCGATAAAAGAATTCAATGGAGTTGAACATAGATTAGAATTCGTAAAAGAATTAAATGGAGTAAAATATTACAATGACTCTATTGGAACCAGCCCAGCTAGTACAATTGCAGGATTAAATGCTTTTGATGAAAATATAATCTTGTTAGCAGGTGGATCTGATAAAGGACTAGACTACACAGAAATAGGAGAAACTATTGCAAAGAAAGTTAGAGTGTTATTACTAACTGGCCCAACAGCAGAAAAAATAGAAAGCGCTACAAGATTAGCAATGAGCAAAGCTGACAAAGAAACTGTTGAAATAATACATTGCAGAGATTTGCAAGAAGCGGTATATGTAGCAAACAGAAAAGCAAAATCGGGAGAAATTGTATTAATGTCACCAGCAAGTGCAAGTTTTGATGCTTTTAAGAATTTCATTGAAAGAGGTATAAAATTTAAAGAATTTGTAAACAATCTATAATTTTTAAAATTCAGTAACAATTATAAAAACCTTCTCATAATATTAAATAGTGAGGAGGTTTTTTTATGTATAATAGCTTTGAAGAATATATGAGAAATGTATTAGGTTATAAAAATAATGATTTATGTTGTGGAAATAACTTTCAACCAAATAATATGCAAACTAATTCTTTAAATATAATGGAACCAACAATGAACAATATAGATTTATATCCAGAAATTTATATAAAGGTAAATCCATTAGTAATTTCTAGATGTAAGTCAGTAACTAGTAGACCAACAAACGAATTAGTTTCGCAAATAGTAGATGAAATTTATCTTCAAGTTGCTCCAACAACGGAGGTTGATAATAGAGTTACTGCAAATGAATTAAATAAAGGAAGAAGAAGGAATGATTTTTTGCGTGATTTAATAAGAATATTAGTGTTAAATCAATTACTTAATAATAGAAGGCCTGGGTATCCGCATATGATGCAACCTAGAGAAAAAACATATTTGCAATTTTAGAAAATTTTAACATGATTTAATTAAATAGTAATTTAGTAAATTCTTTAATAGCCTAGCACATATGTTATATCTTTTTCCGAATTCTCGTTCAAACAATTTCGCAAGGATTTCTAAATGAGTTTTACGCCACCCTTCCACGTATGGATTCATAAATGAATCCACCTGAACTCTTTTAAGTAAAACTTTATTAAGAACTCCTAGGCTCAATCATTTTCAATTCGAATTCTACAAAATATATAACATATGTGTTAGGCTTATTATAATAAATAAAAAGAAAATTTTTCCAGAATTGCAAAAATAAAATTGTATATTCACAAAATCAAAAGAACATAATAATATTATAATTTTTTTGAAAGGTGGATATATTATGAAAGTTAAAGATTGTATGTGTGACAAAGTAAATTGTGTAAAACCCGAAACCTCAGTTCAGGATTGTGCAAAAATGATGTGTGAACATCATGTTGGATGTACGCCAGTTTGTGATTGTAACAATAATTTAGTTGGAATAGTAACAGATAGAGATATACTATTAAGAGCAGTTGCTTGTGATAAAGATACTTGTAAAACTCCAATTAGTGAGATAATGACTTGCAATACATTTTCTTGTAACTGCAATAGTGATGTTTCAGAAGCACAAAAAATAATGGCAGAAAAGCAAGTAAGAAGAATACCCGTAGTTGACAATGGAAAGGTTGTAGGTATATTAACAATAGGAGATTTAGCAGCAAACGATCAAATAAACAATAATCAATTTGGAAATACAATGGGATGCATATGTGGCTCAAATAAAAACAATGCGGAGTAGTTTACAAATAAAAGGAAGAGACGAAAATTTAAATATTTTTCGCCTCTTTTATATTATTCTTAAACATTATATTTAATAAAAAATTCTATTTGGTTCAATCTACCATAATGACAATGAAAAATCAATATTTTAAAACAAAAAAGTAATTCTTTTGCTTTAAAATATTAACCAAGATCAATATCTATAATGCCACTATCAAAGGAGTTACACAAGATATTAAATTTTTATTAAATATAATGTTTAATAAAAATTTTAATATGATTGCATTTCATAACAAAATGTTTTACAATATTATATATACTAAAGTAGGAGGAAATCAAATTATGAGAGAAACGATCAAAAACATAGATAAAAAAAGAGGAATAACATTAATTGCGTTAGTAGTAACAATTGTTATAATTTTAATACTAGCAGGAATTAGTATAGGTATAGTGTCTGGTGACAAAGGAGTGATTAAACAGGCAAAAGAAGCAAAAGAAATGGCAGAAATCTCAAATGAAAAAGAAACAATAGAAAGAGCTGTTCTACAAACAGTAACTGCAAGCAAAAATAGTAAAATAGAAAAAGATAGTTTAGAAAAAAATATTGAAGATAATTCTTCTATGAAAGTAGATATAACGGAAGATGAAGAAAATTTAATAGTAAAAGTTGAAGAGTCTGGAAGAAGATATTGGGTAGATAAAGATGACAATGTAGAACAGGCAAACTTATGGAAAGATAAAGATGAATCTGGAAATACTATAATAACTGATGGAAATATAAATATAAAAGTTGGCGATTATGTTAATTATGATCCCGTAAGTGGTACGACAGTGCTAGAATATACATCAAACCAGGATAAAAATGGAGTAAAAGACCAGGTGTTTAGCTCTAATGCTGAAACTGGAGGATGGAGAATACTAGATATTCGATATACTTCAAAAGGAGAAAGTATAATATTAACATCAGCAAAGAGCGTTCAAACAGTAGAACAAAAAGACTTCTCGTTACAGGGGTTAATTGGGTATTCGTATGGAGTAGATGAATTAAATAATGCTTGCGAGATTTTTGGACATGGAGAAGGTGCAGAAAGTGCAAGATCAATATCTATGGCGGATATTAATAGAATAACAGGATATGATCCGATGAAAACAGGTGATGGGAAGAAATATAAAGAAGGCGAAATATCTGAATACAAGAATAAAGTCAAAATAAAAAAGGAAAAAGATTGGAGATGGACTGGGACTAGTACTAATGGCTGTGTGTGGGAAACGACATACGCATTTAATCGATTAGATAAAAATGGAGAATGGAGTAATATGACGACTACTGGAGATAGTGTGACTTGTGAAGGAACATATTACTACTATAATCCAGTAACGCTTACTACAAGTGAAGAAGGTGAAGAAAAAGGAATAAGCAGTACTAGTACGGAATATAAAATGTTATTCGGGTTATATAATCCATACTTTATAGCAACAAGACACTGTTCAATTGGCAATTTTGTGGCATATGGTATATTTCATAGAACGAAAAATACGAAATACTTTGATTATGGAGGAGTAGATACCTCATTGACTGGTTCTGGACAATCTGCAAAGTGGCATGCAATTACGGTGGGTATAAAGCCAATAGTGTATTTAAGCAATAAAGCAACTCTTGTTCAAACAGATGAAAAAATAAATGGATTCAGCAAGTGGGATATTAGTATAGAATAAGTTTATGTATAAATTTTCCAAAAAGACATAAAATAATAAAAATGTTTTTAGGAGAATATAATGGTAATAGATATGAATTATTGGACAAAGGTGCTAAAAAAGCTAGTGATATTAATCATTAGCTTATTTGGCTTATATCTAGTATTTAAAGTAGCAATATTCTATCTACCATTTTTAATAGCTTTCATATTAGCACTTATTCTAGAACCAGCAATAAGATTTCTAATGAGAAAATGTAAGTTTAAAAGAAAAGTCAGTAGTATAATTATTTTAGTTCTAGTAACAGGAGTTTTATTAGGACTTATAGCGTGGGGAATAGCAACAATTATTTCGGAAGGATCTAATCTGTTAGATAATCTAGGAACGTATGTAACACAGGCAACTAAATTTATTCAAGATATGTTAAAAGATGATAACTTAAAGAAATTTAATATTCCTAGTAATGTAATAACAACAATAGAAAAATCAGCTACAGATTTACTTCGGAACAGCTACCTCTTGGCTCAATTCCTTTTTAAAAGCTGTGTTAGCATGGATAACATCAATTCCAACGATGGGAGTATGCTTAGTAGTAACTTTTTTAGCATTATATTTTATATGCACGGACAAAGTTTATATAATAGATCAAATGGAACATCATTTACCAGAAATATGGGTAAAAAAATTATATAAACATCTAAAAGAAATAATAACAGCATTAGGTAAGTATCTAAAAGCTCAAGCTTTACTAATTCTAATATCATTTATAATTTCAGTAATAGGACTATATATTTTTAAGATTGCAGGATTAAATGTAAAATATCCGTTGCTATATGCGTTAGGAATAGGCTTTGTAGACGCACTTCCAATCTTTGGCTCTGGCAGTGTAATGGTACCATGGGCAATTATCTCAGCATGTAACGGAGACATGAAACTTGCAATAAGTGTTTTTTTATTATGGATTTTTATGTCGGTTGTAAGACAATTAATAGAACCAAGGATAGTAGGAAACAAAATAGGAATTCATCCGATATTTACATTAATTGCAATGTATACAGGATTTAAGTTGATGGGAGTAATGGGGCTATTTATTGGACCAATAATGCTAATTATTCTAAAAAGTATATTTAGTGATTTATTAGATAAAGGTGTAGTAAAATCTATATTTTCACGAGATTATTCATAAAATAGCAAGTCTTCTCATAAGATTAATTAAAAGTTCTATGAGGAGGCTTTTCTATGTTTGTAAAGAATTTTAAGTTAAACAGCAAAATGATTTTTAAGATAATTTTTGTAATATTATTTATATTAATTTTTATTATGTGCATATTTGGAGTTGCAAAGATGCTTAGAAGCAAAGAACAGACGACAAATCCATCAAACAATATTTCTAAAGGAAATATAAATGTTTTAACAACTAGAAACTATACAAATGTTTTAAAAACCGTACATAGTGATTTAGACACATATGTTGGAAAGAAAATTCAATTTACAGGATTTGTATATAGATTATATGATTTTTCAAATGAACAATTTGTACTTGGAAGACAGATGATCGTTTCAAGTGACATGCAAGCTGTTGTAGTTGGATTTTTGTGTCATTTAAATGGAGCAGATAAATACAAAGATGGAAGTTGGGTAGAGATAGAAGGAACTATAACAAAAGGAGATTATCATGGTGCTATACCAGTTATAGAGATAGAGAGTATAAAAGAAGTAAAAACGCCGAGTGATGAATACGTGTATCCACCTGAAGAAACATATATACCAACATCAGCAACATTATAATAACAAGAAAAATGTCGAACGATTTTATAAAAAATTAACTAAAAGGTATTGAAAATATTTTATGGTGATGCCTGTTTTTCTATTAACGAAACAAATCGATAATAGATTTTGAAAGAAAAAAATTTTTAAAAATACTTGCATTTTATATAGAAAATGTGATATTATATTAACATAAGATAAATGCTAAGAAAAAGAGGAGTAGATTTAAACTATCTAGAAAAGAGAAAAGAAGTCACCGGCTGAAAGCTTCTTATAGAAAAGAAAATTGAAGGTAGCTTTGGAGCAGATATATTGAAATAATAGTAAATATATTCGTTTAGTTTGCGTTACAAAACTCAAGAGAGATATATTTTTAATATATAACTAAGGTGGTACCGTGAGAATATTCTCGCCCTTACAAATGTAAGGGCGTTTTTTGTTTTTTAAATAACCACAAATTCTAGCATTTTAAAAATTTAAGGAGGTAAAGCTTATGTGTAAACACGAATTAGAAGGAAAGTTTAATCCACAAGAATTTGAGGACTCGATTTATGAAAATTGGGAAAAGAAAGGATATTTTAAGCCAAGTGATGATAGAACTAAGAAACCATATACAATAGTTATTCCGCCACCAAATATAACTGGAAGATTGCATATGGGGCACGCGTTAGATGAAACACTACAGGATATTTTAATTAGATATAAAAGAATGTCAGGATACAATGCTTTATGGATTCCTGGTTCAGATCACGCTTCTATTGCAACAGAAGCAAAAATAGTAGCAGCTCTAAAAAAAGAAGGAATTTCTAAAGAAGATTTAGGAAGAGAAGGATTTTTAGAGAAAGCGTGGGAATGGAAAAAAGAATATGGTGGATTTATAACTGAACAAATAAGAAAATTAGGAAGTTCTTGTGACTGGGATAGAGAAAGATTCACTATGGATGAGGGGTTAACAAGAGCAGTACAAACAGTTTTTGTTAATTTATACAATAAAGGGTTAATCTACAAAGGCGAAAGAATGATAAACTGGTGCCCTTATTGCAATACTTCTATATCAGATGCGGAAGTTGAATACGAACAAGAGGCAACTCATCTATGGTATATTAAATACCCAATAAAAGGGGAAGAAGGAAGATTTGTAACAGTTGCAACAACAAGACCTGAAACAATGCTTGGAGATACTGGAGTAGCAGTTAATCCAAATGATGAAAGATATAAGGACATAATTGGTAAAACAGTTATTTTACCAATTATGAATAAAGAAATACCAGTAATTGCAGATGAGTTTGTAGAAACTGAATTTGGAACAGGATGCGTTAAACTAACACCGGCACATGATGTAAATGATTATGAAGCTGGAATTAAGCATAATCTAGATATTGTACAGGTTTTTGATGAAAATGGAATAATGAATGATTTAGTTCCAGAATATGAAGGACTAAATATGTATGATGCAAGAAAGAAGATTGTAGAGAAATTACAAGAAATCGGAGCATTAGAAAAGATAGAAGATTATACTCATGCTGTAGGAAAATGTTACAGATGTCATAATACGATAGAACCAATGATTTCAAAACAATGGTTTGTAAAGATGGAACCTTTAGCAAAACCTGCAATAGAAGCTGTAAAAAATAAAGAAACAGAATTTGTTCCACAAAGATTTGAAAAAACATATTTCCATTGGCTAGAAAATATCAAAGACTGGTGTATTTCAAGACAATTATGGTGGGGACATAGAATACCAGCATATTACTGTGATGACTGTGGAGAAATAATAGTTTCGATGGATAAACCAGAGAAATGTACAAAATGTGGAAGCACACATTTAACACAAGATCCAGACACCTTAGATACTTGGTTTAGCTCAGCACTATGGCCATTTTCGACACTTGGCTGGCCAGACGACACAGAAGATATGAAATATTTTTATCCAACTGCAACATTAGTAACAGGTTATGATATTATATTCTTCTGGGTAGTAAGAATGATGTTCTCAGCAATAGAGCATACAGGTCAAGTTCCATTTAAGCACGTATTGATTCATGGAATTGTTAGAGATGCACAAGGAAGAAAAATGTCTAAGAGCTTAGGAAATGGAATTGATCCAATTGAGATAATAGAAAAGTATGGAACAGATGCTTTAAGGCTATCATTAGTAATGGGAATAACTCCAGGAAATGATATAAGATATATGCCTGAAAAACTAGAAGCAAGTTCAAACTTTGCTAATAAATTATGGAATGCAGCTAAATTTGTGCTTATGAATATTGAACCAGAAAATATGGATGGCACAAATATTGATTTATCAAAGCTTGAATATGAAGATAAATGGATATTATCAAAATTAAATGCTTTAATAAGAGAAGCAACATCTAATTTAGATAATTTTGATATGGGAGTATATGCTCAAAAATTATATGATTTTACTTGGAATGAATTTTGCGATTGGTATATAGAAATTGTAAAAACTCGTTTATATAATAAAGAAGAGGCAGGCAAAGAATCAAGAATAGTAGCTCAAAAGGTTCTAAATAAGGTATTGTGCGATATATTAAAATTGTTACATCCTGTAATGCCATTTATAACAGAAAAAATATACAAAGAATTATATAATAATGATGAAAGTATAATGATTTCTGCTTGGCCAACAGCTGATTCAAAATATGATTTTGAAATAGAAGAAGAACATATAGAAGAAATCAAAAAATTAATTGTTCAAATAAGAAATATAAGAACAAATATGAATATTCATCCTTCTAAGAAATCAGAATTAATATTTATAACAGAAGATTCAGAGTTTGAAAAATTATTAAGTTCTTCTAAATCTTGGATTGAAAAATTAGGATTTGCAGACAATATAAAAATTGAAAAAGATGAGAACAATCTTCCAAAGAGAGCGATATCTGCTATCGCAAACGGGATTTCTGTATATATACCTTTCGAGGAATTAATAAATATTGAAGAAGAAAGAGCAAAATTAGAACAAGAAATAACAAAACTACAGGCAGAGGTAGAAAGAGGAACAAAGATGCTTTCAAATCCAGGCTTTGTAAATAAAGCACCAACAGAGAAGGTAGAAGAAGAAAAAGAAAAATTGCAAAAATATAAAGATATGCTTGAAGATACAAAATCAAGATTAACGCAATTATAAAAATAAGGGGCAAGGCTTAAAGCTTTGCTCCTTTTAAATTTGTTCTCTTAGAATATTTCTTATAATAGAGTATAGATAAGGTTTATATTCTTCTAGTGTAAGAGGTTCAGAATATAAAATAGAACTAAAACCTGTTGAACTTACAAGCTCTATTATTGTAAATAAAGTAACTTTGGGGTTTTTTAAATTAATGTTATTCTTATTTACTGTATCTATGAATTTTTCATACAAAGTTCCTTCGTTGTTTTCGATATCTGGAAGTTTAGAAATAGCACTATTAAATAAACCAAATGACAAATTCTTTGATATAAGTTTAAGTAGTATTTTATTCTTATTTAGTTCATCTAATATATAATTTATTATATATATAATTTGATCTTCGAAATTTTGAATATAGCTATTTTCTAAAGCAACTAACGCATCGGAAAAAAGTTTGCTAGAACAGTTAGCTATTACTTTATCTCTGATATCATATTTATCTTTAAAGTACAAGTAAAAAGTACCTTTTCCAACTCCTGCTGAATCTGCAATGTCTTGTATAGAAGTATTGTTGACACCTTTCTTAGTAAATAAATCGAATGCAGTAGCTAATAGTCTATTTTCTTTATCTTTCTTATCCATAATTATTACCTCTTTGTTTAATAACTTATTACATTATACCACATAAACTGACAAATAGTCAACTTTTAAAGAAAATTAGATAAAAAGAAATTCTCTTAGAAAAAGAATAATTGCGATGTTTTTACGTAAAATATAAAGAAATTTAGTAAAAACTATTGACTATTGGTCAGAAAAGTTGTAGAATACAAAATGACCGTTGGTCATAAAATACATAAGGAGGATTTATAAACAAAATGAAAACTACAAACAAATTCGGACACTTTATTTGCAAGTATAGAAAAGCAATTTTAATTATTTCGTTGATATTATTAATACCCTCAATAATAGGTATTAAAGCAACGAAAATAAATTATGATATTTTAACATACTTGCCAAAAGATATAGAAACAATTGAAGGGCAAGATATTCTTGCAAAAGATTTTAATTTGGGTTCGTTCTCTATATTAATAGTAGATGACGAAATGCCAACAAAAGATATATTAAAGATGGAAGAAAAAATAAAAGAAATAGATTGCGTAGACAAAGTAATTGGCGCAAGCGATATTTTAGGAACAACAATTCCACAAGATATGTTACCAGACGACATAAAGGATGAACTTAACAAACAAGGAACTACTCCTATTTTAGTAACATTTACAAGTGGAATGGGAGAAGAAGATACTATAAACGCAATAACTAAAATAAGAGAAATAGCAGATAGTCAATGCAAAGTTAGTGGTATTTCTGCAATGGCAACAGATATAAAGTACTTACTAGACTCTGAAATGGCTTTATATGTTGTAATTGCAGTTGTACTTTGTATCATAATATTGGAACTTGCACTAGATTCTTTTGTAGTACCAGTTATTCTTTTAGTAGGAATTGGCATGGCTGTGCTATACAATATGGGAAGCAATGTTATGCTTGGTCAGATATCTTATCTTACAAAAGCAGTTGCAAGTGTGTTACAGCTAGGTGTAACAATGGACTTCTCAATATTCTTATATCATAGTTATCAAAAAGAGAAAGAAAGTAGCAAAGATATATATGAAGCAATGGCAAAAGCTATAAATTCAACACTTGTATCAGTACTTGGAAGCTCATTAACAACAATTGCAGGATTTTTAGCACTATGTACAATGAAACTAGAAATAGGAAAAGATATAGGTTTAGTAATGGCAAAAGGTGTGCTAATTGGACTAATCAGTGTTGTTACAATATTACCAGCAATGATACTTGTATTTGATAAATTTATTCAAAAAACAAAACATAAAGAAATATTGCCACAATTTAAACACTTACAAGATTTTGTAGTAAAACATTATAAGATTATTACAATAATATTTGTAATATTAGCAATACCAGCTATATATGGAAATGCTAATGTTAAGGTATATTATAATTTGAATAAATCATTACCAGATACATTATTAAGTACTCAAGCCAATAATGACTTGTCAAATATATACAATATGAAATCTACACAAATAGTGCTAGTGGATAAAAACTTAAAGGATTCAACAGTAAATAATATGCTAGAAGAAATAGATAAACTAGATGGAGTTGAGTGGTCTATTTCAAAGAGCAAAATTACAAATGGATTAATACCTAATTCTGTTTTACCAGATGATATAAAAGATGTTTTTGAAAGTGATAAATATCAATTAGTGTTAATCAATTCTAGTGTTGAGAATGCAACAGATGAAGCTAATGAATTAATAAATACTATAAATGGAATAGTAAAGAAATATGATGAAAGTGCTATACTAGCAGGTGAAGGACCTTTGATGAAAGATCTAGTAGAGATTGCGGATATTGATTTCAATAGTGTAAATATAACATCAATTTTAGTAATATTTGTGATAATGATATTCGTATTCAAATCGCCAACAATACCTGTATTATTAATAGCAGTTATAGAATTTGCAATATTTGTTAATATGTCAGTAGCCTTTTACACAAATCAAACATTGCCATTCGTAGCATCAATAATAATAGGAACAATACAATTAGGAGCTACAGTTGATTATGCAATATTAATGACAAATAAATTCCTAGATGCAAGAATAGCAGGAAAAACAAAAAAAGAAGCTGTTTATTATGCATTAGATAATTCAGTAAAATCTATAATTGTAAGTGCTTCGTGTTTCTTCGCAGCAACTTGTGGAGTTTCAATAATATCAGACATTGACTTAGTAGGAGCAATTTGTACATTGATTTCAAGAGGTGCAATAATTAGTATGATTTCGGTAATTTTTGTATTGCCATCATTATTAATAATATTTGATAAATTAATTTGTAAAACAACAAAAAGAACAAGAAAAGCAGATATAAAATTTTAGGAGGTTTTAGAAATGGATAAGAATAAAATATTTACAAAAATAATTGCTACATCTTTGATATTCTCAATAGGAGTTATTAGTTCATCAGAGGTAATGGCATATACAAAAGAAGAAACAGTATATAGTAAATTAGACTCTCAAGGAAATTCATATGACACAGTAGTAAGTGAACATATTAAAAATACAGACAAAGAACAATTATTAAAAGATATGTCTGAACTATTAGAAATTACAAATGTTAATGGAGATGAAGAGTTTAAACAAGATGGAAATTCGTTAGAATGGCAAGCTTGTGGAAATGATATCTATTATCAAGGAAAAATAAATAAAACTCTTCCAATAACTAGTAAACTAATATATACACTAGATGGTGAAGAAATTTCTGCGAAGGACTTAGCTGGAAAAAGTGGAAAGGTTATTATAACAATTGAATATGAAAATAAAGAACAAAGAAGAGTAAAAGTTAATGGAAAATATGTACAAATGTATGTACCTTTTGTAGTAATGGCTGGAACAATATTTGATAATACTAAAGCTAGCAATATTGAGATTACAAATGGTAAAGTTGTAGATAATGGACAAAAAACAACAGTAGTAGCATTAGCCTGCCCTGGACTTGAAGAAAGTCTAGGAACCAAAGAGAGTTTTTTGCCAGACTTAAATAAAATAGAAATCACATTGGATGCAAAAGACTTTGAAATGGAAAACATTATGTCTTATGCTACACCAAAAGTATTTGAAAACATTGATTTATCAAATATGGATCAATTAAACGAGATTTATAGCAAAATATCAGAATTACAAACAGCATCAAACAAACTAGTAGATGGAACAGAAGAATTAAAGAATGGTGCTAGTGCACTAGATGAAGGCATTAGTGAAGTAAGTACAGGACTTAACTCTCTAAAATCAGGAGTTGAACAAGGAAAACAAAAAGCTACTAGCCAATTAACTCAAAGTGCAAAAGTTTTATCTGATGGAGTAGATCAGATAATAGCTGGAAAAGACCAAGAAACAGAATTAATAAAGAAAAAAGTAATTGAAGGTGGAAACACAACTCTTGCAAATGGATTAAAACAAAACATTCTAAGTGCAGTAGAAGGACAAATAAATTCTTTAATGGAAAGCAAGATTACACAAATGGTAAAGAATGGACAAATAACACCAGAAGTTGCAATGACTTTAAAGAGTTCTTTATCAATGACGGAAGAAGAAAAAGCAGCATTAGCTAGTGGATTATCAACTGCAATAGATGGAGCAATTGATAAAACGACAACTGCACAAGAGAACGGATTAGATGCGATAAATAATGCTGGTTTAACAGATGGTTCATCAGCAGCAGGAGTAAAAGCAGGTTTATATGCTTTAAAATCTCAAGCAACAACAAACATAGAAAACGGAACTAAACAAATCGCTAACGGATTTGATAGTATAGTAGATGGAACAGATGAAATACTTGCTGGAACATCAAAACTAAAAGCTGGAAGCAATGCACTTGCAGAAGGTAGCTCAGCTTTATCAGATGGAATGAAAGAATTTAATGATGAAGGAATTAGTAAAGTTGTTTCTTATATCAATGGAGACTTAAGAGATATTCAAGAAAGAGCTGAGAAACTACAAGAATTAGCAGATTCTTATAATAGCTTTGCAGGACTTACAGAAAATGAGGAAGGAAATGTTAAGTTTATTTTTATAGTTGACAAAATAAGGAAAATTGAAGAAGAATAGATAAAATTAAAAAACATATTAAGTAAAAATCTCACCAGAAAAAATTTTGGTTGAGATTTTTTATCTTAATCCATTTTTTCACCTATTATAAATAGATAAATTATATGTCGAAACTTGACATACGATTTTGCTGGACAAATTAGTATCTAGGCGTTATAATAAGGTTGTTATATAACAATTGATTCATATGAATTTAAATTTTAATCTAAAAAAATTGGATCTGAAATAAAATCCCAAAAAAGATGTAATATTACTAGGAATATCTAAAGGAGGAGTGCGTTTGGAAGAAACGAAAAAGGAAAAAGAAGTAAAATTATTACAACCAAAGATAGATATAGTTTTTCAAAGTTTATTTAATAAGAAAAACGAAGAAATAACAAAAAGCTTTATAGAAGCACTATTAGATGAAAAAGTAAACTCAATAGAAATAAATGATACGAAAGAATTAACAAGAGATAAGCCAATGAATAAATTAGGAATATTGGATTTAGAATTAGATATAAATAATAAAGAGAAAGTAGATGTAGAAGTTCAACTGTTAAAGAACGATGAATTTATACATAGATTATTATATTATTGGTCGAGATTATATTCAAAGCAAATGCAAAGAGGAGAAGAATATACAAAAGCCAAAAGAGTAGTGATAATAGCAATAGTAGATTTTGAGATAGATATAACCAAGGAGTTAAGAAAAATGGAAACAATATGGAACATAAGAGAAAAAGAAAAAACGGAGAAAGTGTTGACAGACCTATTAGAAATACGTATAATAAACCTAAGGAGAGTAAGAGAAGCATACCAACAAGATAAGGAAAATAAGAAGAACCAATGGGTAATGTTTTTAGAAGATCCGAATTCTAAGGAGGTAAAAGAGATAATGGAGAAAAACGAAGATGTAAAAAAAGCGATAATAACGGTCAAAGAAATGAGCGAAGATGAGAAAATGGAAAAATTAGCAGAACTAAGAGAAAAGGCAATAAGAGATGAAAAAGCATTATATAATACTGGAATTAGAGAAGGAACAAGAGAAACAAAAAAGAAGATTGCAAAAAAACTAATATCTAAAAATATGGAAATTGAGGAAATTATAGAGATTACAGGACTAACAGAAGAAGAAATAAAAGAATTACAAAATAAGTAAAAGTAAAAGTTGGTAGCAAAGTACAAAAAGTATTTTGCTATCAGCTTTTTCATTCAAGCAAGAATAATAATTTGTTATTGAAATTACAAAAACTAAACTATGAAACCATTGACTTTTAATCATTACCATTATATAATTTGAGCACGAAAGAGGTAAAACAAAATGATTAAAAGACTAATATTTGATTTAGACAATACATTAATAGACTGGAAAGAAGAATACTGGGGAGCAGTAGAGAAAAGCTTTGAAGATTTAGGATTAGAATATACAAGCAAAGACATGGATGCCGTAAAGCGTGCAATAGATATATATGAAGATGGAAGAAATATTACATATAATAAAGAAAAAATGCAAAAGACTGTTGAAGATGAACTAGGATACAAATTGCCAGATAATTTTATGGAAAGATGGTCGGAAAATTTAAAAACTTGTATACCTGATAAAATTGATAGTTCGATTGTAGAAACCTTAGAATATCTAGGTAAAAAATATAATTTAGCAATTTTATCAAACTGGCTTAGAGATTCACAAATTGGAAGATTAAAAAATGCTAATTTATATAAATATTTTTCTGATTTTTATATAACAGAAGATATACCAATGAAACCTAACAAAGAAAGTTTTGAGATAGCCATAGGAAGTTATGCAAAAGATGAATGTATTATGATAGGTGATAGCTTAAAAACTGACATAAAAGGAGCAGTTAACGCAGGAATAAAAGCAATATATCTAAATAAAACATCAGAAGAAGATATTGATACAGAGAATATAACAACAATACATAAATTGTCGGAACTTAGGAAAATTCTTTAAAACAGTTGATTAATCATAAAAAAAGTAGTAAGATATAAATGCGAATATTACAAAGTAAGAAAGGATGTTAAAGATGAGATATTCTGAACAAAATAATGAAGACAACTTAGTAAAAATAAAAGTAATAGGTGTCGGAGGAGCAGGAAATAATGCTGTAAATAGAATGATTGAAGAAGGAATAAGAAATGTTCAATTTATAGCTATAAATACAGAAGAACAAGCACTAGCTCAATCAAAAGCAAATTTTCAAATGCATATAGGAAAAAATACAACTAAAGGGTTGGGGGCAGGTTCTAATCCAATACTTGGAGAAATGGCAGCAAGAGAAGACGAGGAAAATATTAGAAGTGTACTAACAGGAACTGATATGGTATTTGTTACAGCCGGAATGGGTGGAGGAACAGGTACAGGAGCAGCACCAGTAGTATGTGAGATTGCTAAATCAATGGGAATATTAACAGTTGGAATTGTTACAAAACCATTTATCTTTGAAGGAAAAAGAAGAAGAAATAATGCAGAAGACGGAATTGCAAGAATGAAGAGAAATGTTGATGCACTTATTGTTGTAGAAAACAACAACTTACTAAAAGCTGTTCCAAAGGGAACAACAATGGTAGAAGCTTTTAGTGAAGCTGATGGAGTTCTAAAGAAAGGTGTTCAAGGAATTACAGACTTAATTACAATTCCTGGATTTATCAATATCGACTTTGCAGATATTAAAACTATAATGAAAGATAGTGGAATAGCTCATATGGGTATAGGACTTGCAGAAGGCGATCAAAGAGCATTAGATGCAGCAATAGATGCAATGGATAGTCCGCTTCTAGAAACATCTGTAAAAGGAGCAAAAGGACTTA
Organism: uncultured Clostridia bacterium; assembly: GCA_934154805.1. GTDB lineage: Bacteria > Bacillota > Clostridia > TANB77 > CAG-508 > CAG-245. Next base: position 29,414 of record CAKPGM010000008.1, on the reverse strand, counting down.
TAGTAAATGTAACTGGCGGAATTGATTTAGGACTAAGTGAAGTTAGCACAGCAGTTGGATATATAAAAGAATTCTTAGATCCAGAAGCAAACATCATTTTCGGAACAATAGTTGATGAAAGAATACACGATGCTGTAATGGTAACAGTTATAGCAACAGGCATTGAAGAAAATGCTGAAGAAAGAGTAATTAAATATAACATATAAATTAATCCTTCTTAAATATGAAACATATCTTATGTAAAGCGAATATTATACAATAAGATAAGCCATCATTTCATATTTAAGGAGGAATTTTAAGTGAATATAACAGTAGTGGACCAAACTATTATAGGAATATTAGTGCCATTTCTAGGAACATCACTAGGAGCTGCATTAGTATTTTTTCTTAAAAAAGAAATAAAACCAATAATTCAAAAAATATTGTTAGGATTCGCATCAGGAGTGATGATTGCCGCTTCTGTGTGGTCATTATTATTACCGGCAATAGAAATGGCAGAAAACCAAAATAAAATAGCTTGGGTTCCAGCGACAGTTGGATTTGCACTAGGAGTAATTATTTTAATACTAATAAATAATATTGCAGACAAGATGGAAAGCAAGGCTCTAAAAAATACAGAAGATACAGTGAAAAGTACAAGTATGTTGGTATTAGCTGTAACCCTACATAACATACCAGAAGGTATGGCAGTAGGAGTTGCTTTTGCCGGATTAATAGCACAAAATGCAGGTATAACATTAGCTGGAGCATTTGCTTTGGCGATAGGGATTGCAATTCAAAACATACCAGAAGGAGCAATAATTTCATTACCGCTTCTAGCGAGTGGAAAAGGAAAATTTAAGTCTTTTATTGGAGGAGTTTTATCTGGTCTAGTAGAGCCGATAGGAGCTGTTATTACCATATTGCTTACAAAGGTAATTGTACCAATATTACCATATTTATTGTCATTTGCTGCAGGTGCAATGATTTATGTGGTAGTAAATGAATTAATACCAGAAGCACAGTCAGAAAAAAAGTCTAGTTTAGTTACAATAGGTGTTGCTGTTGGATTTATTATAATGATGTTATTAGATGTAGCACTAGGGTGAAATAGGTACCAAATAATCACAAAAAGTCTCCGTGTTAGAGAAATCTAGCACGGAGTAGTTTTATATTCAAAGAAATATTGAATAGAACAATATTTTGTGGTATAATAAAACATATCAAAATGATAGGAGAAACAGATGGAAAAGAATAATAAAGTATTATTAGGAATGAGTGGAGGAGTAGATAGTAGTGTATCAGCCTTGTTATTAAAAAATAATGGATATGATGTAGTAGGAGTTACACTAGAATTATTTGCGGGAAGCAGTTGCTGTAATACAAACACATATATGGATGCAAAAAATATATGTAATCAAATTGGAATACCACACTTTATATTTAATTACCAAAAAGAATTTAAAGAAAATGTAATAAATGACTTTATTTGCTCATATGCAAACTGTCAAACACCAAATCCATGTATAGAGTGTAATAAATATTTAAAATTTGGATATATGTATGAGAAGGCAAAAGAGTTAGGATGCTATTATGTAGCAACTGGACATTATGCTAAAACAGAATATAGTGAAAAATATGGAAGATGGGTTTTGAAAAAGTCTAATTCATTAAAAAAAGACCAGAGCTATGTTTTGTGGAACATTCCAAAAAATCTAATTGAACATATAATATTTCCTTTGGCTGATTATGAAGACAAAGAAGAAATACGTCAGATAGCAAGAGATAACAATTTAAAAGTTGCTAATAAACCTGACAGCGAAGATATTTGTTTTATAGCTGATGGAAATTATAAGAGATTTTTAGAAAATAACTCTGATATAAAACCAAAAATAGGAAATATAGTAAACTCAAAAGGAGAAATTCTTGGCAAACATACAGGACTATATAATTACACAATAGGACAAAGAAAAGGACTAGGAATATCTTATAAAGCACCATTATTTGTAATAGGTTTCAATAAGGAAAGAAATGAAGTAATCGTTGGAGAAGAGAGTGAATTATATAAGACTCATATGAAAGTGAATAATATAAATTTACTACTATTTGATAAACTAGATAATGAGATAGAAGTTGATGTAAAGATAAGATATTCTAGCAAACCAGCGAAAGCTATAATAAAACAAGTTTCTGATACAGAAATTGAAGTGGAATTTAAAGAACCACAAAGAGGAATTACACCAGGACAATCAGCTGTATTTTATATAGATGATGTTCTAGTTGGCGGAGGAAAGATACAATAAAAAGTAAAAAATGTCTTGATAAGACACTGATTTTTGCAAAATGTATTGACAAAACTTTCAAATACTAGTATAATTTTATAGTACGTTAATAAGATATATATAATATATAACATAAGCGAAATGCAAGGGAGGTAGTAAAAATGGCACAACCAAAAATAAGATGGTCAAAAGCAAGAACAGGATTAAGAAGATCAACATGGAAATTAGAAAATAAAAATTTAGTTGAATGTCCACATTGCCACGAAAAAATGATGCAACATAGAGTTTGCCCAAGTTGTGGTTACTATGATGGAAAAAAAGTACTATCAACAGAAACATCTGAAAACTAATATATTTTTTATAACAATACCAAAAGTATTGTTATTTTTTTTATTTTCTATTTATTATTCTAAAATATAATGATATAATCTTTATAAAATTTAGACAAAGGAAATTACAGATGAAAAAGTTTTTTGATGATTTAAAAAATGATAAAATTATACATTACATATTAATATTTTTAGCAGCTGCAATAGCTGGAATACCACTAATAAATTTAAGAATATATGGAACAGATGACGGGTTTATCCATATTTTAAGAATTATGGGAGTAGATGAAATTTTAAAAAGTGGGACATTCCCGCCATATATTTGTTCAAGGTATTGTGACGGATTTGGATATGCTATAAATTTATTCTACCCACCATTAGTTACATATGGCCCTTTATTGTTTAAAATGTTTACAGGACACTATTATAATTGTTTAAAGATATATAGTTTTTTTACAACATTTATCTCTGGAATAACTATGTATAAGTTCGTATATGAAATGACAAAGAAAAGAGAAATTTCATTTCTTTCAGCAATAATATATATCTTTATTCCATATAGACTAGAAAGTATATATAACAGATTTGCAATAGGAGAATTTTCTACATTTATGTTTTTACCGCTTCTATTCTTAGGATTATATAACCTACTTAATGGAGACGGTAAAAAGCATTATTATATAGCAATTTCCGCTTCTTTGTTAATGCTAACACATACAATAACAACCTTCTATGCTGCTTTATTTTCACTACTATATATATTGTTAAATATTAAGAAGATAAATAAAATAATAATAAAGAAACTTGCAATAAATTTAGTTTTTATATTATTAATAACCGCATTCTTCTCTATACCACTAATAGAACACAAATTGGCAGGGGATTATATAATGCTCGATTCATGGAAAATGCATTCAACTCCGGACGAAGTATACGAGTCAACAGTTCCTATAAAGTATTTCTTTACTGGAATCATGGAGAAGTATGATATGGATTATAAGTTGGGAGTACCATTAATAATATTAATATTATTGAGTATTCCGGCATTGAAGAAAATTAACAAAGACTATAAAAACGAATACTTGATAATGCTATTAATAGCTGTATTGTCACTATTGATGACTACAAAATATTTCTTATGGTTGTACGTGCCACAGTTCTTTACAAGACTTCAATATGCTTGGAGAATGCTTACATTCTTTGGATTTGCAATATCGATAGTTACAGCAGTTAACTTATATACATTAATAGATCTAATACCAAAGCAGAACTTGAAAGACTGGATGCTACTACTATCAGTAATTTTAATAATTGCAAGTATGGCAAAGATTAGTTATGATTATAAGTATGAGAGTCAAAAAACATTATCAGACGAAGAATACGAAAATAAAATGCTAAGTCAAGAAATAGTTGCTCATATGCAAATAAATAGAGAATATTTAACTGATAATACTAGAAATGCTAATATGTCTTTAAGAGAAAAAGGAATTATTGTGGTTGAGGGTTCTGCGGATATTATAGAAGAAAACAAGGACAACTTAACATTGTCAGTAAAAGTGACAAACATAGAAAAAAATACTACATTAGAATTACCATATCTATATTATTTAGGATATGAAGTAAAAATTAATGGAAACGAGATAAATTACTTTGAGTCGAATAATGGATTTATTGCTATTAAAATAGATGAAGATATAAACCAAGCAGATATAACAGTTTCATATACTGGAACCACCTTAGAGAAAGTTTCTTACGTTATATCACTACTTGCTTTTATAGGATTTATAGGATATTTAATAAAAGAGAAAAGGAAGCAGAATGAAAAATCTAATTAAATATTGTAAAGAGAAAGAAATTATAAATTATATACTAATAATTATTGCTTCGATAATTATTAGTATTCCTCTTGCAAACAAAAATTTAAATATTTATAGAGACGATGGGATTCAACATATATGTAGAATAATTGGGACAGAACAAACATTAGCAGATAAGCAGTTTTTACCGATGATAATGTCTAATTTATGCAATAACTTTGGATATTCTTGGAATATATTTTATTCTCCACTAACAGCATATATGTCTGTAGTGTTTAGAATATTTAATTTCTCGTATGTAAATTGCCTAAAGCTATGTATGTTTGTAATAGTGTTACTATCAGGACTTACAATGTATAAATTAACATTAAGAATTACAAAAAATAAGAAATTGGCTACATTAGCGAGTATCATTTATATATTAGCTCCATATAGAATAACAGATATGTATATAAGAACTGCTCTTGCAGAACTTGCGTCATTTATATTTATTCCGATTGTATTTGAAGGACTGTATATAATATTAAATGAAGAGAAAAAGTCTTATAAATTAGCGTTAGGAGCAGTGGGACTTATTTTAACACATCAAGTAATTGCTATGTATACAGCTATCATATGTTTTATATATTTAATAGTATTTTTCAAAAAGCTAAAGAGCAAAACAGTATTAAAGAACATTGGTGTAAATTTATTATTCTGCCTATTGATGACATCTTTTTATTGGGTAGGATTATTACAACATTACTTTAACACATGTTATGAGGTCTTTGTTCCTGGAAGAATGGAAAGGGAAGAGGTACTAATATTTTATAAAGCAAAGTTCTCTCAATTATTTATTACAAATAGTGAGCAAACAATGATATATGCAATAGGACTATTATCAGTAATTGGACTAGTGCTAACACCAATAGCTTATAAAAAGATACCAAAAGAATACAAAAAAACATATATGTTTTTCTTAATAACAGGAATTGTTTTGATAGGAATGACATTAAAAATATTCCCATTCGAGAAACTTCCACAAGCGCTCACAATGTTGCAATTTACATTTAGACTATTTACATTTACATCATTCTTCTTTGCTTTTGTAGTAGCAACGAACTTTGCAATATTAATAAAGGACTTCAAAACACTTGATATAGTGGTGCTATTAACAATAAGTATCTTATTACTAGTACCATACAAATCAAAATTAGACTTTAATCTGCAAGAAAATGAAGAACGACTAATAAATGGTGTAAGAGTTACAGAAAATACGGGAAGAGTTCATGCTGGAATGGCTAGTATGGAATATCTGCCAACAAAAGCATTTAAGAATTTGAAATATATTGCGAATAGAAAAGATGAAGTAATGGTATTGGATAATAACGAAGCGGTCATATCTGATTATACTAAACAAGCTTCTAATATGAACTGCAAAATATCAAATATTAATAAAGAAACAACAATAGAACTTCCATATATTTATTATCTTGGATATAGAGTATATGCCAATGGTCAAGAAATAAAATACACAGAATCAGATAATGGATTTATCCAAATAAATATAGCCCAAGACTCACAAATAAAAGTTAAATATTTAGGAACAAATGAAATGTTAATAAGCTATGCAGTATCAATAATTTCATTTGCAATTCTAATATACTTATTAAAAATAAAAAATAGTAGTAATATTTAGATAACCGTTATATAAATATCCTTTAGGTAAGAAAAAGATAAATTTAATTAATTGAAAAAGATATTTACAATGAGTTTTATTCTGATATATATTAGATGTTAAAGAAAGGAGGTGTACGTTATGAAAAAATGTTTATCTATACTATGTATTATTTTAATTATCATAGCTTGCGTTATTGTTTTTAGAAATTACAGTATTATCAGTAAAATTAATGCCAAATCTAATGAATACTCTAATATCGAGGTATATAGCTATAAAATACATAATCTTAAACCAAGCGAATCTTCAAGTGAGATTTATAGAAAAAATAATATTCTTTTACTAGTTGATAATGATAATAGTATTCTGTATGATAAAGATAACAATGAAACGATTATTAAAGATTTACAAAATAATGAGATTACAAAAAAAGAAGGTACAGGGCTTACAAATAAAATGCCATTAGCATTTCAGGGAAATCTTAGCGTAGGGGATAAATTAAAAATTGTTTTTAATTTAAAAATACAAACAGAAAAGGTAAACGGAAAAGAGTGTTATATATTTAAAGATGGAAATCAAACTACTTATGTTTATAAAGATACATATTTGATTGCAAAGGTTAAAGATAATAATCTAGATATAGAATATTTAGATTGGCAAATAAATCCCAACCTAGATAAGATAATTGAACAATACTCAAATTAAAATAACTTATAGCCACGCTGTGCGTGGTTATTTTTATATAAAAGCAGAATGCCATTAAAAGACCATTCTGACAGAGTCTGAAAACTGATAATACTTATATAACATTTATTTGCGTATTGCTTGACAGTGACTGTAAAAAAATAGTATAATAAGAACAGTCAAATGGCTTTATGCTATATTGCAAAAAAGTTTATAAATCGGGTGTTTCACAGCCTTATAATTGAGAAATTAAAATCAAGAGAAGGTATCCAAGTGATATACTTCTCTTGTTTTGAGAGAATAAAAATAAAGAAGGTGATAATATGTCAAAACCAATGGTAGCAATTGTTGGAAGACCAAATGTAGGTAAATCAACATTTTTTAATTATATAATAGGAAAAAGAGTTTCTATAGTAGAAGATACTCCTGGCGTTACAAGAGATAGAGTATATGGGGAAGCTTCTTGGAGAGGAAGAAACTTTACATTAATAGACACAGGTGGAATTGATTTTAGCGAAGAAGATGATATTTCTGTTCAAATGAAGCAACAAGCAGATATAGCAATAGCAATGGCTGATGTAATATTATTCGTAACAGATGCAAAACAGGGAATTACAAGCTCTGACAATGAAATAGCATTAATGCTTAGAAAATCAAACAAACCAATTATTTTAGTATGTAATAAAGCTGATAATTATGGAAAAGATTCTCCAGAAATATATGAATTTTATAATTTGGGACTAGGAGATCCATATAGAATATCTGCAGTTAATGCAATAGGTATTGGAGATGTATTAGACGCAATATATGACAACTTACCAGAAGCTCAAGAAGGAGAAGATGATTCTTTAGAGATAAAAGTAGCTGTTATAGGTAAACCAAATGTTGGAAAGTCATCTCTAATAAACAAAATTTTAGGTGAGAATAGATTAATTGTAAGTAATGTAGCAGGAACTACTAGAGATGCCATAGATTCTAATTTTGAAAATCAATATGGCAAATATGTACTTATAGATACAGCGGGATTAAGAAGACATAGCAAAGTTGATGAGAAAATTGAGAAATACAGTGTAGCAAGAACATTACTTGCAATAGAGAGAGCAGATGTTTGTATTCTTATGATAGATGCAAATGAAGGAGTTACTGAACAAGATACAAAAATAGCAGGAGAGGCTCACGAAGCAGGAAAAGGTGTTATAATAGCAGTCAATAAATGGGATGAATATGAAAAGACAAATGGGACATTAGAAAAATATACAAAAGCTGTATATGAGAAAATACCATACTTATCATATGCACCAATATTATTTATATCAGCAAAAACAGGACAAAGGGTAGACAAGCTATTTAGCTTAATAAATAAAGTCGCTGAACAAAATGCTTTAAGAGTTTCAACATCAGTTCTAAACCAAGTACTAGCAGAAGCGGTTACAGTTGTTCAACCACCAACAGATAAAGGTAGAAGACTAAAAATATACTATATGACACAAGCTACAACAAAGCCACCAACATTTGTAGTATTTGTGAACGACAAAAAGTTGTTCCATTTCTCTTATGAGAGATACCTAGTAAATCAACTAAGAAAAGAGTTTGGATTGGTAGGGACGCCTGTTAGGATGATTGTTAGAGAGAAACTTGAAAAATAATTACAATTTTGGCGTTGTCAAACTGCATTGCAAATTTAATCAACGTACCACAAGTACGCCTCATAAATTTACAACTTGTTTTCCTAGCCAAAATTTAATTCTTTTCCAAGCTAGGGAAAATATACAAATAAAATCAAAATACTATAAGATAAAATAAGGAGAGTGATCTATATGTTAAAATACATATTAGTAGTAATTATTGCATATTTATTAGGAAGCATTAGTTTTTCAGTTATAATTAGTAAGAAATTAGCTGGATTCGATGTTAGAGAAAAGGGAAGCGGAAATGCAGGAAGCACAAACGTTCTAAGAACAGTTGGAAAAAAAGGAGCAATATTAACTCTTATTTGTGATTGTTTAAAAGGAGTAATCGCAGTTTTAATAGCTTATATAGTAAGCAAGACTACACAAAACACAGATGGAGCATTACTTGTACAGTTAGCAGGACTTGCCGTTGTTCTAGGACACACATTTCCTATATTCTTTAATTTTAAAGGAGGAAAAGGTGTAGCAACATCTCTTGGAGTATTATTAATAATAAACTGGCAAATTGGTTTAATATGTTTGGTATTTGCTTTACTATTAATGGCATTAACAAGATTTGTTTCACTTGGTTCAGTATCTGCTGCAATACTATTTCCAGTACTAACAATATTCATACATACACATTATATTGTAGATGGAAGTTATATAATATTTGCACTTCTTCTTGGAGCATTTGTTGTATTTAACCATAGAGCAAATGTTAAAAGATTATTAGAAGGTAAAGAAAACAAATTAAGTTTTAAGGGAACAAAATAAATTAAAGAGGGTAATCATATGAAAAATATAGCTATAATTGGAAGCGGAACTTGGGGAGTTGCGTTGGCAATACATTTATCTAAAAAAGGAAATAAAATAAAGATATGGTCTTTTTCGGAAGAGGAAGCTAATACTCTAAATACAGAAAGAAAATGCAAGTTTCTACCAGAGGCTGTTATAGATGAAAATATCACGTGCTATACAGATATGAAAACTGTAATTGATGGCTCTGATATAATTTTACACGTTACTCCTTCAAAATTTGTTAGAGAAACAATTAAAAAATATGAGAAATATGTAACAAATCAGCCAGTAATAATGTGTTCTAAAGGATTTGAAGCAGATACACTTTGTACATTAAGCCAAGTAATAGAACAAGAGATGCCAAATGTTAAATATGGTATCTTTTCAGGACCAAGTCACGCAGAGGAAGTTTCTCTTGGAATACCAACAGCAATTGTCATTGCATCTAAAGATGTTGAGATACAAGATATGGTACAACAATTGTTTATGAACGAAAAAATGAGAGTATATACATCTGATGATGTTACAGGAGTTGAACTTGGAGGAGCTTTAAAGAATATAATTGCATTTTGTGCTGGAATTGCTACTGAGATTAATCTTGGAGATAATACCTTCGCAGCATTAGTTTCAAGAGGACTAGTAGAACTAACAAGACTTGGAATGGCAATGGGAGGAAAACACGATACATTCTATGGACTTTCAGGACTTGGAGATTTAATTGTAACTTGTATGAGTGAACATAGCAGAAATAGAAGAGCAGGAAGATTAATAGGGAAGGGCTATACAATAGAAGAAGCTAAAAAAGAAATAGGAATGGTAATTGAGAGTATAGACAATATAGAAGTTGCATATAAATTATCAAAAAAATATAATATAGAAATGCCTATCGTAAATGCTGTGTATGACATACTATATAATGGACTAGAGCCTTCAAAAGCTGTTACAATATTAATGACAAGAGATAAGAAATCAGAATAATTTAATAAGGATATCTTTCGTATAAATACCTAATGATGCTATCAGCGTTGTTAGGTGTTATATTTATATATACACCTTTATCAATACTAATCCACATGGCTAATTCAAAGCTATCAATATTATCAGCAAACACGCCAAGCATAGTAGCCATTTCTACAGGATTTGGAAATTTTTGTTTCCATTCTAAGGAATGATAATCTATGCCTAAATTGGTTATATTATTATAGTACCTTGTCAAAAAATTAAATATTTCTCCATCTTTTTTGCTATAAAATTTTGCAATTGAATACATAAATTTCACTCCTTTCAACATTTATAATTATTATTTGTTTTATAAAAATTTATATACTTAGAATAAAATGTAATTATTTTGGCAAAATAAAAATAAAAATGGGGGAAATGATGAAAAAACATTTATGGATTAAGTATTTAATTATTTCACTGGTAATAGTTATTATTATTACTATTGCTATGATATTTTTATATCAAAATACTACTGCTAATTCTTTAGATATTAATGATAAAATTACAGATGAGATAACTTATTTAGATACAACATTAGTTTCTATGCTTAATGGATTAAGTAACTTAAATACAGCCAGTCTTTTAATCAGTAATGAAAGCAGTGGTTCGGGTTCACAAAGCACCTCTCAAGGAAATGAATCTTCCCAAAGTTCTTCAGGAGGTGAATCTATAGAAAGTCAAGGCTCAAATAGTCAGAGTAAACAACAGAATATAGTTAAATATGAATTGATGCAAGAGCCTGTACTTGATAAGGATAAAAATGATATAGACTGGAGGAAGTTAGAGGATACGGCAGAGAACTTATATAATTCGTGGGCTACAATTACTATAGATTTGAACTCACAGAGTGTTTCTAAAGATAATATACTGATATTTAATAATAATTTAGACAATTTGATGAATTCTCTAAAGAATAAAGATAAAACGAATTCTAAAATATGTTTGGCTAATTTATATAGTACTCTTCCTAAATATATGGAAGAAACCTCAAAAGACTCAAATGAGATTAATTTTAGAAAAGTGAAAGCTAGTGTTTTGTCAGCTTATGCAATGGTGGATACAGGAGACTGGGATAGCATTAATAGGTTTTTATCACAGGCAGAAGCGGACCTGAAAAATCTTATGGAATCAGGAAATCTAAATGGTAATTTCAAAAAATCAACAGTAGATAAATCTTATGTTTTGCTAAGAGAATTAATTAAAAGTAGTAATGAGAAAAATGTGGATTTGTTCTACGTTAAATATATGAATTTAATAGCAGAGCTTGAAAAGGCATAAAAGGGCTTTATTAAAGCTCTTTTTTGACTTATATGTTAAAACGTGCTATAATAAGATTTGTGAGCTGCATAATTTATAAGTATAACTAGACTATATAATGCAAGAGGGAGGATTTATAATGAATTATGTGAGCACGACGCAAGGAAAAAGAGTAAAGAAGAGGAAGAAGAGCCGATTGCGGACTTGGGTTAAAGTTGTCATTGTTATTGGAGTGTTAATCCTGGGAAGATTTGTTTTTGGAAACATCAGATTCTTAGGCAATACCTATATCCAGGGCGTAAATTGTTCTTTTATGTCTGCGATGGAAGCAGAGAGCAAAATTGAGGAGGAACTGGTAAATAAGAAAATCGAAATTCAGTTTTCGAATGGAAGATCTTATAGCACAAATGCAGGTACTCTGGGAGTTAGTCTTAACTCGGAAGCATATCAGACCATAGAAGGTTTCCTTAAAGAGCAAAAATTGTTTTCATTCACGAACAACAAAGATTACGATATCTCAGCGTTCTTAGAGTTTAATAAGTCGAATACCAAAGATTATTTATCTGAACTGACTGAGGATTGGAGTGAGGAAACCACATTAGATAACACTTATATTGAGTGGAATGATGGAACTCAAACTTATGTTTTCAATCGGACACCTGAAGAAATTCGAGTTACAATCGATGATGCTGCTGACTATATTATTACAGAATTAATGAATAATGTTACTGTAATAAATTTCTCGAAGCTAAAAGAACAAGTGTGGGAGGCTATCGATGAAGAGCTTGAACCGCAAATAGAAGCAATTAATTCTATATTAGCTACAACAGTGGTATATAAATTAAAGAATGGTACTACTTACACTCTTGATGCTAATGTGATGAAGGATTGGGTTGAAAGAAATGATGGAAAATATGAAATTTCGTTAGAAAAACATTTACCAGATTTTCTGGATTCTCTCAGCAACAAAGTTGAAACTAAAAGTGAAGGTATTAAATTTAAGCCAACTGGACTAGATTTCATCACTGTACCGACAAGCAAAAGTTCGACATTGTCTTTAGACAAAGAGAAAGAAGCTTCTTGGTTAAAAGAAAACCTTTCTAGATCTGAAAAGTTTAGAAGAGAACCTTTTTACTCTAGTACACCGTTAGAGATTGGCGATACATATGTCGAACTTGACATAACAAGACAAACTGTCTGGATGTATAAAGATGGAGAGTGCATTCTTGAATCTTTGTGCGTAACAGGAAATGTTGCGGGAGGCCATAGTACTCCTACAGGATTGTATTATTTAACCTATAAAACTACAGATGCGGTTTTAAGAGGAACAAATAATGATGGTTCGAAATATGCTTCTCCTGTGAAATACTGGATGCCATTCAATGGTGGTATTGGATTTCACGATGCATCGTGGCGGAATGGAAAATTCGGAGGCAATATTTATAAGACTGATGGTTCACATGGTTGTGTGAATATGCCAAAAAATAATGCAAAGATCTTATATGAGAACATAAACTCCGAGATTCCTATTATCATTTATAAATCCTGAGCTCTTTTAGAACTCAAAAGGACAGTCTGATAGGCTGTCCTTTAATTATTGACTTTTAAACCAAATTGGAGTAAAATAGAAAAAGAGAGTAAATTAAATGGTCGCGTATAGCAAGGTCGAAAGGCAGCGTACGAGGAAAGTCCGGGCCCCATAGAGCAATGATGCTGGATAACGTCCAGTGAGGGTAACCTTAAGGAAAGTGCAACAGAAAATAACCGCCAGAAATGGTAAGGGTGAAAAGGCGAGGTAAGAGCTCACCGCTAATATGGTGACATATTAGGCTGTGTAAACCCCATTTGGAGCAACACCGAGACAAGAAGGCTAAGACTGCTCGTCATCTTCTTAATTTGGTGGCTTGAGACATATAGTAATATATGTACTAGATAAATGACCATTCTAGACAGAACCCGGCTTACAGATTTACCTTAAAAAATTAACACTACTATAAATAGTAGTGATTTTTTTATTTTATTAACATTTTCATATCTTCTGGCAAATTTGCAGTAATTGTGAGTTTCTTTCCTGTGATAGGATGTTTAAATTCAATACTGTAAGAATGCAATGCCTGTCTGTTTATTAAATTAGAAGCATTTCCGTATAAGCTGTCTCCTAAAATAGGATGACCTATATAAGCCATATGTACACGAATTTGATGTGTTCTACCAGTCTCTAATAAAATTTTAACTAAGGCTACATTATGATTATCGATACAATAATTTTCTATAACACTATAATGAGTAATTGCAACATCTCCATCAGATCTTACACATCTTTCAATAATACTATTATCCTTTCGTGCAATAGGAGCGTTAATAGTTCCATCAGTATCTACAAACATACCTTCGCAAATAGCAATATATTCTTTTTTAAACTGATTTTTCTCCATCAAATATGATAATCTACTATGAATATAGGCATTCTTTGCAAATATAACGATTCCAGATGTGTTCCTATCAAGACGATTTACAGGGCGTATTTTTTTCTTTAGATTAATATTATCAAAATAGTATTTAACGCCATTAGAAAGGCTATCTTCAAAATGTAACATAGAAGGATGAACAGGAATACCTGCAGGTTTATTAATTATTAATAAATATTCATCTTCGTAAAGTATGTCTAGATTCATTTTAATAGGAATAATGTTGCTACAGTCTTCGTCAATTAAATCAAAATCTACTGTAACGACATCAGATTCTTGTAATTTAAAATCTAAATACGTAGAGTTCCCATTTACAAAAACAAGTTTATTCTTTCGTAAATCTGTTAATAGATTACTAGAAATAAAAAATTCTTGTTTAAGTACTTGCCTTACAGTTTCATAATTATCTTCTTTCTTTTTTGTATATTTCAAAATCATTTTATCAATTCCTTAATTTTATAATTATTTTCTATTATAACACATTTTTTATGTTATTTAAATATTGTACTTTTCGGTTTTTCAATATATAATAGATATGTTAGTATAAGAAGGAGGGATATAAATAATGTCTTTCATTGAAAGAATAAAAGAAGAAGCTAAAAAGGACATTAAAACAATTGTACTACCAGAGAGTGAAGATATAAGAGTATTACAAGCAGCTCAAATGATAACTAAAGAACATATTGCAAAGATAATTCTTATAGGAGATGCTGAAGAAATACAAGAAAAAGCTTCAAAAGAAAATATTGATTTAACAGGAGTCAATATAATAAATCCTGCTACATTTAACAATTTTAGTAAATACGCAAATGATTTATATGAATTAAGAAAAAATAAAGGAATGACTTTAGAACAAGCAAAAAAACTATTAAAAGAGAACAGTAGATATTTTGCAACAATGATGGTTAAAGAAGAAGAGGCAGATGGATTTGTATCAGGTGCATCTCATCCTACTTCAGATACTTTAAAGCCAGCACTTCAAATATTAAAAACAGCACCTAATACAAAATTAGTTTCAGCATTCTTTATAATGGTTTTACAAAACAAAAATTTTGGAGAAGATGGAACATTTATTTTTGCAGATTGTGGACTTAATGAATATCCTGATGCAGATGCACTTTCAGAAATAGCAATTTCTTCAGCAAAGAGTTTTGAAGAACTAATTGGAAAAGAACCAAAAGTAGCTATGCTATCATATTCAACATATGGCAGTGCTTCATCACCTTTAACAGAAAAAGTGGTAGAAGCTACGGCACTATTAAGAAGCAAAGCTCCTGATTTAATATGTGATGGAGAAATACAACTAGATGCTGCAATAATACCAGAAGTTGCAGAATTAAAAGCTCCAAATAGCAAATTAAAAGGAAAAGCGAATATACTAATATTCCCAGATCTAGACGCTGGAAATATAGGATATAAATTAACACAAAGATTTGGCAATGCAGAAGCATATGGACCACTTTGTCAAGGAACATCAAAGCCTGTAAACGATTTATCAAGAGGTTGCAGTGCAAATGATATAGTCGGAGTTGTAGCTATAACAGCAATTCAGGCTCAAAAACAAAAATAATTTAAATAGTCAATATGACAGAAAGAGGGAAAAATGAAAATTTTAGTTTTGAACTGTGGAAGTTCATCAGTTAAATATCAATTAATAGATATGGACACAGAAAAAGTATTAGCAAAAGGAAATTTTGAGAAAGTAGGTCATGAAGATTCTTTTGTAACTCATAGAGTTAATGGAGAAAAATACAAATATGAGATTCCTACAAAAGATCATTCAGACGCAATAAAATTTATACTAGAGCAATTTACAAACGAAAAATATCCTGTAATAAAGAGTCTAGATGAAATAACAGCTATTGGACATAGAGCAGTTCATGGAGGAGAGAGATTTAAAGAGTCAACAATAATTGATGATTCTGTTATAGAAGGAATAAAGGAATCAACAAAATTTGCTCCTATACATAACCCAGCAAATATCCAGGGAATAGAAGCTTGTTTGAAAAACTTGCCAGGAAAGCCAAACGTAGCAGTATTTGATACATCTTTCCATCAAACAATGCCAAAAGAGCATTACTTATATCCAATTCCTTATGAATATTATGAAAAATACGGAATAAGAAAATATGGATTCCATGGAACTTCTCACAAATATATAGCTCAAAGAGTAACAGAACTATTAGGAGTACCAGCTGAAGGATTAAGAATAATCAACTGCCATATAGGACAAGGCGCAAGCTTATGTGCAATTAAAGATGGAAAATGCGTTGATACAACAATGGGATTAACACCTCTTGCAGGAATTGCTATGGGAAGCCGTAGTGGAGATTTAGATCCATCAGTAGTAACTTACCTTATGGAAAAAGAAAATCTTACTATTCCAGAGGTAGAACATATATTAAACAAGAAATCTGGAATCTTAGGATTATCACAAGTTTCAGCAGACAACAGAGATGTTGAAGAAGCCATAGCTAACGGAAACGAGAGAGCAGCTTCTGCATTAAAACAATATCATTATATTATTGCTCAATACATTGCCAAAATGGCTGTTGCACTAAAAGGTGTTGACGTATTGGTATTTACAGCTGGCGTTGGAGAAAATGGTCCTGAAACAAGAGCAGAAATATGCGATTATTTAGGATTTATGGGTATAAAAATAGACAAAGAAAAGAACAACTTTAGAGGACAAGAAAAAGAAATATCAGCAGACGATTCTAAAGTAAAAGTTTGGGTAATTCCAACAAACGAAGAATTAATGATAGCAAAAGAAACAATGAATTTAATAAAATAGAAAATGGGGTTGGGGACTATGTTTCCAACCTAATTCTCGTATAAAAGAAAGGAAATGAATATGAAAATTTTAGTTTTAAACTGTGGTAGCTCATCTTTAAAATATCAGTTATTAAATATGGATACTGACCAAGTAATAGCAAAAGGAACATACGAAAGAATTGGAGAACAATCTTTTGTAACGCATAAAATAAATGGAGAAAAATACAAATTCGAACATCCAGTAAAAAATCACAAAGAAGCAATCGATTTTATGATAGAGTTATTACTAAAACCAGAATATAATACAATAAAAGACTTATCAGAGATAGATGGAATAGGTCATAGAGTTGCACACGGAGGAGATAAATTTAGTTCATCAGTGGTAATTGACGAGGATGTTATAAGTAAAATAGATGAATGTTCAGCTTTGGCACCAGTTCATAATAAAGCAGCAATAGTAGGAATAAGAGCTGCTATGGAAGCCATGCCAGGAAAACCAAACATAGCAGTATTTGACACTGTATTCCATCAAACAATTCCAGAAGAAAGATATATGTACCCAATTCCTTATAAATATTATGAAAAATATGGAATAAGAAAATATGGATTCCACGGAACTTCTCATAAATATGTATCAAGAAGAATTGCAGAATTATTAAGAAAACCAGTAGAAGAATTAAAAACTATTGTATGCCATTTAGGACAAGGTGCAAGTTTATGTGCTGTAAAAAATGGAAAAAGCGTAGACACCACAATGGGATTAACTCCTTTAGGTGGAATACCAATGTGTGCTCGTTCAGGAGATTTAGATCCATCAATAGTTACATACATAATGAAGAATGAGAATTTATCATCTGATGAAATGGAAATGATATTAAATAAAGAATCAGGAACATTAGGAGTATCAGGTGTATCACCAGACTTTAGAGATATAGAAGCAGAGGCAGACAAAGGAAACAACAGAGCTAAACTTGCTTTAGAGATGTATTCATATAAAGTAGCACAATTCATTGCTCAATATATAGTTGCGTTAGATGGACTAGATGTTATAACATTTACAGCCGGAATTGGCGAAAATCAATGGACTATAAGAGAAAGAATATGCAAATACTTAAAATGCTTTGGCGTAGAAATTGATGAGAACAAGAATAAAGAATTTAGAGATGAAGGAAAAATATCTTCAGAAAATTCAAAAGTTGAAGTTTGGGTAGTACCAACAAACGAAGAATTAATGATAGCAAAAGAAACACTAGACCTAATAAAATAATTTATAATGGTTACAATGTATTTTTTAACACTAAACTTTAACTTAATATATCCTAATCACGAAGTGAATGTATATTTATTTTGAGTACAAACTTGTGTGGGGACCGACAAGGTAGCAAATGTAGAAAAACCGGCAATGCCTTGTCGGTTTTTCTTATACATTTGGTTCGCAGTTGGGATTTGTACGCTAAAATAAATATACATTGCACTTCGATATAAAAGTTTGTATTGATTAACTTGTAACCATTATAAATTAGCTAATGGGTTGTCTTCGACTGCGTGTCTAACTTGTTCGTTATTAACATGAGTATAAATCTGAGTAGTAGATATACTTTCGTGACCCAATAATTCTTGTAAAGCTCTTATATCAACATTTCCATATTGATACATTAATGTAGCTGCTGTGTGTCTTAATTTATGTACAGAATATTTATTAGTATCTAAGCCTGCTTTCAATAATTCTTGTTTTACAATATATTGAACAGTTCTTCTGCTAATTCTTTCTAATCTTTCACTTAAAAATAATGCATCCTCAGAACCTGATTTAATTCCTGTTCTAGGGCGTACTGCTAAATAAGAGTTGATAGCATTAACACAAGCTTTGTTTAAATAAATAGTTCTTTCTTTATTACCTTTACCAATAACATTTAATTTGTTCTCTGAAAAGACGATGTCTTTAATATTTATTCCAACTAGTTCAGATAAACGAATACCACAATTTAAGAATAATGTTATAATAGCAAAATCTCTTTCATTATTTCTATCATTTGTATTACTTGCGACTTCTAAAAGTTTTTTACTATCATCTAATGATAAATATTTAGGCATTCTTTTACCAAGTTTAGGTGATTCCAAATTCATTGCTGGATTTTGATTTATCATACCTTTTTGAGCTAAATACTTAAAGAATACTCGAATACTTGCTGCTTTTCTGGCTCTTGTAGCAGGTTTGCTATCAAAGGTATTTGTTAAATAGAACAAGTATGCGTGAATATCATCTAAAGTAACTTTATTCATTGTGTCTAGTGTCATAGAGTGAATATCAATATTATCTAAGTTTTTTTCGTTTGTTAATCTTAAATGATACATAAGATATTTTAAAAATCTATTAAGATCATAGTTGTATTCTTTTATAGTATTAGGTGACTTGTTTAATATTGTTGTTGTATAGTCTAAAAAGGAATTTAAAAATTCTGGATTTCCTTCAGTATTTATCATAAATTATACCTTCCTTTGTTTGTTAAAATATCTTAAAAAGATAATGAACAATTAAAATTTATCTATATTATATATTTTTAAGAAAAAAAGTACAAGTATTGATTGAAATTTATCTGTTTTTGTGATATAAAATATTATTATACTTTTGTTAAGAGGGAGGATATATATTATGAAATTTATTGTAGAAAAAGAAATTTTTGATAAGCTAGAAAACTTATATGTAGGAGTAGTTGTTGCTAAAGGAATAAATAATAATAAAGAATATCCTAGTATTGACAATATGCTAGATGGATCAATTGCTTTAGCTGAGAAAGAATTTATGGATAAAAAGGTAAAAGAAGATGAATTGATTATACCATATAGAGAAGCTTTTAAAAGTTTAGAAATAAACCCTAATAAGTATTTATGCTCTATTGAAGCATTATTTACAAGAATAGCAAAGGGAAAAGGGTTACCTCATATAAATCCTTTAGTTAATTTAAACAATGCTATATCACTAAAATACACTCTTCCAATGGGAACTCACGATTTAACTAAGAGTGCTTCTGATATAGAAATGAGATATGCAAATAAAAACGATACATTTATACCAATGGGAACAGATACTGTAGAAATACCAGACGAAAATGAAGTTGTTTATGCTGTAGATAACCAGATAAGAACAAGAAGATGGACCTGGAGACAGAGTGAATTAGGAAAAATAGATGAAAATACAAACTATGTATTTTTTCCAATAGACGGATTTCAAGGATTTAATGATGATAAAGTAAATCTAGCAGTACAAGAACTACAAGAAAAAATAAAAGAAATTTTTAATTGTGAAGTTGTATCAGGATATGTAGATAAAGAAAACAACATATTCGAATGGAATTTATAGTAAAAGAGTGTTGGTGCTTTCTATAGCATCAACACTTTTTTCTATTCAACAACTGGTGGTATAAAATTTTCAATTGCATCTCTTAATTTTGGATGATGTATCACAAAATGAATAGATGGACTTGTGCTTTTTGAAATTATTATCCAGTTTTTTTCTAGTATAAAAATTTGAATATTCTTAAATGCATGAACATTATTGGTATTTATTTTGTAATTTTTATTTTTCTTAGCATAACTTTTTGCAGCTTTTAAATGTTCTAAATATTCATCATATGTGTAATATATTTTTTTGTCATAAAAAATATCAGCAAGGAACAAACTAACAGGAGAATTTTCAAAGTCCTCTTTTGAAAATTCAAGAAATTCATCTTCTATAATATTACTCTTTAATACTGATTGTATTGCTTCTCTTTGCTTGTTTACAGTAGCATGAATTAATGCACAATCTTCTTCTGAAAGATTATTATGAGACAAAATCGTATCTAATAATTTATCAGAGATAGTGTGAAGGGGGAGAGAAGATAATATTCTTCTACGCTTTCCTTTTAAAGCTAAGCTAGAATCCATAAATCTATTAAAATCTGATTGGAAATCATTTCTATAAACCTTCATAAGAGGGGTTGCTTTTCGTAACAAATCATCTGATTTAGTTTTATAGTAGCTAACATCCTTTTTGTTAGCTGTTAAAATATATTTTCCATTATTATGATATCCATTAATACATTCTCCTTCTAACGCAACTGAGCCGGAAACGTAATTTAAGTGACAATAAATATTATTTTGTACATTCTTTAAATAGTAGGGAGAAACCTGACCAGTCATATAAATTGGAATCCAACTTTCAAGACCAAGCATCATTTCATTAAAAGGTCTATTTATATTATGAATTACATTTAAATGCAATCCTTTTTTTATAGTCATAGCAATAGCAAACATCCATTTTTTACCAAAGTCAACATCTTTAGCCATATCTTCCATTGGCATATCACTACACATAAAAACAGGTTCAGTTGCTTTTGAAAATACAGTTGCTTTAAAGAAATCAAGTTCGCCTTTTTTCATTTCTTCAATTCCATAATATGATTTTGAAACAGGTTTGTAAAAAGGTATATTAGGAACTTTTAATTCGCCAAATTTTATTGCTTTGATATATTCATTTAAGTCGAAATTGTCTAAGTTGTTTAAGAAGTCATTAACATATTGATTATCTTGCACAGCATTTGTAGAAAACCAATTTATTAGCTTTGATAGATAATGAGATTTATCTTTTAAATCATTTGCAGAACAATTAATCAATGTTGCAACAGTCTTTTTGTTATCTGAAGAAACAAATTTAGTAACAACAAAATCGCAAACGGCTTCCACAAAATCTTTTGGCTTAGATGGTGCACGATTTCCAGTTCTTATTTTAGATAAGAATGATGGATCATATCCAATTGAACGAGATAAATCTGCAACACTAATGTTAAGTACCGAAACCAATTGATTAAAGTTCTTACTTAACTGTTCATAATCTATAGAAATATCATTTAGACAAGTTGCTAATGTATTATAAATATCTTCTTGGGGAATACTATAATTGCTAATATCAGATAATCCTTGTGCAAGCTGTTTTAATTGGACACTTCTTAAAGAAGGTGTTCTGTCTCCATTACGGTAACGGCTTATAACAGAGGCTGATAAACCAGAAGCTTTGGCAATCTCCTGAGAAGAACAACCTAAATCTTGTATATATTTGTTTAACTGTTCACTAAAAGTCATAAAAACCTCCGAATAACTAAATTAATAGCTATAGCATATCACAAAACAATACAAAAATCAATTTGCCAAAAAGTCACGGAAAAAATGGCAAAAACGATAGAAAAAATTTTTATTTATGATAATATAATTAAGAAGGAGGGTATTATGGAGAAAAATAATAATACAAAGAAAATAGTTATAGTAATAAGCATAATTGTAGCTGTTGCAGTTCTTGTAATAGGAGGTGTTTTAATAGGTAGAAATATGGAAAGTGGTAATTTAAGTATAGGTAAAAAAGACAAAGTGGAAATAAAACCAAGTGAAACTAAGAATATACAATTTACTGATTTTGATAACGGACTTATAAAATTAAAGGTTCCAGAGGGATGGAAAGTAGATACTCTTGGAGATTATATTCATTATACTATAAAAGTATATGACCCAGAAAATCCAACATATCAATTCTTTTTAAATCTAAAGACAGAAGGATATAACAAATCACAAGAAGCAAAGGACTTTCAACAAAGGTATTATCCAAACAGCATGTTTGCAAAAACATCAGTAATTTCTGAAAAAACAACAGAAGGTTTCTATAAGATTTTTAATGATCTAGGAACTTTAAATAATAGTGCAACATTTACATTCCCAACTTTAACAGATTTTACAGTTCTTGATAACTTAGGACCTGCATCAATAGGTGGAGATGTGCTAAGAGCTAGCTTTAAAGATGCAAATGGTAAAGATGCAGAGGGAATATTTACAGCATATGTATATGATCCAGGACCATACTATGTAAATGAATATGTTATGTCCGGAAAACAAATTGATATATATTATCTAAATGTATATAACACAATGTTCATTTCTGCCCCAAAAGATAAGCTTGTAGATTGGGAACAAACATTATCTACAATAAATGCATCTTTGGAATTCACAGACACATTTATGAATCAGTATGGAAACCAACAAGATGCTGTTATGCAAAATTTCCAAAGTGTAAGAGCTATATGTAATCAAACGTCTGACATAATAATGTCAGCTTGGGAATCGAGAAGTGCAGCTTATGATAGAATGAGCCAAAAGCAAAGTGATGCAACTCTTGGATATGAGAGAGTATATGATACAGATACAGGTGAAATATACAAGGCATATAATGGATTTACAGACGATTATCAAGGAAATAGATATCAATCAATAACAGATGATATGTACACAAAACCAACAGATGGATATATTGAAAGAGTTTATTAAAAACATGAAAACAAGTAATTGAAAGTTACTTGTTTTTATGTTATAAATGTATGTATTAAGGAGGGATTGAATATGGAAAAATCAAAAGTTTATTTTACAAAGGAGATTACTCCAGAAGCAGTAGTAAAAATATATGAAACATTAGGAGCAAATTTGGGTGGCAAGGTAGCTGTAAAGCTACACTCTGGTGAGCAAGGAAATCAAAACTATATTAGACCTGAATTTGTGAAGGCAATAATAGAAAAAGTAAATGGTACAGTAGTAGAATGTAATACAGCATATGGTGGAGCTAGAAATACCACTGAAAAGCACGAAAAGCTAATGGAAGAACACGGATGGACTAAATATTTTGATGTAGACATCCTAGATGCGGGAGGCAAGAATCTAGAACTTGATATACCAAATGGAAAAGTAATTCACAAAAATTATGTAGGAAAAGATTTAGAAAAATATAATTCAATGCTTGTACTATCACATTTTAAAGGACATCCTATGGGAGGATACGGAGGAGCATTAAAACAACTATCAATAGGTTGTGCTTCATCAGAAGGAAAAACATGGATTCATACAGCAGGAGCAGAAACAGACCAAACAAAATTATGGGACAACCTACCAGAGCAAGACAAATTCTTAGAAGCAATGGCTGATGCAGCATCTTCAGTTCACAATAAATTTAAAGGAAATATAGCTTATATAAATGTTATGTGCAATATGTCTGTGGATTGTGACTGCTGTGCGGTTGCAGAAGATCCTTGTATGAAAGATATAGGAATACTTGCAAGTATAGATCCTATAGCAGTTGACCAAGCTTGTATTGACTTAGTGTACAACTCAAAAGACCCAGGAAGAGATCATCTAGTAGAAAGAATAGAAAGACAACACGGAGTTCACACAATAGAAGCAGCAGCTGATTTAGGATTTGGAACAAGAGAATATGAATTGATTAATATTGATTAAAAATTACGATAGAATAATCAACTAGGAGAAAATAATCTCCTAGTTTTTTTACATTTTTGTAAAATGATACTTAAATAGCAGTTGACTTTTGAAAAAAATTCATATAAAATAGATTAGTTGGTTGTAAAAATCTAGGAAAAAGAGGGAAAAGATGGATAAAGAAGAAAACATATTAGGAAAAGAAAAAATAGGAAAATTAATTAGAAAATTTTCAATTCCTTGCATAATTTCTATGTTGGTAAACTCACTATATAATATAGTAGACCAAATCTTTATAGGGCAGGGAGTAGGCTTTTTAGGAAATGGAGCTACAAATGTAGTTTTTCCTCTAGTAATGATAGGACTTGCATTCTCATTAATGTTTGGAGATGGTGCGTCTGCATATTTAAGCCTAAAACTTGGAGAAAAGAAGAAAAAAGAAGCAGAAGTAGGAGTAGGTAACGGAATACTAGTTTCAGCAATTGTTTCAGTACTATTCTGTGTTCTTACATTAATATTCCTACCACAACTATTAAGATTATTTGGATGTACAGAGAACTTAAAAGAATTTGCGACAACATATGGTACAATTATAGCAATTGGCTTTCCTTTCTCAATGATAGGAACAACCCTAAACTCAATAATAAGAGCTGATGGTAGTCCAAAATATTCAATGATAAGCATGATGACAGGAGCAATACTAAATACAATATTGGATCCGTTATTTATATTTACATTTAATCAAGGAGTAGCCGGAGCAGCAATAGCTACAGTTATAAGTCAATTTGTAACATTTATACTAAACGTTGCATACATAAAGAAATTCAAAACAATAAGATTATCAAAAGAGTGCTTTAAATTAAAAGCGTCTGTATGTAGAAAGGTTGCAGCACTTGGAATAAGTAGTTTTATTACTCAAATGAGTTTTGTTTGCGTTATGACAGTTGAAAATAATCTACTTGGAAAATATGGAGAACAAAGTAAATATGGAGCAGAAATTCCTATTACAGTTATTGGAATTGTAATGAAAATAAATCAAATATTAAATAGTATAATAATTGGTATTGCAGTAGGAAGTCAACCAATATTAGGATACAATTACGGTGCTAGAAAATTTGATAGAGTTAAAGAAACTTTAAAAATCGTACTAGGATTAAGCGTAGTAATAAGCACTGTTGCATTTATTCTATTCCAAACAATACCAGATAAACTAATATTAATATTTGGAAGTGGCGATTCAAATTATATGGAATTTGCTTGTTTGGCATTCAGAACATACTTACTATTATGTATATGTAATGGTGTCCAAATACCTTCAGGAATATTCTTCCAAGCAATTGGAAAAAGTACAAAGAGTGCAATATTATCTTTATCAAGACAAATAGCAATATTAATTCCTGCAATGGTAATTCTAAGTCATTTCTATGGAATTATGGGAATCTTAAGTGCAGGACCAGTTGCAGATGGTCTAGCATTCGTATTAGCATTAATCCTATTAATTAAAGAAGCTAAAAATCTAAAGGCTGGTAGCAAAGTTGCAGAAAATGCTGAATATGAGAAATTACCTGAAATACAAAGTACGAATAGTAGTGTAGTAATCACAATTGCAAGAGAATATGGATCTGGTGGAAGATATATTGGAAGATTAGTAGCTGAAAAACTTGGAATAAAACTATACGATAAAGAATTTATAGAAAAGTTAGCAGAAAAAACAGGCTTATCAGCAGAATATATAGAGAGCAATGAACAAAAAAGAACTGCCTTGGATAACTTTAATAATGGCTATTACTCTGGATTAAACAATTCTGATGAGTTATTCATAAAAGAATCAAACCTTATCAAGAAACTAGCAAACAAAGAGTCTTGTGTAATTATAGGAAGATGCGCAGACTTCATCCTAAAAGACAATAAAAATGTAATTAAAATATTTATAAATAATAATATGGAAAATAAGATCAAAAGAGCAACAGAGTTTTATGGAATGAATAAAGAAAAAGCAGAGAAAGAAATTACAAGAATAAATAAATTAAGAGCAAACCATTACAAATATTATACAGAAAGAGAATGGAAAGATCCTTCTAATTATAATATTTGTATTAATAGTGATGCTGTCGGCATAGAAAATGCTGTTGAACTAATTTGCAATGTCGTAAATATGGAAACAGTTAAAAATTAAACTAAAAAGGCTTACCTTCAAGGTGAGTCTTTTAATATTCCTCAGAAAAATAATGTGTATGTAGTATAAAAAGTAATAAATTTTATCAAAAATATAGACAAGAGTAGCTCTGTGCTATAAAATATATACTATATTAAAGGTTTTATGAAGAGGAAATATATTTTATGAACGAAATTGAAATGAAAAATTATATTAATCAAATAATTGATATTTGGAAAAAAGAATCTTTAAATAATCCTATATTAGAAGCTAAAATGCAACATTCAAAAAGAGTAGCACAATATATTCAATTGATAACTGAAACTCAAAGTGATTCTTTTTATGGATGGGTTCATGATATTGGACGAATAGAACAATATCATAAAATAAAATGCTTCGATGATAATAAGTATAATCATGGGATTGCTGGAATTGATTATATTTATAAAAATAACATACAATTTCTAAAAAATTTCGAAGAGGCTAAAGACATCATAAAATATCATTCTAATTATAATACAGCTCCAGAAGACAAGAAAACACACTTGCTGTATTGTGTAACAATCGCTGATCAATTAGATAATGCTTTAACTTGCAAAAACTACATTCTAGAGGAAGAAAAAAACAACTCAAAAAATTTTATAAAAGCCAATCATTTCTCTTCATATTTTTTAGACGGAATTAATAATCATAATATCTATTTGGATAAAAAAGAATGTAATACATACTTAGACTATTTTTACTTTGCATTTACTTTATTACTAAGATCATTAGATAATACAGATATCAAAAAAATATTAAATACTACAAATTCAAAGGAAATAAACTCTTCTTTTGATTTTTTTCAAGAGTTATTTAAAGACCGTTTAGATGGAGAAATAAGAGATAAGGTATTAGATATTATTAAGATGTCGCGTAAAGATATATGACATAAATAGAATATTATATATTACAAAAAACTAGAGAGTTTCAAGCTCTCTTTTTATTGTATAAGGAATAGGAAAATAGTAGTTATAGTGTAGAAAACACAACTGAGCTAGTTGATACTAACTCAGTTGTGTTTTCGCCAGATATATGTAATGAAGTCATTTTAATTTTATTTCTTTGCTGATGGTTCCTTCTGGTACATTAAAAACATATGCCGTCTCACTATGCAAAAGACCGAAAGTCCATATCGACATTTTTGCAGTTCTTTTATACTCTATAAGCATAGGTGTTTGACAATTAGGGTCTTCTATTTCGGTTACATTATCATTATTGACGATAGTTGCTGTTTTATATTCTTTTGATGATTCAGTTCCAAACATTGAGTCAACTTCAAACCGATATGTATAAGAATTATCTGCCGAAAGTGAAACATAAATACAACCAGTACCACCAGAAATAGTTGAATTAGAAAGACTTACTAGTTCACTTTCTTTAATTACCTTCCAATCAGTATATCCATTGAATGGATAGAATAAACCTAAATAGATCGATATAATACACCCAATAAGACCAAGCCAAAGTACACCATCGCTATCTGTCAAATCAGCTAAGAAAAGAGTTACGACAACGGATACAATAATACCAAGTATAATTGTGAACATATTTCCCCCTTTTAATAAAAAGAACATATAAGTTACTATATATTAATTTGTAGTCTGGCAGCTACAAAATGAAGATAGGATGCTAATTATGTAAATATTATACAATATTTCTGTCTAGTTGTCAATGAATGAGTGGGGAGTAGAGAGGATGCAGTTTTTATAAAAGTATAGAAATAACAATGGAAGAGGTACAAAAATAGGATATCTATAATAATTGACAATTAATATAAAAAGTGATATATATAATATTAATTTATAATCTTGCTATTAGCAAGTTAGTATATAAATCTCGTATAGAAATGACTATTTTTATGAAGGAGAAAAAAGATGAAGGATGTAATCCAACTAATCATTACAATACTAACACTTATAATAGCCATTGTAGGATATGTATTGGTTATATTACGTTTTAAATCAAGTAGACGGGACCACTGTGACGAACTATGGTTATTTGAAGGATTAACTGCTTCTTCAGCATTTGCAATGTGTATACTTATTATTTTTATTGGAATATCATTACTTATCTAGTAAAACATCCCATGGACCTCTAAAGCCATGGGATGTTACTATGTAAAAATTTTTTTGTTTTTTATAAAATTCATTTATAAAAAAGTTAAGAGGGAGCAGGGGAGCAAAAGATAAAAAACATTTATAAAGAAAATTAAATTACTAAAAAAGATTGTTAATAATTTTAAAATTATAACAAAAACTAATATAATGAAATAAAAAATATAATAAAAATTAAATAAAAAATAATTTTTAAATTTTATAATTAAAGTTTTATTTAATGATTTATAAATTTATATAAATAATTCAAATTTTGATTTTGTGCAAAGTTTTATATAAAATTTAAAAACAAACATTTTTATAAAGTAAAGATTTTAATTTTACAAACATAATATTTTCTTTTTGATATTTATATCTGATACAATCAATAATATTATCATTGTAATTAAAATTTTAATAAAAAATTAAATTTATATATCATTTAAAATATCTATTAGACTCATTATTTGTAAATCAAAATAAATTATGAATATAGACATATAAAAATCGTTTTTAAGACATTTTTATAATTAAGCAATCAAACTATATGTCTAATAATATAGTAAAAATATATCCAATATATATTTGACTAATACAAAACACAAAAATTGCTGAAATATCAGCATATTATAAAATATATAAAAAAAGGGTAAAAAAGCGACGCACGAGAATCGATTTTAAGGCGTTTTTATTTTTTAGACATATAGTTTGTTGTCTGTAAAATACGGCAAATAGAGGCATTTGAGCGTTTTAAGGATTTTTGATAAAATTACAGAATTAGAATAATAGATTATAAAAAAATTTTAAAAAATAAATTGAAATTTAAATAAAATAACAAATTATATAAGTAAAATAATTAAGGGACTTAAAATTGATTCTAAAGCAATACAGATAAAGATTATATATAAAAATAAATAATATATGAAAGTACAATAAAAATAATTATATAATAAAGGATATATAATGAAAATAGCTTGAAAGTACTGAAATAGCTAGAAGAGAGCTAAATCAGAGAAATACCATTCTATTTATTACTTTTTTGCACAAAACTTTGATAATATAAACCAAATGTAACCTCTTTTTATGTCTAATAGGATACATATATTATTCAGCATA
>CAKPGM010000007.1 GCA_934154805.1 uncultured Clostridia bacterium | reverse complement strand
CCTGGAACGGGCTCGAACCGTCGACCTCTAGCGTGACAGGCTAGCGTTCTAACCAACTGAACTACCAGGCCGTAAATAAAAAAATTTAGATAATTCTAAATCTTCTTATAAAGAAATGGTGGTCGCTATAGGGCTCGAACCTATGACCCCCTGCTTGTAAGGCAGATGCTCTCCCAGCTGAGCTAAGCGACCATTTCTTTCGACTTTTTTAGTATACTAGACTTTTTAGTTTTTGTCAATACTTATTTTAAATTTTTTTGATTTTTTGTTCAATTTTTTTGAACATTCATTATTGTAGTTTTCTTTCTTCTTACAACAATCCTCATTTAAAAGAAAATACTCCTTATTATATAATTAATTAGTTAGGAGACTAAAAGCCTCCTAACTTTTTTCTATTTTAATACATTCCACTCATATCTGGTGTTTCGTGTCCACCACAGTTGCAAGATTTCTCTTCTTTTTTGTCTGTTACTATGCTTTCTGTTGTTAATATCATTGCTGCAACTGATGCTGCATTTTGTAGAGCACTTCTTGATACTTTTGTTGGATCTACTATTCCAGCTTTTTTCATATCTACATATTCTTCTTTACCAGCATCAAATCCAACTCCTACTGGTGAAGCTTTTACTTTTTCTAATATAACTGCTGGCTCTAGTCCTGCATTTATTGCAATTTGTCTTACTGGTTCTTGTAATGCTCTAAGAACTATATTTCCTCCAAGTTTTTCTTCTTTTTCTAGACCACTTACAAATTTTTCTACTTCTGGTAATATGTTTACAAACGCTGTTCCACCACCTGCAACTATTCCTTCTTCGACAGCTGCTTTTGTTGCAGATAAAGCATCTTCTATTCTTAGCTTTTTGTCTTTCATCTCTACTTCTGTTGCAGCTCCTACTCCTATTACTGCAACTCCTCCTGCTATTTTAGCAAGTCTTTCATGTAGTTGTTCTTTTTCGTATTCGCTCTTTTCCTCTGTTATTTGAGCTTTAAGTTGACCT
The DNA here is from genome assembly GCA_934154805.1 of uncultured Clostridia bacterium. Classification (GTDB taxonomy): domain Bacteria; phylum Bacillota; class Clostridia; order TANB77; family CAG-508; genus CAG-245. The sequence goes on along the minus strand of CAKPGM010000007.1, from coordinate 67,131 downwards.
ATTCTGTCTGCTATTTGTTGTTTATCTCCTGAACCATCAACTATTATTGTATGCTCTTTGTCTGCTTTTATTTGTCTTGCTCTTCCTAATTGTTCTATTTGAACATCTTTTAATTCTAGTCCTAAGTCTGATGTTATAACTTCTCCACCTGTTAGTATTGCAATGTCTTGTAGCATTGCTTTTCTCTTATCACCATATCCTGGTGCTTTAACTGCTAGAACGTTGATAACTCCTCTAAGTTTGTTTAGTATAAGTGTTGATAATGCTTCTTGTTCTATATCATCACATATTATTACTAGTTTTCCAGATTGTTGCATTAAGTTTTCTAGTAATGGTAATATTTCTTGGATATTGCTGATTTTTTTGTCTGTTATTAATATGTATGGATTGTCAACAACTGCTTCCATTTTTTCTGTATCTGTTACCATATATGGAGAAACATATCCTTTATCAAATTGCATTCCTTCTACTACTGTTAGCTCTGTATTTGATGTTTTTGATTCTTCTATTGTTATAACACCATCACTTGATACTTTTTCCATTGCTTCTGAAATTAGTTCTCCAATTTCATTATCATTTGCTGATATGCTTGCAACTCTTGCTATATCTTCTTTTCCAGCTACTTTTGAGCTTATTTTCTTTAACTCTTCAACAGCTTTATCAACTGTTTTGCTCATTCCTCTTTTTATTGCCATTGGATCTCCACCAGCTGCAACATTTTTTACGCCTTCTTTTATCATGCTTTGAGCTAATACTGTAGCTGTTGTTGTTCCATCTCCTGCTACATCGTTTGTTTTTGTTGATACCTCTTTAACAAGTCTTGCTCCCATATTTTCAAATGGATCTTCTAATTCTATTTCTTTTGCAATTGTTACACCATCGTTTGTAATTAGAGGTGCTCCAAATTGTTTATCTAAAACTACATTTCTTCCTTTTGGTCCTAATGTAACCTTAACTGTATCAGCTAATTTATTTACACCATTTAATAATGATTTTCTGGCATCTTCGCCATATTTAATTTCTTTTGACATACTAATTACCTCCTAATTATTCAGCTATAGCTAAAATATCTCCTTGTTTTACTATTATAAAGTCTTCTCCTTCGTATTTTATTTCTGTACCAGCATATTTGCTTACTACAACTTTATCTCCTACTTTTACATACATTTTTATTTCTTTTCCATCTATATTTCCACCAGGTCCTACTGCTATTACTTCTGCTATTTGTGGTTTTTCTTTGCTCCCTTCTGTTAAGATAATTCCACTTTTGGTGGTTTCTTCTGCTTTTGTCATTTTTAAGACAACTCTGTCTGCTAATGGTTTTAACATTTTTATTACCTCCTTGAAATTATCGAGCACTTTTTAGCACTCTTTATTTGTGACTGCTAATAATTTATACCTTTTACTTTTAAAAGTCAATATTATTTCCATAATTTCACATAAATTTCACATTTAATTTTATGTATGTACTGTTTTTTTATTACAACTCTTCCAATTTACATAATTTTGTTGTATAATATATTTAACAATTTTTGAAGGAGGAATCGCTATGTGCTTCACGTTTTGGGATATGTTTCCTGGAGATGCTCTTACAGCAGAGATTTCAAAAATTAGCAACGCACGGCAACGAGCGTTCTTCCTGAGTGTAGCTGATGCACTCGAAGAGTATAATTCGAAGAATGATTCTTTTCTTACATTCGGAGAATTTATGCAAATCTACAAGGATAATGCCTCCGAGTAATTCGGAGGCGCATCCTTTTATTCTTCTATTTTTTTCTTTGCTGCTTTTAGTAATCCCACAAATAATGGATGTGGTTTATCTGGTCTTGATTTTAGTTCTGGATGGAATTGAGATGCTATAAAATATGGATGTTTTTTTAGTTCTATTATTTCTACTAGCTCTCCATCTGGTGATGTTCCAGAAAATGTCATTCCATTGTCTTCCATAATTTTTCTGTATTCATTATTAAATTCATATCTATGTCTATGTCTTTCTGATATTTCTTCTGTTTTATATAACTTACTTGCTAAACTAGATTTCTTTAGTATGCAAGGATATGCTCCAAGTCGCATTGTTCCACCTTTTTTTGTTATGTTTTTTTGAGATTCCATTATATGTATTACTGGATTTTTTGTTTTCTCATCAAATTCTAATGAGTTTGCATCTTTTATATTAAGTACATCCCTTGCGAATTCTACAACCGCCATTTGCATTCCTAAGCAAATTCCTAAGAAAGGTATGTTGTTTTCTCTTGCATATTTTACTGTTTGTATTTTTCCTTCTATTCCTCTTCCTCCAAATCCTCCTGGAACTATTATTCCATCTATTCCTTGAAGTTTCTCTTTTGCATTTCTGTTTGTAACTGTTTCGCAATCAATAAACTTAATATCTGCTTTTACCCCATTTTCATAAGCTGCATGTTTTATGCTTTCTACAACTGATAGATATGAGTCTTCTAATTTTACATATTTTCCGACTATTGCTATATTTACTTTTCTTTTATCTGTGTTTTCATATTTTTCATCTATTTTCTTAAAATGTTCTATCATCTTTTGCCATTCTTCATTTTTTGCTTCTACATTCTTTAATTTTAAGTGTTTGCATACATCAACAGCTAGGCCTTCTTTTTCTAGCATTAATGGTACTTCATAAAGATTTTTAGCTGTCATATTCGCTATTACATTCTCTGGACGCACATTGCAGAACAATGCAATTTTCTCTCTTATATTTTCTGTTATCGGCATCTCTGTTCTACATACTAATATATCTGGTTTTATTCCTATTGATTGTAATTCTTTTACAGAGTGTTGAGTTGGTTTCGACTTTAATTCATTTGAACCTGATATATAAGGAAGTAATGTTACATGTATATATATTACATCTTCTGGATTATTTTCTATTCCAACTTGTCTGATTGCTTCTAAGAATGGTAGACTCTCTATATCTCCTACTGTTCCACCTATTTCAGTTATTACAACATCTGCACCTGTCTTTGCTAATGAGTATACTTTGTCTTTTATTGCATTTGTTATATGCGGAATTACTTGTACTGTTTTTCCCAGATAATCTCCTCTTCTTTCTTTTTCTAGTACCTCTTGATATATTTTTCCTGTTGATATACTACAGTTTTTATTCAGATTAACATCTGTAAATCTTTCATAATGTCCTAAATCCAAGTCTGTTTCAGCTCCGTCGTCAGTTACAAAAACCTCTCCATGCTCGTATGGGCTCATTGTTCCTGGATCTACATTTATATAAGGATCAAACTTTTGGTTTGCTACTTTATATCCTCTATTTTTTAATAGCCTTCCTACTGATGCAGCTGTTATTCCTTTTCCTAATCCTGATACTACTCCTCCTGTTACAAATATGTACTTTGTGTTCATTTCTCTTTCCCTCCTTATATATAAAAAACAAAAAAATAGGCTAAATTCCCTAAAAAAAGGGTTTTTTTTTAGCCTATTTCTATTAACTATAATTTATTTTAGCAAATTTTGTTTCGTTTTTCAAGTACTTTTTATTATTTCCACTTAAAACTATTTGCTGTAGATATTACATCCTTCTCTAATATCTGTTCATCATTTAAGTTAAAGCTCTCTCCTGTAACTATTGCAAGTTTACCATCTGTATAAATATAATAATAGCAACTTACTTCTTCTGGATCTTGATTATATTTTAATTTAATTTTTACTGCGTCATATCCATTTGATGTTTTTACTTTTTCAACAGAATATTCTTCTGGTTGTAATTTTTCTTTTATATATGTTTCTAAGTCTGTTTTTAATTCGTCTATTGATGTTGCTTCATCATTTTTTGAGTATACTACATTTAGCATTGCTGGATATTGAGAATAGTCTATTGTATTTGTTGCTTCTTCGTTGTTCTCTTTCACTGTTGGAGCACTTATGCTTTTATAAAATGTCCATCCTGTTTCTTCACTATATCCTTGATATGCCACCCAACCTTGTGGTGCTTGGAAACTCAAGTCCGTATTTTCTGTTTGATTTGAATTATTTGTCGAATTATCTTGGAAAACAATTCCAAATGCTAATATTACTAATATTATAGTAGTAATTATGAACCATACATTAACTTTACGTTTTTGTTTTTTATCTTCGTCTTCTACACTATAATAATATTTGCCTTTAACTTTTTTTATAATTCCTGAATTTTTTAAAAAGCTAAAATATATTTTACCACTTGGTCCCTCTGTTTCCGCCAATACTTCTTCTTTTGTCATTGTGTTTTCTTTATCTACTGCATTGTATTTTTCAAATATAGGTTTTATCACTTCTATCGCATCATTTTTCAACTTTTGTTGTTCATCTTGATTTGACAAATCCAATGTTATATTCTCTGAATTTGCTAATAGTTGCTTCTTTATAGAACTTGTTACAGCACTTGCTCCTAACAATGTAAATACTACAGATATAACATAATCTCTTATTATAGCACTATTCCATTCTGAGTTTTGATATAAAGCTTTTAGATTCTCCATACTTACATAGTATCCATTATGTTTAAGTAATAATAATGGTATAACTGCAAATGTTATTATTGTTACAATCACAATAGATATTATCATTATTATTATTGGTAGTTTTGTATCCATTTTACCTTTGCACAATTTATAGCCATAAAAAGCTCCTGCTCCTATTATTACAGCTAATAAAGACAATATCATATTTCCATATACATACATTAATACCCAAGGAATTGATGCTATTGCTCCACCTAATATTGCTCCCAAAATTCCAGTTATATAACTTGTTTTCTTGTTATTCTCTTCCATTTTATTTCCTTCCATTCTATAGCTTATTTTTTATGTATTTAATATAACATATTTCAAGGTATTTTTGCAATCATTATTTACTTTTTTATCAAAATAAAAGGCTATATTAATTTGAATATAACCTTTTTATAACTATTGTTTTTTTATTTTTGGTTTCGCTATTAAAGAAGCAATGTATCCAAAGAATATTGCTGCTGCAATTCCTCCCGCCGATGCTTTTACTCCTCCTGTAAATGCTCCTAATAATCCGCTCTCTTTTACCGCTTCTATGCTACCTTTTGCAAGATTTGCTCCAAATCCAGTCAGTGGAACTGTCGCTCCCGCTCCTGCAAAATCTATTAAACATTTATACACACCTAGTCCACCAAGTATTGCTCCTGTTGTTACAAATATTACTAGTATTTTTGCTGGAGTCAGTTTTGTTTTGTCTAATAACACTTGACCTATTATACAAATTAATCCTCCTACAACAAAACATTTTAATAATTGCATCCAATCAATGCTTTGTATAAAACTCATAACATTACATCTCCTAACTTTAAATTTCTATGGATATTGCATGTGCAATTCCTGGTATTGTTTCTCCTTGTTGCATACTTGTTGAGTTCATTAGTGCTCCAGTTGCAATTAGTAGTATTTTCTTCATTTTCTTCTCTTTTAATTGCTTATAAAAATATCCTGAAAATACCGTTGCTATACAAGCACATCCGCTTCCGCCTGAATGTGTATCTTGTTTTTGCTTATCAAACATTAATACTCCACAATCATCATAATTTGCATTTATATTATATCCTTTTGTTTGAGCCATATCTTGCAATATTTCTTTTCCTATATATCCTAAATCTCCTGTTATTATTGCATCATAGTAGCTTGGTTTTCTGCCTGTATCTTGAAGATGCGTAACTAGAGTATCTAACGCTGCAGGTGCCATTGCAGCTCCCATATTGTTTGCGTCTTTTATTCCCATATCAACTATTTTTCCTGGTGTGATATTTGTTATATAGGGTCCTTCCCCTGTACTCGATAAAATTGCAGCTCCTGCTCCTGTTACTGTCCACTGTGCTGTTGGAGTTCTCTGTGTTCCTAGCTCTAGTGGAAATCTAAATTGTTTCTCTGCACTACAGAAGTGACTTGATGTAGCACATATTACATTGTTTGCTCCTCCACCTTCTAAGAATACTGAACCTAGACACATACTTTCTACAAATGTTGAACAAGCTCCAAATACTCCAAAAAATGGAATGTTTGTATCTCTTAATCCGAAATCACTTGATATACATTGATTTAATAAATCTCCTGCAAAACAATAATCTATATCTGTATTCGATAAATTTGCTCTTGCTATTGCTAGATTTACCGTTTCTTTTATTATTTTACTTTCTGCTTTTTCCCAAGATTTTTCTCCCCAGAATTCATCTTCTAAGCATTTGTCAAAATATTTTGCCATTGGTCCTTCTGCCTCTTTAGGTCCAACTATTGATGCTGTTCCTATAATAACTGGTGGAGCATCAAAGCTTATTGTCTGTTTACCTATTTTTTTCAAAATACTTCCCTCCTATTTAAAATAATACAGCAATTATTCCTATGATTACTGATGTCGAAATTCCGAATACTAACACTGGTCCTGCTACTGTGAACATTTTGCCACCGACACCCATAACATAGCCTTCTGATTTATATTCTATGGCTGGTGATACTATTGAGTTTGCAAATCCTGTAATTGGAACAAGTGAACCTGCTCCTGCAAATTTTCCTATTCTATTGAATATATTTAAACCTGTTAATATTGCTGATATTGCTATTAAAGCTATTGATGCAACTGTTGATGATGATGTATTATCCATACCTCTGTACATACAATAGTCTATTATAATTTGTCCTATAGTACAGATTAAACCTCCTACCCAAAAAGCATTAAAACAATTTTTTACTATTGGAGAATTAGGCGATTTTTTATCTACATAGTCACTATATTGTTTTTGAGTTTGAATTTGCTCCATAATTACCTCCTATTTTCTGTCCCTATCTATCATAAATGTTAAGTCTAAATCCACATAATATTCGCTTATTTTATCTCCATTTATTTTAGCCTTTTGTTCTATAATTTTTACTCCTGTTAGATAGTCCAATGTTTTAGATGCTTCTGCAATTGTTTTTACTATTGCATCTTTCCAAGATACTTTTGATGTACCTGTTATCATTAAGTGTTTTTCCATACAAAATAACCTCCATTTTATTTGCTAAAAATATCTTTTCCTTTTTTAGATAAATTATGCAAAATTTTTCAAGCATAAAAAAACAACTTCATTTCTGAAGTCGCTTTATTTTAGTCTAAATTTATTACTTATTTTGAAGTAGTATGGTTGAATATCTGTCAATATATCTTTTACCCAAATGATGTTTCCATCATCGTCTTTAAATTTAATATTTGGAAATGTTCTCAATATCTTCTCATCTGAGAACATTGTGTTTGATAATTTTTGTATAATTTTGTTATCTAAAACGTCTTGACTTACCATTAAGTATTTATCTTCTTTTAAATTTAGATTATATGTATTTGTAAATCTTGTATAAAATACTTGAAGTCCAAAAGCTGTTATCAATAGATCTAGTATAAGAAGTATTGTTCCACCAATTGTGATTATTCCAAATAGTTTCGCAGGTATTTTATCAATAAATCTTTCTATGTATGGATTTATTAGTCTTATTAATACCAATGCTAATATTCCCCAGAATATTGTAAATAACAAACATATTCTGCCATTTATATCGAATGGCATATTTGAATAATCCCACCATTTTATATGGAATATCATTTCGCCAACCCAACTGATAATATATTCTACAATTGAGCCTTCTACAGCTCCCGCTAGGAACAATGTCCAGTTTCTTTTCTTAAACTTTTGAAGTCCTGGTATCATCACTGCCGCACCTAATCCATAAATACAACAAAATGGTCCATATAGACAACTTTGTCTACTTTCTACTACTCCTTTTGTTAGCATTCCAAATATTGTTTCTATTATAAATCCTAAGAAACTGTAAATTATAAAATATGCTAATATTCTTTTAAATGTTATTTTTACAATTGGATCTTCTACTACTATTCTACTTTGTATTTTTTCTTTTTGCTTTTGCAGGTTTTCTTTTATTTTTATTTTTTCTTCTTCTATTTTAGCTTCATTTATCATACCATTCTCCATTATTAATAGTTTCCAAAATATCCATTTACTAGATACAAGTCATATCTTGCTCTTGCAAGTGCTGTTAAATAATATTTTTGCAAATTTGTACCGCGTAGATTTTTAATGTCTACATCGTTACCATTTTTATCTTTTATTTCTCCGTATTCATCACCATAATCATCTTTAGTTCTTCCAAGACTGTCTATTACTTGCCCATATATTATATCATCAGTAGTATATGCATCTGATGCGGTAACTATACAGTCATAACAAGCTTCATATGGTTGAGGATAATAGTACGCATATTTTCCTTCATCAGCACCAACTCCATAACTACTCAATAATTGCGAAAGTGCATTTACATCTTCACCTGTTAGAGATACTGTTTTTCTTTTAAAATCAATTGCAGAATATGCTCCATCTATCGCTAAAGTTCCATCATTTAATCCAGTTATCAATGTTCTGCAACCTGGTTGGTGGTATTCTTTATGATTACTTGCATCCCTCGAAATAATGTATATAGAATTATTATTTACACATTCTTTATTTGTGTTATTAGTTACAACACAATAATTATTATATAATTTTCCTCCAATTGGTAAACCTTGCATAAATACAACTTCACATATATTATTTTCTATATTGCCCCAGTCTTGTTCGGTTAACTTTGGCATTGAGAATGCTATACCAGCCAAACTAGAATGTTGTGAATATGTATTCATTGCTCTTACTAGGTTTGTTTCTATTGTGTATCTTATTACATTCACTCTTTGTTCATTAAATGTAGAACTTGAAAGCATTGGATTTTCGTTTGAAGTATCAAATATTTTTTTGTCTTCTAAATCACTTTGAAATGTTGTTATTTTTTGTCCACTTTCATTCACTGCATCACTTTGTTTTATATTCTTTAGTTTCTCATTTACCCACTTTGTAAAAGTTGCTGCCTCTTTATAATATTTTACTGCACTTGTTGTTCTCTGATAATGATCATCTAAATCTTGTATAGTTATAGCAGATGTTATATAGTCTTTTTTATATTGACTACTATATTTAAAGTATTTTTCGTCTCTATTTCCATTCCAGTCTTTTTCTTTGTAAATTTTCTGGTTGCTATATATAACATATTCATATGTATCTTTTGTAGCATTTGAATTGTCATCCAGTAATATTATTTGTTCTTCTAACTTTTCTTCTCCATTCACATAATCCAACACTTTTCCATTATCATCAATGTCTTTAGCTTCTTTCAAAGATATTAGATGTCCTGTCTTTGTAACATATTCTCTATCTACTTTTCCTATTATAGTTATTGTATTATCAAGCGTATAATTTACAACAAAATCATATCTATCGCCCTCTCCAACTTTATATCTACAAGAGTATGCAATAAATGGTTTTAAACCATAATTATATCCTTGGTTATCTGTATCTTGAGGATTATAATTGTAATTGTTAGAGTATATATAATATCCATCATATAAAGTAAACAATATTGCAGGAGTATACGACTTCAAATCATCTTTTGTATAGCCTTTTACTTCTAAATTTGTTGACAGTGATGTATAAAACACATTAATTGCTGCCTCTATATCTCTTATTTTAGAGTTTGCTATATCAGAAAGATCATTGTTTTGTGTATTTAATTGAAACGCTTTCATCGAATCATGAGTCGCATTAATTAAGTTTGCATTATATGCTGCTTGTAACTCTATCGTTTTCATATGCATACTTATATAATTTGATAATACCAATGATATTGGTATTATTATTATAACAAAAATTATTGCTATATGTTGTAATTTCATATCGTTTACCTTTCTATATAAATAGCAGCTTTTGGACTTTTATATTTTACAGTCCTAAAGCTGCTACAATTATACATTATTTATTTTGTACCATTGACAGTAACAATTCCTGCATATTGTACAGCAATTTGATATGTGTCATTTCCTGCTATCCTATAAAAGAAGTTTCTTAATGTTTGAGCTATGGTAGTATTTGTATTTTTTACTGTTACAGATACTCTATCTCCTTCTTTTAGTGATAGTCTATGTTTTGTATTTTGTGTATTATTTAATAGTTCTTCTAATTGACTTGTATATAGAGTATAATAAATGTTTTCACCTATTTTTGTCTTTTCTGCATTAGTTGTTTTTACTCCAATATTTTCGTCCATTACTTGAACCATCATTTCTACATCAAAAGAATTTCCTGTTGATGTTATAGTTTGAATATATTTATCATAATCATCTAATGTTAGTTGTCCTGTTGTCCTAACTTTGTCAACAAAATCAGTAGTAGCTGTTTGCACTGTTAGTTGTGAAATAGTATCTGATTTTTCTGATACAGACATCAAAGGAAAAACAAACATTAGTATTGCGGCTAAAAATATAGCTATAATTGTTACAAAACTATCTCCCATTTTTGTTTCCTTTCTATTTTATTAAAATATTTGCTGTTCTATTTTCGTTAGTTATTTATTAAAACATAGGTGATTACTTTTTTAGTAGTTGTTTTATTTCCTGTAATTCCTTCGTTCTCATCAATTTCGTCTCCAGCTTCACCCGTTTTCTTATTCGCTACCTCTCCAACTATCTCTACAAACTTTTGGTTTTTAAACCTTTCTAATAATCCATTACCATAATTTATAGTATATATATCCTTTTCGTCTTGATTTAAATCACTAATGTTTTTGTCATTATATTGTGGTTTTAAATATAATCCACCTGATATCATAACATCTAGATGATTTTTTACATCAGCCGTCCAACATTCTCCTCTTTTTATTTCATCATCTATATCAAAAGAACATATTCTTTTAGTAGTTTTTGTATTATCAAAATCATTTGTATAGCTCTGACTCCAATCAATTGTAGGATTCGTAGTTGTTTCGTATATTTCAATAGGATCTCCGACTTCAACTTTGATTAATTGTACTTTATCTCCATTTTCATCAGTAATTGGTTCTTCCTGTACTATTGAACCCTTTCTAAATGTTACTTTGTATCTTTCTTTACTATATTTATATAAAGTAGGAATTACTGTTTCAATTCCTACTATTCTATTTCCTAATGCATCATTAGTGTCTCTACTATAATAATCATAATATTCATAGTATTCTGTTGGATCAGATAGTTTAAGCATCAACTCTGAAGTTTGTCTAGCCTGTGAAAACACATAGATTGTAAGACTTAATGCTAATACTAACATCATAACAGCAAATGCTAACATTAAAGCTTCTACTGCATTTTCCATATTTTATATTCCTTTTTTATTTTTACTTATAAGCAGAATCAGATGATTTTATTATATAACAATTAGTTATATAACCACTTCTACTATATGAAAATGTTATTTTATAAGTTAATCCTGATTTCAATTTATTGTTTCCAGTAAATTGATTTACTGCTTCTGTATCTTCTGGATCTTCTACTCCACCTGTAGCTTCTCCTTCTATTATATTTATTTGCTTAGTATTATCATCTACATTTGTTCTATTATGGTTTTGAATAATTGCCATAAGTGCTAAAGCATCTGTTCCTGTTCTTATTCCTCCATATTGTAGGAATTCATCATTATATGCTTGTACTTTTGTTGGATCTAGGTTTGTACCCTGTGTTGCACTATTCGCTTGTTGATATATATACATACCTAATCCTATTATTAATATTGCTAATAATATAGCTCCTGCTATAATTAACGCTTTACTTGCATTCTCCATCTACTATATATTCCTTTCTATATATATGTATGGTCATATATCTAACTATCTGGACCATCATTGTTGCCTTGTTGCACAATATGAACCACTGTTATATATCCAGATGTGTTATATGAAAAACTTACTTTATATGTTAATCCAGATTTAAAATCTGCAGGAGTAGGATTATTATCTGCTATCTCATCTGAAGTCCATTCAGGATCAACTACTACTCCATGCACATTTTCCACCTTAGCTATTAATATTTGTCTAGACGCATCATCAGCGTTAACTCTGTTATGATTAGCTACTGCACTTACTAAAGCTTTTACATCTGTTCCAGTTCTTACGCCTTCATATTGTAAGAATTCTCCATTATATGCTTGCGCTTTTGTTGGATCCAAGTTTGTTCCTTGTGTCGCACTATTTGCTTGTTGGTATATATACATACCAAGTCCTATTATTAATATTGCTAATAATATAGCTCCTGCTATAATTAATGCCTTACTTGCATTCTCCATCTATTATATATTCCTTTCTATCTGCAGTTATATGGCATTTTGATAATTATTTTATTGTTGCCCATTCTTTCCTTGTTGCACAATATGAGCAACAGTTATATATCCAGATGTATTATATGAAAAACTTACTTTATATGTTAATCCAGATTTATAATATGCTGGTGTTTTATTTTCATCTACATTTTCCCAAGTAGGATCTATAACTTCATCTGCATCAGATTTTTCATCTATTAATATTAGTCTAGATACATCATCAGCGTTAACTCTGTTATGATTTGATATTGCACTTACTAATGCCTTTACATCTGTTCCTGTTCTTACTCCTTCATATTGTAAAAATTCTCCATTGTATGCTTGTGCCTTTGTTGGGTCTAAGTTTGTTCCTTGTGTTGCACTATTTGCTTGTTGGTATATATACATACCCAATCCTATAATTAATATTGATAATAGTATAGCTCCTGCTATAATTAATGCTTTACTTGCATTCTCCATTTTTAAATTCCTCCTTTAAAATTGTTTATTTTTTATATTTAAATTATATTTCTTTTGAAATATAAAATATTAATAACTTGATTCTATTTGCTCAAAATACAATTGTTTTACATTTCCAGTTTTCTGGTGATATTCTATATTTGTGCATTTAAAGCTAAATGCTCCAAAGTTTTGTATAAACCTTTGTATTCCTTGCTTTTCTATTGCTTCCATAGATATGACGTCTTCTAATTCTAAAAATTTAATTTTTATTATTATCGAATTTTTTTCATTATCTATGTAATTACCTTTTTCATTTCTTTCTACTGCATTTTTTTCATTATTATCTATTGCTTTGTTTATAAGTGAAATTACATCTGTTCCTAATACTGGTTGTCCATAAAAACTTTCATATGGTTTATTATCTTGAGCAATTTTCTCTTTTATTTTTCTTGTATTAAAAATGCTATATGCAATAATAACTATTATTACTAGAAAGATTGATACAATAAATATAATATTTCTTTTCATATTTGCCTTTCTTAATGCAATTATAACATTGTGATAATTAATATGCAATCATTATTTTACATTTTTATCTAATTCTTTAAAATTTTATTGTTCTGGTTTTAATACAACTTTTTTTACTCTTCTACTAGAGTCATCAATTGAAATCTCACATATATATTTTTTCAAAACATAATTTTTACTACCATCATTTTGAGTTTCTTCTTCTCCAGTATTTTGTTTTAAGAAATTTGTATATTCTTCTGAAGATAATGTTTCAAAGTTTTTATTTCCTCCACTAATAGCTTTGGTATCAACAGTTATATATAATGTTCCTGCCTTTTCTTTTTCTGTTATTGAATCTGTTCCAAATTCATATTGTGCATTATTGTCTTTAGCCAAATTGGCTATAGTTATTATATCACTTGCTAAGCAAGTATTCTGCCATTTTCCATTCTCGTCTTTATAACTTTCATATTTTGTAAACTGCACATTAAATTCATCTGTTTCTTTTTGTTTTATTCTCGCAGTTATTTGAGAACCAAAGTCGCCAAAAATAGTATATAAATACACAACTAATGATAACATTAAAACGCCTACTAATATCGAAGCTGCCATTAGTAATGCTCTACTTGCATTTTCCACGTTCTTTTAGTCCTCCTTGCTTTTAATCTGTAAATTTCATCGTTAATACCTTACCGTTGCCTGAATCATATTCGATTGTATCATTATATTTAAATGTTTTCCTTGCAAAATCGTTTTGCTCACTTATTAGTTTTTTATACGTTTTTATTTCATCAAATAATTTATCATAATCACTTTCTGAAATATTATAGTTATGCTCTTCTATCGTTTTTTTAAATTCTGTCATATTTCTAACTGGTAGAGCATTAGCCCAATATGAAACACTTTTGCCTGCATAATTACTTTTATTTGCTTCTTGTATTTTTTTTGACAGACTTATATATTTATCGCTTAGGTTGTTTGCTGTATATGTACCACTCTTAAAAAATTGTCCATCAATTACACCTGTATTTATTATTACTTCTAAAGTAATTTCTTGATACCCATCTACAGCTTTTCTTGTATTATAATTTATGATTTCATTGGCAAGCGAAAGTATTTCACTTCCATATACTTTATCTTTTGTATAAGATTCATAATTTATATTGAATTTAGAAAGTTGACTTGCTCTTTCGTTTTTCTCTTCTATTCTTTTTTCTTCTGCTATTTGTGTATATGCAAATATTAATGCTGCTAATATCAAAACTCCGATTAATACACTTGCTGCCATTTCTAATGCTTTTGTTGCGTTTTCCATAGACTTATTTCCTTTCTACTATCTCTTCATTGAAGACATTGTATTAAATGATGATGTCATACTTGTTAATCCTATGAATACTAATGGAACAATTAGGTATCCTACGAAAAGTGCTACCATTGGTGCAAATCCTATTACTTTTCCAATCATTCCCTTCTTAGATATTAATCTATCATTTGATTCTTTTCTTCTTGCCTGATAATATTCTCTTTCTGAATCTAACTCATCAAAAGCTTCGGCAATTGGTATTTTTTCTACTGCTGCTTGCATACTTTCTATTAATCTTATAAATTCTTTATAGTTAATTTCATCTTTCATTTGTTCTAGAGCTTCCCAAGGACCGCTCTCATAATTGTTTACACATCTTGATATTGGTTCTCTGAATATATTTGAGTATCTTTCCAACCACTCTAGTATCATTTCTACGTTTACTCTCTCTATTCTCATAAGCATCAAGATTATTGTCTGGAATTGCATTACTTCGTCTTCCATTTCCAACTTTCTCATCTTTGCTTGGAAGAATAACAGAGCTACTGGCAAATTGTATCCAAATACCGCAAATACCATTGCCAAAACCATTTCAAACCAACTTAAGTATTCGCTATTGACTTGTCTTAATTTCTTTAGAACTCTCTCTGCTGCGGTTTTTATTTCGTCTGCTGTACTATTTGCATAGTCTTTTGATTTTTTCATTGCTTTTTCGATATCTGCCTGTGTTGTTTTTGTTTTTCCTTTAAACATCTCTAAGAATTTATTATCACTTGCAGTTAACTCTTCTGCCTTCTTCAAGTCCTTACCGGTCATTTCCCCTACCAAGTTGTAAGTTGACGTTGGTTCTGTATATATGTAGTTAAGTTGTATTTTGTGTAGTTGTGCAAATATCAATAACGAAGCTGCAAATGTTACTACAGTTAATAGAATTCTTTTTTCATATATCCAATGTATTTTATCTTTTGTTGCCGAATCTTTCATAAGATTCTTCATTTTTCTTCTTTCTTTTGTTCCTTCCTTAGGAATAAACAAGTCTACTACTTTTTTTACAAATGGTACTTTGTACAATTTCTCTTCCCAAGGGTTATCTGGTTTTGTATCTATTGTTGTTGATCCATTATCTTTTAGTTTTCTTGTTAATATATAACATATAAATGTTAATATAACAATTAATATCTGTACTATCATTCCTTGTTTACCATAATAGAACGATTTTGTAAAAGCGAATTGTTTTACAGCCCAGTTCTTTATTGGTTCTAGTGCTAATAACGGAACTATTGCGATTACTGATAAACTTTGGAATACATAGTTTAATTTATCTCTTTTTAATATTTCCAATTGCATTTCTTGACTTATATTGTTTAAGTTTTTCAAATACAATGAGGTTTTATCTATTGTTCTATCTCCAAATTCTTTAGTTAAATATGATATTCCCGCAAACTCCTTTAAGAAGCTGTTTGGTGCTATATCGTAATATTTTTCAAGTTCTCCTTCTGGATCATCTGATATTAGTATTTCGTATATTTTTTCTGCTTGTCTTGACATCTCTGGTGCACTATCACCTTGAGCAACTTGATATATTGCTTCTTCAACCATATTGAATTCATGGTAAGCATGTCTTATTTCTGCAAAGAAGTCTATTTGTTGAGTTAATAATTTGTTATCTATTTTATCAACCATTCCATCAACCAAGGTGTCTATCATAAATAGTTCAAATATTAATAGTATTGATAAAAGCAATGTATTCTTGCTAGTTATAAATATTATTACTAGTGTTACTGGTACTATTATTAATAAAGCTTTGGTTAATATTTCAGATGTTTGCTTTCTTGTTAAATACTCATCATCAATATTTATAATTTCAAGTCTTCTTCTTATTTTAAATAAGTATCTTTTTATAAAAGGAGATCTTAGGTATCTAACATATAATTTCTGGTATAATATTTCCTTAGAAAATTTCTGTTCCTTTGTTCCTTTTCTTAATTGTCTAATTTGTACTATGTCTGATGATTGTGCTTTTTTTCTTAGCATAAGATACGCTACTACTATAAAAGCTAACAATGCTGCTATTACAATCATCATATATAATATAATATTTCCTTGCATATTTTAAGCTTTTGCACCTCCTTTTAGATGATGTTTTTTAGGCTTCTTCTTCAATCATATCAGCATCTCTATGTGCTTCAATTCCCCAATTTTTCTTAACAAATTTCTTGAATTCTTCTGCATCTGTGTCATCCATATTGTTTAACATAGCTTTTATATTTGCTTCTGATATTGGGTTTGTTAGCACATATGTGCCATCGTGATATTCTAGTATATTTCTATATTGGTATAATTCTCTGTTTGTTGTTTTTGTAAAGAACATAGTTGCGTTATCCATAAACTTTTCTATTTTCTTTTCTGTTGTTTTTTCTTTTCTATAATCAAATGTATATTCGTTTCTTTCTTCTACTGGTATACATTCTGTTATTCTTTCTATGTATCTTCTTCCTCTGAAGTCCTTTACTAAGTGGATATCAAAGTTTAATACTTGTACAACTTGCTCCTCTGCTGTTCTTTCATCTTTGAACACTCCTGCTCTAAGCATTGAGTTTCTTAGTGCTGTAACTAAGTCTGGGAATGTTTTAGCATGGTGAGTGAATAATGTAAATTTAGATGCAACCTGTGCTGATTGGATCATCCAAGATGCTACGGGGTCTGTTGCAACCTCACCGATGATGTTAACAGAACCGTCAGTCTTCTTCTGAACATCCAAGCAGGCCTGTCCAGAAATTGTTTCTGTTTCACGCATTGATAATATGTTTCTTGTTGGGTATATTTTTCTTAAGTGAAGCTCGAATGCAGTTTCTGTGATACGAAGGTTCATTGTTTCGTATATGTTCTCTATCATTGCCATAAGCATTGTTGTCTTACCACAACCCTGCTCACCAGTAAGTGATATGATTCTTGCTCCTTTTACTAAGTATTTTAACAAATCTATTGTTTCGTCTTTTCCAGGGAATTTTACTATTTGTTCTAGTGTGGCTCTCTTAACGTCGAACTTTCTTACGAAGAATGCCCACGTTTCAGACATACTTGGTCTAACAACAACGACACGGGAACCGTCTTTCATTTCATTGATCTTGTAACCATTTGTATCTGATAATTGTCCTGGGTTATTGAATTTGTATATGTTCTGACAAACTCTCTTTAATTCTGCTTCTGTTCCAAATGATAGGAACGCAAGTCTTATTGATTTACCATGGAACATTATCCAAATACTATCACAAGCACGAGGTACTTTATGTTCTACTATTTGTCCTAAATAATCTCCATCAGTCTGTGCAACTTGGCTTAAGAAACTTTCTGGAAGTCCAGATACACCTCCTGAGATACCATCTATATTCATATCTCTTATTTCGTCTATGCTACTATATCCTTTGTAATGTTGATATATTCTTTGTACTACTACATTTAATTTATCTTGGAATGTTAATACAAAGTTCTCTTTTTCATATATATCTGATATTTCTTCCGGTGTTATTACGTAGCAAGGTTTTGACTCTCCTGCTACATATTTCAATTCATCTAATTTATACTTTTTAATAATTTCAGATAATGCTTCATAGCCAAATTCAGATTTATACATATATAGTATTATGTCGAATTTATCTTGAGCTGTTAATAGTGATGGAACATCAAAAGGAATGGCTTTTGATACATTTATTTCATCTACCCCATATTCGTTGAAAAGCATATCATATATTAATTCCTTAATATATTTCTTATCGTTTACATCTCCATATGTACAACCCTTTAAAGCTTTTTTTAACTCGTATTTCTTGTTCTTTCTTCTTTTTAATTCCTCTTCAGAAAGACCTATATCATATAAGTTTATCTTTGTTATTTCATCTAATCTCTTTTTTACGAATTCCTTCATAACGTCTAGCGTATAAGTTGCGTCATCTACCTGTATTTGTTCTTCTACTTCTTCATTTTTCTTCTTAAGTATGAATCTGTAGACAATCATACAAGCCACACCTATAACAACTACTATTAATATTAGATTAGTTAAATTCATTGTATTTTTCTCCTTTCAATAAGGCTATGTTCTAACTTGCAATTCTTTTAGTCTTGATACTATATTTTCACAAGCTTTGTGTGTTTCTTTTATAAATGTTACATTTTTATCTGTTGTATCTGTCATGCTTCTATATTTTAAGAAATAGTCTGCTACTTTTCCTTCTGTAGCTGCTTCATTGTACAATACACTATATGGTACTGCAGATATTTCTCTTTTTTCTTTTAAAAATCTTGTAACATTTTTTATATTGTATTTAGAGCTCTCATCATATTTTCCCATTAACAACATCAAATGATTAGGATCAAATGGCAATCCTTTTTGTTTTAATTCTGTTATTTCATCCAATGCATCCATTCCTTGTTTAAAAGTCATAACAACTATATTAGAAACATTTAAAATTGCTCTCTTATCTTCTTCTTTCATATTTTTATCTATATCTACTATTATTACATTATAGTTTTTATCTGCTACTTTTAACAGTTCTGCATAATATTTTGTTATTTCATTATATGCTGATATATTGCCTGTTGATGGTGCTGGTAAAACTTCTAGTCTATCTCTAAATATTGGTTTTGAATAATCTGATACAATATTACTTGAACTTCTGTTACTTTGAAGAATTTTTACCAATCCCTCTATTCCATTGTTCATTCCAACTTGTCTTGTTGGAAGCCCAATTATATCTTTTAAATTATTCTCATTCTTTTCATTCCAAAAACATTCTTCTACTGTTTTGTCCTGAAATCCTGTTGATATTTCCAATACTTTATAATTATGTTCAATAGACATAGAGGTTGCCACTGCTATGGCAGAATAAGTTTGTCCTGTTTCTTTTTTACTGTTATTCCAAAAAGATACTATTGCCATTTTATATACCTCTTTCTAATTGTTTAAATATTCTCTTAACCTCATTTGATTTTTCTGTATGTGTAATTTCTTCTGCTATGTATATCAAAGCTTGTTTATATCCAGAGCTCAATTCTTTGTATTTTATTTTAGCTGATCTTTGATTTTCAATTATCGTTTGTTGGTCATTACTATCCATTGGAAAATATATTTTCTCATCTTGCCATTCTATTTTGTAACCCAATGATAAATAGTTTAAATATTCATCTTCTTCTTTTGACATATCATTTGAATAATATATCTTTGTAAGTTGTAAAGGTAACTTTATTCCGCTCAATACTTCTAATCCTTTTTTTAGCGAAAATAAATCTGATGATGTTACAAAATAGTTTTTCTTTGCATCATAAATGCCAAAGTTGTCTATTAAATCAGCTCTATCCATATCTATTATTATATAGTCATATGTTAGGGCTGCCGATTCCGGCATCCCTAAATATCTTTTAATTCCATTATAGTCTTTAAATCCAACAGCTACGTCTATTCCTTCAAACTCTGTTACATATGACATGGTTGGGCTAATAACTGGAACAATATATTTAGCTTTTTGATTGACTGTTGCATCTATTATTAACACGGTTTTATTCATTTCTACTAATATTCTAGAAACATATATTAATAAATCTGTTTTATCAAATGTTCCTATAAAGCCTATCTTCTCCATTGTCTCCTCCACTTTTAAGTATTGCTTAATTGCCTGCTAATGCATCTAAATATGATTTTCTTTGATCTAGTGTTGTTGAAATTTCTTTTGTTGTACCAGATTGTACTCCTGATGTTCTATCATCTTCTTCTATCCTTGAAATTTCTGAGTCTAATCTATTTCTAATATATCTACCATCATCGTTGTATCTATTAATTAAAGCTGCTTTTGCTTCTTGAACAACGTTAGGATCTTTATTAATTAATTGTATAACTTCCGCATTTGGTGAGTACGTTGGTGTTGCTTTTGTTTGTGTTCCTGGTTCTACATATCTTGTAGTATATAGCATAGAACCATTCATTTTATATGCATCTACAATTGCACTTGCCATAGTAAGAGTTTCGTCTTCTGTTAATTTCAACCATATTGTATTTATAGATTCTATTCCACCTATTTCAGGAATCTCTAATCTCTTCTTTGATAACACAATATAATCCTCTCCAGATGGCATTCTTAATCTTATGTCTACATAATCATCTGAAGTAAGTTGGCTTGCCAAGCTTATCATATTATATTCTTGTACTCTTAAATCATCTGTAAGCGGGCTATCAGACTCTGTTATCATTGAATCTGTTACAACTGTTCCTTTAGTTAAATCTATTTTAGCAATTGTATTTTCTGTTAGAGTACCTGTTTTTACTACGTTTGTTGGTACTGCACTTTTATCAATTGTTACAGATATTAACTTGCTTGAATCTATCGAATCTCCTGACTTAACATCAGTATTTAACGCATACGTTTTAACTAACATTGCTTCTCTTGCTTTTTCTGCGTCTTTCATTTTATTTAATTGAACTAATAGGAATCCAACAACTAGTGCCATAATTAAAAATGTTACTAGCATTCCTAATATAAAAGAATTTCTTGCTTTTTTTTGCATTGGGTTTGTAGCCATATTTTTTCTCCTCCTATATGTCATAATTCTGACAAAATATATTACTTATTTAATTGTACAACAAAATATATCAAAAAACAACAGATAATATCTGTTGTAATTTAAGTTTAATTTTTTTGTAACACTTTTGTAATAATGTTTTTTTACCTTCTATACCATCCTCTATTGTATCCATAATATCCTCTATTATTGCTATTACAAATGCATCCATTATTGTTACTGCATCCACAAGTATTGCCATTATTGTTATCATCGTCATCATCATCGTTATTTATAACTTCATTAGCACTTAATGTATCAGTTCTTATACGATTAGCTCTTATGTTATTTGCTCTTAGATTTCTTATAGTAAGTCCATCATTGTCTACAACCCTACAAATAAATTGAACAACACTTGCTACAATAAATGCTAAAATTGTATACACTATAGCATTTACCAAGAAAGACTCATCAAACGCACTAAATGCCAAGATTAAGTAAATTGCAAAAAACGTAGCTGCTACTAACAATGGACATTTAAGTATTTTTTGAAAAACTACCGCCAATATTATTGTTGCTATTGGTAAAGCAAAAAATAATAATAAATCCATACCAATTACTCCTTTTATCTTTTTTATATATAATATGGATTTATTATTATTTATGTTACTTTTAATTATATTTTACTTCAACAAGATACAAACCATATGGAGGAAGCGTTTTTCCTGCCCTTTGTCTATCTTTCGATTCTATTATTTCTGGTATCTCTTCGGGTTTTATTTTTCCTAGTCCTACATCTAGTAATGTTCCTGATATTATTCTAACCATATTGTATAAGAAACCATTTCCAGTAAGTTCTATTATTATTTTTTCTCCTTCTTGTTTTACAATTGCTTTGTATATAGTTCTAACACTATTTTTAGAACTTGTTCCACTTGATTTAAAAGCTTTAAAATCGTGTTCACCTTCAAAATATTTTGATGCCTGTTTCATTTTTTCAACATCTAATTTAAAAGGATATGAATATTCCAAATTTCTATATATTGCAGTTCCGCATTTTGAATTGTTTATTATATATCTATAAGTTTTATGCTTTGCATTATATCTACTATGAAATCTCTCATCTACCTCTTCTGCTTCTTTTATTACTATGCTATTTTTTAACTGTGAATTTATGGCAAGAGGTAATTTTTCTATTGATATTTCAGAATTTGTTTTAAAGTTTGCAACTTGTCCAAGTGCGTGAACTCCCGCGTCAGTTCTGCCAGAGCCAATTAAATCAACCTCTTCTTTCGTAATATTGTAAATGGCTCTTTCTATCTCTCCTTGTATATTTAATTTATTTGGTTGTTTTTGCCAACCATTATAGCATTTTCCATCATATTCTATTGTTAGTTTTATGTTTCTCATTTATTGTAGAAGTTAGAAATAAAAGTTAGAAGCTGGAAGTATTCTAACCTCTATCCTCCAACTTCTAACTTCCAACTTGTTTAATTATTTGTTTGTTCTTCTGTAGATTTTTTCTCATTTTTTATTTTTCTTATATTTTTTAATCTTTTAATTTTATTTTCTTTTTTATTTTCTAGTCTATCTGTAACTATATTCTTTATTAGTATTTTCTTTAAAGCCTCTTCTTTTACATCAGCTATAAGTGTTCCATCTTTTGCTATAGATACTTTTCCAGATTCTTCTGATACCACAATAGCAATTGCATCATATTCTTTTGATATTCCTACAGCTGCTCTGTGTCTAGTTCCTAGATCTTTTGATATATCACTGCTATTAGCTAGTGGTAATATACAAGCTGCTGCTACTATTTTATTATTGTTTATTATTACAGCTCCATCGTGAAGAGGAGTTTTTGGTACGAATATATTTACTAATACTTGTGGTGATATTTCCGAATCCATTTCTATTCCTGTTGCTACAATATCGCTTAGACTAATATCTCTTTGTATTACAATTAGTGCTCCTGTTTTTGTCTTTGCCATTTCCTGTACAGCTATAACTATTTTGTATATATTTTCTCTTGTTCTAACTTCTAAGCTTTTTTCCATACCGAAAAAGTTTGTTAGCTTGTTAGTTCCTAGTTGTTCCAACGCCCTTCTAATCTCTGGTTGGAATATCACAACTAATGCTATAACTCCAGATGGCAAGAATGCTGTTAATACAGAATGTACTATATTTAGATTTAATAGTCCACTTATCCAAGTTATTAATATAAAGAACACAATTCCTTTAATCAATTGTATTGCTCTTGACTTTTTTGCTAGTTTTAATATTTTTACTATTATAAAAATTACTATTGCTAAGTCTAATATTAATGAAACTAATTTTATTGGATATTGTTGTAACAGACCAAAATATTCAGAAATATTTTTTCCCCATATAGATACTATATCAGTTATAAAATTTTCTTTCATTTTTTATTCCTTTTCTGTTATATTTTATATTAGTGGAATATGTAATATATCAACGTTCCACCAACAGCTACTACCATTAATAATGCAAGTATTGCTGCTGTTATTTTTACAAATATTCTTCCTGCTTCGTGTTTTTTTGCCATAATTCTTTCCTCCTATAAAAAAACCACTTATATTGTAACATTTTTTTATTATTTTTTCAATATTTCCGCCAATGTTATTATGTACATTGCATGTGACCATCCTAAGCCTATTATCCAATTTGGTTTCATAGTGGTATTATCTACTTGCTCAGATAACATTCCTAAATTTGTTGCACTTTTTGTCACAAATTCAAAGCATTCTAATGCTTTTTTTCTGCTTCCCGATTTTAAATAATACATTGCCATCCATAGAGTTGCTATTGGCCAAGGACTCTTTCCATCCATATAGCTGTCCTGTTCAAATCTTAGGTATCCGCCAGTATAAGTTCTTAATGTTAAGTTTATCTTTTCAACTGTATTTAGTATCTTCTTTTCATTTGGTGATAGTAGCTCAAAAGGATAAACAGTTCCAATCATACTAACATCCATCTTTTTATCATTTGTGTTTCTACGTAATATTTTAGTATTTTCATCGCAAAGATTCTTTTCTACATATTTCTTTATCTCATCTATTTCACTTTTTATTTTAAGAGTATTTTTCGAAATTTGTTCCAATTTTAATCTATTATTTTCATATTTGCTTTTTGTTTTTTCATATATTTTTATCATAGCATTTAATGCCGCATATATGCTTGCCAAAGAATATATATGTATTCCTTCTTCCATTTCCCATAAGTCATAGCTTAAATGTTTATATATTTTATCTGTTTCTTTTCCAGATTTCTTTACCATTTCTTCTATTTCTTTTTTTACGATATCTTCTTCCTCTTTTTTATCAAATACATTGTCTAAGTATTTAAATAAGAAAGTTAAGGCATTTTCGCACATTTTTAAATTGTTTGATAAAAATTTTTCATCCTTTGTTTTTAGATAATGCTCATATATTCCAAATATTACACTTGATGTTTCGTCTATTTGATAGCCCCAACAAGGTGCTAATGTTCCATCTGTATAAAATCTCTGTTCCCACATTCCATTTGGACTCTGAGTCTTTTTACAAAATGTATCATAAAATTTTTCTGTTTCTTTGGTCATATCCAAAATATCTAATGCTTTTGTGATAAATACAGCATCTCTTGGCCAACAGTACGAATATCTTCCACTCTTTTCTAAATCTTCATCAACTTCAACTGCTGCAGATATTCCACCAGTTTCCTCATTTCTTAATAGCGGAAATAATAGTATTGTTCTCTTGTATATATCTTTAACTTTTTGATTTATTGATTTATTTTGGCTATCATCTATTTTTAACGAATCATGTTTGCTTAAATAATTATTCCAATATCTTTTAGCTTGTTCATACTCTTTTTTTGAGTCTATTTTTTTAAGGTTTGCTATTTTTTCTTCTAATTCATCTATTGTTTTAAAGTTTTTGTTTTCTTCTATTAAAATATATAACGAAAACTCTACTTGCTCTCCCGGTTGTAATACTCCTATTGAATAGCTTATTGCAGAATCATTAGACATTCCTATATAGTCCTTGTCTTGTAATACAGCATCTCTAATAAAATTGTCAACATCATTTAATCTATGTCCATCTATACTTTGTTTTGCAAATGTTACAAAAGAGTATTCGTGGTTATACTGTATCAATCCGTTTTCAATTACTTTTGCTGATACCATATTATTAGAATTACTAAGCAATTTTGAATGCGCTATTAATTTTAAATCAAGTTCAATCTTATTATTGTTAGTAAAAGTATATCTCTTTACTAATATATTGTTTTTTATTGTTACAAAATCTGTTTGTTTTATTTTTATATTAAAATACGTGTTTTCTATTTCTGTATTTAATATGTTTGTTCCTTCTGTATAATATTGTTCATATTTGTTATTTATATCATTGTGTAAATATATTATTGCAGAATCATTTATTTTCATTCCTATATGAAATGTATCTAAGAATTGTTTATAGTCAACATTTGGATAATACATTCTTAGTATTTCGCCTTTATTACTAAAAGTTGCTTTTACGTTTTTACTGCCTATTACAGCATCATTAAAAAACTTATTACTCATTAGTTTTTCCCCTCTTTGTTCTCTAATATTTCTACTATTTTTCTTTCAAGTTCTTTTACTCTTTCATTTATTCTCTTGATTTCTTCATCGTCTTTATCTTGACCAAGCATATCTTCTTTTACAATATTCTTCATATCCTCTATTTCTTCTTGTAAAGTTTCCATTCTCTCTAATACTTGTAATCTTAGATATTTTTCATCAACTTTCTGATTGAATTTCTTTTCCATTGATAAATTGTCATCTAATGTGTAGCTTTCTGCAAATCCTGGTATTGTAACTGGAATCTGTGTACTTTCTACTAATTTATTTTTTAATACTAATTGTGCATTTGGTTCGCCATGTACTAAGAATATGTGTTTTGGCTTCTTAATAAATGAATAAACAAAGTTTAATAGCCATTCTTGATCAGCATGTCCTGAATATGCTTCTATATATTCAACTCTTGCATTTACAGTAAACTCTTCTCCGAATATTTTTACTTTTTTTGCTCCATCTACTATTGATCTTCCAAGTGTTCCTGGTGCTTGGTATCCAACAAATAGTATTGTGCTATTTGGATTCCAAATATTATGTTTTAAATGATGTTTTATTCTTCCTACTTCACACATTCCACTTGCTGATATTATTACAGATGGTTCATTACTTTCATTTAATGCTTTTGATTCATCTGCTGTTTTTGTGAATTTTAAACCAGGAAATTCTAATGGATTATCTCCTCTTGCCATTAGTGCTTTTGTTTCATCATCAAATAAATCCATATTTTTCTTAAATACTTCTGTTGCTGATATTGCAAGTGGGCTATCTACATATACTGGTGCTTTCATTAATGTTTCATATTCTTCTAAAAACTTAGGAGATTTATCTTCTGAGTCTTTTATCATATTTAGTTCATATAACACTTCTTGTGTTCTTCCAACTGCAAAAGAAGGAATTACTACTGTTCCATTGTGTTCAAGAGTCTCTGTTACTATATCCAAGAATTGTTGTGCTTTGTTTGCAGATTTCATATGTAGTCTATCTCCATATGTAGACTCCATTACTAGATAGTCTGCATCCTCTATCATTGTTGGCTCTGAAAGTAAAGGTAAATCGTTGTTTCCAATATCTCCTGTAAATACTGTTTTTACTTCTTTTCCATCTTCTTTTACCCACACCTCAATTATTGCAGAGCCTAACATATGTCCAGCATCATTAAATCTTACGTGTATATTCTCATCTATTTCAATTATTTCATCATACTTTACTGGACTGAATATTTCTAAACATTTTGTTGCATCCTCTGCTGTATATAGTGGTGGACGTGTTGGAAGTCCTTTTCTTTGTCTTTTCTTATTCTTCCATTCATTTTCTTGTTCTTGGATGTGTCCACTATCAGGTAACATTATGGCGCATAAGTCACAAGTTGCTTTTGTAGTATAAATAGGTCCCTTAAATCCTTCATTATATAATTTAGGAATTCTTCCAGAATGGTCAATATGAGCATGTGTTAAAAGCATAAAGTCTATTTCATTTGGATTATATAAAAATGGTGCTTCGTTTTCTAATTCATCTTTTGCCTTTCCTTGATACATTCCACAGTCTACTAAGAATTTTTTTCCTGCTCCTTCTACTAAGAAGTTAGAGCCTGTTACTGTTTTTGCAGCTCCCAAAAAAGTTATATTCATTCGTTTTTCTCCCTTCATCTTTTACCTTTTATAAATACAGGTATCTTTTTATCTAACTTAACATTTAGTTGATTTAAGTTATTTACTATTTCGTTGTCTTCTTCTTGTGCATCCTTTGCGTCATATATATTAATAGTTATATAATAATTTATTTTGTCACTAAGTTTTTCCTTTTTAGTATTTATTATTTTTATCGCTGTTTCTTGCAATTCTACTATCTTTGTATAAAATATGTTTTTCAATATTGTATAACAAAGACTTGCACTTTCTGAAAAGTTTGTTATTAATTCTTTGTCTATACCATTATCTATTATAACATTCATTGCCTTTTTTAGTGGTTCTTGTAGTTCTTCTATATCTTTTATATATTCATTTTTCGAAACTGGCAATAAACAATAGTATCTGAATTTATAAATTAATTTTTCTAACATTGTTTTGTCAGCAATATTTTCTATCTCATCTGCTAATGTTTCCAAAAATTCTTTTTGTATATTTATAATGCTTTCTCTTCTTAGCTCTTCATCTTCAATGTTAGCAATAACTCTATTTAATAAAGTACACTCATTTTCCATTAAGGTCTTTTGTTTAATAAATTCTCTTGGTTCTAACATTTTATTTTTTATTTTTAGCTCTTCTAACTTTTGATTTCTTTCTTGTTCTAGTATTTTTATAAGATATTTCACACTAAATATTTTATCTTTGTTTTCCAACCTCTCATTTCTACTATAATATTCTTTTTGTAATTTTGCTTTATCATTTATAATTTCATCTAATTCTTTTATTTCATCAGTTATTTTTTTCTTTTCTAGAGTTACTTGATTTAAAAATTTAGTTCTATCATTTACTAATTCTAATTGCTCTTTTTTGATTTTTTGCTGATTAAGTATTTCTTTCTTTAATTCTTCGTCTTTCTCTGCTATTAAAGCTATTATTATAGTGTAAATTTCTTCTTCAAAATGATATGAATTTATGAGTGTATTCGAAAACTCTTTTTCATTTATTTTTGTATTTGATAAAAGTATGTTTTGGAATATTAGATTTCTAGTTATTTCATCTTCATTTAATCCGCTATTCCAAGACCAACCATCAAAATCTCTTATTACTTCACAATTATTTATACATCTTGCTTCTATCATAAATTCCTTTATTGCTTTTCCATAATAAGTTTGTCCTGAATTTTCTTCTATATTTCTTCTTCTTTCCTCATATATTTTTTCTAACGAATATAGTAAATCGTTCTCATTTGCATATACAAGTATTTCGCCTTTTTTTGCGTCAATTTTACAAATTTCGTTTATTTCCTCCAAAGGCTTACTTTCTTCTGTTTTTGGTGTTACTATTTTTATTTGCTTGCAATCCTCTTTTACTATATAAAGGATTTTTTCCATAAAGTTGTCTTTTGAATCTGCATTTATTTTTGCTATACTATAATCTCTATATCCACTTTCTATCTTGTATAACATACTTAATAATAAATTCTTTACAGATTCATCAAATAGCTTTTCCTCTAATATTTGTTCCAATCTGTTATTATATTCGTTAGAGCTAATTTTTGAAAATATATTCATAAAACTCTCCCTTTATTCTTGTTCTTGTGTGTTTAATTCCTCCCAGCGTTCTTTTGACATTAGAACTTCTCTTGGTTTGCTTCCTTGGTATCCAGATATTATTCCTCTTTCTTCCATCTGGTCTATTATTCTTCCTGCTCTTGCATATCCAACTTTAAATCTTCTTTGAATAAATGATGTTGATGCTTGTCCTGTTTCTATTACTGTTTGTATTGCCTCATTTAGCAATGGATCTGTTTCATCATCATCCATTATTCCTTCATCTATCTCTTTGTCTGTGCAATTTGCTTTCTCTATGTATTCTGTAATGTCGTCTCTATATGTTGTTTCTCCATTAGATTTTAAGAAGTCTACTATTTTTTCTACTTCCTTATCAGATACAAATGCGCCTTGTACTCTTACAGGTTTTGGAGCTCCTGTTGGGAAGAATAGCATATCTCCCTTTCCTAATAACTTTTCTGCTCCTACTTGGTCTAGTATTGTTCTAGAATCTATTTGCGAAGATACTGCAAATGCTATTCTTGATGGTATATTTGCTTTTATTAAACCTGTGATTACATCTACAGATGGTCTTTGTGTTGCTATTACTAAGTGCATTCCTGCAGCTCTTGCTTTTTGTGCTAATCTACAGATTGCACCTTCTACATCATTTTTTGCAACCATCATCAAGTCTGCAAGCTCATCTATAATTATTACTATATGTGGTAATTTTCCCAGTGTATCTTCTTTTTCTACTGCATCATTGTATCCAGCTAAATCTCTAACTCCTTTTGCAGCAAATTTTGTGTATCTATTTTCCATTTCTTGCACAGCCCAAGCTAGAGCTCCTGCTGCTTTCTTTGGATCTGTTACTACTGGAATCAATAAATGTGGTATTCCATTGTATACAGAAAGTTCAACTATTTTTGGATCTACCATTATTAGTTTTACATCACTTGGTTTTGCTTTGTATATAATACTTGCTATTAATGTATTTATACAAACACTCTTACCAGATCCAGTTGCACCAGCTATCATAACGTGTGGCATCTTTGCAATATCTGTTACTATTTCTTCACCAGATACATCTTTTCCAAGTGCAAATGCAAGTTTTGATTTATGCATCTTAAAACTATCCGTGTCTAGTATATCTCTTAGATGTACTACTTCACTTTCTTCATTTGGTACTTCTATTCCAACTGCTTGTTTTCCTGGAATTGGTGCTTCTATTCTTATAGTTTTTGCTGCTAGGTTAAGAGCTATATCGTCCGCTAGGTTTGCTATTTTACTTACACGAACTCCCTCTGATGGTTTTAACTCATATCTTGTAATTGCAGGTCCAACTGATACGTGTTCTACTTTTGCAACTACTCCAAAGTTGTATAGAGTTTTTTGTAATTTAGATGCTGTTTCTGTTAGAGCTCTACTATTTCCTTTTCCTCCTTTTTTATCTCCTTCTTTTAAAAGTGTTAGAGGTGGGAATTCATAGTTTTCGTCTTCAACTGTTATTGTATGTTCTAATTGTAGAACTTGTTTTGTTTCATCTTCTTTGGCTTTTTCTTGAGTCTTAAATAGAGGATCCTCTATAAATTCTGGTGCTTGTTTTTCTTCTTTCTTATTCTTTCTAAATGACTTTTCTTCTTTATCTACGTTGAATAATTTTCCTTTAGATGGCTCTGCATTATTTAAGTTAATTTTTAATTGTTCAACATCAAGAGCTGCTTGCTCTTTTTCTAATTTCTCCCTTAGTCTTCTTTCTTTCTTAGTTTCTTTTTTCTCTTTCTTATCTTCCTCTAATATTTTTTCTTCTGTTTCTTTTCTCTCTTTTACTCCTTCTACTGCTTCTGATATTTTATTTGCTAAATCTATTCCGAACATTGATACAACTAATGCTACCAGTCCACCTATTGCTAGTACTACTGTTCCTGTTTTATCTATTAATTTTATCAAAGGTATTGTTATAATAGTAGATGCTGCTCCGCCTCCAGATCCTGTTTCTGCTCCTAAATCATAAAACTGTTGCATTATATCCTGCATTGATTTATTTTCCAGTGTTACTTGTCCTTTGTTTATTGCATACACATTCATAATTATTGCTATGCAAAGTAGCATTAATGCAAATTGAACAATTTTACTCATCCAAGCAGTTTCTTTTTGACAAGCAATATATATTGCAACAATAAAGATTCCTATAGGCAAAATGTACTCAACATATCCCATAATTCCACCCAAAAACGGACTTAATGTTTCTCCTATTACACCTGATTTTGAATATATTAATACTCCCATTAGTATACTTGCTAATATTAGCACTACAACTACTAATGTTACGTCTTGTTTCTTCTTTTTTCTTCCTCTTTTTGCCATTTGTTCCTCCTAATGTTTATATAATAATTACTTACACTTTTACACGTTTACATTGTATACCAAAACAAAAAAAAAGTACATAGAATTTAATAAATTTTACATACTTTTTTGCTATTTATTTTACTTCTTTTCTGTTATTTTCAATTACTTTTAAAGCATCTTCTAATGTTACTTGAACTCCTGCTAAAATATTGTCTGCATATGCTTTTGTTCCATTAGATATTTCTCTTGCCATATCATTTGCATTTTCTATTATTTTGTTTTTTTGCTCATATGCTTTTTTTGTAATTTCATGTTCGTCAATCATAGATATTATTCTGTTTTCTGCTTCTTTTACTATTTCTGCTGCTTCTTCGTTTGCCTTACTAATGATTCTATCATGTTCTTCTTTTATTACTTTTGCTTGTTTTAATTCTTCTGGTAATTTAAGTCTTATTTCTTTGATAATCTCTAATAATTCTTCTTTATCAAGCATCGCTTTATGAGTAAAAGGTAATTCTTTACTATTTTCTAACATATCCTCTATAGTTTCTAATAATGTAAAAATTTCCATCATTTCCCCTTTCATTTAAGAAATATTAAAGATGCTCTTCCATATTTTCTTAAATCATACATTTCATAATTTATATTTTTATTCTTAATTTCCTCTAAATATTTTCCTGGTTCGTCGGTTTCTACGATTAGTTTTCCACAGTTTTTCAACAATTGAGTATTATTTATTTGTTTTATTGCATCTATTGCTATGTCCATTTTATATGGTGGATCTAGAAATATTATATCAAATTGCACATTTTGTAGATTTTTAAGACATTCTTTATAGTCTTTATTGTATACAATAGCTTTTTGTTCCAAATGAGTTTTTTGCAAATTTTTCTTTATCATTTCCACAGCTTTTGGATTATTATCGCACACATATGCCTTACTTGCTCCTCTACTTAGAAATTCTATTGCAATTGCTCCACTTCCGGCAAATAAATCTAATACAACAGCATCTTCTATATCGTTTTGGATTATATTGAATAGTGATTCTTTAACCCTATCCAAAGTTGGTCTTGTATGTATATCTTCTATTGAATGAAGTAGCGTGCCTCTTGCACTTCCACTTATAACTCTCATAAGTATTCCTCCAAATATATTTTGACAGATGCTATTCCAACTTTATATTATATATTTTATATGTTTTTTTTCAGATGTCAAGGTTTATAATGTAATTGTAACATACATTTAACAGTGCTGTAACATTTTCTGCCATTTTGCAATTATTTTATAATAATTAATACGCCAAAAAGACTTGGCAAAATGCCAAATCTTTCTTCGCTTTCGTTCTTTTATATTTTTTTGCTTTAGCTTCTTAATCTTGGTCTTTGTTAATATCTTTTATCAATTCTAATTGAGATATTAATAAAGATTCCATTTTTGCTTTGTATACATCAAATTGCTTTTGTGTATCTTCAAGTTCCTTTTGTTTTATGGTTATCTGTTGTTCAAGCGCTGCTAATGATTGTCTTGCATCAGACTCTGCGTTTTTTATTAATTGGTCTGCTTGTTGTTTTGCAACATTTTTTATATCTTCTGCTGTTGATTGAGCTATTATTAATGTATTATTTAGTGTTCCTTCTATAGATTTATAATGTTCCAATTTTCCTTCTAGTTCTGCTATTCTGTCTTGGTTTTCACTTTTTTCTTTATATAATTTCTCATAACAAGCTGTTAGTTCATCTAAAAACTCGTCTACTTCTTCTACGCTGTATCCATTCATCATTTGTTTTGAAAACTTTTTGTTTTCAATCTCTAATGGTGTAATCATATTTATTCCCCCTGATTTATAAGATTAGTTATTTGCAGAATTTTTTAGCCAAGATACTGATAATTTATTTTTTATTTCTTCTCTTGCCATTTCATTTGTTATCTCATAATTAAATGGAGCTATTAAAAAGATAGAGTTTGATACTTTTTGGATGTGTCCATCTAGTGCGTGTACTGCACCACTTACAACATCTATGATTCTTCTTGCAACATCTTTATTTACATACTCTAAATTTACTATTACAGATTGTTTATCTTTTAATAAATCACATATATCTTCTGCTTGTTCAAAAGTCGTTGGTTGTGATATTACCATCTTTATTTGTTGTGTTTGTGGTAAACTAACAACTTTACGTCTTCCCCAAAGTTTATTTTCTTTATTGTTTTCATCTTCTTCTATTTCTTCGTTATTTATCTCTTCGTAATCTTTCTCTTCGTTCTCTTCTGCTGCATCCATTCCAAATGCTCCCCAAATCTTATTCATTATTGTTCCTGACATTATAAACCTCCTAATATTTATCATCCTTCGTTATAATAACTAGCTATAGTATCTATCTTTTTTATCTTATTGTCAATAGTTTTTTTGTTTTGTAATTGTAATTTAAATAAATTGTAACACTATTGTAATATTTGTTCTTCTGTCGGATTTAATACTATCTCATCATATAACGATATATTTTTCATATTATAAATTTGTTCGTTAGTAAATCCTAATTCTTTTAACTCTTCTGTCTTATATTGTCTTACTATACAATATTCGTCATTTTCTTTTAGAATTTTTATTAACATTTTGTTGTAATATCCATTTCTATCTCTTACAACATAAGATAGTCCATTTACCTCTTTTATCGCATTTGTTGGAATTCTAAATCCTTTTGCACTCCACCAAATTACATCAAAAGATATTTTCCTATATGCTATTAAATTTTCTACATTTCTCGATATCTCTATTGTTATAGTTTTTGAACCATCTTTTTCATCTATTATATTTGTAATATTAGCCTTTGCTTCGCCATAGTTTTGAATTCTTATATTTATAGAATCCCCAACTTTGGCAGATTTTGCCTCATCCGAGTCCAAATTAAATACAATGTAGCATTGGAAGTTATTTATTATTTTTCCCATTTCCTCACTACTTGCTATTGTTTCTCCGGTTTTTATTGTCAGATTATTTAAAAACTCTTTATTCAAGTTTGCAAAATTAGAACTTTTTAAAGATTCTTCAAGTCCATCTACTCTATATGATACAATTCCACTTTCTGTAGCCTGTATATACTCAGCACCTTCATCTAATTGTTTTTCATATTCTTCTTTTTGATTTAATAACTCTTTTAGTTTAGAACCTGCAGGACTATAATCTCCCGAAATCTTTGCTTTTTTCGTTATTGCCGAACTTATGCTTTTCTTGTATTCTTTTATTTTTTGAGTCGAGTTAACTGTATATATAGAATTTAGTTCACTCTCTATTTGGCTGTCTAATAATTTTATATCACTTGGAAATACTCTTTTTTCGCTTTCCATTACTTTTTGTATTTCTGTATTTAAATTTGCAATCTTTTCTTTTAACCCTTCTTCTCCAGTAGAATAATATCTAAATATCGAATCACCTTTTGCTACTTTTTCGCCTTCATTTTTTATTTTTTCCATACCATTTTTATAATTAGAGCCTTTTACAACTGTTTCATCTCTAACTATATATCCTATTGCTGTCTCTTCTTTAGATAATTCACCATTTGCTACTATAAATGTATTTGTAGGGTTGTTTACAAATTTTGCAACCAAATAAATAGCGTATATAATTACTAATATAATAACAGTAATTATAACAACTTTATTGCTTTTTATTTTCCTTTCTGTTTTCACTTTCTCATTAACTTTAGTTTTTTTATTCACTATTTACTTCCCTCCAAAATAATATTTATATTATTTTGTGTTGTTTCTAAAGCGTCAAGCCACACTATATTCTCAATTTTCCTAAACCAGGTCAATTGTCTTTTAGCATAACGCCTTGTTTCCATTTTTATTTTTTCTATCATTTCTTCTTTTGTTGAATTTCCTTTTAAATATTCAACTACTTCTTTATATCCTATTCCTTGCATCGCAGTTGTAAGGTTTTCTCCATATTTATCATACAATTCTTTTACTTCTTCTACTAATCCTTTTTGTATCATTATATCTACTCTTCGATTAATTCTATCATACAAAATTTCTCTTGGCATATTCAAAGCAAATACTTTGTAATCATATGGAATTCCATTTTTTCTAGATTCAATTTCTAATTGTGTTTTTGTTTTTCCTGTTTCTTTATAAATTTCTAGAACTCTTAATATTCTTTTTTGGTCATTCTGGCTTATATTTTGCATTGCTTCCGGATCTATCTGTATCGCTTTATTATACAAATATTCTAACCCTTTTTCTTCAACCATTTTTTCTAGCTCTGCTCTATATTCTAAATCAGTTTCAACCTCTGGATAGTCAATACCATAAATTAAAGAATTTACATATAAACCTGTTCCTCCAACAACTATTGGTGTTTTTCCTTTTTGTAATATTTCTTCAATTGCATTTATTGCATCTGTTTTATATTCAGACACACTGTATCTTGTAGTTGGTTGAATATTTCCTATAAGGTAATGCTTTATGCCTTGCATTTCTTCTTCATCTGGTTTCGCTGTTCCTATCTGCATTTCATCATAAATCTGCAT
Organism: uncultured Clostridia bacterium; assembly: GCA_934154805.1. Lineage (GTDB taxonomy): Bacteria > Bacillota > Clostridia > TANB77 > CAG-508 > CAG-245. Next base: position 31,422 of record CAKPGM010000007.1, on the reverse strand, counting down.
AGAATCAGCAGATACTATCTCACCATTGATTTGTTTTGCAAGTTCTATAGATAAGCTTGTCTTTCCACTTGCTGTTGGTCCACATATAACTATTACTTTTTGCATAATATTTCTGTCCCTTCTTTATAAGTATATTAGTTACATCTCATTATCTCTTATATCGTTTGTAATATCATTTAATAAGTTTTCTATTTCTGTATTTTCTACCTCAGAGTTATCAACCTCAGCATTGTCTAAATCGTTACTAATTTCTGTATTGTTTTCTTGCAAATTCTGAGTAGTTTGTTGATTTTGACTTGCTCTTTTCTCATCCAGTTTTTTATTCAAGTCCTTTTGAAAACTTTTAAAATAACAAAATTCACCTATAACTAGCGCAAGTGCAATAATTGCCATAACTGTTACTATTTTATTTAATTTGTCCATCGATATTTTTTTATTGCTTTTTTTATAAAATGATCTTATTAATATTGGTAATATTATGATTGTATTTACAGGCACAAAAGAGAATATTATCATATCTTTTGCGTTTTTCGAAACTTCTTTTGCTATACCTATAGAGCTTAGTAAATATACAATCAATGTCACTATATAAACTACTCCCATACTTATCATTGTATAAAATATTCTTTTTGATTTATCTACGTTCTTTCCATATGAGTAATATGTTAAAAGTACAGCAATTACATTTGCTACTAATATAAATAGTACAATAACTATATCCATTTTTATACCTCTTTCTATGATTTATCTTCTTGCAAATTTTTTCTCTATGTCATTTTTAGTCATCTTTATGGCTGTTGGTCTTCCGTGAGGACAAGTAAACGGATTTGGTAACAATAGTAGTTTATCCAAAAGTTCTGTTACTTCCTCTCTAGACAATACCATATGAGCTTTAACTGCTGCTTTGCATGCAACTGTTGCTATGAATTTTTCTTCTATTTCTTGTTTTGCTGTTCTTGCAACTGTATTTATTTCATCTAGTGCCTCTAAGAATAAATCTTTAGTTTCTAGATCTATCAGTACATCTGGTACTCCACTTAATTTAACAGTATTCTCACCAAATTCATCAACCACAAATCCAGCTCTTTCAAACATTTCTCTGTTATCTCTGTATATTCCCATTTCTTTATGTGTTAATGTTATAATATCTGGCAATAGCATTAGTTGCGAATCTTTCTTATCATTGTTGTAATAGTTCTTTTTAATTTTTTCATACATTATTCTCTCGTGAGCTGCGTGTTGGTCTATGATATATAAATCTTGTTTCATCTCAATTATTATGTATGTATTAAATGCTATTCCTATATACTTGTATGCAGGTTTCGCTACTTCTTCAGCCTTCTCAAATATAGAAACATTATCTTCTTTGCTAATTGCTTTTAACTCATCAGATGCATTCATCTCATCTTTTTCTGGTTCTTCTGTTTTCTTTATTGCTACACCAAAATTTTTCTCATACATTGCTAAGAATTTTTCGTCATCTTTTACTTTTGGTGCTTGTATCTCTTCTGCAATCTCTACTTCTTGTTCATTTTGTACTTTTTCCACCTCTTCTTTATTCTCTACAGAAGGAGAGAAATTACTATTGGTTGTATCAGTTCCATTTGTCATATTTATCATATTTTGCATTTTCTTTAGTCTTGCCATAACGCTTTCAAATGTTTCTTCATTATTTTTTTCCTCTACTGTAGGCTCTTTTTCTCCGGCTTTATATTCTACAGTATCCTCTGATATCACTGGTTTTACAGGTTCAGAAGTAGGTTTTATTATATCTCTAAAACTTGTATTTTCTTTTTGCTCATATGTAGAATTGGTATCTACCTCTTGATTATATTTTCCGCGCTCACTATCTAGCTTTTCTATACTATTTGTATCTGCAACCAAATCACCTTTTGTTAAACCATCTCTTATTGAATGATATATTGCTTTAAATATTTTCGTCTCTTCTTGGAATCTAACTTCTAACTTTGCTGGATGAACATTTACATCAACTTTTCTTGGATCCATAGTAATGTTTAGCACTAAAAATCCGTGCTTTCCTATTGTCACAAATCCCTTAAAAGCTTGTTCTGCAGCTCCTGATAAAGTTTTATCTTTAACATATCTTTCATTTACAAAGAATAATTGATTACTTCTATTTGATCTTGATATAACTGGTTTTCCAATTACTCCCTTTACCAATACATCTTCATATGTATAATCAATATTTATTAAGTTATCTGCAATCTCCTTACCATAAATATTGTATATTACTGTTTTTATATCTCCATTTCCAGGAGTTTGTATCATTACTTTTCCTGTATTTACTAATCTTATTGCAATCTCTGGATGCACTAGTGCAATTCTTGCAACAACATCTTCTATATATCCAGACTCTGTAAAATCTTTCTTTAAGAATTTATATCTTACAGGTGTGTTATAGAATAAGTTTTCTATCGTTATGCTTGTACCATTTGAGCAGCCTTTCTCACTTCTACTTAGTACTTTTCCTCCTTCAATAACAACCTCATATCCATTTAAACTATCTGCTGTTTTTGAATCTAATGTTACTTTAGCAATAGCCGCAATACTTGCCAAAGCCTCACCTCTAAATCCCATAGACTTTATCTCATCTAGGTCTTCTGCACTTCTTAACTTACTTGTTGCGTGTCTCTCAAATGCAATTTCCATATCATCTTGCATTATTCCTTTTCCGTTGTCTGTTACTCTAATATAGGAAATTCCACCATTTCTTATCTCTACCGTAATCGCGGTTGCTCCTGCATCTATCGCGTTCTCCATTACCTCCTTTACTACTGATGCAGGTCTTTCTATTACTTCTCCTGCAGCTATCTTGTTAATAGTTGCATCATCTAATAATACTATTTTTCCCACTTATATACTACCTTCCTATCTTTCGTCTTTTATTATTCACTGTTGATTATATCATTAATTGTGTTTTTTTGTATAGTGTTTTTGAAAAATTTAACACTTTGTAACACTTATTTTTTATTTGAATAGTATATATCATAACGAATGAGTTATTAAGTAAATTAATTCTTTATAAGGGAGGTAATTAGTATGGGAAATTGTTGTAATAGCGAACTACTTTGGTTCATCATATTATTCCTATTACTTTTCTGCTGTGGATGTGGAAACAGATGTTGCTGTAATAACTAATGACACTAATAGATAATGTACTTATTTTAGGGAGGTGAATCGTAATGCCAGAGAATAATAGATGCTGTGGTGGAAACTGCGGATGTGGATGTGGTTTCGGAGGAAATAGCTGTATTTGGATATTCATAATTCTTATAGTAATTTGCTGTTGCTGTGGAAATAATAATGGATGTTGCTAATTTCTAGTATGTTGTTTAAATAAAAATTCACCTGCCTTAAAGGCAAGTGAATTTTGTTCTTTATATTTTATTATCAAAGGATTTGTTTTATTTAGTTTCCTTTTGTTATATGCGAGTTATCGCTTTTCGTTGCTATTATTTCATCTAATACTGTACTCGAACCTGATACTACCAAGTCAGCATCATCTGCAGTAGAAGCACCACCCAAGCAATTTTTATAGTCTTTTGGGTTTACATTTATAATCAATTTTCCAGTTAAATTTGTACATAAATAGAATGTATAGCTCATGTTTGTTACCTTTGATGGTATCATCGGTGCTGTTCTCAAATTAGTACAGTCATAAAAAGTTCCATATAGCCATCCACTCCACATTGTAACTACTGTTTCAGGAATTTCTGGTGCCGTTACTAATTTGTCACATTTCATAAATGTCCCTCCCATATCAGTTACTGGATAAAACTCATCTTTGCCATCTATTTTTATATATTGTGGTACCTTCCCTTGAATTTCCCCATTTATAATATTATTGTTATTATATCCTGCCTGAGCACTAGAACCATTATATATGCCTAGACGAATTTCGTTTGTATTTATAACTTCATAAAGCCACAAGTCTAAGTTTACTGGTTTTCCATCTGTTCCAATTCCTATATCTCCATTTTCATCACTTTGATCTGGATGTTTATAATTGTTTGGATTCTTTTCTGCATCATCTAAAACTTTGTCCCAATTCACTACTCTTACTGTATCATCTATCCAGTCTGATACATTTTCTAATTCTTTTTGTTCATTTTCTCTTGCTTGTCCATATTGGTCTCTTGCATCCTTCGTTCTTTGTATTATTCCGTTGTTATCTAATACCAAGCTTAATGTTACTCCTGCTAATATCAAAAGTACAACTATTGTCACTACCAATGCTATTAATGTTATTCCGTCTTTGTCTTTTCATCTTATTACTTTCCTCTCTTTCTTTAGTATTTTCTAGAATTCGCCTTCTTCTCATTTTCTTTTGCTCCCTTCTTTTATACCGTTATTATAAAACATATCGTTTTATAAATCAACTGTTATTTTTCTTTTATTAAATAAGTAATTTAATAAAACTAAACTATCCTTATATATAGCATAACTGTAGTGAAAAATCAATACTAAAAAAATAAAAAAACGGACAAAATAAAATCGAGTTAAAAACAGCGATTGCTAGAACTTGCGCAAATGTAGACTTTTTTCGTTTTTATTAAATTACTTATTTAATTAAAAAAAATGTTTTTACGTAAAAAATTCACCTGCCTTAAAGGCAAGTGAATTTTTGTTTTTTATATTTTATTATCAAAAGATTTGTTTTTATTTAGTTTCCTTTTGTTATATGTGAATTATCACTTTTTGTTGCTATTATTTCATCTAATACTGTACTCGATCCAGACACAATCAAATTTGCATCATCCGCAGTAGCAGCGTTATTCAAGCAATTATAGTAGCCCGTTGGACTTGCATTTATAATCAAATTTCCAGTTAATTTTGTACATTTAGAAAATGCACTTCCCATCTCAGTTACATTTGACGGTATTACCGGTGCTGTTGTTAAACTTGTACAGTTTGAAAAAGTATAATACATTCTTGTTACACTTGATGGAATTTCTGGTGCTATTGCAAGTCTTGTGCATCCTGAAAAAGTAGCTTGCATACTTGTTACACTTGATGGTATCTTTGGTGCTGTTACTAGCTTATCACAACCTGCAAAAGTAGCTTTCATACTAGTTACTGGATAAAACTCATCTTTTCCATCCTTTTTTATATATTGAGGTACTTTTCCTTGAATTTCTCCATCTATAATGTTACTGTTATTATACCCTCCAATTCCTGATAAGCTAAATAATTCTTCTATACTTAGGCTTATTTCATCCTTATTTATAACTTCATAATTCCATAAGTCTAAGTTTACAGGTTTTCCATCTGTTCCTATTCCTATATCTCCATTTTCATCGCTTTGGTCTGGATGTTTATAATTGTTTGGATTCTTTTCTGCATCCTCTAGAACTTTATCCCAATTTGATACTCCTACTGCATCATCTATCCATTCTGAAGCCTTATCTAATTGTTTTTGTTCATTTTCTCTTGCTTGTCCATATTGTTCTCTTGCATCTTTCGATCTTTGTATTATACCATTATTATCTAATATTAGGCTAATACTTACTCCTGCTAATATCAGAAGTACTACTATCGTTACAACTAATGCTATTAATGTGATTCCTCTTTGATTTTTCATCTTATATCTTCCTCTCTCTTTAGTATTTTTCAGAATTTTCCTTAAAGGCAAGTGAATTTTTGTTATTTCATATATATATTATCTACATATTCTCCGCGTTCTTTTACATATTGCTTTATTTGTTCTAATCCATATTCTTTACTTGGAACATTTGTCCACTTTTCTTGTTCTAGCTCCCAAGCTCCTTTTGGTATGCTTTTGTTGAATTTTTCGAATTCTTTAATTATATTTTCATCTGATAGCACACTGTTTCTTAGTTCTTTATATCTTTGTTTTATTTCCTCTTTATAATTCTCTCCTAGTTTTTTCCATAGCAGATTAGTATTTCCTATGTACTGTTCTGGGAATTTATTATCACTTTCGTAAACCTTATCTCCATATATATCAAGTCCCCAAGTACTATCTAAATCATATAGTACAGGATACCATATTTTTCCATCATATGTTGCTAATAGCATATTCTTACTCATATTGTCTATTCCGTTACACAAATGGATAAAACAATAGTAATTTAGGCATGCATCCAAATTCAAATATTCATCAAAATGTTCTTTGAATTCACTATCTGTACTATCTTTAACAAACGCAATGACTCTGTTCAATTTTTCAAAAGTTTCTTTTATCTGTTCTTCGTCTTTATCTGGTCCAGCCACAATAGACCATTCATCATCGTTGATAGGCTCTGCTAATTTTTCAAATGTTCCAGATGTACCGGCTTCGAACTCTTCATCTCCCATTACTATATGGTTTTCGTTTTTCTTATCCATATTGAACATCCATTCATCTTTTGGTATGTTCCAAGTATATAGTCCTAAATATTCACCATTCACATAAATTTCTACTGGGAATCCATCAACGGCTCCATTGTTTGGAGTATTTTCAAACAAATTGTATTGTTTTTGCATTTGTCCTACTAGCCTTGCTGATACTACATTTCTTGCCATTGTACTGTCTATATAATTAGCCTTTAGACAGTACTTGCTTTGTGCTCCCCATTCTTTTTTTACTTCTATTTTGTTCTTATCTTTATAGTTCTCGTCTTGATATAAATTTATTGTATAGTTCTTTTTATTGTATACAATAGAAGATTGCCCTTGGAATTTTATTGTTGCATATGTTGTAAATTTTTCTTTTCCCTTTTCTGTGTATGTTAGCTTTATTTTAGGTTCTTGTCCTTTTCTCATAATTTGTAATATTTTTCCTTCCAAATATACTTTTGGTAAGGAATTATTGTATTTTGCATTTTCTTTTTGTTTTATGATAAAGTCTTTTCCCAGTAATGCTAAATTTATTGCTATGAATATGATTAAAATTACTATTATTATCTTTAATATCTTTTTATTTTTTTCCATACTCTTTCCTTACAAAACATCTTTAGCTCATTAGAAACTATTTGTTTCTTTTGTTGACATTTCTATTTCTCCATTACTGTTTAGTACTATATATTTTGTTAAATATGTTGGTTGTCTATATCCATAGTCTGAATATCCTTCTTTTTCTCCATATAGCATAACAACCATTCTGTTATTTACAATTTGAGTATCTGCTGCATATATGCTATCCATTTCTGTATCTGCATTCATCTTTTTGATTATATTTCCTTTGTAGTCAACATACATTATTGCATCTTTATTTTCATTACCTAATAACATCATTCTATCTGATAGCATTGTTAGTTTTATTTTTTCTCCTACTAGAACAGGATCAAACACATTCTCTCCGTTTTTTAGATCTAATAAATACAAATCATTATCAACTACTAAAGCCATTTGTGAATCTGTATAATCTGTTGGTGTTGAGTATAAGTCTGATGAGTTCATTTTATAATCAAACTCTCTTCCCCATACTTTGTTTAAATCTCTATCATAGTAATCTATGTACAAATGCTTTGTACTTGGTTCAAAAGTTTCTACTATGTAATGTTGGAAATCTGCTGCTATTAATAGTCTTTTATTTACACTTTCTCCATATCCGCCACTTGTGTATCCAATATATCCAGTTTCTTGCATTGCACAGAATTCTTTAAAGTTGGCATTTGATTGATTGTCTAGTGATATTATATACATAGGAGATGATGCATCATATCCATATGCTTGTGTGTCTGCTGGTCTTGTTATTTTTATATTGTCTCCAAATATGTATTTAGCTACTTTTGTAATTGTTGATAAGTCAAATCTATAGTCTTGTACATTGTAAGAATATAGTGATTCAATTACTGGTACTGTATATGTTTTTCCATCTATTTCGAATGAGCTTACATCTGTATATGTTCCATACACTGTTATTTCGTCATCAACGATTAGTCTTTCGTCTAATTGCTTACCTTTTACTACAAATAAGTCTTTTTCTTCAAAATCTGATAGCTCTCCTTCGTTTATACCTTCTCCTCCAGATCCGATAACTCCTAAACATACAAATTCATCTTCTGTTGATTTTATTATCTTCTTAATCCAGCAGTCTATTCTTATTTGTGCTCCCTTATATACTTTTGGGTATCTTTGTAAATCTTCGCAGTTATATACATTAAAATAGTTATTATCAAAATATTTTAATACCTCATACTGAGTTTGATTTAATTCTAGTTCTTTATTTCCTGCTTTCATATTAGAAAAACTTAATTTGCTTGTTTTGGTTACTTGGTTATTTGACCCTATTTCCTCTAATTTTCCAAAAGGTTCTTCATTCTTATCTCTAGTTGTAAATATTACAAATAAAATTATACATAGTATAGCTATTACTGTTACTACTATTCCTATTATTAATCCTTTTTTAGATTTTGTTGCTGGCTCCTTAGTGTTGTTTTTACTTTCTTGTTTGTTTTCTTTTGTTTCTACCTTATTTCCACATTTACTGCAGAAGTTTTCTCCATCTTTCATTTCATTTCCACATTTACTACAAAACATTTTGTCCTCCTATTTTTATAAAAATTTCATTCGTTTTCATCATAATAGCACAAGTTTTTTTCATTGTCTATATTTTTTGATAACTATTACAAAATTTAACAAAAATGAAATTTTTTGCATATTACCTCATTAATTCAAAAATTAAAACTCTGTAAAATACTGATTTCTCAATATTACAGAGTTTTTTATTTTGGTTGGGCTGGCTAGATTCGAACTAGCGCATGCATGAGTCAAAGTCATGTGCCTTACCGCTTGGCTACAGCCCAATATGTAATATAAAACTGGGGTGGAATATGGGACTCGAACCCATGGTCTCCAGTGCCACAAACTGGCGCGTTAACCAACTACGCTAAATCCACCATTTGAATAATGCGTTCCAGTAAACGCATTATTTATTTTACCTCATTTTATATACTTTTGTCAACTATTAATTTCAATTTTCTTTATTTTTTTATTAATTTTCCTCAACAGCCCATATTATTAATCTTGCTTTCGAGTTATCTGTACAAGTTGATAGAGATATTTCTCTCTTTCCATTTGTGTCTCTTACCATATAATCTCCATCATCTGGACTTGTTTCGTATATGTTATAGATATTATATTTTAGTCTTGTATTTGAGTTGTCTGTTATATATATTTTATCTCCTATTTCTAGTTTATCGTTGTTTCCAAAGAATGAACCGTTTCTATAATTATGTCCAACTATTACAGTGTTTCCTATTTTATTTGGTCCTGGTCCGTATGCTACTGCTACTGATGTTTCTATTGAAGAAGGAGTTGCCTTATCTAATATAACATATTTTAATTTTATTTTTGGTATTTCTATTTTTCCAACCATAGAGTAGCCTTTGTATTCTACTTTTTTCTCACCACTTGATATCGTATTTTGTTCTACTATTTCTGAATTAATTATGTCTGGTATTTCTATATTTTCCACTTCTGTATTGGTTTCTGTATTATCTATTGTATTGTCATAATAATCCATTAAGTCTGCTTGGTTCTTGTCACTATTTATCTTTTTTATCAAGTCGTACCCTAAATATCCTAATAATCCCAAAGCTGCTATCGATACAATTGATAGTATTACTGTTAATAATTTTCCATATTTTTTATCCACTTTTGTTCCCCCTTTAATACATTAAAACTATATATATTTTTATTATAACATATTTTATTTATTTTGCCTATTGTTTTTTATATTATTTTTGGTCCTAATACTCCACCAGCTAATATATGGAAATGTATATGCATTACTTCTTGACCAGCATCTTTTCCACAATTACTGATTACTCTAAATCCATCCTTATCTATTCCTAGTTGTTTTGCTATTTTATTTATTGCTTCAAATATTTTTGCTATCGTTTCTGGTTTTGTATCTAATATGTTTGTTGTATGCTCTTTTGGTATAACCAATACATGTATTGGTGCTGCTGGATTTATATCGTTAAATGCATACACGTTCTCATCTTCATATACCTTTGTTGATGGTATTTCTCCTTTTACTATTTTACAAAATATACAATCTTCCATTTTTTATTCTCCTTTACTTTTATCTTCTGCCTAGAAAAAGGCATCCTTATTTAGTGATTATTCTAATATAGCTTTTATTCTTCTTACTCCTGCTGAACAAGCTTCTTCTTTTTTTATTTTGAATGTTCCAAGTACTTTTGTATTTTTTACGTGAGGTCCTCCACATAACTCTTTTGAAACATCTCCTATTGAGTATACTGTTACTATATCAGGATATTTTTCTATGAACATACATTCAGCACCTGATTTTATAGCATCTTCTTTGCTCATTTCTTCTATTGTTACCGGTAAATCTTCATTTATCCATTTATTTACTAAATCTTCTACTTGTTTCTTTTCTTCGTCTGTTAACTTATGGTCACAGCTGAAGTCAAATCTCATTCTTTCTGGTGTGATGTTTGATCCTTTTTGATGTACATCTTTTCCTATTACTTGTTTTAGAGCTGCATTTAAAAGGTGTGTTGCTGTATGATATTTTGTTTCCATTTCTCCATTTCCAGATAGTCCACCTTTGAATTTTTGTTCACTGCCCATTCTTGATTTTTCTTGGTGTTCTTTGAACAATCTATCAAATTCTGTGTTGTCTATTTTTATACCTTGTTCTTCTGCTAGGTCTTGAGTCACTTCTGGTGGGAATCCATATGTTTCGTACAATGTAAATAAGTCTTGTCCTGATATTGTATCTTTATTTTCTGATTTTAATTTATTTACTATTTTATTGAATTCTCTTTCTCCACGCTCTAATGTTTTTTCAAATTTGTTGATTTCTTCTATTATTACTGTTTTAATTCTTTCTTTATTTGTTTCCAATTCTGGATATAGCTCTTTTTGTGCATCAATACTAATGTCTATTAATGTAGATATTTGATTTGTGTCTATTTGTAGTTTTCTTAGTCTTCTTGTCATTCTACGAATCAATCTTCTTAAAATATATCCTCTATCTACATTACTTGGAATTCCACCATCTAATATTATCATCATACTAGAACGTAAATGTTCTGCAACTATTCTTCTACTTGCTATATCATCTACTTTTTCTAGTTCTTCTAGCTTGTCCATTACAGGTTTGAATATTTCTATTTCAAATGGTGTTTTCTTTCCTTGTAATAGCATTGCCATTCTTTCTAGTCCTAGTCCTGTGTCTACATTTTGTTGTTTTAGTTTTTGGTATTTTCCATCAGATGTTTTTAAGTATTCCATAAATACATTGTTCCATATTTCCACATACTTTCCACATCCACAAGATGGATTACATCCTTCTGAACATTTTTCTTTTCCTGTATCATAGAACATTTCTGTATCTGGTCCACAAGGTCCTTCTTCTCCTGCTATCCACCAGTTATCGTCTTTTCCAAAGAAGTATATTCTTTCTTCAGGAATTCCTGCTTTTTTCCAACATTCTGCTGTAACTGTGTCTTTTGGGCAATCTTCATCCCCTTCAAAGCAAGTTACTGATATTTTTTCTGCCGGAATGCCTAGTTCTTTTGTTAAGAATTCATAGCTCATTGCAACTGATTCCTCTTTAAAGTAATCTCCTAGTGACCAGTTTCCAAGCATTTCGAAATATGTTAAATGTCTGTTATCTCCAACTTCATTTATATCGTTTGTTCTAACACATTTTTGAAAGTCTGTTAAACGTGTTCCTTCTGGATGTTTTTCTCCTAAAAGATATGGTACTAATGGTTGCATTCCTGCTGTTGTAAATAATACAGAAGGGTCATTTTCTGGTATTAATGGAGCACTTGGAATAACATTGTGTCCGTGTCTTTTAAAAAAGTTTAAATATTTATTTCTTATTTCTATAGCTTTCATAATTTTTCCCTCTTTCTTGTATAATTTTATCATCTATTATATTTTTGTCAATTATTTTCCTATTAATTCCTCTGTTTGAGTATCATTTCCTATAATTTCTATGTCCTTGATATTATCTATAAACCCATCTTGTTCTTTTTCTTTAACTTTTACTACCATATAATTGGTAGTATGTCCTTTGTAATATCCATTTTCATATTCTTCAAATAATACTTTTACATTTTTTCCAATATATTGACTATTCTTTTCGTTTTGCATATTGTTTGAAAGTTCTATTAGCTTTTTACTTCTTTCTTCTTTTATATTACCATCTACCTGATCCGGTAATTTTTCTGCCACAGTTCCCTTTCTTGGAGAATACTTAAAAATGTGCATTTTATAGAATCCTATTTCTTTCAAGAATTGATATGTTTGATCGAATTCCTCGTCTGTTTCCCCAGGAAATCCAACAATTACATCTGTTGTAAAGTTTGCACTTGGATAATACTTTCTTAATATTTCCGTTGCCTCTTTATATCTTGCTGTGGTATACTTTCTATTCATTCTTTTTAGTGTTGCGTCACATCCACTTTGTAGAGATAGATGAAAATGGTCACATATTTTTTCTAGTTTTGATAATCTTTGTGCAAATTCTTCATCTACTATTGTTGGCTCTAATGAACTTAATCTAATTCTTTCTATTCCTTCTATTTTGTTTATTTCTTCTAGTAAATTTATCAACCTAATATTTTCATTTTCAAAGTCTTTTCCATATGATGCTACATGAATTCCTGTTATTACTACTTCTTTTATTCCCTGTTTTGCTATCTTTTCTATTTCTGATACTACATTTTCTATTTTTCTGCTTCTTATTCTTCCTCGTGCATATGGAATTAAACAATAAGAGCAAAACATGTTGCATCCATCTTGAACTTTAATTACCGCTCGGTTTTTTTCTGTATATGTTACATCTCCAAAATCTAAGAATTCTTTTTGTTTAGAAACATCTGCTACTTCTATGATGTTGTTTTTACTTGATAGATATTCTTCCACAATTTGAACGATTTTATTTTTTTCGTTTATTCCTAGTATTACATCAACTTCTAGTATTTGTTCTAGTTCTGTCTTCGCCACTTGTGCATAGCATCCGCACACAACAATAACAGCAGATTGGTTTATTTCTTTTACACGTCTTAACATTTGTCTTGATTTTCTATCTGCCATATTTGTTACCGTGCAGGTGTTTATTACATATATATCTGCTTTTTCTGTGTTTTCAACTATTTTATAATTGTTTTGTATAAATTGTTGTTCCATTGCATTTGTTTCGTATTGATTTACTTTGCAACCTAATGTATAAAATGCTACTGTTCTTTCCATTTATTTCTCCGTCTTTTCTTTGTTTTTTACTTGTTATATTTTACCATCTTTTATGTAAATTTGCAATAGAATATTGTTTATTCCACAGTTTTTAACAAAGAAAAAAGCTGACTACTTTTAAGTCAACTCTTCTCTCTTAATATTATTTCCAATCATCTGGAATATCTGCATAATTTGATAATTGAGTACATCCTTTAAATGCATATAGATTCGAAGTTACATTAGTTCTTTTCCATAATTCTGGCGCTTTTCCTGTTAATTTTACACAATCTGTAAAAACTCCCATATTCAAATAATCATTTCCAACCTTTTTGCTGTACCCAAAATTCGTTACTCTTTGACAATTATCAAATAATCCTTCTGGTATACTTGTTAAATTCGAACAATCTTTAAATGCTCCTGCAAAGTTTTGCACCTCTGTACAGTTATCAAATAATCCTTCTGGAATTTGTGTAATTTGTCTAATTCCAGAGAAAACCTCAGAAAAATCAGTTATTTTAGTATTATTGTCAAATAACCCTTCTGGAATTGTAGATATATTTCTCATTGCCGAAAATGTTCCATGACAGCTTTGAACTTTTGTATTCTTAGAAAATATTTTTGCTGGTATTTCTGTTATATTATAGCAAGCCATAAAAGTATCTCTGAATGTCGTTACTTCTGGATTGTTATAAAATAATTCTTCTGGTATTGTTCCACTTAAATTCTCACATAAATAAAATGTATAACTAAAGTTATTTGCTTTGGTACAATTACTAAATAGTTCTCCTGGAATACTTCCTGTCAAGTTTTTACATTCTGAAAATGTAAAGTCAAATGATAATATTAATGGATTATTATAGAATAATTTTTCTGGAATACTTCCTGTCAATCCCGAACACTTGCTAAAAGCTGAATTCATCATCTCCGTTTTTGTATTATTGCAAAACAATTCCTCAGGAATGCTTCCTGTCAATCCCGAACACCCAGAAAAGACTCCTCCGAAATAATATGCATTTGTGTTATTCTTAAATAACTCTGCTGGAATATTACCTGTTAATCCTTCACAATGTCCAAATGTAGAGGAAAAATAGTCTGCTTTTACGTTGTTTTTAAATAAATTACTCGGTATCTGTCCTGTTATTTTTTTGCAGCCATCAAATACATGTGCAAAATTTATAGCTTTTGTGCTGTTGGCAAACAAACTTGCTGGAATTGTTCCTGTTAGATTTGAACATCCCATAAACACTTCTCTAAAATTTAATATATTAGTTGCTTTTTCAAATAAGTCAGTTGGTATTTCTCCTGTTAAATTTGTGCATCCTGCAAATAGTTGATATACACTTGTCACATTTTTAAAACTTTGCGTATGTGGAGATGGTATTGTGCCTGCTAATTTTGTACAATTATTAAATTGATAGCTGGTAGCCTCTAAGCATCCCCATTTCTTTAGCTTCGTTATATAATTCTGAGCATCTGTATTTGCTGTAAAGCTTGTACAAGTTCCAGATATTTTTATTGTATACGTTCCAGCATTTGAATAGGTATGTGTCGGATTCTCACTTGTTACACTTTCTTTTGTTCCATCTCCATAATCTATATATACATCTACCGAACCTGTTACCGGAACCGTTACTTTCGTATTTGCTGCTACTGTCCACTCTGTTTCAAAATTTATTACATTTTCTACTTGGAATGTTTGCTCTCTTTCATTTCCAAGTGTATCTGCTACTTTACAAGTTATTGGTCCATTTTTCGTTACATTATACGTTGTTGTAAATGTGTTCTTTCCTTGCCCCTGTATTCTTGTTCCATTTGGTAATTCTATATACTCTATTTGTACTTCATTTTCTTTTGCACTTAGTGTTAATGTTTCTGGATATTGATCGGCTATTCCTTTTGATGTTATTGTTAATGTTGGTGCTATTTTATCTATTTTTAACTTATAAACTTTGCTTACAGTATTAGTTCCATCTGTGGTTTGAACTCTTATTTGTGTTAGTCCAGATACACTGACTAAACTATCGGCACTCGTCGAATTTATTGTTTGTGCCGAGTCTTGTATGCTTGCATAAGTGCTTGTTGTTCCATCGTTCCTTTCTTCCAATGATGTTATTATGTTTTTATTAGTCCACATATTTTGTGTATAATTTTGATTATCTTCTGTTTTTAATATTAAATTTGTACATAATAATTCATCAGTTTTTATCGTCTTATATCTTGATAAAACTTGCTCTTCTCCATTTTTTGCAATTACTTTTACATCATATAAAGTATTATGAATCAGTCCATCTTGTAACATTCCTTGTCCCAATTCATCTGTTGTTACTTTTTTATACTGATCTGTTCCCTCTTCATGCTTCTTTATATAATATTCATAATTATCAATTGTTCCTTTATAATTTAGAATAGATATGTCCTTTAACTTGATATAATAGGTTCCACATTCTATACTAAAATTTAAATCTGGACCTATTTTTGCTAATTCTTCTTCATATGTTGTAATTTTATTTTCTATATAATTCGATTTCTTTGCTATTTCTTCTTTTTCCTTTTGTGTCTGAGAAAGTATTCCATTTGAGCCAGATAATGTTGACACTGTTATCCCTGATAATATTAAAATTACTACAATTGTAACTACTAGAGCTATAATTGTTATACCTTTATTATTTTTTATTTTTCTCATAAATATTTCTCCTCTTATATATTATAATAAAACATTTCGTTTTATTATGCAATATTTTTATGATTTTTTATTAAATATGTAATTTAATTAAAAAATTAAAAGAGCAAGATAGAGATTCTTCTAATACTTATATAATTTCCTGATTCTTTAAACTTCATAATTCTTTGTTTTAATATATTGACTTTTTTCTTACAGTTGTGCTATAAATTGAGATAGTTAATTTTAATTAAATTACATATTTAATTAAAAAATTTTTAGCAAAAAAAGAAGCTATTAACAAATAATAGCTTCTCAAATTGTTTTTTATTGTATTAACGTTCTTAGTTATTCATTAATTATTTTCTGTAAATACTATTTCCAATCATCTGGAATATCTGCATAATTCGACAATTGAGTACATCCCTTAAACGCATATAGATTCGAAGTTACATTGGTTCTTTTCCATAGCTCTGGTGCATTTCCTGTTAAGCTTCCACAGTCTGAAAATATTCCTAATTCTATTCCCCTTTTAAGGTGTCCGAAATTAGTTACTTTTTGACAATTATCTAACAATCCTTCTGGTATTGTCTTTAAACTAGTACAATGGTTAAAGGTACCCGCAAAACTTTGAACTTCTGGACATTTATCAAATAAATTCTGAGGAATTTCAGTTATTTTATTAAGGGAATTAAATGTTTCTGAAAAATCCGTTACTAATGGGTTATTGTCAAATAATCCACTTGGAATTTCAGTTACACTGTACATAAATCCGAATGTTCCATGACAGTTTTTTAATTTTGTACTCTTGTAAAATATTTTTGCAGGAATTTCTGCTATTTTTTCACAACCATAGAAAGTATCATAAAATGTTGTTACTTCCGTATTATTGTAAAACAATTCTTCTGGTATAACGGTTAATCCTTTGCAATAAGCAAATGTATTCATAAAATCTGTAGCTTTCACGTTATTTATAAATAAGTTTACTGGTATTTCTCCTGTTAGTCCTGTACAACTGCTGAATGTTGCTACAAAACTCGTTACTTGTGTATTATTATAAAATAGTTTTTCCGGTATAGTTCCTGTTAATCCACTACAAGAACTAAAAACTCCACCTAAAGTGCTGACTTTTGTATTCGTACTAAATAGATTCTCTGGTATAGTCCCTGTTAAACTTTTACATGAATCAAATGTGAAATATATTCTGGTTGCATTAACGTTGTTTTTGAATAAACTTTCTGGAATACTTCCAGTTAATTTCGAGCAAAATCTAAATGTATCAACAAACAAAGTAGCGTTGGCGTTGTTTTGAAAGATATCACTAGGTATACTCCCCGTTAAATTAGAGCAGTTTCTAAATGTTGATGAAAAATCCCAAATTTTAGGGCTATTTTTGAATATTCCGCTTGGAATGTTCCCTGTCAACTTCGAGCACCCATCAAAAAGATATGCACAATTTGTTATTTTGGTTGCATTCTCTAATAGATCTTTTGGTATTTCTCCTGTTAGATTTGCACATTCTCTAAATAATTGATATACACTCGTCACATTTTTAAAACTTTGTGTATGTGGTGATGGTATTGTTCCTGCTAATTTAGTACAATTATTAAATTGATAACTTGTAGCTTCTAGGCATCCCCATTTTTTTAGCTTTGTTATATAACTCTGGGCATCTGTATTTGCTGTAAAACTTGTACAAGTTCCAGATATTTTTATTGTATACGTTCCAGCATTTGAATAGGTATGTGTCGGATTCTCACTTGTTACACTTTCTTTTGTTCCATCTCCATAATCTATATATACATCTACCGAACCTGTTACCGGAACCGTTACTTTCGTATTTGCTGCTACTGTCCACTCTGTTTCAAAGTTTATTACATTCTCTACTTGGAATGTTTGCTCTCTTGCATTTCCTAATGTATCTGCTACTTTACAAGTTATTGGTCCATTTTTTGTTACATTATACGTTGTTGTAAATGTGTTCTTTCCTTGCCCCTGTAATCTTGTTCCGTTTGGCAATTCTATATAATCTATTTGTACTTCATTTTCTTTTGCACTTAGTGTTAGTGTTTCTGGATATTGATCCGCTATTCCTTTTGATGTTATTGTTAATGTTGGTGCTATTCTATCTATTCTTAACTTATAAACTTTACTTACAGTATTAGTTCCATCTGTGGTTTGAACTTTTAGTTGTGTTAATCCAGATACACTGACTAAACTATCGGCACTCGTTGAATTTATTGTTTGTGCTGAGTCTTGTATACTTGCATATGTGCTTGTTGTTCCATCGTTCCTTTCTTCCAATGATGTTATTATGTTTTTATTAGTCCACATATTTTGTGTATAATTTTGATTATCTTCTGTTTTTAATATTAAATTTGTACATAATAATTCATCAGTTTTTATCGTCTTATATCTTGATAAAACTTGCTCTTCTCCATTTTTTGCAATTACTTTTACATCATATAAAGTATTATGAATCAGTCCATCTTGTAACATTCCTTGTCCCAATTCATCTGTTGTTACTTTTTTATACTGATCTGTTCCCTCTTCATGCTTCTTTATATAATATTCATAATTATCAATTGTTCCTTTATAATTTAGAATAGATATGTCCTTTAACTTGATATAATAGGTTCCACATTCTATACTAAAATTTAAGTCTGGACCTATTTTTGCTAATTCTTCTTCATATGTTGTAATTTTATTTTCTATATAATTTGATTTCTTTGCTATTTCTTCTTTTTCCTTTTGCGTTTGAGAAAGTATTCCGTTTGAGCCAGACAATGTTGCTACTGTTATCCCTGATAATATTAAAATCACTACAATTGTAACTACTAGAGCTATAATTGTTATACCTTTATTATTTTTTAGTTCTCTCATAAATATTTCTCCTCTTATATATTATAATAAAACAATTCGTTTTATTATGCAATATTTTTATAATTTTTTATTAAATATATAATTTAATAAAAAATTATATTAAGCTATAATGGTTAATCTGTTCAATTTTTCATGATTTCTAGAATTTTATTTTCTTTGACTGTTATTTTTTTTGTATTGATTTTTTCTTACAGTTATGCTATATATTGTATATATAGATTTTAATTAAATTATATATTTAATTAAAATTTTTCAGAAAAAAAATAAGCTATTAATAAATAATAGCTTTAATTTTGGGTGACTCCTACGGGAATCGTCGAGCCGCGTCGGGAAAAATGTCCACCCGGACATTTTTCTGTTCCTCCTTTTCGATTCCCTATAAATATTTTGCTATAAAAAAAGAGCTATTAATAAATAATAACTCTTTTCTTTTTGGTGACCCCTACGGGAATCGAACCCATGATTCAGCCTTGAGAGGGCTGCGTCTTAACCGCTTGACCAAGGGGCCATAATATTTAATACTTTAATAATATAACATCATTCTTAAAAATAGTCAATATCAAAAGTTCATTTTGCTAGTTTTTTTGCTTAAAAGTATCAGTGCATAAAACCAACTTATGTTTTTATGCACTGATTTTCATTAATTTTCCAACTTTTTTACTAATGTTTAATCTATACTCTTTAAAGATTCTATCATACTTATTTTCTTTAATGTACGATTTACAGCAATATTCACTATTTCTGCAAAAATTATTGTTATTACTATTCCATATATAAAACTCATTATTCCTATATTGTAATCAAACATAAGCATGTCTAATTCACAAGTTTTTACAGCATACATTGCTAGGAAATATCCTCCCAAAAGACCTAGTAATATTCCTATTATCGTTAGTATTCTTGTTTCTTTTGCTACATAGTTAAACACTTCTTTGTTATAGAATCCCAGTACCTTTATTGTTGCAAGTTCTCTTATTCTCTCGCTTATATTTACATTTGATAAGTTGTATAGTACCGCGAATGCAAGTAGCCCTGCTGCAATTATTAGAATATATACTACTAGTTGCATTTTATCCATTACCATTGAGAATACGTCTTTGGTTGATGATAAGAAAGTCACTCCTACTACATTGTTTTCATCTGCTAGAATTGTTTTTCCTATATCATCTTCTTCATCTAGTGTAATTCCTTGCTCTTCTTTTATTAGAATCGTATTTGGTTTATATTCATTTTCTCCATATATTGAATTATATAAATCGCTTGACATATACATATAATGATATATGTAGTTCTCTGTTATATTTCCAACTGTTACTGTTTTTTCTATGTTGTCTGTATCTTTTATTGTTATTCTATCTCCAACATTAGCATTTAATAATTTTGCAAGTTTTTCTGATATTATTACAGAATCATTTCCTAACGCATATTCATTCTTTTTGTTATTTCTAGCTCTTAGACTTACAAAATCTTTTAAATCGTCTATTTTATCTGTCACCATCAAATTTATTGTTTGTGTACTTTCCATTTGAGTAGTTTCCACTGCTGTCATATAACAAGTTAGTGTTTTCGATACTTTTTCAATATCTTTTACTTTATTTTCTTCTTTTGCTATTTCTTCTAGATTTAGGTCATCTTTTAAACTAACAGTTCCTTCATACTTAAATATTTCACCAAACTGGTCTGGTATCATATTTCCAATCGCATTTCTTATTCCAAAACCTGCTATTATTAATGATGTACAGCCAGCTACTCCTATCACTGTCATTAAAAACTTTTTCTTGTATCTAAACAAATTTCTTGCTGTTACTTTGTTTGTAAATTTCATTCTTTTCCATATAAATGTTATTTTTTCTAATAGTATTCTCTTGCCTGGGGTTGGTGCTTTTGGTAACATTAGCGTTGCTGGCTTTTCTATTAGCTCTTTGATGCAAGTGTAAATTGTTGCTCCTATTGTGCATACTAGTGCAAATACAAGTCCCACAATTCCTATTTTTAGTCTAAATACACAGTCTGCATCTGGTAGAGTATACATCATTTGATACGTCATTGTAATTATTCTTGGAAGTAACTTAAATCCTACACACATTCCTGTTACTCCACCAATTATTGTTGCAAGAAGTGCATATATTACATATTTCATTGATATTTGTGCTTTATTGTATCCAATTGCCTTCAATGTTCCTATTTGTGTTCTTTGCTCTTCTATCATTCTTGACATTGATGTTAAACTGATTAATGCTGCAACTAAGAAGAACACTAATGGAAATACCTTTGCTAGATTTGCTATTCTGTCTGTGTCTTGTATATATTCTGCATATCCATAGTTAGAGTTTCTATCTAATATATACCAAGTTGGTTTCTCTATTTTGTTTACTTCTTCTCTTGCATCATTTATTTTTTGCTGTGCTTCTTCTAATTTTTCATTTGCCTCTTTTCTTGAATCTTCTAGCTTTGATTCATTTTCCGAGATTTCTGTTTTTGAGTTTGCTATTCTTCTTCTAGCTGATGCAAATTCATTTTCTGCTTTCTTCTTGTTACTTTCTAGTTCTGATTTTTGATTATTCAAACTTGCTTCATTTTGTTCTATCTGTTTTGTTGCCATTTCTAACTGTTGTTTTGCATATTCTTTTTCTTGTGATTCTGGCATCATTTCTATTTGTTGTCTTTGATTTTCTAATTGTGTTTTTGCATTCTGTATTTGACTTTCTGCTTCTTTTATTTGATTGTCTGCATCTTTAAATTTATTATTTGTACTAGCTATGTTGTTTTCCAATGTTGTTTGCGCATTTCTTATTTGTCTTTTTGCATCTTCAATTTGATTTTCAGCATCATTTATTTTTTCTTCTGCTTCTTGTTTTTTGTCATTATATTCGTTTTGCGCATCATCTAATTTTTTATTTGCTTCTTCTATAATTTCGTTATATCTTGCCTGTTTTCTCTCATCCGAAATTGCTTCTACATTATCTTTTACATGTGATACTAAATCCTTATAATCTTGATTATATGTTGCAAGCTCCTTTGCCCCATCCACTGTTATATATGCAACTGTATATACGTCCATATTTATATTTTCTCTTGGTATGAACATATAATAATTGATGCTTCCTGCACCTAGTTTACTTGTTCCTCTTGATCTAGATATATATTCGGGAGATTCTACAACTCCTACTATTTTTATCTTCTTTTCATTTATTACATCTGTACTTTCATCTTGTCCTAATTCTAATTTTTCTGGAGTTAATTCTATATAATCTCCAATTTTATATCCTGTACCAATTAAAAACGATTCTTCCACCACTGCCTCATCACTATTTTGTGGAAGATTTCCGTTCATCAACTTGATTTTGTTTATATTCTCGGGCATTGCCTTGACTTTAATAACAAATTCTTTTTCCTCATTGCTCACAGTAGCATCAAAGCTATAACTGCCTTCTACCTCATTAATTCCTTCAACATCTTTTAAGGCTTCTATATCATTTTGGGTTAATCCCAATGTTGAAAGAACTTCTATATCCATTACATCTTGTAAATCGTAATATGTGTCTACTGTATCTTTCATATCTGGGCTCGTAGCTCTTATTCCTGCAAAAAAGCCTACACCTAAAAACACTATTAAAACAATTGATAAAAATCTTTTAAAAGTGTTTTTTATTTGTCTTATACTATCTTTTAATAAGGCTTTTTTCATTTTTTACGTTCCTTTCAACTTTTTATTTGCAAAAATATTTTATCATTATTTTCCCAATAATTCAATGAACATTGTGTGAATTCGAACTTTTTTTACTATACCGCTACATTTTGACAAACTTCGCGGTTATTACGTAGTATAATTATGTCATTCTTGTAACAGAGAGGAGGTGATTGTAGTGAATCTCCGTAAACGCAGGAAGAAAAATACTAAGCATTCTTTTAAGTTTTTACATAGCATACTTATTGTATGTAAGTATTTCTTAAAGATTGCAAAAGTATTAAAAGAGATTATCGATTTATTTCGATAATTGAAAAACAGGCATCCGCAAATGCCTGTTTTTTTTTTGTAATCTTTGATTGCTCATTCTTGTTTGAAAGTTTGTGATTTAGTGAATCTCTTCCATTACTATTATACTATATATTTCAAAATATGCAATACTTTCAGATAAGATTTAACCATAATCGTTCGACAAAATTTTTATTAAAAGTTTTTACTATACCGTCACGTTTTGACAAACTTTGCAGTTATTACGTAGTATAATTATATGTCATTCTCCAGTGAAAGGAGGTGATCCTATGGATTCTCGTAAACGTAGGAGAAAAAATACTAAGCATTCTTTTAAGTTTTTACATAGCATACTTATTGTATGCAAGTATTCCTTAAAGATTGCAAAAGTATTAAAAGAAATTATCGATTTATTTCGATAATTGAAAAACAGGCATTTCGCAGATGCCTGTTTTTTTGACAATCTTTGATTGTCTATCTCCTAGTGAAAGTTTGTAATTTTCTGGATTCTCTTTCATCTACTATTATACTATATATTTCAAAATATGCAATACTTTTAGATAAAATTTAACCATAATCGTTCGACAAAATTCTATTCTATTTTTGCGTTTTCCTGTCCAACTATTTCCTGAAGTTCTTCTAGAATATCTTTTGTCACATATAGTCCACCAGCAGGATCATTTCTTTCTCCATTTATTATTACAACTGGCACATTATTTTTATCTCCTGTAAAGAATTTCAATGCTCCTCTTAATTGATTTTTCTTTTCTTCAGATAAATTTGTTATATTTATATACAAGCTTTTTGATTTTGTATCTTCGAATTTTTTTATTTCCCTTGCAACTATTTTTGTATCTTCGTCTTCTCTAATACTTAATCTACCTTCTACTAATACTATATTCTCATCTATCAACTCGTTTGAGCATTGTAGATAACAATTTTCAAATATTATTACTTCTATGCTACCATATAAATCTTCTAACGTTGCAAATGCCATTATCTTATTATTTTTAGTATATTTCTTTTTGATTGATGTTATTATTCCTGCAAATTTAACAAATTGCCCATCTTGTAACAGTTTAAGTTGTCCTCTATTATCTAATAGCTCTGGATTTTCCATTTCTGCCTGTGATAGTTGTTCAAACTCTCTGATTTGTAAAGTATTTATATTAGCTTGTTTTGCAATTTGTTCTCTATATTTTTCAAGAGGATGTCCTGATATGTATATTCCAAGCATTTCTTTCTCCATTGATAGTAGTTCTTGATCTGTGTATTCTTTTAATGTTGTATAATTATATTTTAGTTTTTCCATATCATTTGACTCTTCTGTTTTTCCAAAGTCAAACATTGATACTTGTCCTTGTATATTCTTTTTTGACATTCCACTTATTGTATCTAATATATCTTCAAATGAGGCCATTAGTGTGCTTCTGGTTTCTGCAAAGTTATCAAAAGCTCCTGCTTTTATTAAACTTTCTATACACTTTTTATTAACAGCTTCCCCTTCCATTCTTTCACAGAAGTCTGTAAAGCTCTTATATTCGCCATCTTTTTCTCTATTTTGAACTATCGCATCAACAGCTGCTATTCCTACATTTTTTATACTTCCTAAACCAAACCTGATTTTTCCATCATCTACTGTGAATTTTGTAAAGCTTTTATTTATGTCTGGTTTTAAAATATCAATGTTTAGCTTTCTACATTCATCTATATATTCTGGTATTTTGTCTAGATTTCCTAAAAAGCTGTTTAACATTGCTGCCATAAATTCGTTTGGATAATATGTTTTTAGATATGCTGTTCTGTATGCAACTACTGCATAACAAGCTGCGTGTGACTTGTTAAATGCATATTTTGCGAATTCTGCCATTTCATCAAAGATTTTATTTGCTGACACCTCGTCTATTCCATTTCTTACACAACCTGGAACTATAACATTTCCATTTTCGTCAACTTGTCCGTTTATGAAAATTTCTCTTTCTTTTGCCATTACATCTAGCTTTTTCTTTCCCATTGCACGACGAACTAGGTCCGCTCTTCCTAACGAATATCCTGCTAAATCTCTAACTATTTGCATAACTTGTTCTTGATAAACCATACATCCATATGTAACTTTTAATATTGGTTTTAACGATGGATGTGTATATACTGCATGTTCTGGATCTTTTTTGTTTGCTATATATCTTGGAATCTGGTCCATTGGTCCTGGTCTGTACAAAGAAACTCCGGCTATTATATCTTCTAGACAGTCTGGCTTAAGCTCCTTCATAAAGTTAGTCATTCCTTGGCTTTCAAACTGGAATATTCCCATTGAAGTTCCTTCTTGCCATTGCTTAAAGACTTTTGGATCGTTCATATTTGCATCAAACTCTACATCTATTCCTTTGTCCTTTTTTACAAGATCTATTGTATCTTGTATAACTGTCAAAGTTCTTAACCCTAAGAAGTCCATCTTTAGAAGTCCAAGTTCTTCTAGTGTTGTCATTATATATTGAGTTGAAACTACTCCATCTCTTTCATACAAAGGAACATATGTTACAACTGGATCTTTTGTTATAACGATTCCACAAGCGTGAGTTGAAGCCTGTCTTGGCATTCCTTCTAACGCCATTGCAATGTCTAGTAACCTTGTTGTTTCTGGATTGTTTTCATATTCGTCTGCCAATTCCTTGTTTTGTTCTAGTGCTTTTTTTATTGTAATATGAATCTCATTTGGTATCATTTTTGCAAGTTTGTCAGCATTTGCATATGGAACATCCAGTACTCTTGCAACATCTCTAATTACCATTCTTGCAGACATTGTTCCAAATGTTATTATCTGAGAAACATGGTCTTGACCGTATTTTCTGCCAACATAGTCTATTACTTCCTGTCTTCTTTCGTAACAAAAGTCAACGTCAAAATCGGGCATACTTATTCTCTCTGGATTTAAGAATCTTTCAAATATTAATCCATATTTTATTGGATCTATGTCAGTTATTTCTATTGCATATGCAACAATTGATCCTGCACCAGAACCTCTTCCTGGTCCTACTGGTATATTTTGAGTTTTAGCATAATGAATATAGTCCCACACTATTAAGAAATAATCTACATATCCCATTTTTTTGATTACTTCTAGTTCATAATTTTCTCTATCTATTATTTCTTGTGATGGATTTTCGCCATATCTGTTTTTTATTCCATCATTACATAATTTTTTCAAGTAATCATAGTGAGTTGTAAATTCTGCTGGTACGTCGTAATTTGGAAGTATTGTATGTCCAAACTCAAATGTTACATTACATTTGTCTGCTATTTTTACTGTATTTTCTATTGCTTCTGGCACGCCCGAGAAATAATCACTCATCTCTTCCGGTGATTTTATATAAAGTTCATCTGTTTCAAATCTCATTCTGTCGTCATCTGTAATCTTCTTGCCAGTTTGTATGCATAACAATATTTCGTGGTTATATGCATCCTCTTTTTTTAGATAATGTGAATCATTGGTTGCAACTAGCGGTATGTCTAGCTTATGAGATAATTCTACTAGCTTCTGATTTACTAAAACTTGTTCATTTATTCCATTATTTTGTATCTCTAAATAGTAATCTTCTCCAAATACATTTTTAAACCACATTGCTGCTTTTTCTGCTTCATCCATATCGCCTTTTAATATTGCCTGTGGTATTTCTCCTGCTAAACATGCACTACAACATATTAAGCCTTCATGATATTTTTCTAGTACTTCTTTATCTATACGAGGTTTGTAATAAAATCCCTCTGTAAATCCTATTGATACTAACTTTGTTAAATTTTTATATCCTTCGTTGTCTTTTGCAAGAAGAATTAGGTGATTGTATCTTGCATCTATATTTGGATCTTTGTCAGTCCTTTTTCTTGGAGCAACATATACTTCACATCCTATGATAGGTTTTATTCCATTTGCCATACAAGCTTTGTAAAAGTCAATTACTCCAAACATAACACCGTGGTCAGTTATAGCCATTGCCTTCATTCCAAGTTCTTTTGCTCTTACTGGTAAGTCTTTTATTCTATTTGCTCCATCTAGTAAACTGAATTCACTATGCACATGCAAATGTACAAATTCTGCCATATATATTCCTCCAATTTTTCTTTAACATATGTCATATTCTATCACGCACAGGGATTTTTTTCAATATAAAAGCAAGGAATTTCTTCCTTGCTCTTGCTATTCTATCTCTTCTACCAGCTTTGGCATATTTTTACCTTGTACTGTTGGTATACATATGATTTTAAATTTCGTTGTTTTATCTCCAAATTTTGTTTCTATTATATCATTTACTTTTACTTCATAACTTGGTTTTACTGCTTTTCCGTTTACATATATTCTACCACAGTCTGCCACTTCATTTGCAACTGTTCTTCTTTTTATTATTCTTGATACTTTTAAAAATTTGTCTAAACGCATAATTGCTCCTTTCGTGTAATACTTATTTGCATTTTAATATTATTTTTTCTTAGTCTTAGTGTTACTATATTATATTTTGAGAAGGTCGAATTGAAAATGATTGAGCCTAGGAGTTCTTAATAAAGTTTTACGGAAAGAGTTCAGGTGGATTCAGTTATGAATCCATACGTGGAAGGGTGCCGTAAAACTCATTTAGAAATCCTTGCGAAATTGTTTGAACGAGAACTTTAAAAAAGATAATATAGTAACACTAAGAATTTTATAATTCTAAAATTTTATATCATATTCCAATTTCTATTAACTTGTTTAAGTACACACTATATATGCACATTTTATCTACCTTTTTATTTAAAGATTGTTCTAATGCTTCCTTATAAAGATCAAGCTGTCCTTTGTATTTTTCTACTAATTCATTTTCGTTTTGAACATAATCTGTTTTATAATCGACCAGTATCAATTTATCATCTTTATCAATAAAGAATAAGTCTATTACACCTTGAACTAGTATGTCTTCGTCATCTTCCTTTTTTATTTGATTATATATTCTACTTGCCTTTATATTAATGTAAAATGGATGTTCTTTGTGTATTTCTTTTGCTTGTTTTAATTCTGTCCAAAGTTTCGAATTTGTATATTCCAACAGTTTTTCTTTATCTATGTTTTGTTCTTCAATTTCTGTTATTATTTCTTTATCTTTTAATTCCTCTATCAATTCAGTTATTTTTTCTAAATTGTATTCTTCTGTTTCTTTCATTTTTTGCAGACATATATGTATTAAAGTTCCTTTTTGTGCTCCTGTAAGTTTTGTTTTTACTTCTTCATTTATGAATTTTGGCTCTTGCGTTATTTGTACTTCTTGTTCTCTTTTCTCTTTTAATTTACTTACAGATGTTTTTGTTGGTATTCCCTCAATACTTTGATGTTTGTATTGCCAGTTTAAAACTTCTTTTATCTTTTCTTTTTCTTGTTCATCGTTATTCTTGTTTGATTCTTCAATTATTTTATTAGAAATATCCTCTACTTCATTTTCTATTTTTACAGAAGTTTTCTCTTTTTTGTTTATATTTACAGTAAATAGATTTTTTGTGTTTGCCGCTCCTTCTTTTAAATAGATTAGTTCTAACCAGTCTAAATATGTTTTATATTTTTGCAATAGATATGGATTTATCTTATTGTAATCTATTGTAGAGTATATCTCCAATAATTTTTGTTTTTCTGACATTTTCTTATTTACATCTTTTTGTCTTCCCACAATTATTAGCTTTTCTTTTGCTCTTGTTAACGCAACATATAAAATTCTCATTTCTTCTGATATTGCTTCATTTTTTTCCTTTATTGCTAATGCTTTTTTTGCCAATGTTTTAAATTCTATATATCTATCTGAATCTATGTATTGTGGTCCCATTCCTAAATCTTGATCCAATAGTATTTTTCCATTTAGATCCCTGAAGTTGAATTGTTTTCCTACTCCAGCGAGTATGACAACAGGAAATTCTAATCCTTTACTCTTGTGAATTGTCATTATTCTAACAACATTTTCGTTCTCTCCTATTATTTTAGCAGCTTTTAAGTCTTCTTGGTTGAATTTTATTTTATCTATGAAGTTAATAAAATTGTAAAGTCCTTTAAAGCTAGCTTCTTCGTATTGTTTTGCTCTTTCGAATAGCATTCTTAAATTAGATACTCTCAAAGCTCCATTTGGCATTAAATTCACATAGTTCATATAACCTGTTTTTGTATATATGTTCCAAATCCATTCATCTAATGTCATATATTCTTCATCTTCTCTAAGTTCTTTTAATAGAGCTAAAAATCTATGAGCTTTTTCTAAATCCGACTTTAAAAGTGCTTCATAAAAACTTGAATTTCTGTCCGCCATTCGTATTTCTATTAGCTCATTGTCTGTAAAGTTTCCTATTGGCGAACGCATAACTGTTACAAGTGGAATATCTTTCATTGGATTGTTTATTATTCTTAACAATGACATTATTGTTTCTATTTCTACTGACTGCAAATATTGGCTTGAACTATCACTATATACAGGAATTTCTAATTCCGATATTTCCTTTTCATACACATTTGCAACTCCTGATGATGTTCGTAGAAGTATTGCTATATCTTTATATTGAATATCTCTCCTTCCCGTTTTTTTGTCTATAATTTGATACTTACTATCTATTAGTTCTTTTATTTTTCTAGCCACAAATCTTGCTTCTAGGACCACATCTTCTACTTTTTCCTGTTCTTCTTCTGTTTCTTCTTCATCCGTTTTCCAAATGTCATCATTCTCTTCTGATAAGTCTAATATCTCTAGTTCTGTTTTATAATCTTGATTTTGTATTTCTTCAAAATTTGCTCCTAGATTTAAATACTCATCTTGATTATATTCTATGTTTCCTAACTCTCTACTCATTATGTCTTCAAATACTAAGTTCGTAAAGTCCAGTATATTACTTCTACTTCTAAAATTCTTAAATAGTTGGATTTTTCTATTTTCTCCATTTACTGGTTCTAATTTGTAACTGTCATATTTATCTAAAAATAACTTTGGTCTTGCTTGTCTAAATTTATAAATACTTTGTTTTACATCTCCAACCATAAATATATTATTTCCTCTTGATACACTTGTTAAAATGTATTCTTGAACTAAGTTACTGTCTTGATACTCGTCAATAGCAATCTCTTCAAATTTGTTTTCATATTTTTTTGCTATTTCTGATTTTACAACATTTCCATTCTCATCTTTTTTTACAAGTATCTTTAGAGCTAAATGTTCCATATCACTAAAATCCATAATGTTCTTTTCTCTTTTTCTTTGGTAGAATTTTTGAGAAAATTCTAATATTAAGTCTTTTAGCATTTTTAATATTGGATACATATATTTTATATCTTGCACCGCTTCTTCTGATGAACAATTCATCAATTTCTTTACTTTCTTGAATTCATCTTTTGTGCTTTCTCTTACATCTTTTGCTTCATCTTTTAAATCATTTGTTATCTTCTGATCTTTGGTCCACATAGCATTTTTTAGTGTATTTATCGCCTCTACTGCCGTATCCCAGTCAGATAAATTGTTTTGTATATATGTATATTTGTCTATGTCATCTTCTATTTTTGCTGTAAATTTATCTAGTTCAGGGAAACGTGTCATTTTAGTTCTAATGTTTTGCAGTTTTAATATTGAATCCTCTAATATCTGATTTGCATTTTCTGTTATTATTTTGCCCCATACAGTATCCGAAAAGTTTGTGCCATCTTCTATGTTAAGTTTTTCTATTTGTTCTTCTAGCCATTCTTCTGGAAATGGAGATGCCTGAATATATGAATAGACTCTTAAAATTAAATCCTTTAATACTTCATCTTGATTATATTTCGTGTATGTCTTTATTAGTTTTATAAAATTTGAATCTTCTTCTGCATATTTTTCTTCGAATAAGTCATCTATTACTTCTTGTTGTAAAAGCAATATTTCTGAATCGTCTGCAATTCTTGTATTTGCAGAGACATCTATCTCATAAAAATTGTTTTTTATTACATCTAAACAAAATGAGTGTATAGTAGAAATACTTGCTTTGTTTAAAAGTATTATCTGTTTTTGAAGATTCTCATCTTCTGGATTTTCTTCTATCTTTTTGTAAATTGCTTCTAGTATTTTTTCTCTCATTTCTGCAGCAGCTGCATTTGTGAATGTAACTACTAAAATTTTATCTATATCGATTTTATCTTCTATTATTCTTCTTATAATTCGCTCGACTAATACAGCTGTCTTTCCACTTCCGTGCAGCAGCTGCTACTAATATGTTTGAATCTTTTTTAGTTATTGCATTTAATTGTTCGTTGGTCCATTTTACTTCTGACATCTTTTTCTCCTTATTTATAGGATTTATGTTTTTAGTATATATTAATTTAAGCCAAGACGCAAGATTTTTGTAGTGAATTATAGATTTCATTATTAATCTTTTCATATAAGAACGCTTTGAACTTATTTCTAAATTCAAAGCGTTGTCTATTTATTAAACGAAATATTAATTCTATCAATTTTTATTTATTTTTTGCTTCTTCTATTTCTTCATCAGTTGCATTGGCATATTTCTTTATCAATGCTATATTCATATTATCTTTTAACATCCTTTTTATTACCTCTATTTTGTTCTTTCGTTCTCCTTCTTCTCTTCCAAGTTCTTTTCCCTCTCTAATTCCAGTATTGTATAATGCTTTTTCATCTCTTATTGCTTTTTCTCTTAGTTCTGCTAGTCTTTCCATTTTCTCATCTTCGCTCATTTC